>CANQWM010000008.1 GCA_947627535.1 uncultured Acetatifactor sp.
TACTAATCAATCGTAAGCTTAACCAAGAGGAATGGGAATGTCGAAAGAGAGAAGATTCAATGTTCGGTTTTGAGGGTACAAGCTGTGAAAATGAAAAGACCTTTCTCTGCTAAAAGGACGGCGGAGAAAGGTCTTTTTGGCAGGAGGAAAATGGAATGACAATTTTGCTCGTGGAGGATCATGAAGCCATTATTCTGGGACTGGAGTATCTGCTCCGGCAGGAGGGGTATCGGGTACAGACCGCGAGAAGCCTGCGGGAAGCGGAAGGGATGACGGAAAAAGAATCGCCGGATCTGATTTTGCTGGATATTATGCTGCCCGACGGGAGCGGTTTCGATTTTTGTCGCCGTGTGAAAAAAGAAAACGACGTTCCTGTCATTTTCCTGACAGCCAGGGAACAGGAGCGCGATGTAGTGCAGGGGCTGGATCTGGGGGCGGATGACTATATCGTAAAACCGTTCCGCAACAGGGAACTGGTCTCCAGAATAAAGAGCGTACTGCGCCGAAGCGGCAAGGGGAACGCTATTTTACAATGCGGGGATATTACATTGGATCAGGAGACGGGAAAGGTCTGCCGCGGTGGCAGGGAGATTCCGCTTACAAAGCTGGAGTACAGGATCCTGTCCGCCATGATGGCCTGCCCGGGGAAGCTTTTTACGAGAGAAGAAATTCTGGCGGGCATCTGGGACAGCTCCAACAATTTTGTAAATGACAATACCCTCAGCGTCACTATGAAGAGAATACGGGAGAAGCTGGGGGACGAGGACTGCAGCGTCATCACCACGGTCCGGGGGATGGGATATCGTCTGGAAAAGGAGTTATAAGCGCAGCGGATGGAGGAAATGGTTTGAAGATAGTTTGGAACAGGGAACTGAAAAAACTGACGGCAGCCTTTGCAGCGGTCTGCCTGCTCGCTCTGGCTGCCATAAATCTTTCGGTGGCAGGATACCGCGCCGCATGGAACCGGGAATATCAGTCGACTCTGGCGACACTGATCGGGAGCGTACAGGAAGCCTATCCGGAAGCCAGGGTAGAGGATGTGATTCCGGTGCTGAACGGAAGCGACCCTGAGGGAAGGGGCAGGATGCTTTTGCAGAAGTATGGGGCTTTTCTGGACGGGTCGGAGATCGCTTTTTACGGTTCGAGACGGCAGGTGAGCGTCCTTCAGCGGCGGCTGAATCTGACGGCTGTGGTTTTCGGCGCGGCGTTTATAGGAGGTATGCTTTTCTATCTGGCAAGGCGGCAGAAGCGGATTCAGGGGATATGCGGTTATATGGAGGAGCTGGTCAGGGGAAACTATAAGCTGGATATCCAGGAAAACGCCGACGATGAACTCAGCGGTCTGAAAAACGAGGTCTATAAGCTGACCGTCTTTTTCCGGGAACAGGCGGAGAGAGCGGCGGCAAACAGACGCGCGCTGGCGGATTCTGTGGCGGATATCTCCCATCAGCTGAAGACGCCGCTTACCTCCGTGACGGTGCTGGTGGATGACCTGATTGATAATGAGGACATGGATGCGGACACCAGAAGACGGTTCCTGGCGGAGATCAGCAGTCAGATTTCAGGCGTTTCCTGGCTGGTGACGGCTATGCTGAAGCTGTCCCGGCTGGATGCGGGAGTGGTGGAGCTGGAGCGAAAACCGCTGCAGTTGAGCGCTTTGATCGAAGAGGTGTGCAGCCGCCTGGAACTGCCGGCGGAATTGGGACAGGTGGAACTGCGGCGGGAGATACCGGAGGAAATTCAGATTTTAGGAGACGGACAGTGGCTGACGGAGGCATTTCTGAACGTGGTGAAAAACGCCGTGGAGCACAGTGAGCCAGGCGGTAAGGTAGAGATCGGCGCACAGGAGAATGACGTTTACACCATGGTAACGGTGAAAAACAGGGGCGAAGTGATTCCGGAGGAAGATCAAAAGCATCTGTTTGAACGCTTTTACCGGGGGACTACGGCCGGAAAGGACAGTGTCGGAATCGGCCTCGCGCTGACAAAGGAGATCCTGAAGCAGCAGAACGGCTCCGTGTCGGTGGAATCTGATGCGGAGAGGGGAACCGTATTTTTTATAAAGTTTCTGAAATGTCACTGAAATGTCATCTTCGTTTTCTATACTGTTTCCAGATAGAAAATGCAGCCGCCGGAAAAAAGGAGAAATAACGCGGAGAAAGATAGGATAAAGCGGTGGGAGGAAACCGTGGCACAGGCCGGCAGGATGCGGAAAGGAAACGGATAAAATGGAGATATTGAGAACGGAGCACCTGTTCAAGGTCTACGGGACGGGAGACAATCAGATCATCGCGGTAAACGATGCGGAAATGTCCGTGGAGCAGGGAGAGTTTGTAGCCATCGTGGGAAGCTCGGGAAGCGGGAAATCCACGCTGATGCATCTGCTTGGCGGCGTGGACCGGCCCACCTCCGGGAGGGTGTTGATCGAAGACAATGACATTTACAGAATGAAGGACGACAGGCTTGCGGTATTCCGGAGAAGGCAGGTGGGGCTGATCTACCAGTTTTACAATCTGATCCCGGTGCTTGATGTGGAGGAAAACCTGACGCTTCCTCTGGAACTGGACGGGCGGGAGGTGGACCGGCAGGCCGTAAAGGAGCTGGCCCAGACGCTGGGGCTTTCCCGGCATATGCATTCTCTTCCGAATCAGCTTTCCGGCGGACAGCAGCAGAGGGTCGCCATCGGGAGGGCCCTGATCACAAGACCTGCCATACTGCTGGCGGACGAGCCCACGGGGAATCTTGACACCCGCGCCAGCGGCGAGATCATGGAGCTGTTAAAGCTTTCCAACCAGAAATACAATCAGACTGTGATCATGATTACCCACAATCTGGAGCTGGCGAAGCAGGCGGACAGAGTGTTGACCATCGAAGACGGCAGGATCGGCGGGAAGGGGGAGCAGCGGCAATGAATGTTTTGAAGCGGTGCTGTATGCGTTCCCTGAAGGAAAACCGCAAGAGGACGCTTGTGACCATTGTCGGGGTGATCCTTGCCACGGCGCTGATCACCGGCGTGGCGTGTCTTGCGGAGAGTATGCGGGAGAGTCTGATCGCCCACGCAAAGCAGGAGGGAGACTATCACTATCTGTTTACCGGCGTGGACGATGAAAATCTCAGGTTTTTCCAGGAAAACATAAATGTGGAGAAGGCGGTGCCTGTGCGTGAGGTCGGGTATGCCTGGCTGGAGGGAAGTGAAAATCCCGATAAGCCTTATCTCTATATCAGGGCAGTTGACCAGGCCGGCGCAGAAGCCATGCCCCTTCGGCTGACGGAGGGGAGAATGCCGGAGACGGACAGCGAGCTTGTGATCGGCCGGCATATCCTTTACAACGGGATGGTGGATCTTCAGGTGGGAGACGAGCTGACGCTTCAGGTGGGAGAGAGACGGTCCGGCGGGAAATTGCTGGATCAGGGGACTCCCTACACTTATGAAAAGGAGTCCCTGCAGCCTTCCTTTACCAAAACCTATACGGTGGTCGGTATCGTCGAGCGCCCGGAATATTTTGTGGAGAACCGGTATGCGCCGGGATATTCCGCCTTTACGTACCTGGGCGGGGACGATATCAAATTGTCCGGCGGGGAGGGCACCTTTGAGGTTTATGCCACTTATAATGAACAGGGGTTAAAACACGCGGATCAGGTGACGGAGGGCCTCCTTGGGGTTTCGGAGGATGTCAAGGAGCAGAGCGAACTGATCAAATGGCAGCTGTTCCGGTTTTCCAGCCGTACCCTGAGAATGATGTACGGCATGGCGGCGCTGGCCGTTGCGGTGATCATGGTGACCAGCGTATTCTGTATCCGCAACAGCTTTGTGATCTCCCTGACAGAGAAAATGAAGCTGTATGGCATGCTGGCATCCGTGGGGACCACCTCCGCACAGCAGAGGAAGATGGTATACTACGAGGCGGTTTATCTTGGAATGTTCGGGATTCCCCTTGGAATCTTAAGCGGTCTGGGCGCTTCCGTGATCCTTGTAAAGGGGATCAGCGGACTTTTGGACGACGCCATGGGCCTTCCCATGGTGTTCGGCATTTCCGTCCCCGCGATCTTTGCAGCGGCGGCGCTGGCGGCGGTGACCGTCTTTTTGTCCGCGCGGCAGTCGGCGAAAAAAGCTTCAAAGGTTACACCCTTAAGCGCCATTCGCGCAAACGACAGTATCCGGATCGGAAAGCGGGAGATGAAATGTCCCCGCCTGATCGGAAAGGTGTTCGGCGTCGGCGGGAAAGTGGCATACCGCAATCTGCGGCGCGCCAGAAGGAAGTACCGTACCACGGTGATCTCCATTGTTGTAAGCGTGGCGGTCTTTATCGGACTGTCCACCTTTGTGAAGCTGCTCCAGACGGCGTCGGGAATGAACTATCAGAATATGTCTTACCAGATGACCGTCGGCCTCATGGGGGAGGACAGTTATGCCACTGCCCTTAAGATCGCGGGGCTGGAAGGGGTCAGCAAAGCGGAAATTTCCCGGGGGATTCTTGTGACAACGGATTTTGACAAGCTGGATCTCACGGACGATTATCTGGAGCGGTTTCACCAGACGCGGGGGCAGATGGGAGACGGGTTTATTCATATCTATTCCCTTGGCGAGGAGGCATTCGGGGCGTACTGTAAGAGCGTGGGCGTCGATGTGGAGGATGCGCAGGATAAGGCGATTGTCTATGCGCGCTACAGCCTGCACGAATACAGCGAGGATACCGGCCACAGCGTTTACCAGGGTTCTGTGGCGAAGCTTCGGCCCGGACAGATTCTGCATCTGAAGAAAACACAGGAGGATGAAAACGGGAGCAGAACCGTGGAGACGGAGATTCCGGTCCTGGTCCAGACAGACCGGAAATTCATGGCGCTGGAGAAGGTCACGACCAATACGCTGGTTCTGGCGGTAAGTGACAGGATGATGGATGAACTGTACAATATGTTCGAGGAAGGCGGGGTCGCGGATGCGGAGGTATTCCTTCAGTGCGAGGATGCGGGAAAGGTAGAACAGGAAGTGCGGCGGATGCAGACGAAGGAATATCCGCTCCATATACGCAACTATCAGGCCGATTACCGGGAGGAAAGAAGCGCGTACCTTCTGACAGCCATTCTGCTGTACGGGTTTATCACGGTGGTTGCGCTGATCGGAATCACCAATATTTTCAACACCATCACCACCAATCTGGAGCTGCGGGCGCCGGAGTTTGCCATGCTGCGGGCCGTAGGGATGACAAAGCGGGAATTTCGGCGCATGATCTGGCTGGAGGGCCTGTTTTATGTGGGAAAGGCTCTGGCGTTTGGGATTCCGCTGGGGCTGGGGCTGTCGTTCTGGTTTTATGTGATTTTTTCGGCGGGGATCGCGACGGATTACCGGCCGCCCCTGCAGGCATGTGCCCTTTCTGCGGCGGCTGTGGCGCTTCTTCTGTACGGAATCATGCATTATTCCATGGGAAAGATCAACAGAAGGAATATTGTGGAGACCATACGGAATGAAAATCTTTGAAAAATTTCAGTTAATTGTTTCATTTTCCAATTAGGTATGGTACAATGTCTATAAATGATTGGAAAAGGATGAACAGTGCCTTTTCACAGTCCGATACCTGACGAAAACAGCGAGGTGGAAGTATGGATACGAAAATATTATTGGAAAACGGAACCAATGAGCTGGAAATTCTGGAATTTACGCTTGCGGGAAACTCTTATGGAATCAACGTGGCTAAGATCAGAGAGATCATTCCTTATCAGACTGTGACGCCCGTCCCCAATTCCCATCCCAGTATTGAAGGGATTTTTATGCCTCGTGATACCATGATCACGGCGATTGACCTGAAGAACTGCCTTGGGCGGGGCGAGTCGGAGCCCAACGGATTGTTCATCATCACAAATTTCAACAAGCTGGATATCGCTTTCCATGTGGAGAGCGTACAGGGGATCCACAGAGTGTCCTGGAGAGATATCATCAAGCCGGACGCGACCATTTCCACCACAGACGAGAGTATCTCCACAGGCATCGTCAAGAAGGACAATAAGCTGATTATCATACTGGACTTTGAAAAGATCGTCAGCGACATCAATCCCGAGACGGGGCTTAAGGTATCGGAAATTGATTCCCTTGGAGAGAGAAAGAGATATAATGTGCCGATCCTGATCGCGGAGGATTCCCCGCTGCTGAACAAGCTGATCGTGGACTCCCTGAAAAAGGCCGGATACGACAACCTGATCCATACCGAGAATGGCCAGAGAGCTTACGATGTGATCACACAGTGCAAGGCGGACGGGACTTTAAAAGATCATGTAAGGGTGATCATCACGGATATTGAAATGCCGGAGATGGACGGACACCGGCTGACGAAGCTGGTAAAGTCCGACGACGCTACAGCGGACATTCCCGTCATCATCTTCTCCTCTCTGGTGAACGAGGAGATGAAACGAAAAGGCGAGGCGCTGGGAGCTGACGCACAGCTGTCAAAGCCGGAGATAGGAAACCTGGTTAAAATAGTTGATAAGCTTGTTGAAGAGAGGCATCTGGACAGATAAGTTTTCCGAAAAAGCTGGGAGTTTTCCCGGCTTTTTCGATTTATGGAGGAATGCGGCGTGGAAACACAGGAAATCGGAGACAGGATCGGGCAGGCGGAGATGGTGCTGGTAGGGCTGGGCGAGGAATTTGACCCTGCCTGCGCGGTCAGGGAGGATGTGAAGTTCCGGAGGGGCAGGGAACTGCTGCAGAGCCGGGACCTGAACTGGCTGCTTCCCGCATGGGGCGCATACTGCGCGCACAGGCCGGAAACCTCCTGCGGAAGGCCGGCGTTTCAAAAGCTGGCCGATATGCTGAAGGGAAAGAACTATTTTGTGGTTTCTGTTTCTGTGGGAGAAGGCTTGGGAAATGTGTTTGACGGCGGCAGATTTGTGGCGGCCTGCGGAGGAATCGAGAGAAAGCAATGCGAAAAGGGCTGCGCGGGGGAGATCTGGCCGCTTGACAGAGAAGATTCCGATCTGTTGGAGAAGCTGTTTGAGAAGCTTTGGGAGGACGGGATTCTGGGGGAGGAGCTCCCAGGTCTGGGAAGCTGCGGCCAGTGCGGGAGTCCGATGGTTCTCAACAACGTGTACGCCGGGCATTACGACGAAAGCGGATATCTTGATGACTGGAAGCGTTACACAAAATGGCTCCAGGGCACGGTGAACCGAAGGCTGCTTTTGCTGGAGCTGGGCGTGAGCATGGGGTTCCCCACAGTAATACGGCTGCCCTTTGAAAAGATTGCCGCGTACAATCAGAAGGCTTTTTTGTACCGTGTAAACGAAAAATTATGTCAGATTCCGACAGATCTGGTGTCAAAAGGTGTTGGAATAAGCGAGAATGCAATTGATTGGATAGACCGGCTGTGATAAAATAGCTTTGTGTGAAACAAAAAATGTGAGCGGAATTGGATTATAGAGAAGCGGAGGAGTCGTTATGCCTTCACAGGAAGATTATCTTGACAGTTTGTTAAAGAATATGATGAATGAGGCGCAGCCGGAGACGGAGAAAGAAGAAATTTCTTCCGACGACAGATTTCAGGAGGATGCTTTGTCCGGAGAAGAGCTGTTGACTGAGATGATGGAGGAAGAGCCGCTGCCGGAAAATATTCTGCCGTCCTCTTTTGAGGAGATGAGCGGAGCGGATTGGAATGTCGAGGAATTTGACGAGGCAGCCGCGGAATTGGCAGGGTTTTCCGAAGAGGAAGAGAAGATTCCCACCGAGGAAGCTGCGGTGGGGATGGAAGCTTTCGATGAGAGCGGGGCCAAAACCGAGGACCTGGAAGAAGAGGCGGAAAAGGCCGATATCTCTTCCGGGTGGGACGGCGCGCCGGATCTTGATGCCGTCAGCGCGATGTCGGAGGATGAGATCGAAAGGCTGCTGGCGTCGAGCGGCGAAGAAGCTGAGGCGGAGGATTCTCTTTCCCAGCCGGACGATTCCGGCGACTTTCCCGATGATGATCTGCTCGGTATGCTGAAGGATACGGATGACGGCGATCTGATGGATATTCAGACCATGCTGGAAAAGGCTGACAACAACGAGGCCGTCGATGATGAGATTGTGGCGATGCTGAACGGAGCGGATGCTGGGGAGCCGTTGGAAGGGGAGCAGGCGTCCGGTAGCGAAGACGAAAAAAGCAGACAGGCCGATGAGAAAAAACGGCTGCGCCGCGAAAAGGCAGCCGCAAAAAAGGCGGCGAGGGCAGCCGCAAAAGAGGAAAAGGCAGCGGCGAGGGCAGCTGCAAAAGCGGCGAAGGAAGCCGCAAGGGCGGAAAAAGCCGCCGCACCGAAGGCAGCCGTAAAGGAGGCGAAGGCCGCCGCAGGAGCGATAGCCGGGACAGGGATCGGAGAGGAAGAAGCAAAGGCCCCCGGCCTGACCGCGGGAGAAACGATACAGGACGACGAGGACGGCCTGTTTGATCCGGATATTTTGGATTCGATTGTGTCTGAGGCGGAGCTGGCGGACAGAGAGGAAACGTCCGCCCAGCCCGGCGCAGATCTGGCGGATCTGGCAGACGAGCCGCTGGGAGAGCTGCCTGACAGCTTTGACGGGACGGCAGCCCAGGCGTTAGACGGGATGGAAATCCCGGAGGCGGATACGGCGGGAGCCGACAGCGATGATACCGGCGACATGGGATTCGACATAAACAGTCTTTTCGGGGATGTTGACGAAAGCGGTCTCGGCTCCGGTGAGGGCGGAGATTCTGCCTTTCCGGATTTTGTTGATATCGACGGGGATAATGTTGAGAACCTTCTCCCGGAACTGAAGGAAACCGGCAGAAAAAAGAAAGGGCTCCTGTCCCGACTTTTTGAAATGCTCACGGAGGAAGATGAGGAAGAGGAAAACGAAGATATTCGTCTCTCGAATGAAAACAGGGATATTCTGAATGATCTGGACAACGAGAAAAAGGCCGGAAAGAAGAAAAAGAAAAAGGTTAAAAAAGTGAACGCCCAGGAGGATGAGGACGGGGAGGACGGAAAGGGAAAGGGGAAAGGAAAGGCGAAGAAACCCAAAAAGGAAAAGAAGCCAAAGCCTGAGAAACCGAAAAAAGAGCCTGAGGCTAAGCCGCTGATCCCCGAGAAAAAGCTTTCCCCGAAAAAGGTCATCCCGATCTTTGTGGTATGTGCCTCTCTGGGAGTGTTGATCGTGGTCTTTGCCAATGCCTCCGTGGATTTCGGAGACAAAAAAACGGCAAAGGAAGCTTATTACGCGCAGGATTATCAGACCTGTTATCAGAATCTTTTCGGAAAGGACTTAAATGAGACGGAACAGATCATGTTCGGCACTTCAAAGAGCATTCTGTATATCCGGCTCTGGCTCAGCGAGTATGAAATGTTTGCGGAAGCCGGTGAAGAGGTGGAGGCTTTGGACAGCCTGATCCAGACTGTCAACAACTATCCTGCGCTGTATGATTACGCGGTAAGCTGGAATGCGGGTGACGAGGTGGCTGCCGGATATGCTTCGATCTTAAACATCCTCTCCGAAAAATACGGCCTGACGGAGGCGCAGGCAAAAGAGATCGCGGCGGTGAGGAGCAACTATAAATACACACAGATGGTGGTAGCGATTGTGCAGGGGAAGCCTTTTGGATCCTGGGATGCGTCTGCGTCCGTTCTGGATGAACCGCAGCAGGCGCCCGATGCTATGGAAGATGAACTCCCCGAGGAGAGCGAGCTGACGGACGGAAGTTTTATTGACGGAGGAACAAACTGAAGGTATGATCGCGATCATCGACTATGATGCGGGCAACATAAAAAGCGTGGAAAAGGCGCTGCTCTTTCTGGGCCAGAAGGTGGCTGTGACCAGAGATCCGGAGGAAATTCTTGGCGCGGACGGCGTGATCCTGCCCGGTGTAGGCGCCTTTGGAGACGCCATGGAAAAGCTGAAGATGTACGGACTTGTACCGGTGATCCGCCGATGTGTGCGGGAGGACAAGCCGTTCCTTGGAATCTGCCTGGGGCTGCAGCTTCTGTTTGAAAGCAGCGAGGAAAGTCCCGGTGTGGAAGGGCTCGGCGTCTTAAAGGGAAAGGTGCTTCGGATTCCGGAAAAACAGGATCTGAAGATCCCTCATATCGGATGGAATGACCTGAAATTTCCAAGGCCGGGAAGATTGTTCCAGGGAGTGCCGGAGGGATCCTATGTGTATTTTGTGCATTCCTATTATCTTCAGGCGGCGGAGGAATCTGTGGTCACGGCGACGACGGACTATGGGGTCCGGGTTCATGCTTCCGTGGAGCGGGGCAGACTTTTTGCGTGTCAGTTCCACCCGGAGAAGAGTTCCGATGTGGGTCTGCGGATTTTGAAAAATTTTATCACCATTGCGGGGGAAGGGTAGATGCACACAAAACGGGTGATTCCCTGTCTTGACATAAAGGACGGACGGGTGGTAAAGGGCGTAAATTTTGTGAATCTGAAAGATGCCGGGGACCCGGTAAGCGTGGCGTCGGCCTATGACAGAGAGGGCGCGGATGAGGTAGTGTTCCTTGATATTACCGCTTCCGCCGACGGGCGGGCCACAAAGCTGGAATGGGTCAGAGAGGTGGCGGCGCGCCTGTTCATTCCCTTTACCGTAGGCGGGGGAATCCGGACGGTAGAGGATTTCCGCGCGATTTTAAGAGAGGGCGCGGATAAGATCGCGGTCAATTCCGCGGCCATCATGAACCCGCGGCTGATTCGTGACGCGGCGGACAAATTCGGCAGCCAGTGCGTGGTGGTGGCCATTGACGCAAAGCGGAGAGCGGATGGGAGCGGATGGAATATTTTTAAGAACGGCGGACGTGTAGATATGGGACTCGACGCCGTGGAATGGGCGGAAAAGGCGGCGCGCCTGGGAGCGGGCGAGATCCTGCTTACCAGCATGGACGCGGACGGCACGAAGGAGGGGTATGACCTGGAGCTGACGAAGGCGGTAGCGGAGGCCGTGGATATCCCTGTGATCGCGTCGGGGGGCGCGGGAGCGCCGGAGCATTTCTACGACGCGCTTGTAAAGGCGAAAGCAGAGGCGGTCCTGGCGGCGTCACTGTTTCACTATAAGGAACTTGAGATCCGCGAGGTAAAGAAATATCTGCGGGAGAGAGGCGTAAGCGTAAGGGTGTAGGACGATGGCAATGATAACCAACGACTGGCTTGGGGAACTCAAGGGGGAATTTGGCAAGCCTTATTACAAAACACTGTATGAATTTGTCAGGACAGAGTACAATACCGCCCAGGTGTTCCCGCCGGCGGACGATATTTTTAACGCCTTTCATTTGACTCCTTTAAGTAAGGTGAAGGTCGTGATTCTGGGACAGGATCCCTACCACAATACAGGACAGGCCCACGGGCTTTGCTTTTCCGTAAAGCCGGATGTGGAGATCCCGCCGTCTCTGGTTAACATTTATAAGGAGCTTCATGACGATCTGGGCTGTTACATCCCCAACAACGGATATCTGGTAAAATGGGCCCAGCAGGGCGTACTTCTGTTGAACACGGTACTGACGGTCCGGGCCCATCAGGCAAACTCTCACCGGGGAAAGGGCTGGGAAGAGTTTACGGACGCCGCCATTCTGGCACTGAACCGGCAGGACAGGCCCATTGTATTCATTCTCTGGGGCAGACCGGCCCAGACAAAGAAACGGATGCTGAACAATCCCCACCACCTGATTCTGGAAGCGCCGCATCCCAGTCCGCTGTCGGCTTACGGCGGTTTCTTCGGGAGCAGGCCCTTCAGCAAGACCAACCGGTTTCTGGAGGAACACGGGGAAACGCCTATTGACTGGCAGATAGAAAACAGGTAGCGGGAAAAAAGCGCAGATCCGTCACAGCGCAAAACGACAGCGAGGAAAGGGAAGTCTGAGATCAAAATGAAAAAAGAAGCATTTGTGACAAAAGAACAGATAGAGGAAATTGTCAGGACCTACCCCACGCCCTTTCATATTTATGATGAGCGGGGGATCCGGGAAAACGCGAAGGCGCTGAAGGAAGCGTTCGCATGGAATAAGGGATACAAGGAGTTTTTCGCGGTGAAGGCAACCCCCAATCCCTTTCTGATCAACATTCTGCGGGAATACGGATGCGGGTGCGACTGCTCTTCGTACACGGAACTGATGCTTTGCGACGCCATGGGCCTGGAGGGGAAGGATATTATGTTCTCCTCAAACGACACGCCGGCCGCGGAATTTGAACTGGCGGCAAAGCTGGGCGCCACCATCAATCTGGATGATATTACCCATATCTCTTTTCTGGAGAAGATACTTGGCAGGCTGCCGGAGACTTTGAGCTGCCGGTTTAACCCGGGCGGATATTTCTCTCTGGGGACGGATATCATGGACAATCCGGGAGACGCAAAATACGGATTTACCACGGAGCAGATGTTTGAGGGCTTCCGGATCCTGAAGGAAAAAGGCGTGAAGAATTTTGGCATTCACGCGTTCCTTGCCAGCAATACCGTCACCAACGAATATTATCCCACGCTGGCCAGACAGCTGTTTGAACTGGCGGTAAAGCTGAGGGATGAGACCGGGGCGCATATTGCGTTCATCAATCTTTCCGGCGGGATCGGCATCCCTTATCGGCCGGATCAGACGCCCAACGATATCAGGGTGATCGGCGAGTCCGTGCGGAAGGTATATGAGGAAGTGCTGACGCCTGCGGGGATGGGAGACGTTGCCATTTACACCGAGCTGGGCCGTTTTATGATGGGACCATACGGCGCGCTGGTGACGAAGGTGATCCATCAGAAGCATACCTACAAGGAATATGTGGGCGTGGACGCCTGCGCGGTGAACCTGATGCGGCCCGCCATGTACGGGGCGTACCATCATATCACCGTGCTGGGGAAGGAGGACGCGCCCTGCGATCATCTGTATGACGTGACGGGTTCTCTTTGCGAGAACAATGATAAATTCGCCATAGACAGGATGCTGCCGGAGATTGAGATCGGAGATTATATTGTGATCCACGATACCGGAGCCCACGGTTATGCCATGGGATACAATTACAACGGCAAGTTAAAGTCCGCGGAGCTTCTGCTTAAGGAGGATGGGGCCGTAGAACTGATCCGCCGCGCGGAGACGCCGAAGGATTATTTCGCGACCTTTGACTGCTTTGAGATATTTGACAGGCTGACGGGGGAAAGCAAGACAGAAAAGGAGTAAACAGCCATGAAGTATCCGCATTTTTTACCCGCGGGAGGGACGATAGGGTTTCCGGCGCCCTCTTTCGGGTGCGCGTCCGAGCCGTACCGGACCGCGTTTGAAGCCGCTCTGGCGCGGTTTGGGGAAATGGGATTTCGGACGCTGGAAGGACCGAACGCCCGCGCGGCGCTGGGGGTCGGTATCAGCAATACGCCGGAAAACTGCGCTAGAGAGTTCATGGAAATGTATCTCAGTGAAGCCTCGGACTGCCTGATCTCCTGCGGGGGCGGGGAGCTGATGTGTGAGATCCTCCCATACCTGGATCTGGATAGCCTTGCGGAGGCGAAGCCCAAATGGTTTATGGGCTATTCTGACAATACGAATCTGACCCTTCTTCTTGCCACACATGCGGATACCGCGTCGGTATACGGGCCCTGCGCCGCATCCTTTCACATGACAACGCTGCATGATTCCCTTCGGGACGCCCTTGAGATCCTGACAGGAAAGCGGAGGACGGTAAAAAGCTACGGACTCTGGGAAAAGGAATCTCTGCGGGATGAGGAACATCCGCTCGCGCCTTATCATCTGACGGAAAAGCTGGACATGCACTGCTTTATGGGCAGGGAACCTGTCCAAAGCGTCCGGTTTCAGGGAAGGCTTCTGGGCGGCTGTCTGGATGTGCTGGCGAATCTTGCGGGAACCCGCTTTGACCGGGTGGCGGAGTTTATCAAACGCTACCGGGAGGATGGGATTTTATGGTTTCTGGAAGCCTGTGATCTGAATGTGTTTGCCATCCGCCGTGCTATGTGGCAGCTGGAGGAAGCCGGATGGTTTCAATATGTAAAGGGATTTCTCATCGGCAGGCCGGCAAACGGGGAGCCTGTAATGAATTTGGATCACATTGACGCCGTGCTGGAGGTGGCGGGCAGGAAGGGCGTACCTGTGGTGACGGATGTGGATCTCGGGCATAAGCCGCCTATGATGCCTTTGGTTGTGGGGAGCGTGGCGGAGGTTGTCGCTGTGGGAAGCAGCCACCTTACGGTAGAGATGAAGTTTGTCTGAAGGGGTTTTGCTGGGCCTCCGACAATGAAATTGACGATTTTTCATAATTGTGATATAGTCTATATGGTAAAGTTGTACATGGTCAAGGCTGAAAAAAGAGGATCGCCGGACGGCATGGGCAGCAGAAGAGCCGGAACTTGAAGGGAAGATTTCCGGAAGAATGAGAGGAAAAATGAAGAAAAAAGTAAGAAAGTGGAGCATTCGTTACAAAGTGCTTGTACCTTCCAGCATTTTGGTTTTGGTTATGTGCCTGCTCATGGGAGGAAATGCGTACGTTCGCATCCAATCCGGCATGATCGCCCTGGGCGTGGAGGAGGCCCAGATGGCGGCGGCGGTGGCGCAGACCGCGGTGGACGGAGATCTGCTGAAAGGGGTAAGGGAAGGAACGCAGGGGAGCGAAGCCTATGAAAGCCTGTTGACGGATCTCCGCCAGGTGCAGAAAATCTGCGGGATCAAGTTTTTGTATACGCTGTATTCGGATGACGGCAAAAATGTATATTACGGCGTGGACACGGATGCAACAGGCGGGCAGGCAGTGCCGGGAGAGCTGTTTGAGGCATCTTACCAGGAACTGGCGGACGTGTTTGCCGGCCATGAATATATTCAGGATTACATCGACGTGACGGAAGACGGTTCGCTGATCTCCGCATATCTGCCTATCTATGGCAGTGACGGGAGCGTGACAGGGATCCTGGGCTGCGATTATGACGCAGGCTATGTGGAAGACAGGATCGAGGGCGCCAGGAGCAGCATCATGCAGCTGAGCGTGATCTGCATCATATTATCTGTGCTCCTTCTGAACCTGATCGTGGGCAGGATCGTGAAGAGTCTGCGGAAGGTAGACGAGAAGATATATGACCTTGTCAACAATGAGGGCGACCTGACCCAGAAGCTTGATATCAGTTCCGGAGACGAGCTGGAGCTGATCGCCGGGAACGTGAACGCCATGCTGGAATACATACGGAAGATCATGCTGGGTATTGCCGATGATTCCAGAAAGTTAGAGGCGTCTGCCAATTCCGTGGCGGAAAGCCTGGTCAGCGCCCGGGATAATATTTCGGACGTTTCCTCCACCATGGAAGAGATGAGCGCTGCCATGGAAGAAACAAGCGCTTCCCTGTATCAGGTGAATGAATCTGTTTCCAATATCAACAATACGGTTGGAAATATTGCGGAGAAGGCTTCCCAGGAGAGCGACAGTTCGCAGCTCACCATGGAGAGGGTGCGTGAGGTTTATGAGAAAGCGCAGAGCGATAAGGAGAAGGCGGGCAGCCTTGCGGACGAGATGTCTCAGAAGGTGAACGAAAGGATCCAGCGCTCCAAGGCGGTGGAGCAAATCAATTCGCTGACGGCCGAGATCATCAATATCACAGACCAGACAAGCCTCCTTGCGCTGAACGCCAACATCGAGGCGGCCAGGGCCGGAGAAGCGGGAAGAGGGTTTGCCGTAGTGGCAGGGGAGATCGGATCCCTGGCGGCTAATTCCGCGAAAGCGGCCGCGGAAATCCAGAATGTGAGCCAGGAGGTGATCTCTGCGGTGAATGAGCTGGCCCAGGAGGCAGGCCGGATGCTTCAGTTCCTGGATGAGACGGCTATGGCAGGATATGAGATGCTTCTGGAAAACAGCAGGAACTATCAGAACGATGTAGGGCATCTCAGCGATGTGATGCGGGAGTTTGCGGCGGACAGTGAAGAGCTCCGGGAAAATATAGACAGTATCAAGGAAGCTGTAGAGTCCGTGAATATCGCCGTGGAAGAAAGCGCAAAGGGCGTTGTCAATGTGACGACTGTTTCATCCGACTTGACGCAGAGCATGGAAAGCATTAACGAGGAGGCCGATGCCAACAAGGAGATTTCCGGCCAGCTGTCTACAGAAGTCGGGAAATTTAAACTGTAAGTCTCAGGGGGTGTTATAGGCAACGGAGAGCTGCATCTACCATGGGAGAAATGTTGAGATCGAAAAGAGGAAACGATAATTTTATTCTTCAGCGCCAAATTGTGCGGAATGGCACTTGCCAAGCAACTTTTTCTATGATAAAATAAGCCTTGTTGCAGGAAAAGCTGTAAATGCCGGCGTGTCGGAATGGCAGACGAGGCAGACTCAAAATCTGTTGTTGGCAACAACGTGCGGGTTCAAGTCCCGCCGCCGGCATTTTTACCCTGACGCTGACAGGGCGGTACAGCGGGCCGAAGATATTCTAAGGGAGCGCGGCCCGGTGAAAGGCTGTGAGGAGCGGCGAAAGGGCAGAGGTTATGGACGGAAGGTACGAACACAGGGTTCAGTATTATGAGACTGACAGGATGGGGATTACGCACCACTCCAATTACATCAGGTGGATGGAGGAGGCGCGGGTAGCATTCCTCGATGGAACCGGCTGGGATCTGGCAAGGCTGGAATCCTTGGGGATCGTTTCACCGGTCGTGTCTGTGGAGTGTCGGTATAAACAGACTACCACATTTCCGGAGACGATCCGGATTGCAGTCTCGGTGGAGGGGTTTAACGGCGTCAGGCTGAAGCTGAAATATGAGATGGAGAATGCGGCGGGCAAACTTGTCTGTGAGGGAAGGTCAGAGCACTGTTTCCTGAATGCGGCAGGGAGGCCCGTTCATTTAAAGAGGGATTTTCCCGATTTCTACCGGGTTTTGACGGATCTGGCGGGAAATGCGTAAACAGGCAGGGTGAAAGGTCTGCCGGGGAGGAAAAGCATGAAGGAGATTACGAATCTGATGGCATATCGTCCGGGTGTCAGGGTAATTGACGCCACCATGAGGGATGGCGGACTGGTAAATGATTTTTATTTTGATGACGACTTTGTAAGGGCGCTGTACCTTACGAATATCAAGGCCGGCGTAGACTATATGGAGTTCGGCTATAAGGCTTCCAAAGAAATGTTTGACGTCAACAAGTTTGGCAAGTGGAAATTCAGCAATGATGAGGACATCCGCGCCATTGTGGGCGACAACAATACGGATTTGAAGATTGCCGTCATGGCGGATGTGGGACGGACCGATTACAAGACGGACATTATCAACCGTGCCGACAGCCCCATCGACCTGATCCGTGTGGCAACCTACTTAAATACCATTCCCGCTGCGGTGGATATGATCGAGGATGCGGCGAAAAAGGGGTATGAGGTCAGCTGTAATATCATGGCGATCTCCAACGCGCAGGAGGGAGATCTGAAGGCGGCTCTCGATATGCTGGGACAGGCGCCGGTGGATGTTTTTTATATCGTTGACAGCTACGGGGCAATGTATCCGGAACAGGTGGCGCGCCTGGCGGATCTGTATCTGAACATGGCCGCAAAATATAATAAAAAGGTTGGAATCCATGCCCACAACAACCAGCAGCTTGCCTTTGCCAATACTATTGAGGCAGTGGGGGATGGCGTGGACTGGCTGGATGCGACCTATTCGTCCATGGGAAGGGGCGCCGGCAACTGCGCAATGGAGCTGCTTCTGGGCTTTCTGCGGAATCCCAAGTATAACGTATTTCCTGCCATTCAGTTTATCGACGAACATATCAGCAAGCTGAAGGCGCAGGGAACGGTCTGGGGATATGATCTGCAGTATCTGATGACGGGACTTCTGAATCAGCATCCCAGAACCGCGATACAGTTCACAAAAGACAAGCGCACGGATTATACCGAATTTTACAGAGAAGTAGTGGCTATGGATTGACAATATGGGCTGATACAAAAAGCGTCCTCTGATACAGAGGGCGTTTTTTTGTGGCAAAAATATCTACCCAAAATATCAAGACAGCCAAAAGGCATTCTGATATATTGAAACTACGATTGATCAGTCGTTTTTTGGATGATAAGGAGTAGACAGGATGGACAAGCTGGAGATTTTAGCCAAGGCGCTGGAATATATGGAACAACACCTGGAGGAAGATATCCGCGCGGAGGATATTGCCGGAATCTGCTATTGTTCAAAATCTACTCTGGAAAAACTTTTCCGTTTTGTGAATCATATTTCCGTGCGGGACTATCTGATCCGCAGAAGAATGACGAAAGCGGCAAGGCTCCTGGTGGAATGTCCTGAAATCAGTATCCTGGAGGTGGCGTTGAAGTTTGGCTATTCCAGTCATGAGGCTTTTACCCGGGCGTTTCGCCAGATCTGGAACTGTTCACCTTCCAAATTCCGGGAGCAAAACCGGACTTTGGAACTTTTCCCAAGGCTGAATACGCCTTTGGAGTCAGGAGATGTATATATGAAAAATGGTATGAAGTTTGATATCAGTGAATTGTATGATTTTTTTAAGAGCAGAAAGAACTGTTATTTTGTATGCTGCGATATTAAATATATGATCCGCATCAACGATATCGCCTATAAGGCAGGGGATATGGCAATTCTGGAAACCCTGCAGCGGATGGGAAACGCGGCGGGAGAGAATGACATTGTGTTTCGGATCGGCGGCGATGAGTTTGCACTTCTCACCGCAAGTGAAGATGAGGAATACGCAAAGGAGATCGCCCGAAACATTCTTTCGCACAACGGCGAATGTGTAGACTATGAAGGGCAGAAGATCCCTTTGGATCTCTATTGTACGGTGGTGAGATTGGGGGAAGGGACGATATGCTACAGTGAGTTGTTTACCAGTCTTCGGACCGCGCTGCAGGAGGCGAAAGAGTAAAAGAGAAAGAAAGGGGGCTGTCAGTGGCAGCCTCCTTTCTTTTGTATTGACGGCGGCCATGCGGCAGCGGGTGTCATATTCGTCAATATGCCGGTAAAACTCCCGCAGACAAAGAAAAAATCTCTGGATTGGCTGAACACAATTGCCCGGAAGTCTGTTATAATCGCTTCATGGGAAAACCGTATACCGGAAAAGGAGTATGGACGATGAGAAGGATATTGTGCTCTACCGGGGCATTGATCACGGGGAAAAACAACAGAGATTACCGTCTGCTGCATGAAATAACGCCAAAAATAAAGTGCGACGGGTATGAGTTCCTAATGTATGATTCCTGGTATCCTGAGTGGGAAGAAGTGGCCAGGGAAGTTTCCGGAATGAATCTGCAGATCCCGGTGCTCCATGCGGATAAAGGGATCGGTGAAGCGATCAGCCGCGGCGAGGAAGGCGACAATGAGCGGGCGCTGGAACTGTTTGAGATCAACTGCAGGCTGGCGCAGCGTTTGGGCGCGGAAAAGCTGGTTCTGCATCTGTGGGGCGGCCTGCCGTCGGATGGCCATATAGAGGACAATATACGGCAGTATGTGCTGTTAAAGGAAACAGCGGTACGGTACGGACTGCTTCTGACAGTGGAAAATGTCGTGTGCAATCGGGAGGATCCCCTGACCCACCTGAGAAGCCTTGCGGATGTGGATCCCGGCGCAGCCTTTACGCTGGACGTGAGATTCGCCAAGTTCCACGACCAGCTTGACACCGTGTTTTCCGGCGGGTATGGCTGGCTGTGGAAGGGGGCCGTGCAGCATATTCACATCAGCGATTATTGCGGCGGCTTTAAGGAGTGGGAAAAATTAAAATATGTTCTGCATCCCGGCGAGGGAAAAATAGATTTTGAAAAGCTGGGAGCAGATTTAAAACGCGTGGGCTATGACAATACGATCACTTTGGAATCTACGTCGGTACTGTCGGACGGAAGGGTTGACCTGGAAAAACTGAATGAAAGCCTGAAAAGCCTGAAAATACTTTTTTCAGGCTAGACTGTCCGGAAACACTCAGATTCTCTGTTCTGAGATCTCTGTTTCCCTTTTTCTGGAAATGACCCATCTGTAAAAATCTGCAGATATTTAATAAAATTCAAACAAAACGCAAACTTTCCACAAACATTCCGGCGGTACAATACTGCCATCAAGTGAGAGATCACGGAAAAAACGGAGGTGCGTTTTAATGAAAAAGAAAAACTTTGTAACTCTTGTCATGAGCACGGTCGGCGGTATTTTCTTCGCTCTCGGTATGTGCATGAGTCTTATCCAAGAGTGGAATGCATTTAAGCAGGGTATCGTGATCGGCGCGGTTGGCGCGGCGATCCTGCTTCTGATGGTGCTTGTCCGCAGAAAGATGGATGGAAAACCTGCCATCGTTTTTAACGGTAAGGCTATCGGGACGACGCTTTTGGGTATTTTTGGCGCCCTTGTCCTCGGCGTGGGAATGTGCATGGTCATGGTGTGGGATATGCTGGTCTGGGGCATCCTCGTTGGCATTGTGGGAATCGTTCTGCTGCTCTGCCTGATTCCCGTGATTAAAGGGCTTAAATAAAAAGAGGTACATATCATGAAGAAGCTCATCATTCCCGCCGTCGCAACAGCCTTGGCCAGTGCTGCGGCGGCAGTCATCACAGTTATTCGCCGTAAAACGGCAAATCAATATTGAAGATATAGGAGGATTTTATCATGGCAAAGTCAAAGCTTGTACAGGCAAACAAAAAAATTGCCGGTGCGGTTGTCGGTGGGTACAAGAAGGTAGAAGAAGGTGTCGTCGGCGGGTACAAAAAGATCGAGAACGGCGTTGTAGGCGCATACAGAAAAGTCGAGGACGGATTTGTGGATCAGTTTCTGACTCGAGAGGGCGAAACCGTGGAGGATGCGAAAAAGCGTCTTCACGAGGAACAGGACCGGCGCGAATCGGAGGCGAAAGAGGCGGCGGGAAAGCGGTTTGCCGGAACACCGGCTGGCGTTCATCCCGGCTCGGATATAGGAAAGACCAGCTTGGAGAGAAGCCGGGAGACCGCCAGAGCCAGTGTAGAGGCCAGCAAGAACGCCGGAAAACATTAAATGCCGATTTTGCGCCGCACACATATTTCATCTATGCGGCGCATATTATTTTGAATTTTTTTGAAAAAGCCAAAACGCAAACAAAACTTTAACATTTGGGTGTTATAATAAAAAAATGGAGGTGTATGTTATGTTCCAGATTTTGGTTGTGGAGGACGACAAAGATCTGAACCGCACGGTCTGTTCTTTCCTGAACGGCAGCGGTTATCAGGCGGTGGGATGCCATGATGCAAAGGAAGCCTATGATGCCATGTATGGGAACACCTTTGACCTGATCGTCTCCGATATTATGATGCCCGGGATCGACGGTTTTGAGTTTGCGAAAACGGTGCGTTCTCTGAACGAGGATATCCCTATCCTCTTTATAACGGCACGGGACGATTTCGCATCCAAGCAGAAGGGTTTTCAGATCGGGATCGACGATTACATGGTCAAGCCCATCGACCTGGACGAACTTCTCCTGCGGATCGGGGCGCTGCTGCGGCGGGCGAAGATCGCTACCTCCCACAAACTGGAGATCGGGGCGCTGCGGCTCGACATGGACGAGCGCACGGCGGTCTATGACGGAGAGGAAATTCCCCTGACGACACGGGAGTTCAATATCATCTATAAGCTGTTGTCCTATCCCGGCAAGACCTTCACCCGTACTCAGCTCATGGACGAGTTTTGGGATGCGGAAACGAATACTGCGCCGAGAGCGGTTGACGTATACATGACGAAGCTGCGCGGAAAATTTGAAGCCTGCGGTGAGTTTGAACTGAAGACCGTTCACGGTCTGGGCTATAAGGCGGTGATGAAATGAGCAGGGAGAATGCTGTGCGGCGGAAACGGAATGCTGCGCGGCGAAAACGGCTGCCTGCCGCCATACGCCGTTATGTCGTATTCTTTTTCCTGATCGCGTTTATCATCACCTGTTGTATGCTGCTTTTTCTTCATAACATGCAGACTTCTATGGAGATTTCCTTCACGGAAAAGGGAATCCGGACCGCGGCGGCCCTGACCATGGGAAATGTACTTTTTCTCAGCCTGCTCTGTACCGTCATAGACGCTGTGCGCCGCCGGTTTATGGTAGAGCGTCCGGTGCGTCAGATCATAAAGGGAGCGGAAAAGCTTATGCGCGGCGACTTTTCCGCCCGCATTGAACCGCTTCGCGGCATCGCGGGGGAGGACGGCTTTGACATCATCATCGACTGTTTTAACCGCATGGCGGAGGAGCTTTCCGGCGTGGAGACCCTGCGGGCGGATTTCATCGCCAATGTGTCCCATGAACTGAAAACGCCGCTGGCCGTCATGCGCAATTATGGGACAATGCTCCAAAGTCCCGGTCTGACGGAAGCGCAGCGGATGGAGTACGCAAAGGCGATCACCGAGCAGTCCCGCCGCCTTGCGGACTTAATTACGAACATTCTGAAACTGAACCGGCTGGAGAACCAGCAGATCTATCCGGCAGCGAAACGGTACAATCTCGGCGAACAGCTTGCCGCGTGCCTGCTGCATTTTGAAAACACCTGGGAGGAAAAGGAGATCGACATTGAGACAGACATTGAGGAAGAAGTGTTCGTGGAATCGGATGACGAGCTTTTGTCCCTCGTCTGGAACAACCTGTTCTCCAACGCCCTGAAATTTACGGAGAGCGGCGGCACGGTGTCCGTGACGCTGAAAACCGACGGGGATTACGCCGCCGTCCGGGTGGCGGACACCGGATGCGGTATTTCGCCGGAGATCGGCAAACACATCTTCGAGAAATTCTATCAGGGCGATACTTCTCATGCCACGCAGGGCAACGGGCTCGGTTTGGCGCTGGTGAAACGGGTGGTGGACATCGTCGGCGGTGACATTTCCGTGGAGAGCGAGGTGGGAAAAGGAAGTACCTTTACCGTAAAGATCAGGAGGACGGCAGATGGAGACATTCAGGAAAATCCTTAAAAAAATATTCTGCCTGCCCCCGCTTGCCACAGTTGTGGCAGCACTTTTCGGCTACGGATCTTTGATCGTGGTGGCGGTGTTCCACATTCAGAATCCAATCCTGCAGTACATTTCCTACCTGGCCTCAGCCTATGCGCTGACCGTCACGATTACGGGATTTATATATATCAATAAAGCGATTGGCGGCGTCAGGAAGTTCGTATCCAATCACCCGCTGATGAAAAAGTTCCGCTCTACCGCGGTCGGCGAAAAATACATGACCGACGTGCGATTCCGGGCGGGAGTTTCACTGTATCAGGGATTTTTCGTAAATCTTCTGTATATCGTCATGAAGCTGGCATCGGGCATCGTGTACCGTTCCGCGTGGTTTATCGCGCTGGCGGGCTATTACATCCTGCTGGCCGTGATGCGTTTCCTGCTGGTACGGCGGCTGAACGTGCAGGATGAGGCGTCGGAGCTGCGCCGTTACCGGCTGTGCGGGATCATGCTTTTGTTCATGAATCAGGCGCTTACCGGAATCGTTGTCTTTATCGTGCAGCAAAACCGGGGTTTCGCCTATCCGGGATTTTTGATCTACGCCATGGCCGCTTATTCCTTTTACGCCGTCACGATTGCCATTGTCAATATCGTGAAAACCAGACGTCATCAAAGCCCAATCCTCTCAGCGGCCAAGGCAATTAACTTTGTGGCGGCGCTTGTTTCCATCCTCTCGCTGGAAACCGCAATGCTGGCGCAGTTTGGCGGAGACGACGACCCGATGTTCCGACAGGTCATGACCGGCGCCACGGGAGGAGCAGTCTGTACCATTGTAATCGGCATGGCGGTTTATATGATCTGGCGGGCGAATAAGAATCTGAAAAAACTTCAGATTAACAGTTCTCAAACATAATTTGAATGTTTCTCAAACAGTTGACTGCTACAATATCTGTAGAATCCTGAAAGGAGTAATGGAATCATGGAAGACAGGAAAGAAACCTTCACCTATACCTATTCCGCAAAAGAGCAGGAAGAGATCAAGAAAATCCGGGACAAGTACGCGCCCCCGACAAAAGAGGAAACCTCGATGGAGCAGCTCCGACGCCTGGACGCAAGCGCCACAAAGGGAGCGGCCGTCGTCTCATTGATCGTGGGGATCATCAGTTGCCTGCTGTTCGGCGTGGGAATGTGCTGCACGATGCTTCCCGGCTGGGAGCAATATTTTATTCCGGGCATTGTGGTCGGCGTGACAGGCATCGGCGGCATAGTTGCGGCGTATCCGATTTACAACTACATGGTAAAGCGCAAGAGAGAAAAACTTGCGCCGGAAATCATGCGGCTGTCGGACGAACTGATGAAGTGAAGATTGCTGTTTTGGCTGTTTTGACGGAAACGCAAAGGGTATTTGTCCTTGTGTATTGCTGTCGACAATGATAGAATATGTTTATGACCGCAGCTGCAATGACATATTTGATCTGCCACAATGGGAGGAAAGGCCGAATGAGCCGGGCATTGTACCGGTGACAAGGGAGAATTTCCCTCTTTTCCGCGCCCTTCATACCCAAGACGAGGATATGTACTGGAACTCGGATCGGCTGCTTGCGGACTTGGACGACTGGAGACTGTTATTGTATCTGCGCGATGGCGTACCGGCGGGGGCGATTCAGGCCATGAGGGATTCTGACATGGGGGAGGTATTTGGCATTTTCTTCTCGGAAGATTTTAATGCTGCAACTTTCCAGGCGCTGATGAAGGCGGCACTGAATGGCGCCAAAGGCGACGGGGCCGGGGCCATGGTGTTTTTCAGTGACGGCAGGGAGCATGAAGCCGCTCTGGCGCTGGGATTCCGGTGCGTGGGGGAGTATGTTTGCTATTGTGCGGCGCTGTGAAGAAGGGGCGGTAAGTCTTCAGGATAGTGTTACAAACACAGCCGAACCGGCGTGGATGATACATTTCTTATCATGAAGATCCGCGCCGGTTCCAAAGCGATAGATCACCTCTTTAAAAGTGCCGTTTATGGAAATTTCCGCAGAATCGCCGCCCGGGTTTATTGCGACAAAAATCAATTCGCCGTTCAGGCTTCTGGTATACGCCAGAGGTTTTCCTGCCGCGCCGTTACAGATAAATTCAATCTTTCCCAGACTTTGCAGCGGCTTATTTGCCTGTCTCAGCGAAATAAGTTTCTTTATTTCATTCAGCAGAGAGGCCTTGTCGCCGAGTTGTGCCTGTACCGTTGGACGATTCGGGTCGGGGTCCATGGGAATATATAATTGATCGGCCGGAGCGGTGGAAAAGCCTGCATTTACGCTGTCGTCCCATTGCATGGGCGAACGCGAACCGGTTCTGCCGTAGCCGCCCTCGACGGAAGTCAACCCCTCCACATAATTCATGCCTATTTCATCCCCGTAATAAATATACGGCGCTCCCGGCATTGAAAGCAGAAAGGCAAATGCAAGCTTTTGATTGTCTCCGTGGATATGCCGTGCCAGTCTGTCCATATCATGATTTCCAGAAGGAATACAGATCAGTCCTTTTCCTTTGGAACGACCGTAACTGTCAGTGTATTTTGCCACAAATTCCGAAGCATCGCCGTTTCCCTCAAAAAACGGCTTCTCACACCTGAAAAGATCGTTGTAATGCGACGTTCCGAAATGCAGCAGAAAATCCATGTGAAATCCGCCGGCAAGGCTTTGATAGGGCTCGCCCCATTCGGATACCATTGCCGCTTCGGGAAATTCTTTCTCAAGAAAGGCGCGGATATTCTGCCAGAGCGCAATGGTTCCCCTGCCGTTCTCATCGTTTTTAACGAGCGAACCGGCCATATCTACACGGAAACCGTCGCAGCCTCTGGAGAGCCAGAAACGCATAATATCCTTGAGCGCTTCTCTTGTGGCAATAGCGCCTGCCGAATCCATTGACTGCTGCCACGGACGGTCGGGCTTGTAAAAGCCGTAATTCAGCGCGGGCTGATGGGTGAAGAAATTTACCGCACAGCTTCCGTCGCGGTCCGATATTCCCCTTAAGGAACCGTAACCGGCGGGCTCTTCCCAGATGCTGTCCGTCCATATATAACGGTCGGTAAATTCGTTCCGTTCTGCCTTCATGCTTTCTTTGAACCATGGGTGTTCCCATGAGGTATGCCCCGGAACAAGATCGAGAAGGACATGCAGACCAAGCCGGTGCGCCTCATGGAACAGATTTACCAGATCGTCATTTGTGCCGTAACGCGGCGCAACCTTGCAGTAATCGGATACGTCATAGCCCGCATCACCGAAAGGGGATTCAAAACAGGGATTTATCCAGATCGCAGTACAGCCCAGTTCCTTTATGTAGGGCAATTTTTCGGTTATGCCGTTTATATTGCCGATACCGTCTCCGTCGGTATCCTTGAAGGATTGCGGATAGATTTCATAGAAAACAGCATTGTCGAGCCATTCCGGTCTTTTTGACATGGTATTATCCCCCTGTTTTTTCAAAGGTTGAAAGGTATCTCTGTATGGCTAGTATAGCACGGAATATGTGTTTTCGTCTATCCCTCATCCGGTGCGCCGAAAAGAAATTTGTAACGCTGGGGACAGAAAACATCTTGCAGGAATTGGAAGCGCAGCTTACGGATTCGCAGATCAGTGCCGTAAAATACACCATAGCCGATGAGGAGGATCTGTCCGACAGACAGGCGTATGAGCAGCAGTCCGCGCTTATGAAGATAAATGCGGATCAGGCATACAGGGCGACCGCTACTTTTTACCTGTCTTCCGACAGCAGGGAAAAAACTTCTTCTATTGTATCGCTGTATGAAGATCTGATTTGCGGCACAGGTTTAGACTATGTTGTCGGGCGGACAGAACTGACAGGGGACGATGTGGCGGAACTGGTTTCACTGATGAGCAGGACATCTGATGACATGGTACAGGAGAAAGACAGTTTTACTGTAGTGGTCATGTACTATAATGAGACAGGATGCAGGGAGCTGCTTGAGACGATAACAGATTTTATATACGAAAAACAGAATGAGTTAACCGAAATCTTCGGCGCTTATGAAATTACCGCCATGGAACCTTCTTTGGTGACGGTAAAGGATATAAGCTACTCTGATTATCAAAAGAATTACAGAGCGGATACGCTTAAATTACAGCAGGAAATTGAAAGCGACAAAGAAGCGTTCACCGAGGAACAGGCGTTGTATTATGACATTTTATTGAACGGAGAGGTTACAAAGCAAAAGGAGTCAAATGAAGACAGCGGAACGGATAAAATCGACTCAACAGTACAGTTCAGAGTGAACTATATCGTTTGGGGAGCTTTGCTGGCGGCATTTTTATATGCTTTCTGGATTTTTTTGGTGAACATATTCCATACAAGGATCTGCGCTTCCGATAACTTACAGGAACTTTATGATATCCCGCAGCTTGGCATGATTCCAAGAGAAGCTACGGACAAGAAGCGGCTTGGACGTGTGGATAAAATGGTACTGTGGCTGAGGAATCGTAATAAGCGAAGTTTCAGCAGGGAAGAAACGGTAGAATTAACGGAAGCCGCAATAAAACTGGCTGCAGCAAAGGAAGCGCTTACGACGGTATATCTTGTCGGCTGCAATCTGCAGGAGGATGCGGGGAAAATCTGTGAGCAGTTAAAAGAGGGTCTGCAGAAGGAAAAGATTCAGGTCAATGTGCTGAATAATATTCTGTATGATGCCCGGGCAATGAAAGAAATTGAAAGAGTCGGGGGGGTTGTGCTTGTTGAAAAGACCGGTTCCACACTCTATAATGAGATATCGCAGGAAATTGAACTTCTGAAGCGGCAGGGAGTTCGGATATTAGGCGGGGTGATTGTAGACTGACAGCGGCAAGATTTATTCGTGATTCTGTAGTATATCTTATCAAGATGAAAATTTAGAGAGGAATATCATGAACAATATCTGATCGGAAAATGTGCAGGGCATTGTGACGCTGTATCTGAGTCGGAAATTGAGATTTGATAAAAGCGGAGTTTATTTTGTTATAAAGGAAAGAAATATATTCCACTCGGATTTTAATGAGCATAAGGGCATTGAACTTGCTATACAAGATTTGGCTGCTTTTCATAATGCCAATGAAATTGTTGAAAAGCGATAGGTTATTTTTGAAGATGCCGCACAGATATTGTTAGATTAATATATGGGAAAGTAGGAGGCGGCTAACCTTGTATCGGAACAGTTGCTGCCTTTGGCAGATTATTATGGTTGTACCTTTGGCAGGACCACACCTGATAAGATGAAGTGCCTGCCTGCTGTAGAGTGGGGGCAGGTGCTGGATGTGCCAACCATTGCAGAAAGCCCTGTCAGTTTTGAACTGGAAGTGAAAAAAGAAATCCCTATGGGGGATGGATCAGATATTTTTCTCTGTTTGATCCGGAATGTAATCCAGGATGAAAAACTGCTGAATACAGAGGTTCCCTTTACAGAAAGATTGATGAAGGCGGCTCCGGTACTGGCTCCGGGCGAAGGTACTTATTCATCCATTGATGGAAGGTATCTGGGGAAATGGGGAGAACCAATGGAAAATCTAACGAATACGAATGTTGAAGAAGGAGACAGAATCTGAACATGAAGATCGGTATCATAGCTGATACAGCAGGCGTGTAAGAAAAAGGGACACATACCCGTGGAGGGATGCGTCCCTTTTTCTTAGCGACCCGATGTGGAGTCGAACCACATTTTTCCCACCGTTGAAATTTATACTTTCGCAATGTTGCAATATTTGATTTATGCATATCCGTAACAATTTTATCGTAATCACATGAATATGTTTTTTCATATAAATTGTTTCTTTCATTCATCATTAGTATCCTTTATTTTCAACTCTGTAAGCATAAGTCGCTCTAAACGTAAAATATCTGGAAAAACAACTTTTTTCCCTCTGGCATGAAGCTGCCGAAGCTGTTTCATATTTGTACTGATTGTCCGATGAATAGAATGTTTTACAGGGACTGGATTGCTATTACGGGTATGTATATGGTCGAGATAGTATTCTGTTACCGGAAACATATTCTGCAGCAGGAAGGCTGCTTTCTTTCCGTCAAATTCTCCTATAACGATAGTTAGGCATTTCCCGTACTTCTGTACCTGCTTATCATAGATCGCTTGAAATTTGTTTACTCGGCTACTGAGCGGAACCATCCAGTTTTCATCCCGCAGGCAGTAAAATGTGGGACGGTATGCACCGTTCTCCTTATTTTGCATGAGCTTGCTATCTTTTACTTTTTCAAAGTATTCATCTTTGATATGGTAAACATACCCTTCTTGGTAAATCATAGTCTCCCTACCGATCAGATAAAAATAGCCCTATCTTTCGATAGGGCTCGATTTTCGAGCCGGACATTTATTAGACGCTTCCGGTGAGCGAACAATATTTTCGAGCCGTTCATTTATAGGCCGCCAGCGGTGAGCGGACAATATTTTCGATGATGGATCGCTCCCTCATCATTACTATCATTATACGAAGACAGCGAAAATATGTCAATTAACTTTAAAAAAATTTTAGATTTCAATTTAATGAAAGACCGTTCCATGAAAGGCAGGAAACGGTTTTTGAGTGGCTGGTGCGGGAATCTGTTGTATTTGCCGGATGAATGGGAAGTATACATACTCAAAAAGAAATCGGCCTTTAAGAAAGTAATTTATGGGAACAGGAATTATTGTATGCGGGTTAAGTGGCACTGGAAAGAGTACACTGGGAAAGACTCTTGCAGAAGTATCATCAGACAAAGTTTATGGTTGTAAAGGGAGCTAAAATGGCAAGAGAAACAATTCTAATCATAGAAGACGATTCAGATCTGCGTGAGGGATTACATTTTTCCTTTGCCGGGGACGGATATGATGTACTCGATGCAGGGACGAAGCGACAGGGTTTATAAAAATGACGAGGAAATTGTGCTGAGCCGGCAGGAATATAAATTGCTGGTTTATCTGTTGGAAAACAAAAATCATGTATTGTCGAAAGAGCAGATTTTAAACCATATCTGGGATAATGAGGGAAAGTTTGTCGATCATAATACGGTTTCCGTCAATATCAGCAGACTTCAGACTAAGGTAGAAAATAATGCCTCTGATCCAAAGTATATTAAAACGATTCATGGAATTGGGTATATATGGAAGGAAGAATAGCATGATAATTACGATATTGCTTGCCGGACTGCTCTGCCTGGCCGTGGGTTACGGGATTTATCAAAACAGAAAAACCTATCGTCGGATCGATGGCCTGTTGGATCTTGTGCTGAGCCGGGAAGAGATTGAATATTCCGATGTAAAAGAGGGAGAGGCTTCTCCGTTAGAAGGAGCGGACACCGGTGAGGTGAGTGATCGAATCCTGCAGGCAATCAGCGACGTTCCAAAGGCTATTTTGAAGGATTATTCCACAGCAATGGAAACACAAAAGAATTATCTCAGGCAGCAGCAGATTTTCTTTTATGGGATAGCGGTAATTCTTTTGGTTATCAGTCAGTTTCATATTGTAAATTGTATGAATTATTCTATTCTCTCCCGTAGGCGGGAATATGGGATCATCCGCGCGATGGGCATTACAGACAGCGGATTTTTCCGAATGGTACTGACGACCGGGATCCTGTATGGTGTGTTGGCGGATTTGTTTATCTTTTTGGCCTATCACCTGTTCCTGCGGCGTGTGATGGATTATTATATGGCACATGTGGTACAGTTTTTGCACTTTACGGCAAAGATCCCGCAGGGAATTGTCATAATGATCATGGTGCTGAATCTTCTGATTGCAGTGATGGCTGTGGTTGCGCCGGCAGGAAAGATTTTAAATGACAACATCGCATAAAGCATGACAAACACATCAGCAGTGCGGCGGTAATCAAAAATCCAAAAAATAAGACCAAGCGCCCGTTTCCGGCGGCTGGAATGTGTCAACTGTGTTATGCGGGCGGCATTTTCACAATAGAGCTTCCAACCGAAAGTTGGATGAAACATAGACTCATCAAACTAATGTGTCATTGTTTTTGAAGTTGATTGCCTGTAAAATATAATTGCAGCTGCAAAAATAAAAATCACGAGGTACTTAAATATGACTACAATTAAGATCAATGAACAAATTGCCTTTCTCAGAAAGCAGAAAGGTCTTACGCAAGAAGAACTTGCAAACGCCCTCGGTGTAACAAATCAGGCGGTTTCAAAATGGGAATCGGCACAATGCTGTCCGGATATTCAGCTTCTCCCCGATCTCGCAAAAATCTTTGATGTTTCGGTGGACGAGCTTCTCGGATATACCCCTGTTTCCACAGCTGAAGACATTGTACTTGCGATTCGCAAGCGCATAGAGTCTTTGCCCAAGGGGGAGGATTTTGCCTTTACATTCAGAATAGCTGCTGCTCTCCACACGATTATTCTGTCAAAAGGAATGACCGAAGACAATATGAATCCTGGATGGAATACAGAAGATGCTATTGAGCATGCTGGAAATGTTGAATGGGGTTATTCTTGTTGTAATATTCCAGAAATAACAACGACGATGCGACACGGAGCTGTGTTCTTTTCAAACAATAGGAACTTAACTCTGCTGAATACGGATGTTCGTCGGATTGTAACAATGATTAAACCATTTAGTGATACGAAGAATTTGAAGATTGCCGCAGCTCTTTATCAGTTGACCGTCCATTCCGAAGATGCTTACACAACCATTGCTCAGATCAGCGATAGGTCTGGGGTATCTCCAGAAAAAGTTAGAGATTGTCTGGAGGGCGATCTGTCTCAATTTATTGTTGAAAAGGAAGGGACGGAAAGAGAATTCCGCTTTGAGGGAATGTATATGAGTATCCTTCCGGTTATTTCTCTTTTCGATTTCAAATGAAATTTTATAAAACCACCTATCCAAACTGATTTTGATGTACTACAAAGCTGGCAACCAGCCGGGCAAACGGGCAGTCGGTTGACGATTGGCTGGACATGATACAGGACTACACCCAGCTTGAGGAGCTTGACCGTCCCACTCTTGTCCGGCTCATCAGAAAATCGAGGTCGGAGAAAATATCAGGTGAATGACCACATAGAACGGGACATCAACATCTACTACAATTTTGTGGGCTTTGTGGAATTATAAACCCGTCATGCTTTATGCAAGGTTGACTAAGAGTAATATTGTAAATGAAATAGAAAGCTAATATTATCTTGGATGACAATGCCGCAGAGACCTGTTTGCGAGGTCCTGCGGCATATTCAAGCGGTTCTTTTCGCCCTGTTCATAATGTGTTATAATCCTTGACAAGGAAAACTTGTGAAGCAAGTTTTTCTTGTATGTTACAAGCTTTTCTTTTCCTTGATTTTGCCCTTATGAGGCTTTGTAACACGAGGGAAAAGAATATAACATAAGGGAAAGTCTAAGGGCAAACACATAAGTTTGGAGGTGGAGATATGATGGATGTTTCCCTTTTTTCGGATCGTTACTTTGTGCGGCGCATGGTATCAGACGACATTGAGGAAATATACAAATTATGCAGGAATAATGCCCTGTATTATAAATATTGTCCTCCGTTTGTCACAGAACAAAGCATAGCCGATGACATGAAAGCATTGCCGTCGAATAAGGAGGCGTTTGATAAATACTATGTAGGTTATTATGACGAAGATAAACTTATCGCCGTAATGGATCTTATTAGGGGATATCCGAATGACCGAACGGCATTTATCGGTTTCTTTATGACAGATATTTCTGTTCAGGGCAAGGGGATTGGAAGCGAAATTATTCATGAGCTGTGTGCATACCTGAAAGAGTACGGGTTTTCGAGTATAAGGCTGGGCTGGGTCAGAGGCAATCCGCAGGCGGAGCATTTCTGGCACAAGAATGGATTTACGGAAGCGGGCGTTACTTATGATACAGATAACTATACTGTTATCGTGGCACAGCTAGCTTTATAAATTCCCGGCTGCTGAGCGGAACCCTCCAGAAAAGCCACGTTTTTTCATCTCGCTCTTTAAGAAACTCTTGCCACTGTCAAGATCAATTCGGGTAACACGTTGTTCCTGCCCTCATCATATTTTTTCTGTTCTTCTTCCGTCCTTCCTACCAGTGCAGCGCCGATCTCATCCAGATGATTGACAGCATTGTTGGGATTGCCTGAAAAGGGATTGCCGGCTGCTTGGACTTTTGTTATACTCAAAAAAGAAAGGAAGAAAACTCTCTGGCCTGCAAAACAGAGGACATTCCAAAGAATACGATCCGGCATATCGATGTTTGTGAACAGCACGATACAGATTCTTTTAACGGGAACCGATCATTCCTCTTAATTGGTCGGATTGGCGAATCAGCTGGCAAAAGAAGCGGGCGAACAGGGCTTTGCGGACGAGAAGTATTGGAGAGAAGCGGCGAGGCAGGTGGGAGTACCTGATTACAGGTGAGGTGGATTGACAATTGCTGCCGATGTAAATTTGTGAGCGGCATGCACAGACGATTGTTGATGGAAGCCGTTTTGATAAGGGAATCTATCATGGATGTGATTGAGTATGGAAATCCAATAGCAGAAACCGTTTTGATACAGCTGGCGGGCGATCACGATATCGGAACAATAAAAAATGAATATGACGGCATCAAAGAAAATACAGAGAAAGAATTCAGACTGATAGCCATGAAGGTTGACGATTGGAACAGGGACCTTTCCCCATGGGAAGCGCCTGCCGTTTTCGGTAAAGAGGGGTTTGGGGAAGGCGCTTTGAACACATTCTCTGCGGTGCGAAAATACTGCGCGGACCAGAACAGGAAATATTATATCGGCGGTTATTCGCTGGCCGGACTTTTTGCGCTGTGGGCCGCGTATCAGACAGATATCTTTCAGGGCGTGGCCGCGGCGTCTCCATCTATCTGGTTTCCGAAATTTACGGAATATATGAAAGCCCATGAAATCAAATGCCACACTGTTTATCTCAGTCTTGGGGATAAAGAGGAAAAAACGCGGAATCTTGTTATGGCTTCAGTAGGAGAAAAGATCCGTCAGGCTTACAGTCTGCTGAAAGAGCGCGGCACAGACTGCACACTGGAATGGAATCCGGGAAATCATTTCAGGGATCCGGAATGGAGAATGGCGAAAGCATTTACCTGGGTGATGGAGAGAAAAACCTAGTACGTGCTTTTGTAGTTATATGTTTGCAGCCGGAGGTTCTCCAGCGTGAATAAAACTGCGAAAAATTAATGAGAATGTCGATTGTATCAAAGGTTGTCCCAGAATATGGGAAAAGATGGATAACAGCGTTTCCTTTGCAGAAGCCGCGCCGTGGCAAGGGGTGCAACCCCCAGTTGACAGATTTCCAGCCGCCGGTTGGTGGCAGGTAACCGCAGGGCAGGCTATGATTTTTCCTGCGGACGGCAATAAAGCCGCCGACAACATAATAGGACGGAGGAAAAAATATGATCCTTGCAGACAAAATTATCAATTTACGAAAGAAGAACGGCTGGTCTCAGGAAGAACTTGCGGAAAAAATGCAGGTATCAAGACAGGCGGTTTCCAAATGGGAGGGCGCGCAGACGGTTCCTGATCTTGAAAAAATACTGATGCTCAGCAGGCTCTTTGAAGTCACTACAGATTATCTTCTCAAAGACGAAATTGAGGACGAAGAATTTACGGACGATGCGGACGATACGGACCGCGTACCTGTAAAACGGGTTTCTCTCGCCCTTGCAAACGAATTTCTGGATTGGAGAAAGCAGGCGGCCAAACGTATTGCCGTCGGCACTTTTCTTTGTATTGTCGCGCTGATCCCGATGTTTCTTTTAGACGCGGCATCGGAAACACAGATATTGGGGTATACTGTTTCCGAAGATCTGGCTACGGGAGTTGGGCTTGTCTTTCTGCTTGTTTTTGTCACTGCCGCCGTTGCGATTTTCGTCTCCTGCGGTTTCAAAAATAACCCGTTCGACTTCATCGACGAGGAGCCGTTTGAAACGGAGTACGGAGTGGACGGCATGGTAAAGGAAAAGCAGAAGGCGTATCGGGCTACTTATGTAAAATACAATATCATCGCCACCTGCCTGTGCGTTCTCTCTCCGATCCCGCTTGTTGCCGGTACGGCCACGGAAAATGATTTTTTCATAGTCGTCGCACTGACTGTCACAATGCTTGTGGTGGGGCTCGCAACGTTATTCTATATCATTGCCGGTGTCCGCTGGGCAAGTATGCAGAAGCTTTTGAGAGAGGGAGACTATGCGCTTAAAAATGCTCAGGAACAGAGAATAATCCGTATCAAAAAGAACGTCAGTGCGATCTATTGGCTCAGTGCGACCGCTATTTATCTCGGATGGAGCTTTCTGACGAATTCATGGGGGATCACATGGGTTGTATGGCCGATTGCAGGGGTCCTGTTTGGCGTTGCCATGTGCGTTTGTAATCTGATAACAGACCGGAAGAAATCATAGGTTTCGCTGCCTGTGCGAATGGCGCGGGCTGAACTGAAGAGTTGCCGTTTACGCTGCTGTGGTCTCATTCGTTTGAAACAGAGCAGGGCGTTGACGGCATCCGTTTGGGTGGAAGCAAATGGGTTAAAGAGCGGCTGATATGGCGGAAAATTTCGTGGATACGAAGGAGGATCGGTATCTGAAACATGAGCTGGTTTGACACAAAGCAGAAGAATTATTGCATTTTGATCATCGAGGACGATACGGAGATCAACCGTATGTTAAGCGTCCTTTTATCGCGGCACGGGTATGCTGTGGTCAGCGCGTATTCGGGAACGGAGGGCGTGCTGGTCCATGGCGGGGGAGTCGATCTGGTGCTGCTGGATCTGATGCTTCCGGGACGCAGCGGCGAAGAAATCATTGCGGAGTTAAAGAAAAAACATAACGTGCCGGTGATTGTGCTGAGCGCGGTTTGCGATGTGAGCAAAAAGGTGGATCTGTTTGCGCTGGGAGCGGACGATTATGTGACCAAGCCGTTTCACAATGAGGAACTGATCGCAAGAATCGAGGCCCGGCTGCGCGGCGGCAGAGGCGGGGAAGAGCCCTCCGGACGCCTTGCCTTCCGCGACATTGAGATCGACAGGAGCGATTTTACCGCAAGGTGCGCGGGCAGGCAGATGGAGCTTTCCCGACATGAATTTGAACTTTTGTGCCTCCTTGTGGAAAATTCCGGCAGGACCTGTACGAAAAGCATGATCTACGACCGTGTGTGGGATGATGAAAATTCCGCGGACGACAATACCTTAAATGTACATATCAGCAAACTGCGGAAAAAACTGAAGGAATGCAGCCCCCAGGCCGAATACATCGAAACGGTATGGGGGATTGGGTATCGGCTGAAAAAAGAAGAGGGGAATTAAGCCTTTTTTAAGACATTTGTTAAGAGTTTTTTCAGACCTCCCTTTTATAATAAGCTTATCGACAACAAACAAACGGGAGGTTTTATATGCGGGAAACGGTATTGCAGGCACAGCGTCTTTCCAAGAGCTACGGCTCTTTTCGGGCGCTCGACAATGTGGATCTGACAGTTTATAAGGGAGACATTTGCGGGTTAATAGGAAGAAACGGCGCGGGTAAGACAACGATCATGAAAATCATCACAGGTCTTGCGGAAAAGTCCGGCGGGGAGTTTGAACTTTTCCAAAGGCCCGGGGAAGCGCTGGGAGACGAAAAAAGGAGAATCGGGTGCCTGATCGAAAATCCCGCTTTTTTCGGCGGACTTACGGCCCGGCAGAATTTGCAGTATTACGCGATTCAAAAGGGAATCGCCGACAGACGGCAGATTGACAGGGCGCTGGAGCTGGTGAATTTAAGTGATGTGGGGAATAAAAAGTTCCGCAAATTTTCTCTGGGAATGAAGCAGCGCCTTGGCATTGCGCTTGCGCTGATGGATCATCCTGATTTTGTGATTCTCGACGAGCCGATCAACGGGCTGGATCCTATCGGAATCAGGGAACTTCGGGATACGTTTCAGCGTCTGAACGCCGAAGAGGAAATTACCTTTTTAATCTCCAGCCACATTCTTTCGGAGCTTTACATGACGGCAAACCGTTTTTTGATTCTTGACAGGGGGAGAGTGCTGAAGGAATTAACAAAGGAGGAACTGGATCTGGCGTGCATGCGCTGCCTGGCGGTTCACGCGGGCGATCTGAAGCAGGCCGCAGTCATATTGGAACAAAACGGAATCTCAGATTATAAGGTCATTGACGGGAAAGAACTTCGGGTGTATGACGAAGCGATCAGGCCGGAACGGCTGAACCGTCTGCTGATGGACGGCGGCGTTGACGTGTCGGCGGTGTTTGAGACAGGCATTTCACTGGAGGATTATTTTACTTCTCTTGTGGACGGCAGAGAGCAATAACGGAACACGCGGAATGACTTTAGAAAGGATTTGGAGGGTACGTTATGTTGAATATGATAAAAGCGGATTTTTACAGAGCAGTGAGAAGCAAGGCGATTTATATTGCGGTAATCCTGATGCTGGTAATGCTGGCTCTTGATCTTTATACGGTGGAGCCGGGCAATTTGGGAATACATTTATCGATGAACATCGGGCCGCAGACTGAAATGAGCAGTGAGCTGTCCCAGATGGATTATGAACAGCTGAGCGCGCTCAGCATGAAAGATTACAGAAAATTGAGGCTGAAAATGACTGGCTACAGTCTGGACAGGGACATTCTTGCCTGCAATATAAATCTGTATTATGTTTTCATTTTTGTGGCGGCTGTGGCTGTGGCGGCTGATTTTTCCGGGAGCTGTGCGAAGAATACCCTTTCCTCCGCTATCAGCAGGAAAAAGTATTTTCTATCAAAATTTGTCTTTGCAATGCTTGTCTGCGCCATACTGCATTTCCTGAATACTTATGTGATGTATTTCGGGAATCGTCTGTTCAACGGCGGGAATCTGGCGTCGGATCTCGGAAGCGTGACGCGGATTACGCTGCTGCAGCTTCCGCCGGTGCTGGCGCTGGCGGGAATCCTGACTGGACTTGCCTTTCTGCTTAAGAGGATGGCAGTCTTTAACGCAGTGGGGATCCCTTTTGTGATGATCGTGCAGGTGATTCTGAATTTTCTGAGCCTGGCGCTGAAGCTGCCGGAGGAAGTGATGCACTATGAGCTGCAGACGATGATCGCCAGACTGTCCATGGATCCTTCCCTGTCCTATACGCTGCGAAGCTATGCGGTGTGCGGGGGAATTGTGCTGCTGTTTGGCGCGGCCGGGTGGTTTTCATTCCGCAGGGCGGAGATCAGGTAAAAAAGAGGAAGAAAAAGGAGGGACGGCAAAATGGCGGCTGTGATCGGAATATTGGCGTTTGCTGTGGCAGTTTTGCTGTTCCTTTTGCTGTTTCACCGCTCTGAGATGAAGCATATTTCCAGGCAGCTTGGGGAGATCATGGACCGGGACACAAATGAGCTGGTCCATACCGTGGGAGCGGGAGGCGCCGACAGGGAACTGATCAATGCGGTGAACGACGTATTGGAGAAAATGCGCAGGGAGGGGATCGCGTATCGGAAAAAGAGACATGACCTGGAGATGATGATAACGAATATTTCCCATGATCTGCGCACCCCGCTGACGTCGGCCATGGGATATGTGGGCCTGCTTCGGGAGAGGGAGATTTCCCGGGAGGAGCAGGCGCGGGAGCTGGTGATCGTGGAGCAAAGGCTGCTCCGGCTGGAGGAGCTGATCAATTCTTTTTTTGAGTTTTCAAAGAGCATTACCGAAGACCATAAGCCGGAAATGGAGCCCCTTAATCTGACGGCGCTGCTGGAAGAAGCCATTGCGCACTACTATGACGACTACTGCGAGCGGGGGAGAAGGATCCTGTTTGAAAAGGATGGGACAAAATGCATGGTATCTTCCAACCGGAACATGCTGATGCGGGTTTTTGAAAATTTGATCGGAAACGGATTAAAGCACGGGGAAGGCAGCCTTTTTGTCGATTTAAGCAGTTCGGACGGGATCAGGATTCGTTTCAGCAACGCGGCGGGAGAGGAAAATATGGATGTGACTCATCTTTTTGACGAGTTTTATACCACGGATATCTCCCGCAGCAGGGGCAACACCGGTCTCGGGCTTGCAATTGCCAGACAGTTTACCCAGCTGCTCGGCGGCCGGATCAGCGCCCAGAGCCGTGACGGGATGTTCACGGTCACGGTGGAACTGCCTGGGCCATCTGCAGAGTCGCGCTGAAAATTTTTTGTTGACAAAACAGGATGCGCTATGTATAATAACCTAGTGTGTGAAATGCGCACAATAAAACCGTACATGCAGGAGTCGCTATGCTGATCGATCTGTCCGATGTCCTGACAAATGAAGGCAGGGTGGAAAAGGCGGAAGCGCCGTTGGAGATGACAGTCTTTGACAGCGGAAGGGGAAGCTTTCCGATACTGGAAAAATCGCCGGTTTCTTTTGAGTTTGCGAACGTAAAGAAGGGAAGGGCGAGAATCCGGGGAAGTGTGAAGATTGTGTCTGCAGCTGTCTGTGACCGGTGTCTGACGGAAGTTCCCGTAGAGCTTAAGCTGGAATTTGACAGGCTTGTGGCCGCTCTGGATTCCGGGGAGGACGAGGAGGCGGACGACAGAAGCTTTATGGACGGCTTTCAACTGGATGTTGAGACTTTTGTGTACGATGAAATTTTAGGTAACTGGCCTGCGAAGATTCTGTGCAAGGAGGACTGCAAGGGGCTTTGCCTCAAATGTGGACAGAATCTGAATATGAGGGACTGCGGATGCGATACCTTCGTTCCGGACCCGCGTATGGCAGCGATACAGGATATTTTTAACAGGAGCAAGGAGGTGTAACGATGTCCATTTGTCCCAAGAATAAATCTTCCAAAGGCAGAAGAGACAAGAGACGTGCAAACTGGAAGATGACCGCCCCTACACTGGTAAAGTGCAGTAAGTGCGGTGCGCTCATGGTTCCCCACAGGGTTTGCAAGGCCTGCGGTTCTTACAATAAGAAGCAGGTCGTAAGTGTTGACTGATTTATGAGATCTGCAAGGGAGACTGTCACATCAGCCGAGAACGGTTAATGTGGCAGTTTTTTGTTACACCGGGAGTGTTTTTGATAAATAATAGTTGCCATGTATTCCTGAATGTAATATACTATCCATGACGCGGCGGTCTGATTTCCTCGCCTTATTTAGCTGAACGCCGGAAACGTTATGCTTGATTTTTGGGATACGGTTTAGTATAGTTTAAATAGGAAGGTAAACGGAATGTCGGAAATGGTGAATGTGGCCGTAGATGCCATGGGCGGTGACAACGCTCCCGTTGAGGTGGTAAAGGGTGCAGTGGAGGCCGTCGGAGAAGACAAACGTGTCAAGGTGTTTCTGGTTGGCAGGGAGCCTGTGCTGCGGGAAGAGTTAAAAAAGTACGCCTATGACGCGGAACGGATCGAGGTTGTGCATGCCTCGGAGGTGATCGAGACAGGGGAGCCTCCCGTGATGGCAATCCGGACGAAAAAGGATTCTTCCATTGTAAAATGTATGCAGATGGTAAAGGAAGGCGTGTGCGACGCCCTTGTATCTGCCGGAAGCACCGGCGCTGTCCTTGTGGGCGGCCAGGTCATTGTCGGGCGGATCAAGGGAGTGGAAAGGCCGCCTCTTGCACCGGTGATTCCCAATGCCAAGGGTGTGAGCCTGCTTTTGGACTGCGGCGCAAATGTGGATGCAAGACCTTCGCAGCTTCTCCAGTTCGCAAAGATGGGCAGCATCTACATGGAGAGTGTCATCGGGGTTCAAAATCCGAGAGTTGGTCTGGTGAATATCGGCGTGGAGGAGGAAAAAGGCAACGCTCTGACGAAAGAGACATATCCCCTTCTCCAGAATTGTCCGGAGATCAATTTTATTGGCAATGTGGAGGCGAGAGACATTCCTCTCGGCGTGGCGGATGTACTGGTCTGTGAAGCCTTTGCCGGGAATGTGGTACTGAAAATGCTGGAGGGCGTAAGCGGCGTCCTGATATCGAAAATTAAAGAGGGAATGATGGGTTCCCTTCGCAGTAAGATTGGCGCGCTGCTGGTAAAGCCGGCGTTAAAAAAGACGCTGAAGAGCTTTGATACCAAGGAGTATGGCGGTGCGCCGCTTTTGGGGCTGAACGGCCTTGTAGTCAAGACGCACGGGAGCAGTGAGGCTATCGAGATTCGGCATTCTATCCTGCAGTGCATTGCGTTTAAGGAGCAGAATATCATTGGAAAGATCAAGGACCAGATAGTTCTGGGCGATTAAATAAGAAAGAAGGAAACGTTATGGAATTTGAAAAGCTGAAGAAGGTAATTGCAGAGGTACTGAATGTGGATCCCGATGAGATCACTATGGAGACCACTTTCACGGATGATCTGGGTGCGGACTCGCTGGATGTATTCCAGATCATCATGGGGATCGAGGAGGAGTTTGACATTGAGATCCCCGCTGAAAAGGCCGAGAAGATCACCACCGTCGAGGAAGCGGTGGAATTGATCAAGAGCGCGTTGAGCTGAATGGAAGCTGTTGTCTGCCGTTGCTGAGAGCAGTCCGCCGTGGATAAATCCGCCAAGCGTACTGCTCCTTTACTTTGAAGGGGCCGCCCCAGGGCGGCGGAGTGTGGGAAGGATGCGCGAGGAATACACTTTAAAAACGTTGGAGGAGCGCATAGGTTATCGGTTTCGGGACGAGGCACTGTTAAAGCAGGCCCTGACCCACAGCTCTTTTACCAACGAACAGAGGATCAATAAGTCGGGAAACTATGAGAGGCTGGAGTTTTTGGGAGACGCGGTGCTGGAGCTGGTATCCAGCGAATTTCTCTACAGGGAATACCCGGAGGTCCCGGAAGGGGAGCTGACGAAGCGGAGGGCCGCCATGGTGTGCGAACCGTCGCTGGCCTTCTGTGCCAGAGATCTGGAGCTGGGGGAGTTTATGCGGCTTGGCCGGGGCGAGGAGAGCACAGGGGGAAGACACCGCGACAGTATCACCTCGGACGCCATGGAGGCTGTGATCGGAGCCATTTACCTTGACGGCGGCATGGCCTGCGCAAAGGCTTTTATCGACAGATTTATTCTGGCGGATCTGGAGGACAGGCAGTTGTTTTATGACAGCAAGAGCAGTCTTCAGGAGCTGGTGCAGGGAGAGTTTAAGAAGGAGATCCGCTATGAACTTCTTGAGGAGAGCGGACCGGAGCATAATAAGGTATTCCGGGCAGCCGTCCTCATGGGCGCGGAGGTTCTTGGCGAGGGCCGGGGGAGAACGAAGAAGGCGGCGGAGCAGGAGGCCGCGTACCAGGCGCTGCTCGGGCTGAGGGAAAGAGGACATGTATTTAAAAAACATTGAAGTACAGGGCTTTAAGTCATTTGCAAACAAGATCAATTTTCAGTTTCATAACGGCATTACCGGTATTGTAGGGCCAAACGGCAGCGGCAAGAGCAACGTGGCCGACGCGGTCCGCTGGGTGCTGGGAGAGCAGCGGGTCAAGCAGCTGCGCGGCGCCAGTATGCAGGATGTCATTTTCTCGGGAACAGAAAACAGGAAACCTCTAAGCAGCGCCGTGGTGGCGATCACGCTGGATAATTCCGACCACCAGCTTGCCATTGACTTTGACGAGGTGACGGTGACAAGGCGGCTTTACCGTTCCGGCGAAAGTGAATATCTGATCAACGGGACTCCCTGCAGACTGAAGGATGTAAATGAGCTTTTTTATGACACCGGCATCGGCAAGGAAGGCTATTCCATCATCGGACAGGGCCAGATCGACAAGATCTTAAGCGGAAAGCCCGAGGAACGTAGGGAGCTGTTTGACGAGGCAGCGGGAATCGTGAAATTCAAGCGCCGCAAGGCCGCGGCGCAGGCGAAGCTGGAGACGGAAAAGCAGAATCTCGTCCGGGTGAAGGATATCCTCTCGGAGCTGGAAAAGCAGGTGGGACCCCTGGAGCGCCAGGCAGAGGTGGCGAGGGTCTACCTGCGGAAAAAGGAAGAACTGAAGACGCTGGATGTCAACGTCTTTCTGCTGGAGAACGGCAGGCTGCGGGATCAGCTGAAGTCCGCGGAGGAAAAGTACGGGCTGGCAAGCGGCGACCTGGCGGATACCACGGCAAAGTACGAACAGATCAAGGAAGAGTACGGGCAGATCCAGGAAGAGATCGAATCCCTCGACGCCGCCATAGAGGAAGCCAGAAACAATGTCACGGACACGGGGCTGATGAGGGGAAAGCTGGAAGGCGAGATGAATGTGCTGAAAGAGCAGATCAATTCTGCCCGGGGCAGCGAGACGCATCTCACCAACCGGAAAAATGCCATTCAGGAAGAGATCGGGGCGAAGGAGAAGGACAGGGAAAAACTGCTGAAGGAGAAGGCCGAGACGGATCATGATGTAGAGGAACTCACCGAAACAGCCCGGATCCAAAGGGAAAAGCTGGAAGCGGTTCAGGCGAAGATCGAAGAACTCAACCAATCCATCGAGGAAGGAAAAAATACCATCATCGGAGAATTGAACCAACGCGCTACCATCAAGTCCCGGATGGGCCGTTTTGACACCATGATGGAGCAGGTGAACATCCGCAGAGCGGAGCTGAATTCCAGACTGCTTCGGGCAAAATCCGATGAGGAAGCAAGAGAAGAGTCGCTTAAGAATCTGGAGATGGAATTTGAGGATATCAGCGCGCAGCTCGCGGGCATGAACGAGCGGCAGGCCGCGGCGGAGCTGGAGCTGGGGGATATCCGTGAAATCCTGACAAAAAAAGATGCAAAGCTGCGGGAGACCCAGAGCGCCTACCACATGGAGCGCTCAAAGCTGGAGACGCTGACCAATCTTACCGAGCGCTACGAGGGATACGGCGGCAGCGTCAAGAAGGTCATGGAGCAGAAGGAAAAAGAAAAGGGAATCGTGGGTGTTGTCGCGGATATCATCAAGGTGGAGAAACAGTATGAGACCGCCATTGAGACGGCGCTTGGCGGCAATATCCAGAATATCGTCACAGATGACGAGGAAACGGCCAAGAGGATGATCCGGTATCTGAAGGACAATAAGCTGGGCCGTGCAACCTTCCTGCCGCTGACGAGCATTACAAACCCGCAGGAATTTAAAACCCCGGAAGTATTGAAGGAAAAAGGCGTTGTGGGCATGGCGGATGCGCTTGTCCGCACCGGGGAAAAATACGGAAACGTGGCGAAAGCCATGCTGGGCCGTATCGTGGTCATCGACAATGTAGACAATGCGGTACGGATCGCAAGAAAGTACGATTACGGGATCCGGATGGTGACGCTGGAGGGAGAGCTTCTCGTACCCGGAGGCGCCATCAGCGGCGGCGCGTTTAAGAACAACAGCAATCTGCTGGGGCGGCGCAGGGAAATCGACGAGCTTGAAAAAAGGGTAAAGCAGCTTCTTGCCAGCGTGGACACCGCGAACCGGGAGATCGACGAGACCAAGGCGCGGCGCAACAAACTTCGCATGGAGCTGGAGGCGCTGAAGGCAGATATTCAGAGAAAGTCCATCGAGCAGAACACCGCCAGACTGAACATCGCGCAGGCGAGAGAGCGGATGGAGGAGGAAGCGGAGGGCGCCGCATCCCTGCGGATAGAAGAGAAAGAGATCGAGGGACAGCTGAACCAGATAAAAAAAGATAAAGATGCCATCCGGAAGGAACTGGAGGACAGCGAGGCCTTGGAAAAGTCCACCCAAGAGCAGATTCTCTTAAAGCAGCAGGAGATGGAAGAACTGCGAAAGACCGAGAGCGAGGCCGCCGGCCTCGTGGCGGAGTGGGACCTGAAGACAGAAAAAATGCGTCAGGACCAGGGATTTAAGCAGGCGAACGCGGATCGTATTGACGGAGAGATCCAGCGTTTCCGGGAGGAGCTTGCCGAGATTTTGGAGGCACTGGAGGAAAACGGCCGGGAGGTGGAACGCAAGAAACAAAATATTGCGCAGATTGAGCAGACCATCGCCGCATCCTATGACGCCCAGAACGAATCGGAGGTCAAGCTGAAAGAAACGGCTGCGCGCAGGGAAGAGCTGGCGGAGAAGCAGAAGAACTTCTTTCAGCGGCGGGAAGAACTGGCGGAGCGTATGAGCGGACTGGATAAGGAAGTGTACCGCTTAAACGCCCAGAAGGAAAAGCTGGAGGAATCTCTGGAAAGCCAGATCAACTACATGTGGGACGAGTATGAGATCACCCTTTCGGACGCCGCTGCGATCCGGAATGAAGATATGACAGACCTGTCAGCAATGAAGCGGGATATTGTATCGTTAAAGGATCAGATCAAGAAGCTGGGTGACGTGAACGTCAACGCCATCGAAGATTACCGGAATCTGATGGAACGGTATACCTTTATGACAACGCAGCACGACGACCTTGTGGAGGCGGAGAAGACGCTGGAGGGGATCATCCTGGAGCTGGACACCGCCATGAGAAAACAGTTTACGGAGAAGTTTGCCGAGATCGACAGAGAGTTTGACAAGGTGTTCCGGGAACTGTTCGGCGGCGGAAAGGGAACGCTGGAGCTGATGGAAGACGAGGACATTCTGGAGGCGGGTGTGCGCATTATCGCCCAGCCCCCCGGAAAGAAGCTACAGAACATGATGCAGCTGTCCGGCGGAGAGAAGGCGCTGACCGCCATTGCGCTTCTGTTTGCCATCCAGAACCTGAAACCTTCGCCGTTCTGCCTGCTGGACGAGATCGAGGCCGCCCTGGACGATTCCAATGTAGGGCGCTTTGCAAAGTATCTGCATAAGCTCACGAAAAATACACAGTTTATTGTGATCACCCACAGGAGAGGCACGATGGAGCAGGTGGACAGACTGTACGGCATTACCATGCAGGAAAAGGGTGTGTCCACGCTGGTGAGCGTAAACCTGATCGATAAGGAACTGGACGACTAGGAGGTTTTAGGTTTCATGAGTGAAGAGAACGGCAGTCAGGTAAATTTGAGCAGGAACAATATATACGGTGTGGAAAAAGTGGAAGCCGAGGAGAAAAAGGGTTTTTTTGCCAGGCTGAAGGCGGGACTTGCCAAGACCAGGGACAATATTGTCAAAGGCATAGACTCCGTGTTCAGCGGCAGCACCGAAATCGATGAGGATTTTTATGAGGAACTGGAAGAGATCCTGATCATGGGGGACATTGGCGTCAACGCCACTTCGCAGATCATGGACAGGCTGCGGGAGCAGGTGAGGGAGCGCCGAATCAAAGCGCCCTCCGAGTGCAGACAGCTTCTTGTGGAGAGCATCCGCGACCAGATGAAGGTGGAGGAGACGGCTTACGAGTTTGAGAGCTGCCAGTCCGTTGTTATGATCATCGGTGTAAACGGCGTAGGAAAGACCACCACGGTAGGTAAGCTGGCCGGTAAGCTGAAAAAAAGCGGCCGGAGGGTGCTGATTGCCGCGGCGGATACCTTCCGGGCGGCGGCGGGCGATCAGCTTGCGGAGTGGGCGAGACGTGCCGACGTGCCTTTGGTAGGCGGAAATGAAGGGGCGGATCCGGCCAGCGTGGTTTACGACGCGGTCAACGCCGCGAAGGCAAGGGACGTTGACGTTCTGCTCATCGACACGGCGGGAAGGCTGCATAACAAGAAGAACCTGATGGAAGAACTGAGAAAAATGAACCGGATTATTGACCGGGAGTTTCCGGAGGCGCACAGGGAGAACCTGATCGTGCTGGACGCAACCACCGGCCAGAACGCTTTGCTGCAGGCCCGGGAATTTGGCGACGTGACGGATCTGACCGGCATTGTCCTTACAAAGATGGACGGCACGGCAAAGGGCGGAATCGCGGTGGCGATTCAGTCGGAACTGAAGGTGCCTGTAAAATATATCGGGGTGGGTGAAACCATCGACGACCTGCAGAAATTTGACTCGGATGAATTTGTCAACGCGCTGTTTGACGTGCCGGAGGCTGGCGTATAACGGATAAAAGGAATGCGAGATCATCCCGCGGAAGGTGAGGAAGAAAATGGAAGAGCAGATGCTGACACTGAAAAAATTTGAAGAAGCCTGTGAGGTGGTAAAACGGGTAACGCTGGAGACCAAGCTTGTGTTCAGCGATTATTTCAGCGCCGTCACGGGAAACAGGGTTTATCTGAAGCCGGAAAACCTGCAGTTTACAGGCGCGTACAAGGTGCGGGGCGCTTATTACAAGATGAGCACCCTGTCGGAGGAAGAGCGGGCGAAGGGACTGATCACCGCCTCCGCGGGAAACCACGCCCAGGGCGTGGCTTATGCGGCGAAATGCTATGGGGCGAAGGCGACCATCGTCATGCCGACCACAACGCCACTGATGAAGGTGAACCGGACGAAGAGCTACGGCGCCGAGACGGTGCTCTGCGGAGATGTCTATGACGAGGCCTGCGCGAAGGCGTATGAACTGGCGGCGGAGCACGGCTATACGTTCATTCATCCCTTTGACGACCTGACGGTGGCCACCGGACAGGGAACCATCGCCATGGAGATCATCAAGGAGCTGCCCCTGGTGGACTATATTCTGGTTCCCATCGGCGGAGGCGGACTTGCCACCGGCGTATCCGCGCTGGCGAAGCTTCTGAATCCAAAGATTAAGGTGATCGGCGTGGAACCGGCGGGGGCAAACTGTATGCAGGAATCCTTAAAAGCCGGAAAAGTGACTACACTTCCCACGGTAAACACCATAGCTGACGGCACAGCGGTCAAGACACCCGGTGAAAAACTTTTCCCCTACTTACAGAAGAATCTGGATGATATCATCACCGTAAAGGATGAGGAACTGGTGGTGGCGTTTCTGGATATGGTGGAAAATCATAAGATGGTGGCGGAAAATTCCGGACTGCTCACCGTTGCGGCGCTGCGCCATTTGGATGTGAAGGACAAGAAGATTGTTTCCATCATCAGCGGCGGCAACATGGATGTGATCACAATGTCCTCCGTGGTACAGCAGGGCCTGATCCTGCGCGACAGGATCTTTACGGTTTCCATCCTGCTTCCCGACAAGCCCGGCGAGCTGCACAGGGTATCGGGTATCATTGCGGACGTGAACGGAAACGTGATCAAACTGGAGCATAACCAGTTCGTGACCATCAACCGCAACGCGGCCGTGGAGCTGAGGATCACCATGGAAGCCTTCGGAACGGAGCATAAGAAACAGATCATGGACGCACTGGAAGAGGGCGGTTATCAGCCGAAGCAGGTTAGGACCAACATTTAACGGAACAGTCCCGGCGGGCTGCCGCCGTGAACGGTCAGAGCTTTCTGCGGAATTTCCGGTAGAACACAACGGAGATGGCCGTACCGATCACCCAGCCCACCGGCCATGCGAACCAGATTCCCGCGCTCCCGAAACGGGAGGAGAAAACGAAGGCCAGTACCACCCGCAGGATCAGATCGCTGAAGGTCGCCGCTATGAATTCTTTCATCTTACCGGCGCCGCGCAGGACTCCGTCCGACACCAGCTTGCAGGATACCACAAAGTAAAACGGCGACAGGATCCGAAGGAACAATATGCCCGTATGGACCGCCGTATCCGAGGGACTGTCCATAAAGAGGTGTACAAGCTGTCCGGGCGCCAGCAGATAGAGCAGGACAACGGGGGCGCAGACTGTCCAGATCATCCGGATCCCCGCGCGGAATCCCTGTTTTACGTGGTCGGTCTTTCCGGCGCCCAGATTCTGGGCGGTATAAGTGGAAATTCCGTTGCCGAGGGTGGTAAAGGAAGTGATCACCAGATTGTTCAGTTTTACGGAGGCGGAATAGCCCGCCATGACGCCGGGGCCGAATTGGTTAATCATTCCCTGGATCAGAATATTGCCGATGGAGATAAAGCTTTGCTGAAGAATGCTTGGCACGGCGATGACGGAGATATCCCGCAGGAACGTCAGGGAAAAAAGACGGCTCCTGCCGCTGCATTTGATCCCTGTCAGCCGTTTTGCCACGAAGACAAGGGCAAGGATGCAGCTGGCGCCCTGGCAGAGAAAGGTCGCCCAGGCCACGCCGGATACGCCCATGCCGAATCCCTTGACGAACAGGATATCCACAGCGATATTGGATACGGAAGAGACGGCGAGGAAATAAAAGGGCGTTTTGGAATCCCCCAGGGCGGAAAAAATGCCGGTGGAGATATTGTAGAACAGGACGAAGGGGAATCCGCAGATATAGATCGTAAGGTACAGGCTGGAATCCGCGAACACTTCCGCCGGTGTATGGATGAGCCGGAGCAGGAGGTCGCTTGAGAAGAGACCGGCCGCCACCAGAACCGCGCAGAGAACGGTACTGGCCAGCATGGCGGTCCGAACGGCGGTTTTCAACCCTTTATTATCCCTGGCGCCGAAGAGCCTTGCCACGATGACGGAACAGCCGATGTTGCATCCGAAGGCAAAGGCGATGAAGATTAATGTGATCTCATAGCTGTTTCCCACCGCCGCCAGAGCGTTTTCTCCGATAAATTTTCCGGCCACGAAGCTGTCCGCAATGTTGTAAAGCTGCTGAAAGACAATGCTTCCCAGAAGCGGCAGGCAGTACTGCCATAGCACCTTTCCCGGCGACCCGACGGTCAGATCCTTATTCATTTTCCTTCCTCCTCTTTCCATATTCTTTTTTTTACCCACCGTCCAGTGTAACACAAGATGCTCAAATGTCAATGAAAGAAAGTAACAGGAGGTGCTTTCCCCATGAAAAAAATAATTTCGGTATTGTTCCTTATCTGTCTCTTGCTGACAGGATGCGGCAGCGGCCACGACAGGGCAAAAAAATATCTGGTGCAGACCTATCACCTTCCCCAGGCGGAAAGGATTCCCAAAGTTATTCTGGACTGTGATATGACTTATCTTGGGGACGACGCCATGTGTCTGAGCATTTTAGCGCAGGCGGATAAACTGGGGCTCATCGAATTATTGGGGGTTACGATCACGGGAGGAAACAATTTTGTGTCTTACGGCACAAATGCGGCGCTGGTTCAGCTGGAACACATGGAAAGGGAAGAGATCCCGGTTTATATGGGGACGGATATTCCCCTGAACGGTGAGCGGGACTTATCTTTGCAGGAGACCATAGTCGGCAGCATTGACAAATGGGGGGCAATGTATCATTTTGACGCTTATGTCGCGCCGGACCGGTATCATGATCTGGGGAAATTATATGAGCGAAAATGGGGCTACTCTGAGACGGAGGCGGAAGAGCTGAACTCCGTGGACTTTATGATACAACAGGTATCGGACTGCCCGGAGGAAGTGACGCTGATCTGTGTGGGAGCGGCGACCAACATTGCGTCAGCGTGTCAGAAGGATGACAGCTTTGCGGCGAAAACAGCGGGAATTGTGTATATGGGCACGATCATAGGAGATCAGGGAACTTATACGCCCTATGCGGATTTTAACTGTTTTTACGATGCGGAAGCATATGAGATCTGCTTCAGAAGTGACTTTCCGGTTCAGATGGTAATACCGCATGAGGCGTCCGGGACGGCCCTTTTGGATAAAGCTGTTTTTGATCTGCTGGATTCTAAGAAGGATACCCCGACAGCCGCCTTTTGGCTGGACAATCAATATAGCCAGTATCTGAGAAATCCAAAGAACAGGCAAAGCTGTCCGGATGCCATTGCGGCAGTCTGTTTTTTAAATCCCAATGTGATAGCCGGACAGGAAATCCTTCATTTAGAAGTGAATACAGATACGCAGAGCCCATATTACGGACAGGTTACGGCCCGGGCGAAAGATGGGAATGTCCATGTCGTTATGGCAGTGGACAGCGAACAATACTGGAATTTTGTCACGGACCTGTTATGTGAAATGACGGAAAGCTCGGACCGGGATTATGCATGGTACGTGGAAGCTAATGACCTGTAGGATATCAGGGCTGCCAGACGCAGTACGAAAGGGAAAAGAGAAAGCAGTTAAGAAAACAGTTGAGGGGACAGATATCTGTCCCCTCGGCCTTTAGCTGTGTTCATCCAGCAGCAGCTGCACCCGGTTATGGATCACCGCCGCCGCTTCCTCCGCCGTCTTCGATCCGGCCCAAAATGGCCCGGCTTCCTCCGACACGATATTCCAGATCTGCTGGCTGTAAGGATTCGAGTCTCCCTCCAGCCGTTCCAAGAAGTCCAGAACATCCGGCATATAAGAGCTTCCGTCCGGTTTTTTTGCCCATTCCCGCGAGACGCCCTCATTGGTTCTGCGCATGTAATACGTATTTCCATCAGTGTCTATGGACGTCGAGGAATTGTTCTCAATGCCGGACCGGGTGGCGGGAACATAGAATGCGTTAAGCTGCATTTCGTCGGAAAGCAGAAGATTCAGGAAATCCGCGATGTCCTCCGTTCCCTCAAAATTACTGTTTACTGCTACATAGTAGAGGGGAGAAGCCATTCCCAGATAATCCGTCTGGCCGGGGTAACCCACAAAGTGCAGTTTCCCGCTGTAGTTTTTCAATATATGTGATATTTGAGCATCACTTGGAATGAACTCCATCCCCATCAAAACCTTTCTCTCCAGCAGGGCGTCCGCTACGTTTGTGGCAGGTTTCTTTACCTGGCCGTATTCCCTGCAGATCTCAAGAAGGCGGATAAAGGTCTCCCCATCAAAATAACTCTCTCCCTTGTCCGGGTCGTAGAAAGGGCAGCTGTTGGTGTAGAAACCGCCCAATGTCATCAGGTTCATTTCCGGACTCACGCCTCTGTTGGAATAATAAAACGCTCCCTGAAAGTCTCCCTGTTCCAGAATATCCAGCGCCTGCTCCAGCGTCCAGTTTTCCTCCGGCCAGACTTCGTCCGCTACCAGCAAAAGATTCAGATCCAGCTCCGGCACAACCCCGTAGATTTTTCCGTCTATGGTCATACAGTCCCGCGCGGCGGGGAACAGGTGAGCGAGATTCTCTTCTGTCAGGTAATCGTCCAGAGGTGCGAGAATTCCCTTCTCCTGAAGAGGCACAAAGTCATCTAGTTGGGTTACTATGATATCCGGACCGTTGCCGGAGGAAAGCTCCGCCAATACCCGTTCTGGGCTCATGGAGGCTATTTCCACCTGAATATCCGCGCCTTCATGCTCCTGATTGTAGGTACTGGCGCACCGGGCGACTATGTTGCTGCCGAAACAGTCCAGACAGCGGATGGAATCCCCGTCCTCCGGAAGTGTGTCCGACAGCGCCAGGCAGACGCCGTCTTTGTTGTCTTCCCTGAACAGCACCAGCTCTTCTTTGTTTACCGTTATGAAGCAGCGGCCCTCCAGTATGCTGTTGGGAGCGATGCCGGATCTGCCGAAGGAGAACAGAGAGGTTTCCTTCCCGCTGCGCAGATCCCACGCCCAAAGCTGGTTGGTGCGGGTATAGTAAAGGATCCCTTCCGGGGTCACCGTGAACTGCAGAAGCGGCGTTGCAGAGCTTTCCCACAGCGTCACTTCCGTTCTGGAAGGAGAATCCAGGCGGAACAGCTGTGTGCGGTTTTCGTCCCAGAGACTGCGGGAAAAGACCAGACTTCCGTCGGGCATGTGAAAGGCGGTTTCCAGCGTCTGTTTCCCAGAGTCGTCCCCGGCGATTTCCGTCTCCCTTTCTCCCTCCGGGCCAACCACGGTCAGAGAGGCATCCTTCCCTGCCAGATACTGCCGGCTGTCGGCGTCGCACCACCACCTTCCGTTTTCCGGAAAAATCCCTTCATAGGCCGCCGTCACATCCACGGCGGACAACAGCTTTCCGTCCCCGTCCAGGCTCAGGACGTAATATCCGCTGATATCTCCCTGCCAGCCGTCATCCGTCCCGGCAAAGAGCACCGCGACTCGGTCGTCCGTCACGATGTCGAGACACAGCGCGTATCCCTGGGGGCGCATCTCCCAGTCGGTCAGGATCTCCTTGGGTATTCCCTTTTCCAGATCGGCCTTCTGGCAGCTGAGGAAATATTGCGCGCCCTCATCCCCGATGACGCTGGAGAGCACATATCTTGCGTCCCAGCCGTATGCGGAGATATCCCGTCTTTCCAGGGGCTTGAAGCTCAGCTCCGGTTCCTGAAGGCTGCTGCGGCGCAATTCATAGTAAGACGTCGTATCCGGGATGGCGGCGGTTTCGACATGCCGGAATCCGTTCTGCCACTGTTCCGGCGTCAGGAGACCGTCCGGACTCCCGTAATCCACAGAGGTCTGCGCGTCGCTCTTTTCCTTTCCCTTTGTCTGTCCCAGGGGAATGCCGCATCCGGGACACAGAAAGATCAGGCACAGCAGGACTGCAAAAGAGGAAAGAGACCGTTTCCAAACCCGTTTTCGCCATGTTTTCTTCATCTTCATCATCTTGCCCTCCGTTTTTGCTGTAATTGAAGAATAATTTATTGCCCTGTAATTTAATTATTTGACAATATATGCACTTTGTCAATATATTTATCGGGAATAGTGACAATTTTTTTACAAAAACTAAAAAAACCAATTAAAACAAAGCGTTTTGTGCCATAACGGGAACCTGGAACATGACGGAAACCTGGAATAAATGGTAGTAGAACCTTGTGAAAAATGTTATACTGTATCTTAAATGCGGCGGCCGGACTGTCCTGGCTTTTCGACGGGGGCAGTCCGGACGAAAGGAAGATCGGTATGGCGGAAAAAATGTCAAAAAATTTTGAACAGGAAAAAGAGATTCAATACGAAGCGAAAAAGACGGTGAAGCGCAGGGTGTGGGATTATGCGGTGATAACGGCGGCCTCCTTTCTTTATGCGGCCGCCGTAAGCCTGTTTCTGGATCCAAACTCGCTGGCGCCCGGCGGTGTCACCGGTATTTCTATTATCTTAAACCGCGTCCTGGGACTGGAAACGGGAACCTGGATGCTTATTATCAACATTCCCATTCTCGCGGTGGGAACATGGAAATTTGGTTGGCGGTTTATTCTCTCCACCATGTACTGTACGGCGCTTACCTCGCTGTTTACAAACCTTCTCGCCCCCTGCGGCCCCGTTACGGCGGATCCCCTGCTGGCGGCGCTGGTGGGCGGGGCGCTGATTGCTCTGTCACTGGGGCTTGTGTTCCGGGCGGGAGCGACCACCGGCGGAACGGATATCATTGTCAAGCTGCTCCGTATCCGGTTCCCACAGTTGAAGACCGGCTCCCTGTTCCTGATCACGGACGCTCTGATCGTGACCGGTTCCGCCTTCGTGTTCCGGAATGTGGATACGGCGCTTTACGCCGGACTTGTCGTGCTTGTAAACTCTCTGCTTCTGGATCTCGTCCTGTACGGCCGGGACGGGGCAAAAATGTTTTTTATCATCAGCGACCGTCCGGAACGGATCGCGGAGAGGATACTGGAGGAGCTTGGGATCGGGGCCACATATCTTTCCGGCAGCGGCGCATACAGCGGAAATGAAAAAAGGATCATTCTCTGTGTCGTAAAGAAGCACCTATCCCATAAAGCGGAGGAAGTCGTCCGGCAGGAGGATCCGGCCGCTTTTTTGATCATCACCAGCGCAACGGAGATCTTCGGGGAAGGGTACAAGAGCATTTTCAGCGAAAAAATCTGAATCGGCGTTTTGAATGGCGCGGCATAAACTGTTACGTAATTCTAAAGCTGTAAAGAAAAAACACTTGACACCTTCCCGGCAATGTAGTAAGATACACAGAGTGTTGAAAAAATACAGCGAAACGGCGAAGGCATAGCGGTATGGACAGGATTTATGAACAGACGATGCTGTTTGATTTTTACGGGGAACTGTTGACGCAGCATCAGCGGGGCGTCTATGAGGATGCGGTTTATAACGATATGTCGCTGGGAGAGATTGCCGAAGAGTACGGGATCAGCAGGCAGGGTGTCCACGACCTGATCCGGCGCTGCGACAGGATCCTGCAGAATTATGAGAGCAAGCTCCATCTTGTGGAACGGTTCGTCAGAGCCCGGGAAACCGTGGGCGAGATCGAGCGCCTGGCCGGGGAGGACGGTTCCGCGGACCCGGGAGAGCGGATGCGGCGCATCCGGAAGCTTGCCGGGGAGCTTTTGGAAGAATTATAGAAGGGTGAGGAGTATCCGTTGGCATTTGAGAGTCTGACTGAAAAACTGCAGAATGTATTCAAGGGACTGAAGGGAAAGGGGCGCCTGACAGAGGACGATGTAAAGGCCGCGCTGAAGGAAGTGAAAATGGCGCTTCTGGAGGCGGACGTCAATTTCCGTGTGGTCAAACAATTCGTGAAATCCGTGGAAGAGAGAGCCGTGGGGCAGGATGTGATGAACGGCTTAAATCCCGGCCAGATGGTGATCAAGATCGTCAATGAGGAGATGATCTCCCTGATGGGGAGCGAGACTACCGAGCTTGCCTTTCAGCCCGGCCGGGCCGTTACGGTTATCATGATGGCGGGACTTCAGGGCGCAGGTAAGACCACGGCAACGGCAAAGATTGCCGGAAAGCTGAAACAGAAGGGGAAAAAATCCCTCCTTGCGGCCTGCGACATATACAGACCGGCGGCGATCGAACAGCTGCAGATCAATGGGAAGAAGCAGGAGGTGGAGGTGTTCTCCATGGGCACGGACCACAGACCTGTGGAGATTGCAGAAAAAGCCATCGAGTATGCGGAGAAAAACGGTTTTAATGTAGTGATCCTGGATACGGCCGGACGGCTTCATGTGGACGAGGACATGATGGCGGAGCTTCAGGAGATCAAGGCGAACGTATCCGTACACCAGACGCTTCTTGTGGTGGACGCCATGACCGGCCAGGACGCCGTGAACGTGGCGAAGGAATTTGATGAAAAAGTAGGGATCGACGGGGTTGTGCTGACCAAGATGGACGGGGATACCCGGGGCGGCGCGGCGCTCTCGATCAGGGCCGTAACAGGAAAGCCTATTCTCTTTGTTGGCATGGGAGAAAAGCTTTCCGATCTGGAGCAGTTTTATCCCGACAGGATGGCAAACAGGATTCTGGGAATGGGCGACATGCTGTCGCTGATCGAGAAAGCCCAGGAGAGCATCGACCTGGATGAGGAAAAAGGCCGGGAGATGGCCGGCCGGATGAAGAAGGGCCGGTTCGACTTTGAAGATTATCTGGAGAGCATGAAGCAGATGCGGAACATGGGGGGTCTTACCAGTATCTTAAGTATGCTTCCGGGACTTGGCATCAAGGGCGCCGATCTTGGTTCCATGGTGGATGAGAAGCAGTTAAAGCAGACGGAGGCCATTGTTCTTTCCATGACGAAAGAAGAGCGCCGCAACCCGAAGCTTTTAAATCCCCAGAGGAAGTTCCGCATCGCAAAGGGAGCGGGCGTTGATATCGCGGTGGTGAACCGGTTTGTCAAACAGTTCGAGCAGAGCCAGAAGATGATGAAGCAGTTCGGAGGCGGCAAAAAGGGCCGCGGCATGTTTGGCGGATTTCCCGGCATGGGCGGCGGCCGGTTTCCCTTTTAAACCTTTGCTCCTTACATACCGCGAAAGCGGCGGCAGGGAGTGCAAAACGATGATCAGATGGTCAGGGAGACCGGCGGAAAGCGACGGCTGCTCCTTTATCATAAAACATGAAACATAAAAAGCAAAATGCCGCGGAAAGCGGCGGAAAGAGGTAAAAAATGGCAGTAAAGATCAGACTGAGAAGAATGGGACAGAAGAAGGCTCCTTTTTATAGAATTGTCGTGGCCGATTCCCGTTCCCCCAGAGACGGAAGGTTTATTGAAGAGATCGGAACCTATGATCCCAGCACCGATCCCAGTACCTTTAAGATCAACGAGGAGCTGGCAAAGAAGTGGCTGGCAAACGGAGCGCAGCCCACGGAGACAGTTGGCAAGATCTTCAAGGCGGCCGGAATCGAAAAATAAATATGCTGACTCTTAGGAGGTAACCTGATGAAGGAATTAGTGGAAGTAGTTGCGAAGGCCCTTGTGGATCATCCCGACGAGGTTGTCGTGACCGAGAAGACTGAGGGCAGGAATACCGTGATCGAACTTCATGTGGCGCCGTCCGATATGGGTAAAGTGATCGGAAAACAGGGAAGGATCGCAAAAGCGATCCGCACAGTAGTCAAAGCCGCATCCTCCGGAGATGACAAAAGGGTGGACGTGGAAATTTTGTAATTCAATTGTTTATGGCTGGCAGGGGAGGAATGGTTTACATTCCTCCCTGTATTTAAAAGGGCGGATTTTGCGCGGTCAGGCAGCCCGGAGACGGAGAAAAAATGGAAGATTTTCTACAGGTTGGGGTCATTACCACATCCCACGGGATCGGCGGCGAGGTAAAGGTGTTCCCCACCACGGATGATCCGAAACGGTTTCAACATCTTAAGAGTGTGATCCTTGACACCGGGAAAGAGCGGCGGACGCTTCAGATACAGGGGGTCAGATTTTTCAAACAGTTCGTCATATTGAAATTTCAGGGGCTTGACAGCATCAACGACGTGGAAAAATTTCGGAAGTGTCCTCTTCTTGTATCCCGGGAGAATGCTGTGAAGCTTAAAAAGGACGAGTATTTTGTGGCGGATCTGGAGGGGCTTTCGGTGCGGGACGAGGACGGCACCGATATTGGAATCTTAAAGAGTGTTCTGGAGACCGGTGCCAACGACGTCTATGTCATCGAACTACACGACAAAAGGGAACTGCTCCTGCCCGCTATCCGGCAATGCGTACTCGAGGTGAACGTGGAGGCGGGATTTATCAGGATACACATACTGGAAGGATTGCTGGACGAGACATGATGAAGTTTCATGTGCTGACGCTGTTTCCGGAGATGATCGCGCAGGGGCTTGCCGCGAGCATCATCGGAAGGGCCGCAGAGAAAAATATCATTGCCGTGGATCCCGTGAATATCAGAAATTACACGACGGACCGGCACGGCAGGGTGGACGATACGCCGTACGGAGGCGGCGCCGGTATGCTGATGCAGGCGCAGCCTGTTTATGATGCCCATAGAGCCGTTTCCGGCGGCAGAAAGATCCGCACTCTGTATGTGACGCCCCAGGGACGGCCCTTCGACCAGAAGATGGCGGCGGAGCTTGCAAAGGAGGAGGAGCTGATCCTGCTTTGCGGCCATTATGAGGGAATCGATGAGCGGGTGCTGAACGAGGTGGTCACGGATTTTGTCTCGATTGGGGATTATGTGCTCACCGGAGGGGAACTGGCGGCTATGGTGATCATCGATGCGGTGGCGAGACTGGTCCCGGGAGTTCTGGGAAACGGAACGTCCGCCGAGGAGGAAAGCTTTTACAATGATCTTTTAGAGTATCCTCAGTATACAAGGCCGGAGGTCTGGCAGGGGCAAAGCGTGCCGAAGGTCCTGCTGTCGGGAGACCACGCCGCGATCCGAGAGTGGCGCCTGGAGCAGGCGAAGGAGCGGACAAAGGCGCTGCGCCCCGATCTTTACGGGCGGTACGAGGAGCGGCAGCGGCTGATCGGACGGCTTTCCCGGGATAAGAGGAACCAGATCCATATCATGGAGTGTCTTGCCAGAGGACAGGGCGAGATTTTGCAGATCGCGGGGGAGGACGCCGCCGTTTACCACAGGGAGAGCGGCGTGTGTATGGTGAAGGCTTCTTCGGCGGAGAGTGGACGGTATCTGCTAACGGCCTGTCCGGAAGAAACAAAACGGTATCTGGTCAGCCGGGATTTTATGTGCGGTCTTCTTTGGGAGCGGGGGTACAGGGAAATTGCCGTCTGCAGGCAGTTTCTTTATACCCGGAAGGTGCCGCTGCCTGTCAGGCATAAGGATATCCGGCAGCTGGATACGGAGAGCCTTTCCTGTATTCCTGCCATCTGCGATACGCAAAACAGGGCATATCTGGAGGAGCGGCTGCGCGCAGGCTCGATGTACGGCGCCTTTGTGGGGGACAGACTCGTTGGATTCGCGGGTGTACACGCCGCGGGAGGCATAGGGATGCTCTATGTGTCGGAAGATTTCAGGGGAAACGGCGTCGGGGCGTCTCTGGAATCGTATGTTATCAACCGCCTGCTGGAGCGCGGTTATACCCCTTACGGCCATGTTGCGCCTTGCAGGGAAGCCGCTCTCAGGCTGCAGGAAAAGCTGGGACTGTATCAGGCGGGAGATACCTTTTACTGGCTGGAAAAGCCGGAATAGAAGAATATACTGCGAACGGGACAGACTTGACTGACAAAAACATTACAATAATTATTACAATAATTTAAGAAACATATCTATTGACGAGACGCAGGAGGGGAAATATGATGAAGATAAAGTAAAAGAAAAGGGGAAATGCAATATGGAAGGAAGCGGTAAGAAGCGGATATTGGTCTTTGGGGCGGCTCTGATGCTCCTTGCGGGTTGTTCCTCGCAGGAGGAAAAGAACGTCAACGTCCGGCAGCTCAATCAGAATCCCCTGGATAGATCCGAAGCTTCTGCATTGGTCCTGGAGAAGGAGCCAGTGGAGGATAAGGATCTGCTGAAGGAAATTTTTTCGATGGACGGCGGGGAAGAAGACAAAATCAATTATGAGGAGATAGGTGAAAGCACGGGCAACGGAAAGGATTTCTTTTATATCAAAAGCTGTGCCGAGAAGATGGCCCAGTTCTCATACCTGAATCAGATATACCGATATGATCCGGAGCAGGGGCAGAGCGAACTGTTGTATGAGACGAAGGAGGCTGTCTGGTTAAATGAGCTTGCGGCGGCTGCCGACAGTATCTTCTGGGTAGAGTATCTGTCCGGTGAAGACGGAAATTTCGTTTATCGTGTGATGCGGCTTGATCTGGACACCGGCGATACGGAATGTATTGCCGTCAGGGAGGATTCGCAGGAAATATGCCTGTCGGGATCGGATGCGTATGTGACATGGTACGATCTGTCGCTGAAAGACGATTCGGTGAACATAACGGTCTATGACGTCAGAAAGCAGGAATTTTTGCCCATAGAGGATAATGTCCGGTTTGTCGCGCCCTATGGAAGGCTGGATATTGTGGAGGGTGGAATTACTTATTTTTCGGAGGACGAATCCGGAAATCTGTACATTAACCGGTATGATCTGGCATCGAAAGAGAAGGAGTCCCTTCTGCTGGGCGATCAGAAGGACTATGACAAACGGGCGGGCTGTTTCTCCGATTCCCGGTATATCGGATGGTATGAACGGGACGGCTGGGGACCTTATTATCTGTACCAGATTGAGAGCGGAACATTGTATCGCATGGAGCCGCCGGAGGGAATGAACGTTTTTGCCGTAAGTATTTCAGCGGGCCGTTTCTATGTGTTAAGTTCCGCAGAACAGGCGCTTTATGTCTGTGATCCCGTTTCCGGGGAGACCCTGTATCAGAAGCTTCCGCAGGACTGCACTGGCCTGAGATTTTATCCATGGCAGGACGGCGGTCTTGTCCTGAATGCCCACGCGAAAGGAAAGGATATTTTATATTCCGTCGGGGAGGGGAAATAAGCCGAAAAAAAGCTTGCATTTCCTGTATCAATATGGTAAAATCTGAATGTTGCTGAAAACGAGATGGTCCTCTGTTACCGATGGAACTCGTGAGACGTGTCCATAGACGTATTAAGAACATCCAATTTTTAAGTAAGAAGGAGGCTCACTATGAGTGACATCATTAAGGAGATTGAGGCGGAACAGCTGAAGGAAAAGGTAGACGATTTCGCCGTCGGTGATACCGTAAGGGTTTACGGTAAGATTAAGGAGGGCGGCCGCGAGAGAATCCAGGTATTTGAAGGTGTTGTGTTAAAGCGCCAGGGCGGAAGCAACAGGGAGACCTTCACCGTGAGAAAGAACTCCAACGGAATCGGCGTAGAAAAGACATGGCCCCTGCACTCCCCTAATGTGGAGAAGGTGGAGATCGTCAGAAAGGGTAAAGTAAGACGCGCAAAGCTGAATTACCTGAGAAACCGCGTCGGTAAGAAAGCCAAGGTAAAAGAACTGGTAAAGTAAGAGAAGGACAAAAGGACAGTTACTTATGTAATTGTCCTTTTTTGTTTTCATTTCTGAAATTATATGATATACTGGATTTATGGCAAAAATTAGAGAACTGAGTTTTTACAGGAAGAAGAAAAAAATTAGCTCTGCGGTCGTCAGGGAAGTGTTCAGCTGGGTGATCGGCATTGTGGCCGCAATCTTCATCGCGGGAGTTTTGGTGTACTTCATGGGAATGACGACGAATGTGGTCGGAGTGTCCATGGAACCCACCTTGTATAATGAACAGAAAATTTACATCAATCGCTTTCTGTATGTGATATCTTCTCCGGACAGGGGGGATGTGGTGGTATTCCTGCCAAACGGCAATGAGAATGCCCACTACTATGTAAAGCGTGTGGTGGCTGTACCGGGCGACAGGATCATCGTGAAGGACGGCGTCCTTTATGTAAACGGACTGGAAAGTCCGTGGGTGACGGAACGGATTTTGGATGCCGGGTTGGCGGAAAACGAACTGACGCTGGAAAGCGGAGAGTATTTTTGTATTGGGGATAATCCCGGAAACAGCGAGGACAGCCGTTCCGCCAATATAGGCCTGGTAAAGGAGTCCGATATCATAGGAAAGGTCTGGTTCCGCGCCTCCTGTGAAGAACTGAGGCTGGGGTTTGTAAAATGATGGCAGAAGCAGAAGAAAAAGAAAAAAAGAACCAAAACAGCTATCACTGGTATCCGGGGCATATGACCAAGGCAGTTCGCATGATGCAGGAAAACATCGGGCTCGTCGATCTTGTCCTGGAACTTGCGGATGCCAGGATTCCGCAAAGCAGCCGGAATCCCGATATCGAAAGACTGGACGCCGGAAAGAGCAGGATCATACTTTTAAACAAGGCGGATCTTGCGGATCCTGAGTACAACAGACAGTGGACCGCTTTCTTTCGGGGAAAGGGGTTTTATGTGCTGGAGAGCAATGCAAAGACCGGCGCAGGACGAAAGGAACTGAATGATCTTGTGCAGGAGGTATGCCGGGAAAAGCTTGCACGCGACAGGAAGCGGGGGATCGTGAATCGTCCGGTGCGCGCTATGGTTGTGGGAATCCCCAACGTGGGGAAATCCACGTTTATTAACTCCCTGGCCGGAAAAGCCTGTACAAAAACAGGAAACAAACCGGGAGTCACAAAGGGAAAGCAGTGGATCAGACTGAACAGGAGTCTGGAACTTCTGGATACGCCCGGGATCCTCTGGCCGAAATTTGAGGATGCGGACGCGGGCATGAAGCTTGCGTTCATCGGTTCCATGAATGATGAGGTGATCCCTGTGGAAGAGATGGCCTGCGATCTGCTGGCGGTTCTGAGGGAATTTTATCCGGAATCCTTGAGAGAGCGTTATCGTGTGGAATGGGGAGACAGCGGGGCGGAAACGCTGGAAGGGATCGCGCGGAGCAGAGGCTGTCTTGCCAGGGGGGAGAGCCTTGATCTGAGGAAGGCCTCCGGGATCCTGCTGGATGATTTCCGCGCCGGCAGGCTTGGAAAAATGACGCTGGAGCGGCCGTAAGGGTCTGATATGTTCGGAACAGGAAAGGGTGGTGCGCCATGAATAAAAGGCTGAAGGATATGATCAACACACTGCTGTATCTGCTGGGAGTGCTGTGCCTGACATATTTTGTGATCGCTTTTGTGGGGCAGAGGACCAGGGTTGACGGTGCTTCCATGGAAGAGACGCTTTACAACGGAGACAATCTGATCGTGGATAAGATCACTTACCGTTTCCGGGATCCGGAACGCTTTGAGATCATTGTTTTCCCGGTACAGTATGACAGGAGCAAGCTGTTTATCAAGCGTATTATAGGGCTGCCCGGCGAGACCATACAGATCGATGCGGGAGGAAACATTTACATCGACGGGAAGGTTCTGCAGGAGGGATACGGGAAGGAGATCATCAGCCCGGACCACATTGGGATTGCCGGTGCACCCATCACACTCGGGGACGACGAGTATTTTGTCATGGGGGACAACCGCAACAACAGCTCCGACAGTCGTCTGGAAATAGTAGGCAATATCAAGAGAGAAGATATTATAGGGCGGGTGGTGCTGCGAATCTGGCCCCTGTCCCGCTTTGGATCGGTAGAAAGCGGGAAGAAAACAGTGGAAAACTAGCTGAGGAGAGAAGTATGGGTGATCTAAAAGGGATCGGAGAGATACGGGAGAGATTTCAGGCAGCTTGCGAAGATGAGCTGCCTGAATTGATTGAAGCCTACGAGGGGGACCCCAGAACCGGAGTCGTCAAGCTATTGGAGAGCGCCAGAAGGCGTCTGCAGGCGCTTGCGCGGGAGCGGGAGCGCATCGAAAAGCTGAGGATTTACGAAGAGCAGTACGGGGAATGCGAGTATATCTGCGGCATTGATGAAGCGGGCAGGGGGCCGCTGGCCGGGCCGGTGGTAGCGGGGGCCGTGATCCTGCCGAAGGGATGCAGGATCCTGTATATAAATGATTCCAAGCAACTGTCCGAAAAAAAGAGAGAGGAGCTTTATGGGGTGATACAGGAAAAGGCGCTTGCCTGTGGCGTGGGATACGCAACGCCGGAGCGGATCGATCGGATCAATATTCTGCAGGCCACCTATGAGGCCATGCGGGACGCCGTCGCACAGCTTTCGCCGCAGCCTGATATCCTGCTCAACGACGCCGTAACCATCCCGGGCATTTCCATCCGCCAGGTGCCTATCATCAAGGGGGATGCAAAGAGCCTCACCATCGGGGCGGCCAGCATTGTGGCAAAGGTGGTAAGGGACCGGCTGATGCGGGAATATGACAGGGTCTTTCCGGAGTACGGATTTGCGGCAAACAAGGGATACGGCAGCGCCGCTCATATTCAGGCCCTGAAAAAGTACGGGCCAACGCCGATACACAGAAGAAGCTTTATCAAAAATTTTACGGACGTACAGTAAGACAGCAAAGCTGTTATGCCGCCTGGGGCGGCGGAATGAGAGGACGCATGAAACTTAGAATGCCATGGGGAAACGTAGAGCAGGCGGGAAGCGCCGTCGGCGGCAAAAAAACGGGCGACGTCTCAAGGACGTCGAAATCTTCCGGGTGGGCGTCTTCCGCCGTTATCAACAGACAGATACGTTCTCTGGTGCCGGGACAGACCATCCGCGGGGAAATTCTCTCCAGAAACGGCAGCGACGTCCAGGTCAGACTTTCGGACGATTTGGTGCTGCAGGCCAAGATAGACCAGAATATGAATCTTGAGGTCGGAAAAAGCATGACCTTTGAGGTCAGGAACAATGGAAGCGCGCTGACCTTAAGCCCCCTGTTTGAAAATATGTCGGCGGATGTGAATGTCCTGAAGGCGCTTGATATGGCGGGGCTTCCGGTGAACGACGCTTCTGTCTCCATGACGAGACAGCTGATGGAGGCAGGGCTTCCCGTGGACAGAAGCTCCCTTCAGCAGATCTATCGGGAGGTGGCTTCCTTTCCCCAGGCGGAGGTCTCCGATGTGGTGAATCTCCACAGGCTGGGGCTTCCGGTGAACGAGACGAACGTAAATCAGATGATCTCATACCGGAACCTGACGCATCAGATTCTGGACGGGATGGAGAGCATTCTGGAGACGCTGCCGGAGACGCTGGAGAACCTGGCGCAGGGGGACGATCTTTCGGGTCTTGCGGAGATGTACCGGGAACTGTTTGCGCTGGCGCGGGAGGGCGCGGAGGAGGGAATGCAGCCTCTGCCGGAGGGCGCCTTGCCGGAAGACGGCGGGGCCGGGACGGCTTTTGCCGCTTCGACAGCGGACGGCCAGCCGGACATGGCGGCGGGAACGGTTCCGGGAGCGCAGGCCCAGCCGGATGCGGTTTCCGGGGAGCAGGCGCCTGCCGGTCTGGGGAGTACGCCCGCGGCGGCTGCGGGAATCCTGCTGGAGGAATCCAAAGGCTGGGGAGCGGAGGCGCAGGCTGCAGGCGTTAGCGGCGGGGCGGAGATCCCCGCAGAGGAAATTTTTCCCGCCGGAGGGGAAGGAACGGGAGGTTCTGCGGTCATGACAGCGCAGGAGACCGGAGAGGCGTATGTTTCCGCCGTCGCTCGCCAGACCATATCCGAACAGCTTTTTCAGGTGCTGTCGGGCCTTGCGCTGGACGGGGAAGAGGTCCAGCAGCTGGCGGAAGAGATCAGGCAGTTCGGCCAGGGAAATGCAGACCCCCGCTCTTTTATGGAGACGGCAGGGAAGCTGCTGCAGGCGGCCCGCACCGTGGAAGGCGGAATACAGAATCTGCATCGTGTCTTTTCGGGGGATGCGTTCCGGAATCTTCTTTTGGATACGCTGAAGCGGAACTGGACGGTAAGCCCTGAGGAGCTGACGGAGAGCGGAAAGGTGGAGGAACTCTACCGGCGCATGGACAGACAGCTGAAGAGCCTCTCCCACGCGCTGGAGGCCGGCGGCGGGACGGAGAGCGCCGCCTTTCGGGCGGTTACGTCCATGACCCAGAATATTGACTTCCTGAACCAGCTGAACCAGCTTTACGCCTATGTACAGCTTCCCCTGCATCTGCGCCAGGGGGACACCCAGGGGGAACTTTACGTCTATGCCAACAAGAAAAATCTGGCGGAAAATGACGGAAAGATCAGCGCGCTTCTGCATCTTGACATGGAGCATCTGGGGCCTGTGGATGTTTATGTGATGATGGAACAGGCAAAAGTCAGCACACGCTTTTATGTACAGGATGACGAGATGCTTGATTTCCTGGCGGCGCATATGCATATCCTGACGCAGCGCCTGGCGGAGCGAGGGTACGACTGCAGTTTTTCCCTGACGACAAGGGAGGAAGAGCAGGAGAAGGGTAAAAACAGCGGGATCAGACCGATCCTGGATCAGGAGAAGGGTGTGCTTGTCACACAGTATGCCTTTGACGTAAGAACGTGAGAGGGGCGGGAGAAGGAGCATGAGCGGCGAAAATAAGGGAAACAAGGTAAAACAGGCCATCGCACTGGAATATGACCCTTCCGATCAGGCGCCCAGAGTGGTTGCCAGCGGCCGGGGGATCCTGGCGGAGAAGATCATTGAAAAGGCCAAGGAGAGCGATGTCCCCATTCACCGGGACGACAAGCTTGCGGATACGCTTTCCCGGCTGGAGATCGGGGAGATGATTCCGCCGGAGCTGTATGAGGTTGTGGCGGAGATCCTGATATTTGTAGATTCCATGGATAAGATTAAGAGTAAGATAAAGGGGTAACGCTTGAACAAAAGGGCGGCGGGAGCGGAGAGAGAGCAGCAGGCTGCGGAATATCTGGAACGCCATGGCATGAGAATATGGGAGAGAAATTACAGGTGCCGGCAGGGAGAGGTTGACCTGATCGGCTGGCATCAGGGATATCTTGTGTTTGTGGAGGTAAAATACAGAAAGGACGCGGGGAAAGGGTATGCGCTGGAGGCAGTGGACGCGGGAAAACAAAGACGGATCTGCCGGACGGCGGATTTTTACCGGTACAGTCACGGCCTGGGGGACAACATCGGCGTGAGATATGATGTGGTGGCCATTCAGGGGGAAGAGATCTGCTGGATCCGGGACGCTTTCCCGCACAGGTACGCGGGAAGATAGAAATTGGGCTTCTGGGATGGGATAACAGAAAAAGGCGGAAAGAAAGGAAAACAATGGAGCGGTTAGAGCGTGACGATAGGAGGGCGGGGGAAGTGCTCCGGCAGAACGGCGCCGTTCTTTCGACGGGAGAAGAACTGGCATACCTGACCTTTCCGTCTCTGGAAGAGACGGGAATTGCAGAGCACCTTATTACAACCAGAACGGGCGGCGTAAGCCGGGGAGAGTTTTCCGCCATGAACGTGGGCCTGTCCAGAGGGGACAGGGAAGAGGATGTCAGGGAGAACTTCCGGCGCGTCGGCGAGGTCATGGGCTGTGCCCTGGAGGATATGGTCCTGGCCCGGCAGACCCACACCACCAATATCCGGCATGTGACGGCCCAAGACAGGGGAAAAGGGATTGTGAGGCCGTTTGATTATCAGGATGTGGACGGCCTGATCACGGACGAACCCGGTCTTGTTCTTGTGACCACGTTTGCGGACTGCGTCCCGTTATTGTTTGTGGACCCGGTCCGGAGGGCCGTTGGGTCCGCTCATTCCGGCTGGCGGGGCACCGCGGGCCGGATGGGGGAACATATGGTAAGGGCGATGGGGGATGCCTTCGGCTCCAGACCGGAGGATCTTCTGGCGGCCATCGGACCGTCCATCTGCCAGGAATGCTACGAGGTGAGCGACGATGTGGCCCGGGAATTTGCGGATGCTGACCGGGGAACGGAATCGCTTCGCAGGGAACTGTCTGACAGCGGACGCTTCCGGACGGGGGAAAACGGAGAACCGCCGAAGGTTTTAACGCCCGGGAAACGGCCGGGGAAATATCAGCTGGATCTCTGGCTGGCGAATTATCTGATCTTGAGACAGGCGGGTATTCCGGGCGAAAAGATTGCAGTCACCGATATCTGCACCTGTCACAACAGCGCCTGTCTGTTCTCTCATCGGGCCAGCGGGGGAAGGCGGGGGGCGATGGGTGTTTTTCTCGGGCTGCGAAGGATGCGGCAGAAAGACGATTTAAGCTGATACGAAAAAGCCGTCTGCCGGCGGCGGGAAAGAGGGCATTATGGCGAATATACTGGTTTGTGACGACGACAGAGAGATTGTGGATGCCATTGAGATTTACTTAAGTCAGGATGGATACCATATTTTTAAGGCATACGATGGGGAGCAGGCCATTGCGCTGCTGAAGCGGGAGGAAATCCATCTTCTGATCATGGATATCATGATGCCGAAGCTGGACGGGATCAGGGCGACCCTGAAGATAAGGGAATACAGCAGTATTCCCATCATCATCCTGAGCGCCCGCTCCGAAGATACAGACAAGATCCTGGGGCTTAACATCGGCGCGGACGATTATATTACAAAGCCCTTCAATCCTCTGGAGCTGGCGGCCCGGGTAAAATCCAATCTGCGCCGTTATACGTCTCTGGGAAGCCTGAATTCGGAAAACAAATCCGTCTATCAGGCGGGCGGCCTTATCATAAACGACGATACGAAACAGGTCACCGTGGACGGCGAGCCTGTGAAGCTGACGCCGATTGAGTACAATATTCTGCTGCTTCTCATGAAAAATCAGGGCAGGGTGTTTTCCATTGACCAGATCTATGAAAATATCTGGAATGAGGACGCTGTAGGCGCCGACAATACGGTGGCGGTCCATATCCGCCACATACGGGAGAAGATAGAGATCAATCCCAGAGAGCCGAGATACCTGAAGGTGGTCTGGGGCGTGGGGTATAAGATAGACAGACAGTAATTTCCGGAGGGAACGGCGGGAGATGAAAAGGTCCACGTTAAAAAGAATAGCCATAGGAATGCTCCAGCATCTGCTGGCCGGCGCGATGATGATTGCGGTGGCCGGTCTTCTGCTGAATTCTTATATTGCGGTGGATTCCATTGACGGGACCCAGGTTTACCGGATCCTGTCTGCGGATACCAGACGGGAATTTGAGGATTCGGATATTTATAAGGATCTGTTCCGCAACGCCGTCTCTGATATCACCCGGTTTGTGGTTATCAAGGGACGGCTGGAGACGGACGATTCCTTCGATCCGGTAAAGCATATCGCCGTCACCGAGTTCGCCCGTCAGCTTGGCGCTGACCGGGGCTGCAGCGCAGAGGCGGTATATGAGCTGGACAGCCTGATCAAATGGGGAAAGCGCGGTGTGGAATACAATGACCGCGTAATGAGTATGTCGGAATTTGTGGGGTATTTCGGCAGCTGGAATCATCCGGAAAATTTTACGGTGGACGAGTATGGACAGCTTGTGTTTGACGGATTTTACCGGATCACAGACGATTCCGCTGATTCTCCCGGCCAATCGGGGGAAGACGCGGGGGAAAACGCAGGCGCGGGCGGAAGCACGGGGCCGGACACGGATGCGGAAACGGTGTCTCACAGCGGCTTTGGAAAGTCGGCGGAAGAGCTTGCGGCCATCAGCGGCAGGATGGCCCAATATTCCCGGCAGCAGCTGGAAGATCTGGTTTTTTCCTACCTGATGTCGAAGGATCTGAACCAGATCCATCTCTCCAGAGAAGACGATGGAAGTCTGACGGTGTCCTTTCCCATGCTGGTCTGCCGGTATGACACGGTGGACGGAATCCGTCAGCTTGCGGACTGTACCGACAACTGGGTTGATTATTTTTATCTTCAGGAGAACACTGCCGCGGCCATCGAAAGCCTGACGCAGGATTATGAGAGATACCAGGTATGCAGCCCGGCCTACAGCGAGGGAAAGAGCAATGTGAAATATATGGTGCGTCTGATGACGTCCGAGGGAATCGTCACATACACCAATCTGCCGGACATCAGGAGGCTGAGCGACGAGGATGTGACAGAGTATTTTTCCGAGTACAGGCGGTATCTGATCTATTATCCCGACAGCCTTGTTTTCATGGGAAATACGGCCATGAGCGAGGAGGAAATATACAGCTATATCAGTCCTTACGAATATGCCTACCCGGACACCACCCATATCTGGCTGGCGGTAGATACGGAATATAACGCAGAGGGAGACGCCTTTTACAACGCCCACCGGATCTATGAAGAGATCATACCAAACATGAGCCGAATCATAGGCATTATCGTTTTTCTGGCGCTTGCCTGGCTGGGGCTTGCCATCCCGATGTCCCTGACTGCGGGAACGGCCGTGGATGCGGAGGGAAATAAGGTCAAGTACCTGAACCGTTTCGACCGCATATGGACGGAAGTATTCTGTCTGCTGGGGGCGGGTCTTTTATATGCGGGAAGCTGGGGCGCAAAGCTTCTGACCGGCATTGCGGAGACCGCAGGCGTTGTGCCAAGGCAGATGCTGGGCATTCAGCTGACCAAGCTTTATCATTACGGCATTTTCGGCCTGTACGGGGTTTATGTAAGCGCATCTGTGTGCCTGATATGGTATAGCCTGGTGCGTCGTGCAAAATCCTGGAATTTCTGGAAGGACAGCCTGTTTTATTTTCTGGTCCGGCGTCTTGGAAGCGGAGCGCGGTTTGTATTCCGCCACAAAAACGCCCTGATCAGCACCGTACTTCCCTATTTTATCTTCCTGCTGATCAATCTGACGGGGACAGCCGCGGCGTATCGTCTCCGGCAGTATCAAGCCGCGCCGTATCTGCTGGGAGCGGCGGTAATCCTTTTTGACGGCATCGTAGGCCTGCTGTTGTTCAAGCGGAGCGCGGAACAAAAAGAAATTGTGGACGGGATTAACAGGATCCGCAACGGCGAGGTGGATTTCGTGCTGGACACGGAGACGCTTCACGGCTCCAGCAGGGAGCTGGCGGATGCGGTGAATAATATCGGAGAGGGAATCCGCGTGGCGGTTCAGACCAGTATGAAGGATGAACAGCTGAAGACGGATCTGATCACCAATGTCTCCCATGACATCAAGACGCCGTTGACTTCCATTATCAATTACGTTGACCTGTTAAAGCGGCTGAAAATAGAAGAGGAACCTGCAAAAGGCTATATCGATATTCTGGACTGCAAGGCACAGAGACTGAAGCAGCTGACGGATGACCTTGTGGAGGCATCCAAGATTTCTTCGGGAAATATCGAACTGAACCGGGAAAAGCTGAACCTGACGGAGCTGATCAACCAGAGTCTGGGGGAGTTTTCCGAGAAGCTGGAGGAAAAGAGGCTTCAGACGGTTCTGGGAGACTGCGGCGCGCCGGCCTGGATCTATGCGGACAGCCGGAGAATGTGGCGCGTTATGGAGAATCTGTTCAACAATATCTGTAAGTACGCGCTGGAGGGAACCAGAGTCTATATTGATATCATGCGCACGGAAGGAAAGATCGCGGCGGCTTTCAAGAACATCTCCAGACAGCAGATGAACATCCGCCCGGAAGAGCTGACAGAGCGGTTTATCCGGGGGGATTCCTCCCGCTCCACGGAGGGCAGCGGCCTGGGGCTTTCCATTGCGAAAAGTCTGGTCCAGGCCCAGGGCGGGGCCTTTGACATTATACTGGATGGGGATCTGTTCAAGGTGGTTGTGACCTTCCCGGAATATGGAGAGTGATTCCCCTGCTTCCGGCGGGATCACAGACTCCGCTGGCTGGCTGGATTCGCCCGGCTCACTCCACATCCAGCTCCACTTCCTGGCGGTTGTTGTAGGCGTTCAGCACATCGTGGATCTTTTCTGTGGTAGCCATGATGTTTGACATGGAAGCGTCGTGATTCATAAAGTCCACCAGAGAAGCGATAAATTTGCTCATGTCGGCCTCAATGAAATAGGGTCTGTCGTAGAGTTCGGGGGGAAGATAGGTGAGGTCTGTTGTGACGACTTTGTCAAAATAGCCCTTTTCGTAAGCCGCGTCGAAGGCGGCTAAGCCCTCGGTGAACAGGCCGAATGTGCAGCAGATGAAAACCCGTCTGGCGTTCATTTTCTTTAACTGCTTTGCGGTGTCGATCATGCTGCCGCCGGAGGAGATCATGTCGTCGATGATGATGATATCCTTTCCGTCTACATTTTCCCCCAGAAATTCATGGGCGACGATGGGATTCTTCCCGTTTACAATGGAGGAATAGTCCCGGCGCTTGTAAAACATGCCGGTGTCCACGCCGAGAACCGTCGCAAAATAGATGGCGCGGTCCAACGCTCCTTCATCGGGGCTTATGACCAGAAGATGCTCCTTGTCTACAATGAGATCTTGCTCGGAGTTCAGCAGCGCCTTGATAAACTGATAGGGCGGCGTAAAATTGTCAAAGCCGCTTAAGGGAATGGAATTCTGGACTCTTGGGTCATGGGCGTCGAAGGTGATAAAGTTGCTGATCCCCATGTCGCGCAGCTCCCGCAGCGCGAATGCACAGTCCAGAGATTCCCGGCCGTTCCTTTTATGCTGTCTGCCCTCATAGAGGAAGGGCATGATGACGTTGATACGGTGCGCTTTGCCGTTGCAGGCGGCGATGACGCGCTTTAAGTCTTGATAGTGGTCGTCGGGCGACATGTGGTTCGTGTACCCGTTCATTTGGTAGGTTATGCTGTGGTTGCAGACATCCACCATAAGAAATAAGTCCTTGCCGCGGATGGATTCCTGAAACTGTGCCTTTGCCTCGCCGGTCCCGAACCGGGGAATGGCCACATGGGCCAGGTAATTGCTCTCGATATATCCGTGAAAGGCGGGGTCGTTCTTTACCTTGTCGTTGTGGATGCTGCGGCGGAACTCCACCAGATAGTCATTGACCCTGCGGGCCATCCGCTCTGCGGAAGGGAGCGCCACCAGCTTTAAGGGGGCGACGGGCATGGAATTTTCCAGTTCTTTTAAGTTAGGCATCGGGATCCTCCGGTGTATGCTGTGTGAATAGACCGCAGCAGTTCAGACAGTGTTTCAGGTTGCAGGTGTTATCAGGGAACACTTAATTTATATCATTTCGGTAGTGACACGTCAAGGAAATTCTTCTATAATAAAGGCAGTCATAAACAAACGCGGGAGAAGAAACGTGGCACAGAAATCACATCAGATTACGGAGGTCCTTCCCGGCAGTATTGCCGAGGAACTGAATATAGAGGCGGGAGACAGGATCCTGTCCATTGACGGCACGGAGATAGAGGATATTTTCGATTATCAGTTCCTGATTCAGGATACTTATATCGAAGTGCTGTTGGAAAAGAAGAACGGGGAGCAGTGGCTGCTGGAGGTGGACAAGGAGGCCGACGAGGATCTTGGCGTCCGGTTTGAAAACGGCCTGATGGATGAGTACAGACACTGCCGCAACAACTGTGTCTTCTGTTTTATCGACCAGATGCCGCCAGGTATGCGTGAAACGTTGTATTTTAAGGATGACGATTCCCGGCTTTCTTTCCTACAGGGAAATTATGTGACCCTGACCAATATGTCGGATCATGACATTGACAGGATCTGCCGGTATCGTCTGTCACCCATTAATATCTCTTTCCAGACCATGAACCCACAGCTTCGCTGCAGGATGCTGAACAATCGTTTCGCCGGAGAAGCGCTGAAAAAGGTGGATACGCTGAACCGCGCGGGGATCCGCATGAACGGGCAGATCGTATTGTGCAAGGGCTTAAACGACGGGGAGGAGCTGGAATACAGCATCCGGGAGCTGATGAAGTATATTCCCAATCTGGAAAGCGTTTCCGTCGTACCGGTGGGACTGACAAAGTACCGGGAGGGCTTATACCCGCTGGAGCCCTTTAACGGGGAGGAGGCGGGCCGGGTCATCGACCTGATCGAAGGGTTTCAGAAACAGTGCATGGAAAAATACGGCATGCACTTTGTCCACGCCAGCGACGAATGGTATATCATGGCGGGCAGGGAAGTGCCGGAGGCGGAGCGTTACGACGGATATCTGCAGCTGGAAAACGGCGTGGGCATGTTAAGGCTTTTGACGGATGAGTTTCGGGAAGCCATGGAAGAGAAGCGCGGGCGGGGGGAACTGCCGGACGCAGGGATCAAAGAGGAACTCTCCATGGCCACAGGACTTCTGGCCTATCCCTATATCAGGCGCATGGCGGAGGAACTTACAGAGCAATGTCCGGACGTCCGGGTGCATGTATATCCGATCAAAAACCGCTTTTTCGGTGAAAACATAACGGTGTCTGGGCTTCTCACGGGGCAGGATCTGAACGACCAGCTGAAGGGGAAACAATTGGGAGAGCGGCTTCTTCTGCCGGAAAACATATTAAGAAGCGGTGAGGACGTTTTTTTGGACGATATGACGCTGGGAGAACTGGAAAAGTCTTTACAAGTGCCCATTTATATTGTAAAATCAAGCGGACGTGAATTTGTGCAGTCGATTCTGGGACGGTGACGGCAGGCGAGCCGGACCGCAGGACGGAGGAAGGAATGTCGGAGAGAGCAGGAAAGCCGGTCGTTGCCGTGGTGGGAAGGCCGAATGTAGGGAAATCCACTCTTTTTAACGCGCTGGCGGGAGAAAATATATCTATTGTAAAAGACACGCCGGGTATCACAAGAGATCGGATCTATGCGGATGTGACCTGGCTGGATCGGACGTTCACGCTGATCGATACCGGGGGCATTGAGCCGGACAGCAAGGATGTGATCCTGTCCCAGATGCGCGCCCAGGCCCAGATCGCCATGGATACGGCGGATGTGATCCTTTTCCTGACGGATGTAAGACAAGGGCTGACGGACGCGGATTCCAAGGTGGCGGACATGCTGCGCCGGTCCCGCAAGCCTGTGCTGCTGGTCGTCAACAAGGTGGATGATTTTGATAAATTCATGCCGGACGTCTATGAATTTTATAATCTTGGCATCGGAGATCCCCATCCCGTTTCCGCGGCAAACCGGCTGGGGCTGGGGGACATGCTGGAGGAACTGACGAGCTATTTCTCGGAGTGCGCCGGGGAGGACGAAGAAGACGAACGGCCTAAAATTGCCATTGTCGGCAAGCCCAATGTGGGGAAATCTTCCCTGATCAATAAGCTGCTGGGTGAAAACAGGCTGATCGTGTCGGATATCCCGGGGACGACGAGGGATGCGGTGGATACAAAGATCGTCCATAACGGCCGGGAATATGTGTTTATTGACACGGCGGGCCTGCGGCGCAAGAATAAGATCAAGGAAGAGCTGGAGAGATATATGATTATCCGTACCGTCACCGCTGTGGAACGGGCTGATATCGTGGTGCTTGTAATCGATGCCGTGGAGGGCGTCACGGAACAGGACGCCAAGATCGCGGGAATTGCCCACGAGCGCGGGAAGGCGGTGATCATCGCGGTCAATAAATGGGACGCGGTGGAAAAGGACGACAAGACCATCTATCGCGTGACGGAAAAGGTGCGCAGCACGCTGTCTTATATGCCTTATGCGGAAATCCTCTTTATTTCCGCCCTGACGGGGCAGCGCCTTCAAAAGCTGTATGAGACCATCGACATGGTCTATGAAAATCATGCCATGCGGGTTGCGACCGGCGTGCTGAACGAGATTATGGCCGAGGCGGTGACGATGCAGCAGCCGCCTGCAGACAAGGGAAAGAGACTGCGGCTGTATTACATCACCCAGGTTTCCGTGAAACCGCCGACGTTCGTTATTTTCGTAAATGATAAGGAACTGATGCATTTTTCCTATACCAGATATATTGAGAACCAGATTAGAGAGACCTTCGGCTTCCGGGGGACGCCTCTTCGGTTCATCATCAGAGAACGGAACGAGAAGGAGCAGTGAGCGGATGGAAAGAATCGTATGTTTGCTGATTGGCTATGTGTTTGGACTGTTTCAGACGGCATATTTTTACGGAAAGGCCCACGGAATTGATATCAGGCAGTACGGCAGCGGCAATTCCGGGACGACAAACGCCCTGCGGGTGCTGGGGACGAAGGCAGGGCTTATCGTGCTCGCGGGGGATTGTCTGAAATGTATGCTTGCGGTGGGGATCGTGAGACTGATCTACGGCGCCAGCCATGGGGACACGATCTATCTGCTCTGTCTTTATGCGGGAGCGGGTGCGGTTCTGGGACACAACTTTCCGTTTTACATGAATTTCAAGGGCGGAAAGGGAATCGCCGCAACGGCAGGGCTGATCCTTTCTTTTCATCCTTATTTTATCATCATGGGGGTAGTGGTATTTTTTACCGTTTTTCTTTCGACCCATCTGGTTTCCCTGGGGTCGCTTCTGGTGTACGCGGGCTTCGTCGTGGAGATGGTGGTCTGCGGACAGCTGGGCGTATTCGGGGATCCGGCGCTGATACAGCCGCAGCTGTATGAAATGTACGCGGTGTCGGTTTTTCTGGCGGTTATGGCTTACTGGCGGCATCGGGAAAACATTGTGAGACTGCTTCACGGCAACGAAAGAAAAACCTATCTTTTTAAGAAAAACAAACCAGAGATTTAAAGTTGTCAAGTTTATGGCAGAATGTTTTCTGCGGAAAAGAGGATTCCTATGGCAAAGGTTAGTATCATGGGCGGCGGAAGCTGGGGGATCGCCCTGGCGGCGCTGCTTGAAAAAAACGGGCACAAGGTGACGGTATGGTCCGCATTAAAGGACGAGGTGGAGATGCTTCGCGTAAACCGGGAGCATAAAATGATGCCCGGCGTATTCCTGGCGGAGGATATCCTCTGTACGGATGACGAAAGGGAAGCCGTGGAAGGCAGCGATCTGCTGGTCATGGCGGTGGCAAGCTCCTATACCAGAAGAACAGCCCGGCGCATTTCCAGTCTGGTGTCCGACAGGCAGAAGATCCTGAACGTGGCAAAGGGGATTGAGGAAGACACGCTGATGACGCTTTCGGAGATCATAGAGCAGGAGATTCCCCAGGCGGATGTAGCCGTTATGTCCGGTCCCTCCCATGCGGAAGAGGTGGGAAGAGGAATCCCCACTACAATCGTAGTGGGCGCAAAGAGCAGGGAGACCGCGGAATATATCCAGAGCCTTTTTATGAGCGAAGTGTTCCGCGTGTATGTTAGCTCCGATATTCTTGGGATGGAGCTTGGCGGCGCTTTAAAGAACGTGGTGGCGCTGGCGGCGGGGATTGCCGACGGTCTGGGTTACGGGGATAATACGAAGGCGGCCCTGATCACAAGGGGAATCGCGGAGATCGCGAGACTCGGCACCGCCATGGGAGGGAAATATGAGACCTTCTGCGGACTGACCGGTATTGGAGATCTGATCGTGACATGCGCCAGTATGCATTCCCGCAACCGCAGGGCGGGCATCCTGATCGGACAGGGGAAAACCTATGAGGAAGCTATGGCGGAAGTAAAAATGGTGGTGGAAGGTGTCTACTCCGCGAAGGCCGCCATGCAGCTTGCAGCAAAATATCATGTACAGCTTCCCATCATTGAACAGGTGAACCAGATCCTGTTTGAAGGCAAGAACGCCGCGCAGGCGGTGAAGGAGCTGATGCTGAGAGACAGAAAGATAGAAGTCTCGGGGGCACAGTGGGAGAACTGAGAGACGTAACGGGCGGGATCCTTCATCGGATCCCGTCTACAATTTCGCCTGTAGTCTTTGGTCTGTTCATGGAATACAGATGGATATGCTTTACGCCGTTTTCCTTCAGATCCCGTATCTGGCGGATGGCATAGTCAACGCCTGCTCTCCTCATATCGTCCGGATTATCGCCGTAAGTCGCCAGAAGGTCTGCCATGGCCTTTGGCACACTGGAGCCGGAGAGGGTGATGGAGGTGCCGATCTGTTTTGCGGAGGTAATGGGCATGATCCCCGCGCAGATGGGAACTGTGATCCCTTTCTTTGCCGCTTTTTCCAGAAAAGCGTAATAATAATCGTTATCCAGAAAGAGCTGGCTGATAAAAAACTCCGCGCCGGCGTCCTGTTTCTTTTTCAGATTGTTCAGATCCGATTCCATGCTGAAGCTTTCATAATGTTTTTCGGGATAGCAGGCGCCTGCAAGGTGAAGGTCCGTGTGTTCCCTTAAGAATCCCATCATGTCGCTGGCGTGCTCAAAGTCCCGGGACAGGAACTGCTCGTCCGTCATATCCTTCGGACGATCCCCACGGAGCGCGAGGATATGAGTCACATTAGCTTTTTCCAGTTCTTCGCACACGCCAAGAAGCTGTTCGCGTCTGCTGCCGACGCAGGTAAGATGCGCCATGGCGTCGATGCCGAGCGTATTCTGAATGTAGGAAGCGATCTCTACAGTTTTTCCGGCACGGCTTCCACCGGCGCCATAGGTAACGCTGATATAGTCCGGCCCGAGCGTTCCCAGTGAATTAAGTATTTCAAAGGCTTTCTCGAATTCTCCGTCCTTTTTGGGAGGAAAGACCTCAAAAGAAAGGGTATCCTTATGTTTCATAAGATCTGCGATCATGTTCATTTCTCCTTCGACTGTACTTTGCGGTAACAGTCCGGATGACCCGGAGCGTTACGGTACGCAATTTCATCGGAAATAATTCTCTGATTTCCTTGATTTTAAAACAGGAATATCGTAACATAAAAGTGAATGGATTTCAAGGGAAAGGTGTGTGGGGAAATGGAACAGCAGGATATAAAGGAACAGAACAAAACAGCGGACAGCAAAACGCCGGGCAGCAAAACCGCGTTTAACGGGACGAAGGAGTATGTGGCCAGCGAGGAGTTGATGGCCAGCGTGAACATAGCCATTGCGCTGAAAAAGCCGCTTCTGATCAAGGGGGAGCCGGGCACCGGAAAGACCATGCTGGCAGAAGCTGTGGCAAAGGCGTTGGGAAAGAAACTCATCATTTGGAATATCAAATCCACCACAAAAGCCCAGGAGGGTCTGTACGTCTACGATACGATCCAGCGTCTCTACGACGGTCAGTTTGGGGAGGAAGGCGTGAATGACATCGCCCGCTATATCAAGCTGGGAAAGCTGGGGGAAGCCTTTGACAGTGAGGAACAGGTGGTACTGCTCATTGACGAGATCGACAAGGCGGATCTGGAATTTCCCAACGATCTGCTCTGGGAACTGGACCAGATGGAGTTTTATATCAACGAGACGAAGCGCACCGTAAAGGCAAAGCAGCGTCCTATTGTGATCATTACCTCCAACGCGGAGAAGGAACTGCCAGATGCGTTCCTGCGCCGCTGCATTTTCCATTATATTGATTTCCCCTCGCCGGAGCTGATGGAAGAGATCGTGCGGGTCCATTTTCCTAATGTGGAGGACAACCTGTTAAAGAATGCCATGGAGGTATTCTATAACATCCGCGCCATCCGCGATATCCGGAAAAAACCCAGCACCTCGGAGCTGATCGACTGGATCAACGCGCTGCAGGTAGGCGGCATTTCCGCCGATGAGATCCGGGCGAAGCTCCCCTTTGTGGGCGTGGTGGTGAAAAAGGACGAGGATCTGGAGCTGGTGCGGCACGACGTAAATCTGTAAAAACGTCAAAGACGGCAGGATGATCTGACGGAGGGGAAAACATCCGCGCCAGGGAGGGATCGGACCGGAAATGTTCACGAAATTTTTTGAAGCCTTAAGAGAAAAAGGACTGCATGTGACGCTGGGGGAGTTTCTGACCCTGCAGGAAGCTCTGGACAAGGGACTCTGCGGCAGTTCCTTGACGCAGTTTTATTATGTGGCCCGGATGATCCTTGTAAAGAGCGAGACGGATTTTGATAAATATGACATGGCCTTTGAGGAATGTTTTAAACCGGCTCAGAAGGAGACGGAAGTGGGCAAGGAGATGCTGAGATGGCTGGATAAGTCGGATATGCTGGAACTGGCCCACGAAGAGGCCAGGGCCCATCTGAACCAGATGGAGGATCTGCAGATCGACAAGGAGGACGTGGAGGAGACCTTTAAGCAGCGTCTGAAGGACCAGAACGAAGAGCATAACGGCGGCAGCTTCTGGATCGGCACCATGGGAAAGACCTCTTTCGGAAATATGGGAGGAAACGTGGGTGGCGTCCGGGTGGGCGGCCAGACCGGCTACCAGTCCGCTTTTTCTGTGGTGGGCGCCAGAAAATACCGGGATTTCCGGGACGACCGGGTATTGGACAACCGGCAGTTCCAGATGGCCTTCCGCAAGCTCCGGCAGTTTTCCAGCAGGCTGGATATTCCGGAGACGGAGCTTGACATAAACGGCACGGTGGACAAGACCTGCAACAACGGAGGCTGTCTGCAGATCGTCATGCAGAAGCCCCGGAAGAACGCGGTAAAGCTTCTTCTGCTCATGGATTCCGGCGGCACCATGATACCCTTCAGCAGTCTTCTGAACGACCTGTTTCAGGCGGTGCACAAATCCAATCACTACAGGGATGTAAAGACCTATTATTTTCATAATTGCATCTACAGCAAGCTCTATAAGACGCCGGAATGTGAAAATGGCGACTGGGTGGACACGGAGTGGATGTTCCGGAATGTGGACAGCGACTATAAAGTGCTCATCGTGGGGGACGCCGCCATGGCGCCGGAGGAACTGTATTCCGACACGGGAAATTACCGGGGGCCTAACGGCGGCCTCTCCGGTTATGAGTGGCTGAAACTGGTGAAAAGAAAGTATAAGAAGGTGGTCTGGCTGAATCCCAAGATGGCGCCGGGACGGGCGCCCTGGCGGGAAGCGGAGACTGCTATCAAGGAAATGTTCCCCATGTATAAGCTCACGGTGGACGGCCTGAACCGGGCCATGGTGAAATTGATGGCAAATAAATAAAAAGAGAGCTGCCGTACCGGCGGCAAAGGCTCAAAAAGGACAGTTCGAAATGTTTTAGTTCGGGCAAACTACAGTAATATAAAGAAAGGCGTATACGAAACGACAGAGTATCTGGAACTGTTTTTGAGAAATCTGCTTTTGAATGAAAAAAATGAACTCCGCAATCGTTCTATGCATATCAGTCGGGAATATAGCTATAGTCCGGTAAAAAAAGCGGACATTCAAACGCGTGAATCGAACATCCGATATGGAAAATCGGATATTGAAAACATAAAACCGGACATTATGGTAAAAGAATCGTCTTTTTATAGTGTAGAACCGGACATTGAACGCAAAAAAACGGACATTCACAGGCGGCTGACGGATCACACAGAGATATTCTTTGAAAAGACGATTGATCATATTATGACTTTATATGAAAAATATGGACAGGATCTGTTCTTTGGCAGATCCTGCGTGGAAGAGATTACCGGATTAAAATCCTCCAGGGCATCGGAACTGTTGAAGCTAATGCTGGAGAGCGGTATCATTGCGCCCGTGAAGGGGCATGGAAAGGGGAAATATCATTTTACATAATTGATGTAGAAATGGTGTAGGCGGGATACTCTTTCACGGGGGAGGTGCAGAGCATGTGTAACTTGAGTATGGGCGTTTTAAATAAAGGCAAGATGGAACAGGCCAAAGAGACAGCGTATGAACTTCGAGATATGGGATTGCCGGATGAAAAAATTGCACGGGCAGTCAAAGTCAACATGGATACTTTGCAGAAATGGTTTGCGGAGCGTGAAGAGATGCTTGTAAAGTAACAGGCAGCAAGATATGCAGGAATAGAATTTAGAAGAACTATATTCATACATGTCAGAAGTAAAGGCAAGTACCGAAAAAATAATATATGGTCTGTCCTACGATATGCTTAAAATGAAAATATCGGAAGAAAGAAAAGAACACTTAAAATCATTAAATGTTGTAAGCAACGATGAAAACGCAATATGGCTTATTGATTATTGGTGTGGAAAAGATGTTCGTGGATTGATTCAAATGCCGTTTTTAAGACATTGGATCATGCATATAGAAGCAAGTCTGCGTATTAAGAATAAAATACATAAACCACTGTAAATTCATGAGAAATTGGTGTAGACATGGTGTAGATGGAGTAACCAAAGAGCCGAAGATACAGCGGAGCAGTCGGCCGGAACGGGCGGGTTGTTTTTTGCCTGCTTTGTTGCTTTGTAAGTGTTCACCATATAATAAACATAGAGAAGGAAAGATGCCCCTTAACAGAAACGGCCGCATGAACTTGCTCCATCACATATTGCAAACCGGCCGTGACGGTGATAAAATAAAGGAACGGATGTGGAGATGCTTCGTCCGTTTCAAACGAGGAGGGATAGAGCATGGATTCATCCGGACAGGAAGCAACTGGAGATTTTTCTGAAAAAAAGAAGGCGACGGTATCTGTGCCAAGCGAGCTTGCACAGAATTTAAAAGTGGCCGATGAAAATGCCGCATTTAAGTACGATGAGTCGGCGAGGAATATTGTGGCTCAGAAGTCGGTTTTGGCATATGTTTTAAAGAGTGCGCTTGACGAGTATGCGGAATACACGGTGCAGGAGATAGCAGAGAGGTTTATCGAGGGTGAGCCTGAGTTGAGAAAGGTCGCGGTCCATCAGGACCACCCGGACAGGAAAGACACTCCCGACATGATGAGTGGGGATGACAAGATAGAAGGTGATCCTACTGCTGATAAGTCACAGAGGGACGGTACAGTTTATTTTGACATCCGTTTCACAGCGGTTCTTCCGTCTGATGGTGGACGGATCGAAATTTTGATCAACTGCGAAATTCAAAACCGGGACACGCCGGGTTATCCGATTCCAAAGCGCGGCATTTATTATACGGCCAGAATGATTTCCTCCCAGCGGGGTACAATATTTAATGATCAAGAGTACGGGAAGATTAAGAAATGTGTGAGTATCTGGCTGTGTGAAGATACGGCAGATACCCGCTCCGACACCATCAACAGATACTCTTTCACGGAGGAATGCCTGAGAGGGAATTTCCAAGAGGAGAAAAAGGACTATGATTTGATGGCGGTTGTAGTGCTGCGGCTGGGGCACAGGGGAGAAGAAAGTGAGGATAATGCAATCCGGCTTTTGAGCAAGATGTTCTCTACAAATCTCAGCTATGAGGATAAGCTGGACGCGCTGCAGAATGAATTTAAGATTCGTGTGAACAAGGAAATGAGCGAGGAGGTGCAGAGCATGTGTAACTTGAGTATGGGCGTTTTAAATAAAGGCAAGATGGAACAGGCCAAGGCAATGGCGTATAGACTTCGGGAAAAAGGAATGTCATGCGAGGAAATCGCGGATGTGGCTGAAGTCGATTTAGATACAGTCCGAGATTGGTTTGCTGAGCGTGAAGAGATGCTTGTAAAGTAACAGGCAGCAAGATCATGCAGGAATAGAATAAAGCGGCTTTATAAAAGGTGCGTAGAGAACTGCGCACTTTTTTTGCACTGTAGGATTGCAGCAGCCTTTTTACAGCCTGTCTTTTGAGAAGGTATTGACATTTATGCCTTTAATTCATGGAATAGTAAGCATAGAGGACAATGAAGGACAGATGGAATAATATGAAAACTATTGAAAAATAACCCCAAAATCAGGAATTGACAGTACGAGAAAAAGGGCTTATTATTGATGATAAGAAATGGGTTTTCACCGTACATCTTGTTACGGCTTGCTCGTTTCTTTTTTTATTGCCAGAATGTCATACAGATACTTTCTGCCGCTTTCAGCGTGGTTAATCCCAGTCAATCTGCCGTTTTCCTTTGAAGTGGATGTCATTGATTAACACTAACTTCTTACCGTCGGCATCGGTTATGATATCTGCTCCCGGGATGCCGGGAGTTCGGCGTATTTTGACATCTATTGTCAGTCAATGCAGGTCCGTAAAGTGCAATTGTGAACATCGAGGTGAACATCGAAGAGGAAAAATACCGCTTGACAGAAAGGTCCGGGGGGGTAGAATAAGGACGGCTTGTAAATACAAGCTAAGAAAACGTACAGGAGGAAAGGATATGCCAATGGAATTGGATATAGTGAGGGGAATGCTGATAGGGGCGCAGAAAGCCGTGAAAGAGATAAGGCTTCTGCTGCAGGAGAACAAAATCGAGGAGGCGCGGGAAACGGCGGCGAGAAAGATTTTGTGTCTGGTGGATATGTACAAAGAAGGAGAACTTGAAAAGTACCGCAATACGCCGGATAACCTCAAAAGCGCTCCCAATTCGGAGCGCATGTTGGAAAACGCAGGGAGGATGGAGGCGGTGCTGGACCTGTTTAGAAATGAGAACGACGACTGGCGTCCCTGTGAGGAGTGGAATCTGGACGCGGTTGACCAGCTTTTAGAGGAAATCATCAATTCCTAAAAAGATCAGGAAGGAATTTACGGGAAAGCTGTTCTTGAACGGATACAAAAAAGGAGGATCATTATGAAAAAGAGGATTTTGGCACTGCTGCTGGCAGTGACAACGGCATCCATGTTTGCAGGCTGCGGAAAGGATGACGGAGGCCGGGAGAGAGAAAGCCGTGAGGAAAGCAGCTATGAACAGGAAGAGAGCGCTCCGGAGAGCGTTTCGGAACCGGAAGAACCTGAAGAAGCGCCCCTTCTGACCAGCGCTTATGCGTCGGCAAAGCCCGGCAATGAATTTCAGTTTGGCGCTTATGAGCAGGACAACAATCTTTCTGACGGCGCGGAGCCTATCGAATGGGTGGTGCTTGCGAATGAAGGGGACAGGATTTTGGTGTTGAGCAAGTATGTGCTGGTAGGAGAACCGGATGAGATTAGGAATGAGGAAATACAGAATGATAAACTCCCGGGTGCAGACTCCACCTACCACAACGCCCAAGTGACTTGGGAAGTAAGCGCTGAGCGGAAATGGCTGAACAGCATTTTTTACCAGGAAGCATTTTCGGACGAGGAAAGAAACTGTATCCTGCAGTCGGAACTCACAACACCGGACATGGAGGGTACAGATTCTTGGAGTACTTTTCATTCACTTGGCGGTGCGGACACGACGGATTATCTGTTTTCGTTAAGCTACGAGGAGTTTCAGGAATATGTAGAGCCTCTAAAGATAGCAAAAGCAGAAGCCACGGCGGCCTGCGTTGTAGATGTGGACGAGGAAACGGGATATGTGTGCTGGCTGCTCCGAACGCCTGGGAAACCGACTACCAGCGACGGTTATTCATTCTATTTTGCCTCAATTGCTCCTGAGAGTGGGGATGTATATTATCAAGATGAATATGGTAACACACACATGTGTCAGGGGCGCGCGGAGGCGCCTGTTGGCCCCAATAGCGATGGTGTGTCCAATTATGGCCTGCGCATGGCTATGTGGCTTAAGGTGGAATAGAAAAGAAACATTGCATTTGACTGACCGTTCAGGAATTGTTCAGGGACCGAAAGGAAAATTTGAAGAAAAAGTCAGAAGGCTGCCGCAGGATTGCGGCAGCCTTTTTGCAGCCTGTCCTTTGAGAACGCATCGACATTTCTGCCTTTGATCCATGGAATAGTAAGCAGAAAAGACAATGAATAAAGGCTGAACTGCAAATGAATGGCTGAAATGGCTGAAATGAAGGCTGAACTGCAAATTTGGCTTGACATCCGGCGTAAGCGCCTGTATAATTTCAAATCATAATACTTTGGACGCGATGATGGGAAGAAGTACCTTTGGCTACAGGCTGACAGAGAACTGCCGGACGGTGAGAGGCGTAAAGCAGGGCGGAGGGAAATACATCCCGGAGCAGCGGGTTGAAATGTGCAGGCGTCGTGGAAACGAAGTCATGGTCCGAATTTACGGAAAAGACACAGAGTAGGCTTTGCCGGTGGCACCGATATCTGCCGGGGTATTGACGGATACCTGCCAAGCCGCAGGGCGTGAGCGCTGCGGGAAATAAGGTGGTAACACGGGTATGAACAGACTCGTCCTTAGCAGCAAGGATGGGTCTTTTTTTGTGTCGGCGGCGGGCCGGCTGCCTTCTGACATACCCGGCTTGCTGCCGGCGCAGGATACGTTCGATCGTTTGGATGGAGACATCCCGGAAAATCAGGATGCGTGCGATGAAAAAGGAGGAATGAAAAAATGACGATGACGGTATTTGACGAATTGCGGGAGCGCGGCCTTCTGGCCCAGCTCACGGACGAAGAAGAGATCAGGGAACTGATCAACAACGGGAAGGCAGTGTTTTATATCGGCTTTGATCCCACGGCGGACAGCCTTCATGTGGGACATTTTATGGCGCTGTGCCTGATGAAGCGGCTGCAGATGGCGGGGAATAAGCCTATCGCCCTGATCGGGGGAGGAACGGCTATGATCGGCGATCCTTCCGGCAGGAGCGATCTGCGCACCATGATGACGACGGAGATGATCGATCATAACTGCGAGTGCTTTAAAAAGCAAATGAGTCGTTTTATCGAATTTGGCGAAGGCAGGAACGACGAGGATCATTCCAAGGCGATCATGGTGAACAATGCGGATTGGCTGCGGGGCCTGAATTATATTGAATTTATCCGGGACATCGGCGTGCACTTTTCCGTGAACCGGATGCTGACCGCGGAGTGCTACAGACAGCGCATGGAGAAGGGCTTGAGCTTTCTGGAGTTTAACTACATGATTATGCAGAGCTACGACTTTTTACAGCTGTATGAGAAGTACGGATGCAATATGCAGTTCGGCGGCGACGACCAGTGGAGCAATATGCTGGGCGGCACGGAGCTGATCCGGAGAAAGCTTGGGAAAGACGCTTACGCCATGACCATCACCCTGCTCCTGAACTCCGAGGGAAAGAAGATGGGGAAGACCCAGAAGGGCGCCGTATGGCTGGATCCGCAGAAGACCTCTCCCTACGAGTTTTATCAATATTGGCGGAACGTGGCGGACGCGGATGTGATAAAGTGCCTGAAGATGCTGACCTTCCTGCCGTTGGAGCAGATAAAGGAGATGGAGAGCTGGGAGGGCAGCCAGTTAAATCAGGCCAAGGAGATCCTTGCCTACGAGCTGACCCAGCTGGTGCACGGAACGGAGGAAGCCGAAAAAGCGCAGGAGAGCGCCCGCGCGCTGTTCGCCGGAGGCGGGAACGCGGCGGATATGCCTGTCTGTGAGCTGACGGAGACGGACTTTACGGACGGGAAGATCGATATTCTCGGCGTGCTGGTAAAGGCGGGGCTCACCGCGTCCCGGTCGGAGGCCAGACGGGCCGTGGAGCAGGGCGGCGTCACCGTGGAGGGCGAGAAAGTCACAGATATCAAGACGTCCTACGAGCCTTCGCAGTTTGCAGACGGTATCGTGGTGAAGCGGGGAAAGAAGAGTTTTAAGAGAGTTGTTTTGGCTTGACAGAGCGATCCGGGGGGGTATAATACCATAAAAACAAGCCAAAGGAGCGCAAAGACTATGAAGACAAATGAGACTGAGAAGTATGAGAAATACGGCAGCTTTTTCTGGATGCTGCTGGGGTTGGCGGGCGTGGCGCTGCCGCTGGTGCTGGGACTGGGGTCGTCATTTTCCGGCGGAAGCTTTTCCGGCGCCATGGTTCTGCCGATGATCCTGATGGATTTTATCGTTGTTTGGGTGATCATCCTTTCCCTGATCGCCTATGGCAAGTTTACCGGCCCCTTTGTGAGGAAGACGGCAGAGCAGGCGGCGTCCTGTCCATACGCCTTTGATCATTCCTTTACAAGCAGAAACGGGATTCTCTATATTTCGGTAAAAGATGGGATGATCGGCTTTATCTCCGCATATAATCCAAAAAAATTTCAGCTCTTCAGCGCCGCCCGTATCAAAAACATAAAGGCGGCGGACACTTTGTTCCTCTTTGAACTGGACGGGGAAAAGATCGTCATTCCCACCCTGCTCACGAACCGGATGTCCGGCAGCCGCACAAAGGCAGGACGGGAAGCCGCGGAAAATTCCCGTGTTTACGCGGAGCTTCTACAGCAGGCGGCGGCAAACGCCGCCAGGGATTAGCCCCGGGATACAGATGCGAAAAAGGATAATGGCCCCGGCATGAATCAAAAACCTCCTACATATACATGTAACAGTATATGCAGGAGGTTTTTCTATGGAAAATCATGTTATGAATACCTATGACCTGTACAACGATATCAAAAACCGTACCGGGGGAGAGATATACATAGGAGTTCTGGGACCGGTGAGGACCGGAAAATCCACCTTTATCAAGCGGTTTATGGAGGAACTTGTGCTTCCGTACATGGAGGATGAGCACGCGAAGATGCGGGCGCAGGATGAGCTGCCGCAGAGCGCGGGCGGGAAGACCATCACAACCACCGAGCCAAAATTCATTCCCAACGAAGCCGCAAAAGTGACCCTGAACGGAGATGTGGAGGTTTCCGTGCGGCTGATCGACTGCGTGGGATATATGGTGGACGGCGCCGCGGGACATATGGAAGAGGACGTGGAGCGGATGGTGAAAACGCCCTGGTTCGATTATGAAATCCCTTTTACCCAGGCGGCGGAGCTTGGCACCGACAAGGTGATGAACGACCATTCCACCATCGGGCTTGTCATTACCACGGACGGAAGCTTCGGCGAGATTCCCCGGACAAATTATCTGGAGGCGGAAGAAAAGACCATCACCGCCTTAAAAAAACTGCATAAGCCGTTTCTGGTTCTTGTCAACAGCCAGAAGCCCTATTCTGAGGACGCGAAGAATGTGGCTGCGGAAATCGGTGAGAAATACGGCGTTTCGGCTGTCACGGTAAACTGTGAGCAGCTGAAAAAGGACGATATCAATATGCTGCTGGAAAATGTGCTGTATGAGTTCCCCATTTCCGCCATAGAATTTTATATGCCCAAGTGGGTGGAGATGCTGCCCGGCGACAACCGTATGAAGCAGGATATCATGGCGGGCGTCAGGGCGCTGATGAAGGATTACAACACGATCCGGGACGTGTTTAACAGACCGGTCACGCTGGAGAGCGAGTACATAAAGCGCTGCAAGACAGATGCGATAAGCCTTTCCGACGGCGTGATACGAGTGGTGCTGGACGTGGAGGAAGCTTATTATTACGAGATGCTGACGGAAATGGTGGGCGAGCCGATCCGGGACGAATACCAGCTTATCCATAAGTTGAAAAATTTTGCGGCCATGAAGCATGAGTATTCCAAAGTGCTGGAAGCGGTGAATATGGTGCGCATCAAGGGATATGGGGTGGTGACTCCCGATAAGGACGAGATCATTCTTGAAAAACCGGAGCTGATCAAGCACGGGAACAAATACGGCGTCAAGATCAGGGCGTCCAGCCCGTCCATCCACATGATACGGGCGAACATCGAGACGGAGATTGCGCCGATTGTAGGCTCCCAACAGCAGGCGGAGGATCTGATTACTTATATCAATCAGACGGATTCTGAACGGGGAATATGGGACACCAATATCTTTGGAAAAACGGTGGAACAGCTGGTAAATGACGGAATTACTGCAAAAGTAGCTGTGATCGGGGAGGAGAGCCAGCTGAAACTGCAGGATACCATGCAAAAGATCGTCAATGACAGCAACGGCGGGATGGTCTGCATCATCATATAGGGTTTCCGCTGTTTTTGGGGCGCTGGATGTGAGGAAAGCAGGCATCCGGCGTCCCGTTTTATCCGCCGGGATGCGCCGCGTAAAACGGAAAGACATACCCGTAAACGGAGATAATCAGACTGGCCGCGATCACCGCGCAGGCAGCGCTTGTAACCGCAATTTCTATCATGTCCTGTTTTTTCCCGGATGAGAACTTTTTCTTGAACGGGATACCAGCCAGAACAGCGCCCTTTTCAAGGCCTTTTACACAATAGCAGGCGAAGGGAATCAGTACCGGCAGAAGATACCTTCCCTGGGGCTGGTAGTCCGTGACATAGGAATAGCGGATGCTCAGGATCAGGGGGAGGAGGATACAGAGGATCATGTTTGCGTGAAAAAATCGCTCCAGTCCCTTCCTGCCGTGAAAGCTGTCTCCGAATCCGGCGCCGGAATCTGCCGAGAACCGGACAATCGTCCGAAGGGGCACCGCGGCGCACAGCACGATTCCCACAAAGAAGAGCAGTCTGTAAAATCGGTATACCCATATGGAGGTTGGAATGTTCATGGCCCCGAAGACCCCGATAAAACTGAGCCGGGACAGCTGAAAAAAGTCCGATTGAAACAGCATGTCCCAGACAGAAAAGCCGCGGTTTTGCCATGTAAGTCTGGTATCAGGGTGGTAAGCCGGATCGGCGTAAAGCCGGGCGCAGTGTTCCCGTGCGGAGAGGCCAAGGAAATCTCCCTCATACAGGATCGCGCTGCGGATAAACCACCAGCTGATTCCCAAAAGGACAAGCAGGGAAATAAATCCTCCTTTTTTCAAAAAATCTTTCCCGGCGAACGAAATTTTTCCGCCATTTTTTGAAAGAAAAAAACAGGAAAACAGTAAAATGCTGCTCAAAATATAACCATAGGCATTGTAATAAGATAAAGCACAGAGAATGATACCTGCGGACAGGACCACGCAGGAGCGGGCCGAAAAACCGTCCTGCATTCCGCGGGCCAGGCCGTACAGGATGAGTGCTGTTGAGAACATGCAGGCGGAATCCGTGTTTACATAGGTGTGTACGAAAATAGCCTGTGGCAGAAAAGTGACGAAAAAGGCAAACAGCCATTGCCAGCGTTCCTCGCGAAACCATTTCCGCGCAAGGAGCAGTACAAAATAAGCCATGAGAAGTCCAAAGAGAAAATTGACGGACCGGGCGGCGTATAAAAGCGCCTTTGGAGCGTCGGTGAACATGTTTACAAATCTCATCGCAAAGCCCTGGATCATATAGGGCAGGATGGGTTGAAACCCATAAGAAAAACCGTATCCGGAAATGCGGATGGCTTCGTCATAGCCGTTTGGAAGCGTCCCGTTTTCGCAGATATACAGGGGGATCAGGTAACGGTTTGCTTCGTCGGGCGGGTGGCCGAAGGGCTGTATAATCAAAAGGGACAGGGCTATTATGATATAAAGTCCGAAGTAGCATACTGTGATGCATGCGGACAGCCTGTGTTTCTGTTTCATCTTTTTTATAATCTCTTTTTTTATATATTTTATCATGATACCGCAGTTCCATACCGTGCGGCCGGCGTTTTGGTGCCGATGTGTCTATTATAGTCTAATCCGCGCCGTATTGCAAGATTGACGCTGGCGGCCGGGAAAAGAGATCAAAAATTAATTGACAATGTATTTCGCACAGGATAAACTGAAAGTGAGTTTTGCATGTTTTCATTTTATTTACCGCACACGGAGGGAACCGGACGGAATGAACGGAATATATAAAAAGCTGACAGAATGTTTGGAATGCGTCAGAAAGAGAACGGATTTCGTGCCGAAAGCCGCCGTTGTACTGGGATCCGGTCTTGGCGATTACGCGGAGAGCATCCGCGTGGAATGTGAGGTGCCCTACGGGGAGATTGAGGGCTTCCCTGTGTCCACCGTGCCGGGACACGCCGGAAAATTTATATTTGGATGGATCGACAGTGTGCCCGTGGTCTGTATGAAGGGACGGGTACATTACTATGAGGGATATAATATCAGTGACGTGGTGCTGCCTGTGAGACTGATGGGGCTTTTGGGGGCGGAAATCCTGTTCCTCACCAATGCGTCGGGAGGAGTCAATGCCGCTTTTCGCCCCGGCGATCTGATGCTGATCCGGGATCACATTGCCCTGTTTGCGCCGAATCCGCTGATCGGCCCTAATATCGAAGCGCTTGGCACACGGTTTCCGGATATGAGCGCTGTCTATGATCCGGGGCTGCAGGACGTGATCAGAAAAGCGGCGGATGAAAACGGGATATCCCTGCGGGAGGGCGTCTATGTCCAGCTGACAGGGCCTTCCTTTGAGTCCCCTGGGGACATCCGCGCGCTGCGGACCCTGGGGGCAGACGCCGTGGGAATGAGTACCGTAGTGGAAGCCATCGCGGCACGCCATATGGGAATGCGGGTCTGCGGTATCTCCTGCATCAGCAATCTGGCTGCCGGAATGACGGCGGAGCCCTTGAGTCATCAGGAGGTGCAGGAAGCTGCGGACAAGGCAGCACCGGCCTTTCAAAAGCTTGTGACGGAGTCGGTCAGGGCGATGGCATGAGAAGATACAGGAAAAAGCGGGAGAGGCGGACAGGATGAAAGAGAAGCTGATAAAGATGGCGCTGGATGCCCGGCGCGGCGCTTACGCGCCCTATTCCCATTATCAGGTGGGAGCGGCGCTGCTGGCGGATGACGGCGGGATTTTTACCGGATGCAACGTGGAGAACGCATCCTACGGGGCGTCCTGCTGTGCCGAACGGACCGCCGTATTTCGGGCGGTGAGCGAAGGAAAGAGACGGTTTCTGACCATCGCCGTTGCGGGCGGCCTGGAGGGTAGAGAGCCCGCGGAGTACGCCTGGCCCTGTGGGATCTGCAGACAGGTGCTGCGGGAATTTGCGGATGGAAACAAAATGACGGTGATCGTCGCAAAGAGCGTCAGCGACTATAAGGAATATTCTCTGAACGAGCTTCTGCCGAACAGCTTTGGAGGTGAGTCCATTCAATGAACATCAGGCTGTACAACGCGCGTATCCTCACCATGGAGAAGGACAGGCCCGTGTTTTCCGGGGAGGTCTGGATCAAAAATGAAAAGATTGCTTATGTAGCCGAACAGAGTGAGCTGGAGCGGGAGGTCGGCCGGGATTTTCCCAGAATTTTCTGGGACATGGAGATTGACTGTAAGGGCAATCTGCTGATGCCGGGATTTAAAAACGCCCATACCCATTCGGCCATGACATTTCTGCGGTCCTATGCGGACGACCTGCCCCTGCAGGAATGGCTGAATGAGAAGGTTTTCCCGATGGAAAAAAAGCTGACGGGAGAAGATATTTATCATCTGACAAGGCTGGCTGTGCTGGAGTATCTTTCCTCCGGGATCACCGCTGTCTTTGACATGTACCTGAAGCCGGACGATACGGCCCGCGCCTGTATGGATACGGGAATGCGGTGTGTTCTTGTAAGCGGTCTGAATGACTTTACCTCTTCGATTGAGCAGACGGAAGAAGAGTATCTGAAATGGAATCGGAAAAACTCTCTGATCAGCTATCAGATGGGATTTCATGCGGAGTATACCTGCTCCAGGGATCTGCTCTACCGGCTGGCCCAGCTTGTACACAAATACCGGGCGCCGGTGTATACCCATCTTGCGGAGACAAAGCGGGAGGTGGAGGAATGTCAGGGACGTTACGGCATGACGCCGGCAGTTTTCCTTGACAGTATGGGGCTGTTTGAGTTCGGAGGCGGCTGTTACCACTGTATTTATATGACGGACGCGGATATGGATGTGTTCCGCAGGCGCAGGCTTTTTGCCATTACGAATCCTGCCTCCAACATGAAGCTTGCCAGCGGGATCGCCCCGGTGGCGGAGTTTGAGCGCAAGCGGATTCCGGTGGCTATCGGCACGGACGGAGCAGCGAGCAACAACTGTCTTGATATGTTCCGGGAAATGTTCCTCGTATCGGGGCTTGGCAAGCTGAAGGAGAACGATGCTGCCAGCCTGGATGCCCTGCAGGTCCTGAATATGGCCACGGTGCAGGGGGCGAAGGCGATGCGCCTTGGAAAATCGGATGTGCTTGCGAAGGGAAAGGCTGCGGATCTGATCCTGCTTGATCTTCAGCAGCCCAACATGCACCCCTTTCACAATATCCCGAAAAATATTGTTTACAGCGCGGGGAAATCCAACGTGTGCATGACCATGGTAAACGGCAGGATCCTTTACCGGAACGGAGAGTATTTTGTGGGGGACAGCGCGGAACATATTTTCGCGGAATGCGACAGGATTGTAGGACGCCTGACAAAACAGGGCGCCTGACAATAGAAATCTCTAACCAAAAAATACATAGGAGGGTGTAAAAAATGTTGGAGAAGGTTTTCAAACTAAAAGAAAACAACACAAATGTGAGAACCGAGATCGTTGCGGGACTCACCACATTCATGACGATGGCATACATCATCGCCCTGAATCCGAATCTGCTGGTCGGATTTAAAAGTCCGGATATGGATGCGTCCCTGATATCGCTCTGGAACGGCGTGTTCATGGCCACCTGTATCGCGTCTGCCATCGGCATGTTCGTGATGGCCTTTGCGGCGAACAAGCCTTTTGCCATGGCTCCGGGCATGGGACTGAACAGCTTTTTCGCCGTCGTTGTGGCAAACATTGCCACAGGCACGGAAATGTCTTATGTGGCGTCTTTCCAGGCCGCGCTGTGCATCATTCTGGTGGAAGGTCTCGTGTTCCTTGTGCTTTCCGTATTGAATGTGCGGGAAAAGATCGTGGACGCCATTCCTCTGGGAGTGCGTCTCGGCATTGCGCCTGCCATCGGCATGATGCTGATGAACATCGGTCTTGGATCCAACGCGGGCATTTACTCCGACAAGGGCGGTCCGTTCTATGTTATGAGCAATTTCTTCGGCTCTCTGACCGCAGGATACGCGAAGGACACCATCGGCTCCGGCTATGCGGAGATGGTGCTGACCGTTGCCACCATGTTCATCGGGCTGTTTGTGATCGTGATCCTGGCCCAGAAGGGTATAAAGGGCGCCGTGATCCTTGGTATGCTTGTTGCCAGCGTGATCAACTGGGCCGGGCAGGCCATTTTCCTGCATACCAATCCCTTCGGCGCGCTGACCAACGCTTCCTTTGTACCGCCTTTCCAGGATATGGCGGAAACCACGCTGTTCAAGTTTAACTTCACCGGCTTCGCGCAGATTGGCTGGTTTACGGTGGTGACGCTGATCGTGACCTTCTGCATCATCGACATGTTTGACACCATCGGAACGCTGGTCGGCACCGCAAGCCGTGCGGGTATGCTGGACAAAGAGGGGAAAATGCCCCAGATGAAGGAAGCGCTGCTGGCTGACGCCGTGGGTACTGTTGTGGGTTCCGCTACAGGTACTTCCACCGTTACCACATTCGTGGAATCCGCTTCCGGCGTTGAGGCGGGCGGCCGTACCGGACTTACGGCGCTGACTACCGGCGTGATCTTCCTGCTTTGCATGTTCATTTCTCCTGTGGCGGCGGTGATTCCTCCCGCGGCTACCTCAGCGGCGCTGATCTATGTGGGCGTTCTGATGATCACAGGATTGAAAAATGTGCATTTTGACGATATCAGCCAGGCGGTGCCTGTTGCATTGATGCTGATCGCAATGCCGGTATCCGGCTCCATTGGACATGCCATCGGAATCGGTCTGATCTCCTATACGGTGATCAAACTGTTTACAGGCAAGGCAAAGGAAGTGTCTGTGCTGACCTATGTGCTGTCACTGATCTTCCTGATTAAATTTTTCCTGATCGTCTGATCACAGGGAAAAAGATCAAAGGGAATTTATTTATGGAATATCTGATTATGCTGGCCGCGCTGGCGGTGATGCTGTTGGCGGTGTTTCTGCTGGAGGCGGCAAGGGCGTCGAGGCAGGAGAAAAAATATGTCCGCCAGCTTTATAAAAGCTGTGAAACGCTGCGGGAGAAGAAATATGACCCAAAGCGGTACGAAAGTATTGACAGCTATTACCGCCGCCATCCCGAACAGGGACAGATCGATGATATCACATGGAATGATCTGGGGATGGACGACATTTTCAGACGTATGAATTATACGCTCTCCGCGTCCGGGGAGGAGTATCTTTATTATACCTTAAGAAGCCCGCGGCGGGAGACGCAGAAGCTCGATCATCTGGAGGAGACGGCCTCGTATTTCGGGGCCCATCCGGATGAGCGGGTGCATGTCCAGCTTCTGATGCGGAAACTGGGGGATACGGGAAAGTATTCCCTTTACGATTATCTGGACAACCTGGATTATCTGGGGGAAAGATCCGGCAGAGGAAGCATTCTGCGGGATCTTTTGTTCATACCGTTTACGCTTCTTCTGTTTTATAATCTGACAGCCGGGATTCTGGGACTGACGGCTCTGGCGTTGTTTCATATTGTAACTTATTTCCGGGAAAAGGGTGAGATCGAACCTTATATCACAAGCTTCGCCTATGTGCTCCGCCTTCTGGACGTCTGCGCAGAGCTGGAAAAGAGACCCATCCCCGTCTGCCGGGAGGAATGGGAAGCGCTGCGCAGGCACCGTCATGCCATGAAGGCCATGCGGCGCAATTCTTTCTGGGTGATGTCGCCGGGCAGAGGAACTGCAGGCGCTTCCGGAAGCCCCGTGGAGATCCTGATGGATTATATCCGCATGGTGTTCCATGTAGACCTGATCAAGTTTAGCTTTATGCTGAAGCACCTTCGGGGTCATATTGAGGATGTGGACGGGCTGATTGGAATCACAGGTTTTCTTGAGACCGCCATTGCTGTATGGGCTTTTCGCCAGTCTGCCGCGGAAGGGTACTGTCTGCCGGAATTTACGGATGAGTTCGGCATAGAGCTGGTGGAAGGATACCATCCCCTTTTGGAAAATCCCGTAAAGAACAGTATTTTGGCCCGAAGAGGCGTTCTGCTTACGGGCTCCAACGCTTCCGGGAAATCCACCTTTCTAAAGACCGCCGCCCTGACGGCCATTCTGGCCCAGACCATCCATACCTGTCCGGCGGATTTTTACCGTGCGCCGCTGTTTTATATTTATTCTTCCATGGCCCTGAGAGATGATCTTGGAGGCGGAGAGAGTTATTATATTGTGGAGATCAAGGCACTGAAGCGGATTCTGGACGCGGCGGCGGGGGGAGAAAAGCCGGTTTTGTGTTTTGTGGATGAGGTGCTTCGCGGCACCAACACGGTTGAACGGATTGCGGCTTCCGCCCAGATTTTGGCGTCTCTGGAAAATTGCGGCATTCTCTGTTTTGCGGCCACCCATGATATCGAACTGACGGATCTTCTGAAGGACAGGTTTGACAATTATCATTTTGAGGAGGAAGTCCGGGAAGGGGATGTGGCATTCAACTACCGGCTGCTGGAGGGAAAGGCGACTACGAGGAACGCGATCCGGCTTCTGGAGATGATGGGATACGACGCGCAGATCACCCAACGGGCAAATGTTCAGGCGCAGCACTTCCTTGATACGGGGGAGTGGAGGCTGTAAAACAAAATCAGAGCCTTGACGCCGGTCCGCGCCGTTGGTATACTGAAATCTGGAAAGGGGCGAAAAACATGGAAAATCTGATCAGTTTTGTGAATACTTTTCTGTCGTATATTGTTCTGATGGTTATTATCCTGGCAGTGGGAGGGGTCGGTATTGCCATCGGCCTGACACTGAGGAAGAGAAAGAATGCCGCGCTGGCCGCGGAAGCGGAAGCGGCAGGGGAGAAAAACGAAACGGAGGCTGGTGTCTCCGCAGGAGAATAACGGTCGATCTGGGGGTGGCACATGGCAAAGTCGGCGGGACAAAAGCTGAAGCTTTTGTATATTATAAAGCTTCTTTCGGAGAATACGGATGAAAATCATCCCGTCAGCACGGCGGACATTATCTCATATCTGGAATCCAACGGGATCCATTCCGAGAGGAAAAGCATCTATGATGACATTGCGAAGCTGAACGATTTCGGATACGACATTATTCAGGTGCACAGCAGGCTGGGCGGCGGCTATTATATGGCGGCCAGGGATTTTGAACTCGCAGAGCTGAAGCTTCTGGTGGATGCGGTCCAGTCTTCCAGATTCATCACTACCCGAAAATCCCGGAGCCTGATTAAAAAACTGGAACGGCTGGCCGGGAAGCATGACGCCGGAAAGCTGCAGCGTCAGGTGTATGTGGCGGGGCGGATCAAGACCGAAAACGAAAGCATTTATTACAGCATAGACAGCATTCACAGGGCTATCCAGGAAAACCGGCAGATCGGCTTTCAATACCTGGAATGGAATCTGAAAAAGGAGCTTGTACCCCGGGAGAATTTTGAGCGCCGGGTAAGCCCCTGGGCTTTGATCTGGCGGGACGAAAATTATTATCTGGCGGCCTTCGACGGCAAGGACAGGATTATGAAGCACTACCGTGTGGACAAGATGGGACAGGTGAAGGTGCTGAAGGACGCGAGAGAGGGGATGGAACAGTTTGAAAAGACGGATCCGGCCGCATATGCCAATCAGACATTTGGCATGTTTGCCGGACAGGAGGAGACGGTCACGCTGCAGTTCCCAAACAGGCTGATCGGCGTTGTACTGGACCGGTTCGGACGGGACGTGGATATCAGGCCCATGACGGACAGAATCTTCCGTATGCGCGCAAAGGTCGCCGTCAGCGGCCAGTTTTTCGGATGGCTGGCGGGAATTGGCAGGGAAGCGGTGGTCATAAGCCCGGCGTCCGTCCGGGAACAGTACCAGAGCTGGCTGGCCGATATCGTAAATACCATGAGGATGCGCTCGGAGCTGCCGGGTTTTGCGGAAAAATGCGAGCCGTAAACAGGAGAAAATCTCTTTTGGCAACAGATTGCCCGATTTTAAAAAATCGGGTAATTTTTTTGTATAGACACGTTGACAAGCAGGGCATTCTAAACTATACTTGTATGTATCAGGCACAAGATGTTGTGAACGAAAGGCATGGAGAAACAATATTTTGTACAGTATGTTACAAAGTGATGGGTGCAGCCAAAACCTGCCGGGCGTCCCTGCCGGAGGGGCTGGCGGTGGTATCTGTAGAAAGGGATGGGAAGAATGAGCAGTAATTTTGATCAGGCGGTCACGGAGGATGTCAACTACGGGGAGCAGTTCAGGCCGATCCGTGACGTCTATGTCATCAAAAAGGATGGAAGCAGGGAAGCCTTCAATGTGCAGAAGGTTATCAATGCTGTCGGAAAGAGCGCGTACAGGGCACTGACCAAGTTTACTCAGGAAGAGGAGTGCCATATCTGTCAGTTCGTCGTGGATAAGGTGAACGAGCTTGACACAGACAGCGTCCCCATTCCCGTTATGCATAATATTGTGGAAAGCGCACTGGAACAGGTAAAGCCTGTGGTGGCAAAGAGTTATCGGGATTACCGGAATTACAAGCAGGATTTTGTCCGTATGCTGGACGACGTATACAAAAAAAGCCAGTCCATCATGTACATCGGGGACAAGGAAAACGCGAACACCGATTCCGCGCTGGTTTCCACAAAGAGGAGCCTGATCTTCAACCAGCTGAACAAGGAGCTCTACCAGAAGTTTTTTATGACCACCGAGGAAATCCAGGCCTGCCGGGACGGTTATATTTATGTCCATGATATGTCCGCAAGGCGGGACACCATGAACTGCTGTCTTTTTGACGTACAGAGTGTCCTGACCGGCGGTTTTGAGATGGGAAACATCTGGTACAACGAGCCGAAGACGCTGGACGTGGCCTTTGATGTGATCGGCGACATTGTCTTAAGCGCCGCAAGCCAGCAGTACGGCGGATTTACCGTTCCCAGCGTGGATCTGATCCTGGAGCCTTACGCCGAGAAATCTTATAAAAAGTATATTGACAAATATCTGCGCCTGGGCATTGACCGGGATACGGCCGAAGCGGAAGCCTACGCCGATGTGGTAAAGGAGTACGAGCAGGGATTCCAGGGATGGGAGTACAAGTTCAACACCGTCGCCAGCAGCCGGGGAGACTATCCCTTCATCACGGTGACGGCGGGGACGGGTACTGGAAAATTTGCCAGACTTGCCACGATTACCATGCTGAATGTACGCAGAAAGGGCCAGGGCAAGAAGGAATGCAAGAAGCCTGTCCTGTTCCCTAAAATCGTATTTTTGTATGATGAGAATCTCCATGGCCCTGGGAAACCCCTTGAGGATGTGTTTGAGGCGGGTGTGCAGTGCTCTGCGAAGACCATGTATCCGGACTGGCTCAGCCTGACCGGCAAGGGGTATGTGGCAGGAATCTACAAGCAGTACGGAAAGATCATTTCCCCCATGGGCTGCAGGGCGTTCCTTTCTCCCTGGTACGAGAGGGGAGGCATGCATCCGGCTGATGACCAGGATGTGCCCGTCTTTGTAGGACGGTTCAACATCGGTGCCGTCTCACTGCATCTTCCCATGATCCTGGCAAGGGCGAGAAAAGAGAGCAAGGACTTTTATGAAGTGCTCGACTATTACCTGAACCTGATCCGCCAGCTTCATATCCGTACCTATGCGTACTTAGGCGAGATGCGGGCTTCCACGAACCCCCTCGCATACTGTGAGGGCGGATTCCTCGGCGGTCATCTGAAACTGACGGACAAGATCAAGCCGCTTCTGAAATCTGCTACGGCAAGCTTCGGAATCACAGCGCTGAATGAGCTTCAGGAGCTTTACAATGGGAAATCGCTGGTAGAGGACGGCCAGTTCGCCCTAGAGGTGCTCGAATATATCAATAACCGCGTCAATGAATTTAAGGAGGAGGACGGCCATCTGTACGCCATTTACGGCACACCGGCGGAAAGCCTCTGCGGACTTCAGGTAAAACAGTTCCGAAAGAAATATGGCATTGTGGAAGGCGTTTCCGACAGAGAATATGTAAGCAACAGCTTCCACTGTCATGTGACGGAGGATATCACCCCCATCCAGAAGCAGGATCTGGAAGACCGGTTCTGGAATCTGAGCAACGGCGGCAAGATACAGTATGTGAAGTACCCCATTGATTATAATATCGAGGCGATCAAGACCTTGATCCGCAGGGCGATGGATATGGGATTCTACGAGGGTGTGAATCTGTCCCTTGCGTACTGTGACGACTGCGGCCATCAGGAGCTTGAGATGGATGTCTGTCCCAAGTGCGGAAGCCGTAACCTGACCAAGATTGACCGGATGAACGGCTATCTGTCCTATTCCCGCGTACATGGCGCCACAAGGCTTAATGACGCTAAGATGGCGGAGATCGCGGAAAGGAAAAGTATGTAGCCATGAGATACCACAATATCACCAAGGATGATATGCTGAACGGAGACGGCCTTCGGGTCGTTCTCTGGGTAGCAGGCTGCAGCCACTGTTGTAAAAACTGCCAGAATCCCGTCACATGGGATCCGGATGGAGGACTTTTATTTGACGAGGCGGCGAAGGCAGAAATTTTTGAACAGCTTGACAAAAGTTACATATCGGGGATTACCTTTTCCGGCGGTGACCCTCTGCATCCAGCGAACCGCCTCGACGTCCGCAGGCTGATGGCGGAGATTAAGGAGAAATATCCGGAAAAAACCATATGGCTGTACACAGGCGACATGTGGGAAAATATCCTGTATTATCCTATGATGAAATATGTGGACGTTGTGGTGGACGGAGAGTTCATACAGGAGCAGTTCGATCAGAAGCTTTTATGGAAGGGCAGCGCCAACCAGCGTGTGATCGACGTAAAAAAGACGCTTGAACAGCCGGATCCCATGATTCCAGTTCTGCATTGCGGAGATTATGAGCAAGCTTATGTTGAGGTTAAGAAACCGGCTAATGTCAAGGGATGCTGCAATTGACTGACCAGGTCAGTCATGACGAATTGATGTATTTTGGTTTCTCTTTGCATGATAAACAGGACAAAACGGAGCAAAACATGAAAAAGGTGGCACAGTTTTTTAAGGTGAGCCCGCGGTTGTTTACGGATGCCGTGAGGGAGGCGTTTCCTCAGTATACGGAGGAAGATATCCGGGAGATGTATGAAAAGCTGGAATTGCCGAAACGCGCAACGAAAGGAAGCGCAGGGTATGATTTCCATGCACCCTTTTCCTTTTCCCTTTCTCCCGGCGCGTCCATCACGATTCCCACGGGCGTCAGGGTAAGAATGGAAGAGAACTGGGTGCTTAAGCTGTATCCCAGAAGCGGATTGGGATTTAAGTACCGTCTTCAGATCAACAATACGGTGGGGATCATTGACAGCGATTATTATTATTCTGACAATGAGGGTCATATTTTTATAAAAATGACGAACGCTTCCAGGGAGAATAAGACCTTGGAGGTGGCACAGGGCGCCGGTTTTGTCCAGGGGATTTTTCTGGAATATGGTATCACGGTGGATGATGACGCACAGGGCGTCCGCAACGGGGGAATTGGCAGCACAGGCGGATGACCGGAGCGGATGTGTCCGGCGGGAATAAAAACTCTCTTTTGGTAAATGCTAATAAGAAATCCGGCATTGACCAGAAGGGAGTTATTTAGTTTTGGAAGAATCGGGAAAGAAAGGACAGAGCGTACTGACGGGAAATCTGAAACAGGATATGGCATATCTGAACGGGATTCTCGGCGTGGGGACCAATTTTGATATCATCTGCAGGGAGATAAGCTTTGCGGGGAAGGATGCCTGCATGTACCTGATCGACGGTTTCTGTAAAGACGAGCTGATGCAGAAGCTGCTGCAGTTTTTTATGGATATGACGCCGGATAAGCTGCCGGCGGATATGGAGGAACTTTCCGCCGGGTTTACGCCCTATGTGGAAGTGGATGTGGAAGAAAAGACGGATACCATCGTCCAATCCCTGCTGTCCGGCATGTTTGTCCTTCTCGCGGACGGGTTTCAAAGCGCGCTTTTGATCGATTCCAGAACTTATCCTGCGAGAAGCGTGGAAGAGCCTGAAAAGGACAAGGTACTGAGAGGGTCTAAGGACGGCTTTGTGGAGACCATTGTGTTTAATACGGCGCTGATCCGGCGCCGGATCAGAAGCACAGAGCTTCGTATGGAAATGATGTCCGCGGGGAAAAGCTCCCGGACGGATATTGTCCTCTGTTATATGGACGGCCGGGCGGATAAAAAATTTCTGGCGGAAATCCGACGGAAGATTAAAAATATTGCCGTGGACGCACTCTCCATGAATCAGGAATCCCTGGCGGAATGTCTTTATCAGCGCAGATGGTATAATCCCTTTCCGAAATTCAAGTATACCGAGCGGCCGGATGCGGCGGCAGCACAGGTGCTGGAAGGCAATATCGTGATTCTGGTGGATAATTCCCCTTCGGCCATGATCCTTCCCACAACCGTTTTTGATGTGATGGAGGAGGCGGACGATTATTATTTTCCGCCTATCACGGGAACGTATCTGAGACTGACAAGGTTTATTATCGCGCTGCTCACCTACCTTATCACGCCCACGTTTCTTCTGCTGATCCATAATCCTCAGTGGATCCCGGACAGTTTTTCCTTTATCCTCCTGAAGGAAGAACCCAATGTCCCGCTGATCTGGCAGTTCCTTCTGCTGGAGCTTTCCATAGACGGCCTGAAGCTGGCGGCGGTGAATACGCCGAATATGCTGAGTACGCCGTTAAGTGTGCTGGCTGCGCTGGTGCTGGGGGAATTTTCGGTAAACAGCGGCTGGTTTTCCCCGGAGGTCATGCTGTACATGGCTTTTGTCGCCATCGCAAACTACACACAGTCGAATTACGAACTGGGATATGCGCTGAAATTCTTGAGAGTGTTGAACCTGATCTTGACACAGCTGTTCGGGCTTTGGGGATATATCGGGGCAATCGTGCTCGCCGTTCTCGCTCTTTGCTGTAACAGAACGGTGGCCCATGGAAGCTATATCTATCCGCTGATTCCCTTTGACTGGAAGAACCTGAAGAACCGGCTGGTGCGAAGGAGACTGCCGGGAGCGCTGCAGGAAAAGGAAGGCAGAGAAGGGCGGATCAAAGGCTGAACAGACAAAAGAACAGACAGAAGAAAAGGTGAAATTTAATTGCAAAAGACACGAAACGATGATATACTGTTGCAAACGGAAAACGGAAAGACAGTGAAACCGGGAAAGGCCGAAAAAACCGAGACGAGGGCAAAGAAATGTTTAAGATCACAACGGACTCCACCGCCGATCTGCCGGCGGAATATTTAAAGGAACACAACGTTGGCTGTATGCCTATCAGCTACATTCTTGACGGCGTCACTTACGGACGGGACAGGGAGATGGACTGGAAAGAGTTTTATTCCCTGATGCGTAACGACGGCAAGATGCCGACCACCTCCCAGATCAATCCGGAGGAGGCAAAGGAATACTTTGAAGAATATATCAAGAACGATAAGGAGATTCTCCATCTGGCTTTTTCTTCCGGTTTAAGCGGAACCTATAACAATATGTGTATCGCGGCGGCGGAAGTGATGGAGGAGCATCCGGACTGCCGGATCGTGGTGGTGGACAGTCTCTGCGCCTCTCTGGGGGAGGGGCTGTTCGTACATAAGGCCGTGCGGATGCGTGACGCCGGCAGGACTCTGGACGAGACGGCACAGTGGCTGAGGGACAACGTACAGAATTTCGTGCATGTATTTACCGTGGACGATCTGTTTCATCTTCACAGAGGCGGCAGGGTCAGCAAGGCTGCGGCGGTCATCGGGACCCTCGCGTCTATCAAACCCAAGCTGCATGTGGACAGAGAAGGACATCTGATCGTGATTGGCAAGGTCAGAGGAAGAAAAAAATCTCTGAACGCCCTGGTGGATTACATGGAGGAAAAGTTGGGGAGCCGTCTGGAAGAAAACCGGGAGGATTTTGTCTTTATCAGCCACGGGGATGCGCTGGAGGACGCAGAGTACGTGAGGGACCAGGTAAAAGCGCGGTTCGGGATAGAACATTTTCTGATTAATCACATCGGACCGACCGTCGGAGCACATTCCGGCCCGGGGACCATTGCTCTGTTCTTTATGGGAGAATCCAGATAAGGAAATCCAGATAAAGAGAAGATAAAAGGGAAAGCCCGATTCCAGCCTTTGAAAAAGGCGGCGGATCGGGCTTTTTTGCGGACAGGGGGCCGGACGCCTTGTCTGCCGGGGATCTGATTCACAGTTTTTGGGGCTTCACATATCATAATACCAAGCAAAGCTTAGAATAGCTGAATATTTGGAAAGGAAACAAAATGCAGGACTATTTGTATGACAACCAGATTGACAAATTTCCTGTAGCCATGGCTTACGTACCGTGGCAGAAATTTGACAAGCTGTACGATGATCTGGAGAAAGCCTACTGCTACGGAACGGTGTTCCCTGAGCTGAACAAACCTTTCACGGGAAGGAGATGCGTATAATGGGAAATAAGGAACAGCTTCTGCACGATATCGGGATCGTGAATTTCGTGCTCACGGAACTTTCATTATATCTGGATACCCATCCCGACGACTGCAGCGCCATGGAATATTTCAACCACTATAACAGAATGAGGAACCAGATGGAGAAGGAGTTCAGCCAGAAGTATTATCCGTTGACCCTTCGGCTCGCAGACTGCAGCAAGGAGTGGAGATGGGGCGCCGCGCCTCTGCCCTGGGAAGGAGAGTGTGTGTAAATGTGGAGTTATGAAAAAAGACTGGAATTTCCGGTAAACATCAAAGAGCCCAACGCGAAACTGGCGCAGGCTATTATCTCCCAGTACGGCGGACCGGACGGTGAGATGGGCGCCAGCATGCGCTATCTGTCCCAGCGCTATTCCATGCCCTACAGAGAAGTGGCGGGGCTTTTGACCGACATCGGCACGGAGGAACTGGCACATCTGGAGATGGTTGCCACGATCGTGCACCAGCTGACCAGAAATCTGTCCATGGAAGAAATCGAAAAGAGCGGTTTTGCCAATTATTATGTGGATCATACCATCGGGATCTGGCCTCAGGCTGCCGGCGGTATTCCTTTCAACGCCTGCGAGTTCCAGGTAAAGGGTGATATCATCACGGATCTGATGGAGGATATGGCGGCGGAGCAGAAGGCGAGAAGCACTTATGACAACATCCTTCGTCTGGTGGATGATCCCGATGTGTGCGGGCCCATCCGGTTCCTGCGCATGAGGGAGATCGTGCATTTCCAGCGCTTCGGGGAAGCCCTGCGGATTGTACAGGATAAACTGAACGCAAAGAACTTCTATGCCTTCAACCCGGAATTTGACTGCGAGGAGTGCTCGGGGAAGAACTGATGTGAGGATATTTTTGGAGTAACGCAAGCATAAAAAGGAGAATGGGAAACGAAGAACCAATGCCCCGCAGCTGTGCCGCAGGACGGATGCTCCGTCGGCCTGCTGCGGGGTATTGGACTTTGCGTGTGTACATAGGCGTATTCAGCGAAAATTGTGCGAGCAAGATTTCCCGCTGAATACGCCTGACGGCTGAACTGTTACAAAATTTTAAATAGGTGCGGCGATTTTAGAGTGTACAGCATGTAATATCATTTGAGAAAATTGCAAAAATATAGTATAATATAACTAGTAAAACTTTGGTTTTGCATTGTATAGAGATTTGTCGTATGTTTAAAGAAATGTCATTCCCTGAACATGAATATGAATCCATTCAAAATTATTTGAATAAACTGGGGTATTGCTATACCACGAGAGTATATAAAGAAATCAGGAAATATAAAGTTGGAGAATTCCATATGAATTTATAAAATTTTCTAAAAGCACAGTATGATTGTTATAAACTAAGCGTTGTATAAATCAATTAGAGGTATTGCAATGAATCCGAAACTACATATTGGTTTCAAAGGAAAGAATAACGCATCGTGCATATTGGTAAAATCTATTTCTGCAGATAGTTATTTGTTAACAAACTCTTTTGAAGGATTAAAAAGAGATATCAACTTTCTAGATCATTCTTATGATTGTATTATACTTTTTGGTATAGATAAAAATTTGGTTGACACTGTAAGAATTGAGAAAGTTGCTGAAAAAGGAACCAAAGAATATTCGTTATTAAATTTAGAAAATATGTCTGCGCAGTTAGATGCTGTTGGCATATCTAATTGTTTGTCTGATAAACCGACACATTACTTGTGCAATGCCGCATACTGGTATTTATTACGTAAATTCAATGGAAACGTGGTACTTGTTCATATCCCATCAATCAAAAATATTAATGAGAACCTTATTGAAGGTCTTAAAATGGTATTTGGATGAATTTCATTTCATAAACACACTGATTTACTGTATTTACGTTAATCAAGCACACATAATATATAAGGGGTGATTACATGACAGCAATTGAACAAGGCTGTATCGACATTTGGATAGACGAAATCGTGCCCTGTTTGAAAGATACTGTGACAGGCGATATCAAAGAAACTGTCGTATTCAAAATCGAAAGCCGTACTTACCTTAAAAAATTTCAGAAGTCCAACGGTTGGCACATTAATTGGAATGAAATACCAAAGAATGTTGAAGTATATGCCCTTGCTCTAAAGGATGATAATACCATACAAGGCTTGGTAGGTGTCAGAAATGATAAGGACTCCCACGCCGCTTATCTTCATTGGGCTTGTACTGCTCCTCATAACAACAAGCATGAGTTTGGCAGTCAGAAATATGTTGGCGTAGGTGGTCATCTTTTCGCCATAGCTGCCGATAAATCTATTGAATGGGGATATGAAGGAGCTATTCATGGATTTGCCGCTAATGAAGAATTATTAAGGCATTACATGGATGTATTCCATGCGGAGTATTTGGGAATGCTTCATCAGTACCAGTTCTTTATTGACGAGGAACAAGCAAAAAATCTATTGGAGGTGTATCACTATGAATGGAACGAGACCTAAATTCATGGAAAATCAGGTTCCGGCACAGAGCTACTTTGAACAGCCTAATCCATATGTTAATGCACCATCTTGTCATGTAAATTTGCTTGAATTATCAAGATATGCAAAAAGATGTGGGAAGAAGCTGGTCGAGCTTACACAGGAAGAAGTGAATAAGTTTTCAATTTAGAAATGGCGGGAGTAATCCCGCCACTTCTGCTTTCGTGAGTGTTATTTTTGGTGATGTGTCATAAATGTTTATTTTATTTAAATTTTTCAGATGCGCAACCATCGGGATCTGGCCCCAGGCTGCCGGCGGTATTCCTTTCAACGCCTGCGAGTTCCAGGTAAAGGGTGATATCATCACGGATCTGATGGAGGATATGGCGGCGGAGCAGAAGGCGAGAAGCACTTATGACAACATCCTTCGTCTGGTGGATGATCCCGATGTGTGCGGGCCCATCCGGTTCCTGCGCATGAGGGAGATCGTGCATTTCCAGCGCTTCGGGGAAGCCCTGCGGATTGTACAGGATAAACTGAACGCAAAGAACTTCTATGCCTTCAACCCGGAATTTGACTGCGAGGAGTGCTCGGGGAAGAACTGATGTGAGGATATTTTTGGAGTAACGCAAGCATAAAAAAGTCTGCAAATAAAAAGTCAAGCAGAAATTTGTGAACTTTGAAAATTTTATACAGGTTGAATGAAAAGCACAAAA
>CANQWM010000009.1 GCA_947627535.1 uncultured Acetatifactor sp.
AGATTATCTGGTACTGGGATTTACTTATTTTGACGGGAAAAAGATGGTTTTGGGTTCTTATAAACTGCAGAATGACATCCAAGCAGCTTTAATACCGTTTCAAAGTTTCTCCGGCTCGGCTTTTCTTCCAGCCACACATAATAGAAGACTGCCTGTAGAAACAATCCTTCCGCTTTCTCCCAGAATGGGTCAGAAGGGGTTGCCCCTTTCGGTGTCGTATTACTGATAAGGTTGGTAATAAGCTTTACCACATCCGTCTCTTCACGGATATAGGAAAACGGATTGTAACAGTCTGACTTATCCATCTCAAGCAGATTGATAACCTTCACATTGTAGCCATTGTTCTTTAACATCTGACCACAGCTTCTTAGGATTTCTCCCTTCGGGTCGGTACAGATAAAGGAACAGTTATGGGGCATCTGCATCAGGTTCGGCTTTACCTCATAGAATGTCTTTCCTGCACCGGAACCGCCACAGATAAGAATGTTACCATTTAACTTAAGCCTTCTGAAATCCAGTGACATCTTCACATTCTGGCTTAAGATACGGTTAAAGTTTTCATCCTTATCCATCAGAATCTTGTTTACCTTCGCCGGTGATTCCAACTTGGCTGTACCAAATTCCCTGCCGGGCATATAAATCCTCTGACTGGTGTAATACATAACAACAGCCATAGCGTAGACAACTACAACTATGGCTATCATTTTCACTGTATTCTCATTGAAATAATTTGCAAACGGAGCTTCACATACAGCACTGAACCTGTCAAGAAATTCCATAAGCTCTATGCCTTTCTCCCAAGCTCCCCCAATCAGATATCCCAGATACCCGGCAAAGACTGCACCAAGTAACAAAAATACCATGGAAGGTTTCTTCTTACTTGTCTGCATAGGCACTACCTCTTCTTAACGGTTGTGGTAGTTTTCTGCTGCACGGTCTTTGTCCTGGTTGTTTCCTTTGCCTTCGTCTTTTCGTACTTCTCACGCACGGAAGCCTCCACCTTGTCATAATGGCTGTACAGTTCCTCACCACGCTTGGTTTCCACAACCCTGTTTTCCTCATCATAAATCTTATAATTCTTACCGCTGTCAATGAAGGTCAACATAGTCTTGCCATGATGAATGTCCATGATATTCTCCTTATTGATCCAGACATACCTTGCATTCTCTCCCCATGTTCCCGGGATTCTGGTATTAACCGCATGATCATTCTCCTGCACAATCAATGTCTTACTGATTGTGACATCCGAAAGGTTTGTATTCTTGGATGCCGATACTGCCATCATTCTCTCCGCAAGATTCTGATAGCCCTTAATCCGGTTCATAAACGCATCCCTGTCCATGATAACCTTATGCTCTCCGGCTTCATCCTTTGCCCCCAGAACACCAATCGTTTCCAACTGCTTTAACACGGTTTCTGCCTGCGACTGGTTAATACTGAAATTCTCCTGTACTGCGTCCACACTGATACTCTGCTTCTCCATGGCAAACAGCCCGACCTTTTCAATCAGACCGTCCATGGTTGCACTGGCTCTCGCCCCTTCCGCAGTGTGGACTTTCTCGTTTCCCATTTTCTGACTCTTAAGGAAATCCATCAGCCTGCCAAGCTGTTTTTCATCCCCGTTTTTTAAGTAGTCATCAAATGTTGCAATACGACCAAAGCTGAGCTTCTGTATCATCATGTTCACTCGTGGCACTGCTTCCGTATGAAAGATAACTTCACTGAGACCATCCTTCTTATTCACATCCGGCAATACGGAATATAAAATACCGTACTTCTTTGCCATCTTCTCAACCTTCTTCATATCTTTGGTTTCAAATTGCAGTACCTGAAGGTCTCCGCCCTTCATCAGAAGTTTTCGCATGGATGTCTTACCAAGCGATTTCTCATAGTCAAGCATTCCCTTCAAAAAGTCGATTGCCTTCTGCATGGCACCTAATCCTCCACTGCCCACCTTCATTGCAATCTCAATTCCGTCATAGGCTACACGGATAATCTGTACCGCTTCCTGAATCTCTTCTGCCATATACGTCCCTCCTTATAACACCGGTTCCCTGAGAGTGCATTTCGGAGCATACTGTTGTCATTCTGCTCTTCCTCTTTGGTCTCTTCGTCCTCTTCCTCCTGCCTGCTTCTGCTCTCATTGACCTTTTCCTTGATTTCATCTGCATCTGCCCTTCTGACCTGTTCCTCAGTTACATCCACTCCATAAGCAGTAAGCACTTCCGCAAGACGGTTGATTGCCTTTTCCTCTTCAATCCGGTACATCTCAATGGATACCAGCAGATTCTCAATCTGACTTACCCATACAGGCTTCATGTCAATCATACTCATATACTGTTCCATTACCTTTTCGGATTCCTGCTCATTCTCACAGGTAGCCAGTTCATCAATCAGCTGATTGGTTAAGGTCTTGTCTCCGCTTCGGAATGCAAACTGAACAACAAATTCCTTTTCTTTGTCAGAAAAGCCATGCTTTGTTTTACACAGACTTGTTACTGTCTCATTAATAATCGTTAAACCCATCGCTTCCTCCTAATAGTCCATACTGTTCTCAAGAACCGCAATATCAATGATTTCTTTCATCTTCTCAGCCGAAACATTGTTATTGATAAGTTCTACAAGCTGTGATTCTGTCAGTCCTTTTTCAATGGCACTTCTTATCTGCACAAGCTGTGCCGGAACCAGATCACCACTGGCTAACAGTTTCACAATATCCTGTCTGGACTTCTTCATAAATCCAAGCTTACCAAGCAGCCCGGTAAACGCACTCGTATTTGACTTTCTGACAGTTCTTTCAACCTGCACATGCTGAATCACCCTGCCATTTGCATCTACCACAGGCAACTGGTAAAACACAGGAATCTGATAAGGTCTTTCTGCAACCGGCTTTTCATCAAATACAGTCTGATTACCTAAAGGCTCCTTACTTTCCTCCGGTTTCTCCGGGGCTTCCTGCTTTACTGTCGCACCTGCTGCTTTCTCAAGCAGCTTATCTTCCAAGGTATCAATTCGGTTCTGCATCTTCTCCATCTCCTTCTCTTTTTCATCTATCTGCTCACGAAGTCTTGCTATCGTAGCATTCGCTCTGTTTAACTGGTCCTGCTGACCGCTTAACTCTGCTTCCGTATCCTCCAGCTTCTTTACAAGCCCTTTATGAACCTCCTCATCCTTCTTGGAATTCTCAAATACCTTGAGCTTTTTATTCAGTTCATCGTAACGCTCCTCCTGAAACTGGATTTTCGCAACCGCCTCCTCAATCTGCTTTACAAGACCTTTGACATAGTCTGGTGACACATCAGAATTTGCCTGAATCTGTTTTACCTTATCAAGCATCGTCTGAAACGATTTACGCATCGCCAGCGGATTTTCTCCTTTGGCAATTACGGTTTCGATATTCTCCATGGAGATACCCTTCTCCATAAATTCAATCGCCACCTGTATCTGATAACCGCTCATATCATATTTGGTAAGCAGTTCAATAAAGGCTTCATCTGCCCCTTTTCTAAGGCACTGGGACAAAAGCTTCATCTGAGGAAATTTAATCTCCCTCTTTAAGTAGAGCTTCGTCTGTTCCATTGTCAGACCATATTCAATATCCGCTTCCACAAGGTCGATTATCTCCTTGCTGTACTTTGCCGCACTTCGCAGATTATCAATATAGGTCTTATTCTTAATTGAATCTTCTAAACTTCGTTCCATAAATACCTCCAAAAAAATACAGCCTATCGTAAAGGCTGCTTAATACTCGTTCTCTCTTCGGTTTTTTCAGGGATTCTTTCCTTATCTTCGGAAAGGCTCGTATCATCGCTTACCATATCTCTCCAGATTGTCTTCGCCAGATTGAGCTCTTTTGCAGATGCCCGTTCCCTTGCAGTCACATAAGCAATCTGTTCCTTATAGTACGCCCGAAGATTCTTAATCTCCTCATAGGAATATCCTTCATCCAAAAGCTGATTTGACAGCTCTGTCCACTGCGTGTGTTCTTCTGAAAAGAAGTTATCCCCATTCTGAAAACTCTTTTCCGCACCTTCTAACGAATCCATCTGCTCTGCAATATCAAACAGACCTTTGCACCTCTGCTTTGCCCGGTACACCCGGCTTTTGTCCGCAGAGGCTTCTTTTCTTTTATCCGTCAGATTCATCATTGCAGATGCAAGCTCCTCTACACTGTGTACATCATGCCGGACGAGAAAGAGATACTGCTGCTGAAGCTTTTCCATCTTCTTTATATCATCCTTATACTTCCATACCTGTGAGTAAGGACGCTTCTTCAGTTTCCCAACCCGGTACAGTTTTGCATAGTAGCGTTTCTGCAATCCGGTCAGTCTTGCTCTCTTATACCTTCTGACATAACACTTCACAATCTCCGGCTTAAACTCCTTATTCGACCGGTAAAAAGATAAATCTTCCTCCGCAATCCTCTGTCGTATTCTCTCCTCGGTATAATCATCTCCCAAGGCTCTGCATCTTCTGTACCTGCCCATTCCCGGCGGCTTCACAGCAAGATGTTTCCCCTGCTTGATTTCATATCCCTTATCCCGAAGCAGTTCCATAAACTCCTCAAAGGAGCCAGCCTGTAATATACAGGCATCCAGATCCCTCGCAATCATCTTACCCCAGACAAATCTGCCATCCCGGTAATCATTGTGTTCCCTGTATCGGTCCCGCTCTTCATCCTTTGAACCTATATCAATGGTGGATAGTCCGTACTCTTCACACAAGCGGTTGGTTATGGGCTGAATATCCCGCTCCCAGTCACCTTTCTCATACCGGTACTTTCTGCCATCCACAAAGCTGACACTATTGAATATAATGTGGGCATGAATATGATCCGTATTATCGTGAACACAATAAACTGCTTCATACTGCCTGCCCAGATATTCCTTCACAAACCTCTGTGTTATCTCATAGGCGGTATCAGGACTGACCTCACCTTCCTTAAAGGAAATGATAAGATGATAGCCCTGACGCTTATCCACCTTGCCAAACGCTTTCTTGGTATCCATCATCTGTCTGAAGGCTGTATCCGGCTGACAGTTCATTCCGCCAATCAGCCTGCCGTTCTGCGTCTTCTCCGGATTCATTACATAGTCCAAAGACTGTTTTAAGTGCTTGCCGTGAAAATGGTTGCCGCAGTCCTTCATATAAAGAATCTTACTGATTGCCAACGATATCCACCACCTTTGCCACAGCAACATTCAGCTTACGCATATAGGCAATAAGCCTCTCCTTATCATCCTTGGAATAAAGCTCTGCATTGTGGTTGTGGGTAATCTGGTTGATATTGACACCTACCCGGTTTACCTCATTGATTAAATCACGAAGAAGCTGCCGGACCTCCGGATAGTCATTCGGTTTCTGGGAAATCATAAGCCGAAGATACTGCGACTCTGTCATACCCGCCTGCTTCGCTTTCTCCTCCAAGAGCTTTGCTTCCTCCGGTGTCATTCTAAGTAGCTTACTGATACTGTGCTGCCTCTTCTCCATCCAATCACCTTGCCTTTCCACTAATGGCAGGCTGACGGATATCTGATACCAGCTGTTTCACAGAACTGTCTAATCCCTTTTGATTCAGATTCTGAATAAACTGATTAGCTAATTCCTCTGCCAGCTTCTCAATTCCGGCTCTGTACTTTGTCTGGTCGAATAGCTTATCCAGTACGGCTTCCTCCTGTTTCAGACTTTCATACTTGCTCTGCTTATTGGAAAAGTCCACCATATCCTTCGGATTCTGCCTCTCTGCATCCATATCAAGAATCAGCTCATAATTCCATTCACAAACTGTATCAATCAAATCATCCACGGAAAAATCATCATCCCAGACTATCTCTCCGGGCACATCATCCAAATCTCCACGATACAGCCTTCCCTCTGCAAAACCCACCACATAGTCATGCCCTTCCATATAGCCAAGAAGCATCTCTGCCTCTTTATCCGTCATAACTATGGAAATCTCATTGTCCTTAATGAATGCCAGTAACTCTTCCGACTGTCGAATCTCTGTTATGCTTACATCTCCTGTTCCCATTGCTGTAACCACACCTCCTTATCTGTGTTTTAAGAAACTTTTCAGGAGCCTTTAGAGTCCAGAGCAAAGCCCTGTCCTCTGCCAGATACGCATTTTGGATATCCATCCAAAATACATCTGGTTAGGGGTGCAAAGCCCCCTAAAACCCCTGATAATATATAGGTGCTCCACTTTTTGGAGCCATTTTTGAAAAGGTACTCCACTTTTTGGAGCCACTTTCTGAAAGGTACTCCACTTTTTGACTCCCTTTTCAATACTAATATGGAAACTTTATAAAACCTGAAAAGCAGGTGCTCCACTTTTTGGAGCCATTTCTTAAAAAGTACTCCACTTTTTGGAGCCACTTTCTGAAAGGTACTCCACTTTTTGACTCCCTATTAAATCTGTCTTCGCAACTACCAACCATTCATTGTAATCCTTATATCCGGCAGGAGGAGGGCAATCTTCCACATCATATCCCAAACCATAATACTTCTCCGTAAGCTGCAGGGCTGCCTTTCTCCCCGGCTCATCACCATCCAGACAAAACTTAATGGAAGTAATCTGAGGATGCTCCTTTAGGAAAGTAGTAAGAGGTGCATCTGCAAGCATTCCAAGAGCCAGCTTGTTGGTCTCATAATCCGAGAAAATATCCACATAACTCATCAGGTCTATCGCCCCTTCAAAAACAACCAGTTCCGAACTATCATCGTTAGGAACATTAAAGCCATACTCCTTATCATTGCCTGCCACATCACACTTAAAAGGCTTTCCTTCCCTGTCGAACACACCTCTCATACTTGCAAACTTCGTAACACCGTCTTTGTTATTACCCTTAAATACGATGTTGTGATAATGCCTGCTCTCATAAATAAGCCCCTGCGAAATAAAGTAGTCGATAACACTTTTACTAATGCCCCGCTCCTGATTCAGATACGAATAAAGAAAACAGTTATCCGGTGCCGGTATGGGCAGCTCAAACTTTTTGGGTTCCGGCTTTCTGCCAGGCTCCACCTGATACTTTAGAGGAGGTTTTCTATCCTTCTCTTCAATTCTCCGGTATCCCGCAAAATCCAGAAGCCACCATACAGCCTCCTTTACTTCCATTCCACAAAACACTCTCAGGAAATCTATCTGGGACCCGCCATTCTCACCCTTATCGTACTGCCTTGACCACCGAAACCAGTGGCTCTTATCATAAATCCGGATAGAGTCCATTTCCTTGAGTGTATGATAATGCCCCACTTTCTTTACCGTATAACCAAGATAAGAGGCAACAGCGGTCAAATCCACGCTTTTTGCAATGGCTAATTCTGCTTCCGTAAATCTATCCTCCATCGCTACCTTCCTTTCTCCCGTTCTGCCACAAGACTGTTGGTAAAACTGAAATTCCTGTAGTCACTTGTATAGGAAATCTTTGGATTATCCATAAGTCCTTTTTCCTTAAAGCTGAAAAATTCCTTATTATCGCCTCCTACTATCAGATGATCCACCAGCCGGATACCGACCATCTCACATACGGAATTCATACGGTCGGTTATCATCGTATCTTCTTTACTCGGAAACAGATTGCCGCTTGGATGCGAATGAATGAGCATAATACTCGCTGCATTTGACAAAATGCTTGCCTTGAGTATTTCCCTCGGATGCACCAGTGCTTCATTTAGTGCACCAATACTTGCGAAGGTAACATTAATCGGTTTCAGGTCTGATTGCAGATTGACGACACAGACAACCTCCCTGTCCATTTCACAGAGAAGCTCTCCGATAGTGGCTGCTGCTTCGTAGGGATTCTGTAAAGGAAGCTCCGAATATAACGGAGCCTCCTTCACAAGCTTTACTCTAACCACATCAAGCTTAAAGGCTTCTTCTGCTTCCATCTGAGGTTTCTTTTCGATTCCCATTCGCATCATCCTCCTTTAGCTCAATCTGTAAAATAAAGTCCCCTTCCCAGGCATTCATAAGAGCAATCAGTTCCTGCACGGTCATCTCCTGCTCCATAGTCTGCCTCCTATCTGGACTTTCCGTTGTCATAAATAAGCTGCGCCTCTGCAACCATGCCATCCAGTCTCTTATTCGGAGTATCCGTTGCAAGGGTAAGTCTTCTTGCATCCTTATCATAGTGATATACCTGATTGGATAATCTGTCTTCCAAGGCAACCTGTCCCATGTTGATTTCGCTTACCATTTTTGCAAGCTCATAAGGGTCTCCAACATTTGTAGATACTGCGATGCACTCATGCACGGATGAAGGCAGAATATAGAGGTCTGTTTCAAGCTTCATAGCCAGCTTATGGAGATTATCTTCATAAAGCATGGAGCCAGCTCCATTAATGCCCCTGTCGTTACTGATTACCCACATCATCTTATCTTCCGGCATCTCACCGATCATCATGTCTGCAACCTCAGCAGGCATACCGTCACTGATAAACATTTCACGAATAACATCGTTCATGGATTTGACGGTCGGCGGGAAAATACGCCTTGTGTTTTCCACGGCACACTTAAACAACTGCTCTTCATTCATGCCAAGCTGCTCCGCAAGATTATTGCGAATCGCCGAACTCTGGATTCCGTTTTCATCCACTTTTACCACCCAGCGGTAAATAATGGACAAATCCTGAAACTCTCTGTGTGGCATATCCCTGAGCATATCTTCATTCTGCAGTGTGTTAATAACCTGAAAGACAATGTTATCCTTTGCACTTTCAAGATTCACATCCCCTACCTCGGGCATTTCCTTGAATGCCATATCCATTCTTCTGGCAGCACTCTGTAACACCTCCTGAAGATTCTCTGTCTCAAGATAGTGTTCATACATGTGATTGATATACAGTGTGGGAGATACGCTCCTTCCTGCTCCGCTTCCCACTAATGTGATACCATCCAGAACCTTGTTTACTTTATTGACAGGCTCAACACGAAGTCTCATTCCCTGATACTGCTCCGGCATATATTCCATAAACTTCTCAGCCACGACTTCCTTAAAAATCTCGTAATTCATCATATAAAATGTCCTCCTTAATCTAAATTGTCATATAGAAGCCCTTCTTCGTCCGGGTCTCCATACTCTTTTACATCTGTTTCATAACCGGGATCATCTTCCAAATGGATAATTGCTTCTTTTGGCTGTTTGCGTTTTCTATATGGACAACCTCTGCACTCAACACCGGCAATCTCCTCTACAGTCACACCGAGTGCTCTCGCAATCCTATTCAAAATCTCATTCTTAGGAATCCTGCTCCCGTTTTCATACTGAGCAATTCTCACATCTCCCCTGTTTGGAAAACCTGCAAGCTCTCCCAGTTCTCTCAAAGTTAAATGTCTTTCCCTTCGGAACATTCTAATCTTCTGCCCGATTGTCATTGACGCACCTTCTTTCTGTATGGACACTCCCGACAAGGCACCGGGCATAAAACTTCCAGCGGAACCCATAATTCCTCTGCAATTCTCTTCAGCTTATCAAGATCCGGGAAACCTTTATCCTGTTCAAATCCTGAGATAACTCGTTCTCCATCACATCCAAAACCGCATCTTCTCCCCAGTTCTTCTCTGCTGAAGCCTCGCCTTTCCCGATATTCCTTTATCTTTTCTCCAACCAAAGCTATCCCTCCAAAAAAATTAGAGGTGTAAGCTATTACGGCCTACACCTCATATAGATGATACTTATTCAGTTACTTCATCCTCTTCCTTCTTTTTCCAGAAGAAAGCACCTGCGCCTGCTAACATTGCAGCCAGACCAAGTCCGGCAAAAAGCCAAGGATTGAAGTTATCCCCGGTCTGTGGAAGCTTCGGTTCTGTAGGCTTGTTAGTAATATTCAGTGTATAAGTCACAACCTCAGGGGCTGCATCGTCATACTGTAATACCACCTCGTGCACGGTCTCATCAAGGATATACCCTTCTGCAGCCTTGGTCTCGACTACATAATACTTGATATCCTCCACGAACTCGCCATCCTTGAATACACCAATCGGAAGTTCTCCGGATTCCGCATGACCGTTCTTGTCAGTCACAAGTTTTTCAATCACATTGCCATCTTTGTCACGGATTTCAAACTCTACTCCAGCAATACCCTTCTTGGTATACTCGTCAGTCTTATCAATGATAATCTTTCCGTTCACAAGCTCATCCTTCATGGATACCTTCTGAATTTCCTTTGTCTCAGTCACCTCAAACTCCACATCATTTGCAATTCTGTATCCATAAGGGGCAATCTCTTCCCTTAAGATATACTTGCCAACAGGAATTCTGTCGATGACATGAACTGTTCCATCGGACTCCCAGCTGTAAATCACATTTCCGTTAGCATCAATAATGGAAAGCTTTGCTCCCTTAAGCTCATGCTCTCCGGTAATATCAGTCTTGGAAATTTCAAGCTTGGTAGGATAGTTTTCAAATTTTGCCTCAAATTCAATTACTTCCACATCATCACCCTGATAAGAAGCATCTACATCAAAGCATTCATCAGACTTCACATATCCGGCAGGAGCTTCCATTTCCTTCACATAGTACTGTCCAAGGGGAAGGTCTGAAATAAAGGTTACTGTTCCGTCTGCTCCGGTTACTGCTTTTTCAATGAAAGTATCAGCTGCTACAATCAGTCTGCCATCAGCATCGAAAATGTCTTCCTTTGCATATAAGCCGAATACTGCTCCCTCAAGAGCCTTCTTCGTCTCAGCATCCTTCTTGATAACAGTAATCTGTACCTTCTGTCTCTCATTGGTTACATCCATACCTGCATATACCACTTTGGTATTCTGGTCGATATAGGAAAGATCTGCTTCGATTGGTGTACTGTCAAGTACAAATCCCTCGATAGTTGCAGTCTCAACAAGGTAGTACTTGCCAAGCGGTAAATCACTAATCATGGCAATTCCTTTGTCATTTGTAACAATGGTTGCTACAAGCTCATCAGCCTCATAATATACAGTGTCAAGACCATCCGGACTTACAATGTCCTCTCTTGCATAAACCTCAAAGGTAACGCCTGCAAGAGATTTCTTGAAGTAATCGAATACAAAGTCATACCACTTACCTTTTACAAGGTTAATGTCTGTCAGGAACTCTCCATCTTTGTTGATGATGATTGACCCGGTAGGAACCTCATCCTTCATAACAACGCTCTGGATTTCCTCCGTATCCTCTACAGTGAAGGTTACATCCGATGCCTTAAGGTATCCGTAAGGAGCAAATTCCTCACGAAGCACATAAGATTCACCTACTACAAGCTTCTTAATCACATGCGCTTCTCCTGCCTTGGATGTCCAGGTATCAACCACATTTCCGTCCTTATCAAGAACAGTCAGTGTTGCACCGGAAAGCTCTGCACCGCTTGTAATATCTTCCTTTGTAAACTCAAAAGTTGTAGGCATATTGTGGAAGGTTGCTATAATTGTTGAATACTTCACTTTCTGTCCCTGATATTCTGCATCAAATTCGATCACATCATCGCATGATACATATCCGGCAGGTGCCTTGATTTCCTTCGCATAGTAATGACCCAAAGGATAATCCTTTACGAACTGGATATCACCGTTTGCATCAGATACTGCTACCTCAAGTAAAGTATCTTTCTCTACGATTACCTTACTATCCACATTTACAATATCCTCCGCTGCATATAAGCCAAACTCAGCACCGGAAACCGGCAAACCGGTCTCTCCATCCAGTTTTGCTACGGATAAATCAACCTTCTGTCTGTCATTTGCGAATGTCAGACTTTCCCTGATAACAGGAGTCTTATCATTCACATATACGAAAGTTACATACTGCTCTTCTTTGTTCAGTACATACCCGTAAGGAGCTTCCACTTCTACTACTCTGTACTTTCCAAGAGGAAGGTCTGAAACTTTTGCTTTTCCGTCCTCCCCGGTTACAACAGTTGCAACCAGTTCACCTTCTGCATAATACTTGTTTCTGTTTCCGTTCTCATCTGTCTGCATGTCTGCTGTGTAAATATCCTCAGCTGCATAGATTTCAAACTTAGCACCGGCAAGGGAACCTTCTTTATAAACAAATTCCTTATCTTCGGAATCTGCAAATAAACCGCCCTTATATGCATCCAGTACCTCGCCCTTCTTCTCAATTACAAGCTCACCAACAGCAGGAGCATCTTCATACTCTACAGTAATGATTGCTTCGTAAGTGTCAGGGTCCACTTCGTAGAAAGTATCAGTATCCACTTTTACTTCCACATAGTTTTCATTGAGTACATATCCAAAAGGAGCTGCCACTTCTTCAATACGGTAATTACCAAGAGGTAATACATCAGGCAATATCAAATCACCATCTGCATCAGTAAAGAATGAAGTATGGACTTTCTTGGACGGGTAAGTTGTAATCATCTCCACATACTTATTGGTGTCCATATTGAAAATCTTAAACTCTGTGTTAGGAATAAGAACCGTCATTTTGGTATCTGCATCCTTCTTAATCACACGAAGCTTTGCTGTAAACTCTCTGTCCACAAACACTCTCCAGACCTGCGGCTCTGTCGGATGATTCTCCGTAACATGAACCTCAAATGGCTTGATTGTCTCCATGTTATGAGGAGTTGCTGTCTCAATTACCACATAAGTTCCATAAGGGATAGGAATGGTTACCAGATGTCCCTTTTCATCTGTGAAAGCTTCAGTTTCTCCATTTGTACCAATTACAACAGGAGTTGCACTGTCAAAATTATAACCGCCATCTTCTTTTACGGATAAAGATGACTTAAGGTAAGCTGTAAAGCCTGCCTTTTCAAGCAATGGAGCTTCTGTATCATCTCCATTATCAGATACCTTAATCAACTGGAATGGCTGCTTCATAACCTGCTCTTTGGAAGTAGTGCTTCTTGATACCTCCTCAACAAGATCACCTTCATAATAGCAGACTACATCATGCTCTTCCTCATCTAAAAGATATCCTTCCGGTGGAGTGATTTCCTTTACATAGTAATTTCCAAGATAAAGGTTATTCACTTCCGCATCACCATTGGCATCCGTTGTCATGGTAGCTACCAAATCGTTCGCTTTAAATACGACTCCGGTTGCTCCGTCCGGATGCATGATATCATCACGGGCATACAAACCGTAAACTGCTCCTTCTAAGGTAGCATCTCCCTGTGGTACAGGAAGACCTGTTTCCTTATCCACCTTGAAGATATGAATCTTTGCAGTGGTTCTGTCATTTACAAACTCATGGCTGAAAGTAGCCTTGGCTGTAGTCTCTGACAGGTAATTGAAATTGAAGCTGTAGACATCGCTGCTGTTTCTCACATATCCATAAGGAGCCTGTGACTCAGAAATATAGTAGCTGTTTGCAATCGGTAAATCCAAAGAGTATGCTGCCTTACCATCCTCACCTGTAGTGACTGTCTGCAATGCAGTACCTTTGGTAACGATAACCTGACCTGTATAGTTTTTGATATCATTACCGGCGTATAAAGTGTATTTACCGCCATTTAACGGATTAGCAGTATCAGAGTCTTTCTTTAATACAGAAACCTCTGCCTTCTGTCTTGTATTCTGAATGGTTGCTGATTCATACTGCACTTCCACATTCTGGTCCTTGTACTCAATATTCACTGGCACGGGAGTAGTGTTGATGGTATATCCATCAATGCTCTTTGTTTCCGTTACCACATAAGAACCAAGATGAAGGTCTGTAAGAACAACCAAACCGTCAGATCCTGTTACAAGGTTTTCTGCAATCAAATCTCCCTTACTGTAAACCTTTGTACCATCTGCCTTATAGATATCAGCACCGGCAGTCACCTTAAATGTTGCTCCCGGCAATTTCTTCACTTCATAAGTAAAGTTACTTCCATTCCATCCGGTAAGTACCTCACCTTCCTTGTAAATAGTCAGTGCTCCAAGCTGCTCCTTATCAGTTGCAGTAAAGGAAGTTGTCTGACCTGCCTTAACAGTAAGTGTGTGTACCTTTCCGCTAATCACATAACCCTTCGGAGCCTGAATCTCCTTCACATAATAAGTTCCAGCTACAAGCGCCTTGGAAGTAGCTGTACCATCACTTCCGGTTGTAATTGTGTCTACCTTGTTGGTGCAGGCACTGTCAGTATAGATACCATATTTTGCACCGGAAAGCTTCACACCACTTTCCTCATCCTGCTTGGTAATCTTTCCATAACCGATATTCTCAGTCTTGACCTTGAAATACGCTGACACCGGGTCTGCTGATGGCTTCTCAGAAATAAACTCCTGATAACCGGACCTTCCGGTAAGCCAGAACACGCAGCTTGATGTTGTTTCCACAACACCTGCTGTTGAGTTCAGGGTTGCCGTGGTAGCTGTAGTATTCACAGATGTTGTGTGAATCGTAACGCTGTTACCACTTTTCTCTACAGAATATCCACTGAGGGAAATGTCGAAATTTGACAACACGCCATTGGAATCGTTTAGGGTTGTTTCAAATCTCTTATTACTCTCATTCCACTTCAATTCATAAGTGGTTGCACCACTCTTGGTTGCGCTTGCAAAACTTGGTCTTGTAGCATAATAAGATGCACTGATATTGTTCTTAAGCGTTGTATAGTAAGCGTAAGAATTTGTCGGATTAGGTGCTGATGCACATAACTTATTAGCTGCCGAATCATCGGAACCTGTTCCAAAAAGGTTTGCCACAATCGCCCATACCATTGCCTGTGTTGCAATATACTGGTCGCACTGATCATTGCTTGGTGCTGTAGCTGAGTTACATCCATATCCAAAGTACAGACAGTATGCAAGCTGTTTTTCCTGTGCTGCTGATAAACTCGTGCTCGGATTATCATAGCTGTTCATAAGCTGACCACCATCAGCCGCCAGTCCAAAATTCATACAATAGGCTGCATTGCCATCAATCATAGAGTACAAAATCTTACCATGATTGTAGCCTGCCTTTAACTCACTTACCTCCCCGGTATTCTTTACAGAAGCATTCCAGAAGGCAATATTCGCACTCGGACTTGCTGCAAATGCAGTTGTTCCGTTAGAGAACAATGTGGTGAACATCGTAAGAACAGCAAGAAAACCTGCCATAAATCTTCTAAACTTTTGTTTCACTTTTCATTCCTCCTTAAAAATGGGCACAAAAAAAGCAGGTCACTTTCATGGCCTGCAATTTTTGTTATTGTTAATTTGTTATCTGAGACATCGGAACTCATAGAAGTCAGTTCCATTTCTAGAGTACACACCCGCATATACCACATTGAACACCAGGTTACTTTCCAAAAGAAGCATATCCGCTATGTAAGTTGCAATAGCATCTTCACTTCTTAATGGTTGTCCGGAAGTCGTACTGGCTATATTTAAGTCAGTTTCCACAAACACACTGTAGTAACTGCTCTCTAAACCATCATAGGGATAATACTTGTTATACTCTTCCTGCGTAATTCTGCCCTCTGCCAAAGCATTTGCAAGGTTATCCTGCGTAGTAATCATACCTCCCGCCTGACACTTTGCAATGGCAAGTGAAACCACAGTACCCGGATTGTATCCTGCCGGTGTATATTCCGGCTCCGGAGTTGGCTCTGGTGTCGGTTCAGGAGTAGGAGTTGGCTCCGGTGTCTGAACCGGGGGCTGTGGTTCCTCCCTTTGTTCTGTTGATGCAGGTGGGTCTTCTCTTTGTTCTGTCTGATTCTCTCTGTTTTCAGAAACAGGCTGATTTTCAGTTTCATCCTTTACAGGAGCTTCACTGCTTTCAGCTTCATCCTTATTGCTTTGAAACTCTGTTTCGTTTTCAGAAGAGCTTTCCACCGTACTTCCTTCTGCAATAACCGGCTCCTTGCTTTCCTCTGTCTCTTTTGTTTCTTCATAGCTGATATCTGCTTCCGTCATTTCATTCACCGTGGAATTACAGCCAGCTAATGTCAAAACTGCTACGGATAAAAAAATAATAAATAATCTCTTCATAATATCACCCATCCCTTTCCGTAAGAGGGATAGGCTAATGTGTTCCGTGCCTGTCCACTCTTACTGTGTGAACATTTCTATTTACACGGGACACATACCTTGGGTCTGTCCCGTACTCGATGCATACTACTCTCCTTCCATTATACACATATCTTCTTCATTCTGAAGAAATATTGTACCAATCTCCGGTTCTTTCGGTAATTTGCAAATGTCTTCACGTTACCGCCTCCTTCCTATGGTGTTCCTGCTCTCACAAATGCGAGGAACAGTCTGCCGACAAGTCCTAACAGCAAGAGGAAGACCTTTGCCACATTCAGGACCAACTGCAACGCATTTAATATCAGCCATGCGATTGCTTTCAATATTGCTACTAATACATTGCCCAATCCGGCTAAAAATCTTCCTGCCATACCTATTCCTCCATTCCATCCATCAAATAGCTTAATGCATAATCTGAAATCGTATCATCATCCTGCGGTTCCTCTTCCTGCTTAACCTCTTCGGTAACTGCCCTCTGCGGTAAAGCTGAAAGGTTGGTACATCCTGCAATTACGCCTCCGAGTAACCGAATCACTTCGTTTCTTGCTTCCGTAACTGCTGCTTCCACAGTTCTCTCCTCGATATCTTTCAGTTCTTTCTTTGTAACATAAGGGCTGTCATCTCTTCTTGCTTCTGTAAATGCTTCTTTTCCAAAATGGTCGATATAATATTCAGCTGCATTTATCAAAAACTGGCTCTTTGACTTACATATCTCCGGGTCTAAGTTCACCAAAACATCATTAACCTTGCGATGTTGGGGATTCTTAATATTGAACCTGCATGATTGCTTAATAATATGGTCTAATGCCATCTGCCACACCTCCTATGCCAACTTTTTCATCTTTCTAATTGCCATCATAGCCAACTGTTCATAGCCCTTGGCATTTGCCTTAACATCCAGAATATAAGTAATATTGCTCTGCGAAAGTCCTCCAAACAGTTTCATAACTGATGCTCCGCCTCCTACAAATACAATGGGTGTTGTTGATAAGTTGTATCCATACTCTCTGATTGAGTTATACACCTTCTCGCAAAAAGCTTCGATTTCTGCTTTCGCAATATCGTAATACTTTCTGTCAATCTCACACCTGCCATACCTCATAATATCCTGAATAAAAGACTCATCCAGTTCACCATTTAACTGTCTTACACACTGCTCGTTGATGGTTCTCATACAGGTTATCAGTCCCTTCGGAATGGTCACACATTTTGATTCGTCCGGAACCTTATCTACAACCGGCATAATATCAATCGTCCATGAGCCGATATCCACTATCAAGGTTTTCTTATTGAAGGTCTGAAGCTTATCCGCAACTGCCGCATAGCATTGTGGAAATACTGCAACATTTTCAATTACCACATGATACCTGATATTCTCAAACAGAAACTCAATATCCTTTTCCGCTGTAAGATACTTTACAAATTCGGACTTCTCGCTGCCAAATCGTGTCAGTGGTAGTCCTACCGCCAAGAACACCTTTGCTTCACACAAGCCTCTTCGTCTTAATTCCTTCGCAACCGCTGCCAGAGTCAAAAGATAAAATGTATCGTCCTCTGTCTTTGTGCTTTTTACTTCCTGTCTGTTTCCTCCGACCTTGTAATATCTTCCTTTATACTCAAGAACACCATCATATAATGCAGGCTCAGTTGTAATTTCCTTCACGCCGGTAACGAATACCTGTGAAGAGGTTTTAATATTACTCCAGCCGTGGTCAATACCAATTACTTCGATTTTGTTATTCATCGTCTGCTTCCTCCTTTTCAATCTAAATCTGAAATTCATTACTGCCTCTACTTTCCAAGGATTTTCTTCATACAAGGGAAACAATATCCACTGCCATTATTATAAGGACATCTATCGCATTCACTCGCCGGTTTCTTAATCTCAGTTTTTTTCTTTTCCCGATAGCACTTATTATTGATGCACCTGTTATTATTTCCCCAGAAGTATTTGCATTTCATACAATCCTTAAGATCCCTTTCAAGTTTCTCTTCTGCTGACAACTTATGCTTATGCCGTCTGCTGAACTTTTTTTGAACCACTCCCATCCTGACTCTCCTCTCCAAGAAGAAAAGTCTGATAGAATTCCTCAATCCGTTTATCTGCATCACCTGCGGCTTTAGCAAGAGACCATGTCATAAGTAAACCTAATAAAGCAAATGCCATTGAAATAATTCCTATCATGTCTACTTCCTCCTTATATTTCCTGCTAAAACAAGTTCAGTCAGGACAGCTTCTTAGAAGCATGTAGGTGTACTCTGGTTCATCCGAACCCCTCTATCGCCCGTACACATGGGAATTGCAGGCAAGCCACTTTCGTGTTCACGACGCTCTTTCAAATAAGAACTATCTCCTCTTCTGCCATTGTGAGGATTAGGGCTGTGCCCCATATGGGTTATTATCCTTCCGCAACATCCTTGTTCCTTTTACCAGATTCATAACCAACTTCTCGTTCTTCACTTCTCAGTCCATCGAACTACTAATGTGAAAGTTGTGTTTGTATATCCTCAAGGTGAATCCCCCGGAATTTTCACTTTACTCTCTCGAGTACCGCATTACTGCGGACCTGCAATTGATATTCAGTTTTTGTCCGTTTGTTTCGGACACACATATCATAAACCAGAAAAAAATATTTGGATATGGACTGGTTTGGTGTATTTTCTCAATATCACACCAAAAACTGGTGTTTTTATGTATTTAGCTTCGTTTTATCTACTATGTACTTAGGCAACGGCACCGGATTCTCTTTGAACTGCTCCAGGTATGCCTCAAATATTTCTGTATTTATCAGTGCAGTATTTCCAACCTTATAAACAGCTCCTGCTTTCTTTGCCATTTCCATAATATGACTTCTGCTTATTCCATACACTGCCTGCCCTTCAGCTGCATTCACAAACTTTTTAAACACTTCTTTTGTGTCTGAATATGATTTATATGAATATCCCATACCTTAATCCTCCTTCCATAACGGATGCTTCATTTCCACAGGCTTTTCTCTAAATTGCTCCATATACTCATCAAACACATCTAGTCTAATAAGTACTTTACTTCCCTTACTATCACCTATCTTATATACTGCTCCCGCTGCTCTTGCCATCTCAATAAAACGATTGCGTCCAATATTATAAATAAGTGTTCCTTCACCTACCCTCACAAATTTACGTTGAATTAGCTTAGATGATCTTCCTACTTTCGTTAAGTGCTTCATATAGTCCTCCAAAGGTTCAATCTTAATTAATCTTATTTTGGATAATTGGTACACCGCACCTGCTGCCTTTGCGTATGCAACAATAAGCGTTTCATCTATTCCAAAATACTGTGCTGCTTCTTCATATCTTACAAATCGTTTCATCATATTGGATGCCTCATTTCCACGAGGCGATAATATAACTGCCATATATTCACCTACTTATAAAAATCATCTTCTACAATTCTGAATGTCTCCAAATACTCATCAAGTATTTCGGTATTGACCAAAACCAGCTGACCGACCTTATAACATGCTTTTGCATCTTTAGCCAACTCTTGGAATTTGCTTAAACCCATACTATACATCTTGGCTCCTTCCGCATATCTCACAAACTTCTGCATGTTTCTTTTATTAGGTGCTTCTTTACCTGTCATACTCATATCTCCTTTCAAATTTTTTCTCCATAACGCAAAAAGAGGATACTTTCTAAATTTCTTTAGAAAATATCCTCTAAGTAGTGCTTATCTTTTAATTTTGCTTTTCAATAAGATTGTAAATCCTTGTACACTCTTTGTTATGACTATTGCTTTTGATGGTCAAAATAATGGTCAAATGACCACCCCATACCCTTCAAACCCGCATAAATACTGGATTTTTTAGGTTGTGCTTCGCATGGTGGGGAACAACAGCACATCTCGTATCGCCGGTGAATTGGTCAGAAGCATCACCAGCCTGTCGATGCCGTATCCGATCCCGCCGGTGGGCGGCATCCCGATCTCCAGTGCATTCATGAAATCCTCGTCGGTGGTGTTGGCTTCCTCATCGCCTGCCGCCAGCGCCGCTTCCTGCGCCTTGAAGCGCTCCCTCTGGTCAATGGGATCGTTCAGCTCCGAGTAGGCGTTGCACATTTCCCTGCCATAAATGAAGAGCTCAAACCGCTCTACATAATCCGGCTTGTCCGGCTTTCTCTTGGTCAGAGGCGATACCTCCACCGGATGGTCCATCAGAAAAGTAGGCTGGATCAGATGTTCTTCCACATACTCTTCAAAGAACAGATTCAGGATATCTCCCTTCTGGTGGCGTGGCTCATAGTGTATGCCCCTCTCATCCGCAATTTTCTTTGCAGCGGCAGTATCCGGGATCTGATCGAAATCCACCCCTGCGTACTGCTTTACGGCGTCCACCATGGTCAGCCGCGCAAACGGCTTCCCCAGGTCGATCATTTCCTCCCCGTAAGGAATCAGCGTGGTGCCGCAGACCTCCTGGGCCACATAGCGGAACATGTTCTCCGTGAGATCCATCATCCCGTAATAATCCGTATAGGCCTGGTAAAGCTCCATCAAGGTAAATTCCGGATTATGTCTCGTATCAAGCCCTTCGTTGCGGAACACCCTGCCGATCTCAAAGACACGCTCCAGGCCGCCCACGATCAGGCGCTTCAGATACAGCTCCAGAGAAATGCGAAGCTTTACATCCTCATCCAGCGCATTGTAATGCGTCTCAAAGGGCCTTGCCGCTGCGCCGCCCGCGTTTGCTACCAGCATGGGCGTTTCCACCTCGAGAAACCCTTCCCCGTCCAGATAACGGCGGATGGCGTTGATGATCTTCGAGCGCTTTACAAAAGTATCCTTCACTTCCTGATTCATGATCAGGTCGGTGTAGCGCTGGCGGTAACGAATATCCGTATTTGTCAGGCCATGAAATTTCTCGGGCAGGATCTGCAGGCTCTTTGACAGCAGCGTCATTTCCGATGCATGAACGGTAATTTCCCCCGTCTTGGTCTTAAAGACCTCTCCCTTAACACCCACGATGTCGCCCACGTCATACTTTTTAAAGTCCGCATAGGGTTCCTCGCCGATACAGTCTCTCGCCACATACACCTGAATGCTGCCGGGCAGGTCCTGTATATTGCAGAACGACGCCTTCCCCATAATACGCTTTGACATAATGCGTCCCGCCACACTGACCGGTTTTCCCTCCAGTGTCTCATAATTTTCCCTGATATCCGAACTGTGGTGGGTCACGTCATATCTGGTAATCGTAAACGGATCTTTTCCGGCTTCCTGCAGCGCGGCGAGCTTATCCCGCCTCACCTGCAGCAGCTGGTTAATGTCCTGTTCCTGTCCATTTGTATTCTGCGATTCTGCCACTTCTTACGCTTCTCCTTTTCGTCTCGACTTAGTTGCTTCTCTGAATATCCAATACCTTGTATGCAAACACGCCCGCCGCCGTCTCGACCTCCACGGTATCTCCCAGCTTACGGCCGATCAGCGCGCTGCCCACAGGACTCTCGTTGGAGATCATGCCCTTCAGGCTGTCCGCCTCTGCGGAGCCCACGATCTTATACTCGATTTCCTCACTGTACTCCATGTCGAGAAGACGCACTCTACAGCCGATATTGATGCTTTCAAGGTCGATTTCATCCTCCAGGACCACTTCGGCGTTTTTTAATATCTTCTCTAATTCCTCGATTCTTGCTTCGATATCTCTCTGCTCATCCTTTGCTGCGTCATACTCGGCATTTTCGGACAGGTCGCCCTGCTCCCTTGCCTCCTTGATCTTCTGCGCGACCTCCTGGCGTCGATTTACCTTCAGCTCATGCAGCTCGTCCTCATACTTTTTAAGTCCTTCGTAAGTTAAAATGTTCTTCTTCTCCTGCATTTCTTGTGTCCCTTCCTGTCTGTTTCGTTTTATATTAATCAAATCCCGTGTATTCACATCCGGGTTTCTGCTGATTTTCCTTTCCCTTGCCCTTTTAACTACCGTATTATACTCATTTTCCCAGCCGGTGTCAAGATTTGCCGGCCCGCTTCCAGATTTCTTTTACAGAAAAGTAAGAAATGCCTTCTTCCCGCTCCAGAATCCGTCTCGCTTTCTCTTCTATGGAGCAAAAATCAAGCCAGATGCTTCCCCGGGCCAGCCCGCCGGAGGGCACATAAGGTTCCCCGGAAAAATCCAGGACACACACAGGCTGTGTTGTCTCCAAAAGAAGTCTGGCAAAAGCCCGCTCTCCGTCCAGTGTCTGCAGGCCGGCGGCAAGCCCGTATTCCCCGTAAAAATCTTCCAGAAAATCCTGTACCTCCCGGGTACAGTCTTTCTCCCGAAGAAACCACCGAAGGCTTTTCATGCGCCGTGCACAGCTTTCCAGCGCCCAGGCCGTACTGTGTGCAATCCCCAGCGCCACAAAGTGAGGGAGAGTGGCCTGTTTCAGAAGCATTTCCACCCAGAACGGCTCCAGATATCCGTCAAATTCCGGAAACGGCCAGCACTGCTGCCAAAGCAGCGCAAGATCGCTCTGCGCGTCTTCTGATGACACCACAAGGCATTTCCGCACTCCATCCGCATAAGCGCAGCGGCACTCATAGCGGTCATCGATCAGCTTCTCCATTTCTTCCAGAAACGCTCTGATTTCAAGTCCTGCCTGTTCCCGGTTTTTCCGCGCCCTGCGCTCTGACCGTCTCCTGTTTTTTTCTCTGCGGCGGCGCTCCCTCCATGCGTAAAATCCCCGCCTTCCGAAAGAACTGCTTTCCTTTCCCGAACCGCCTTTTTCTTCTGACCCGAAGACTTCCGACACATACCGACCCTGTCCGGATATGTCCTCCCCCTTCTCTTCCTCCCGGGAAAGCTGCTGGGAAAACCATCTCTCTTCTCCGACATCAACGCCCACCCGGATCAAAAGGTAGTCTTTCATCCTTACCGTTTCCGCCACCGGTGCGGTCAGATTTCTTTTTTTATAAAAATAGATGATCGTGTCCATGCACTATTCTATGCATGATCCGGCAAAAATAGTCTCCACTCCCGCAAGCAGTTCTTCCATGGTCTCCATGCTGTTGACGGCCCGGCGGAATCCGGCGGAATGAGGCATACCCGCCGTATACCAGGCAAGGTGCTTGCGCATCTCACGAACCGCGGTGTACTCCCCCTTTGTCTCCAGCTGCAGATTGACATGCCGCAGGACCATGTCCCTCTTTTCCCTGTTGTCGGGACGGGACGGTATTCTGCCTGTTTCTAAAAACGATACCACCTCCCGGAAAATCCAGGGATTTCCCTGCGCCGCCCTGCCGATCATCACGCCGTCGCAGCCGGTCTGCTCCAGAAGGGCTTTTGCCGCCTGAGGACTGTCCACATCGCCGTTTCCGATCACTGGGATCCCTACCGCCTCTTTCACCTGCCGGATGCAGTCCCAGTCCGCCCTTCCGCTGTAATATTGGGCTCTCGTCCGGCCATGGACCGCAACTGCCGCAACGCCGCAGCCTTCCGCGATCCTTGCGATTTCGACCGCATTGCAGTGTTCCTCGTCAAACCCTTTGCGGATCTTTACCGTGACCGGCTTTTTTACCGCCTTCACAAGCTTTGTAAGCAGCCGTTCCACCAACCCGGGATCCTTCATCAGCGCGGACCCTTCCCCGTTGTTTACCACCTTAGGCACCGGACATCCCATATTGAAATCCAGAATGTCAAAGGGTCTGTCCTCAATGCGCTTCGCCATGTCTGCCACAAGATCGGGATCGGAGCCGAAAAGCTGCAGGGAAACCGGCGTCTCGTCCGGATGGATCTCCAGCAGCTTTTCCGTGTTTCTGTTCTTGTAGCAAATGGCCTTCGCGCTCACCATCTCCATGCACACAAGCCCTGCTCCCTGCTGTCTGCACAGCAGACGAAATGGCAGGTCTGTCACACCTGCCATGGGCGCCAGTATTACATTATTGTCCAAAGTCACATTGCCGATTGTCAGTTTCATGCTATCTGTCTTCTGTTTCGTCATGACCGGATGTTCTTCCGGTTTTTTTCATAAATGATCCGGAGTCCCTCCAGCGTCAGGCTGCTGTCATAAACATGAATGGCTTTCGTCTCATCCGCGATCAGTCTTCCCAGCCCTCCCGTCGCCACTACCTTCAGATCCTTCAGGCCGCTTTCCTCCTTCACCTTCCGGATGATGTACTCCGTCTGGCCGATCTGTCCGTAAACCAGTCCCGCCTGCATACTGCTGATCGTTTCCTGGGCCAGGATGCTCTTTGGCTTTTTGATCTCGATGTTCGGCAGCTTCGCCGCCTGGGTCCAGAGGGCCTCCGAGCTGATCCGGATGCCGGGGGCCGTGATTCCGGCCGCAAACTCGCCCTGCCCGGTGATCAGGTCATAGGTTGTGGCAGTACCGAAATCCAGCACCAGAACAGGTCCGCCGTACTTTTCGTATGCCGCCACAGCGTCCACGATCCGGTCTGCGCCAATGGCCCTAGGGTCTTCCGTAACGATCCGCAGTCCCGTCTTTACGCCGGGTCCCACATGCATGGGCCTGGTCTGTGTGTAGCGCACCAGCGCCCCGTTCAGGGCATGCATCACGTCAGGAACGACGCTGGCTATTATGGAGCCCTCCAATTCCCCCACGTCAATCCCGTTATTGCGCAGGAGCTGCGTAATCAGGATACCATATTCATCGGAGGTTCTGGGCGTTCTGGTGGTCAGCCGGAAGGTAGCCTTAAGCTCTTCCTCCTGATATACACCGAAGGTCATATTGGTATTTCCCACATCAACTACCAGTATCATGTATCCTCTTTTCCGCGGCTCCTTCCGGCAGGCCGCTTTCCTACAGTTCGTCCATTCCCGTTCCCCGGGTCAGACGCTCCACATAAGTATCCGGATCCTTCTTCATATCGATCATGGTGCGGAACGCGTTCAGCACCATGGCCTCCTTATTACATCCTGACGTGTTCTTCCCAATCTCCCGGATCAGATTATACCGGTCCATCTGCCATACATACAGATCCGTCAGGGCGTAACCTCTGCACTTTACCTGATCCAGCAGAGTGTGGTGATCCAGATAATACATGAGCTCCGTCATCAACTCCCCATCCAGAAGCAGCTCCGCCCAGAGACTCTCCGTAAAGGATGCTTCCTTTCCCGCATACTCCCCCAGCTGTCTGAGTCTTTCGTAAGCCAATACCTTTCTGGCGTCATACAGGATCCCATTCATCTTTCCGCTCCTTGCTGTCCCTGCCGCGGGACTCAGGGCCTTACCTTCCTGCGGCAGGCCGCTTTTTTCTGAAAACCTGGGGCAGGATCAGCCCAAGCAGCCCCACCAGCAGTGTGCATCCGCCCACAATAAAACTATTGATCCGGACAGGTGACAACAGTGTTACATAAAAATTCTTTCCAAGCTTCAGCGCATCATTCAGCATATCTGAAATACTGCCTGTCATCATAGCCAAAACCACATCAGCCGCACCAACGATCAGGAAGCTGATCCCAACATAGACCATAGATCTCCTGAATTTGCGGTTGACCAAAAACAAAAGCACAAGAAACAACAGGCACAGCCCTGCCAGAATCCCCAGCATCCAATAGGAAAACAGATTCTGTACCAGATCAAAGGCAGGCTCATTTTCCCCCTGCAGCTGCGACAGCTCCATATCCTCCAGAACCTTGTTCTGCTCCAGGTACTCCCCGATCTCCTCAATGTCGCTGTCAGTGATCCGGTATGCGCCCTGTGTCAGATCCTCCAGCTTTTTCCGGTTTTCCCGGATCAGATCCGTCACTTCATCCACTTCTATTCTGCCATCCCCGGAATCTGTCAGGATATCGCTGACGTAATCCTGGGTTTTCTCCGCCAGAAAGTCTTTGACAAAATCCTCCTCCAGAATATCTTCTATGGCATCCAGCGCCTCTTCTTTTTCAGGCATATAATCCTTAAATTCAGGGGAAATGCTGTCATAAATCAACTCCGGCAGGGTCTCGCCGCGATCCCCGGAACCGGACAGCTGGGCGGTTTTCAGCTCGGCCAGCGCAACATTCCCAACCGCCGTCTCGATGGCCGTTTCCCCGAGGCTCATTTTCACGATTCCGGCCAGACTGGTGCCGGTTTCCAATATAACAAGCACAATACAGATCAGAATGGAAAGAAAGACCGAAAGTGGGGTCAGCTTCTTTCCGCGCCTTCCCGACGCCGGCTGTTCCGTTACCACGAGCGGGACGTCAGACGTCTCCGTCTCCGGAGCGGCCGTGGCCTGCGCCTGTGTCTCCTCCACCGCATGACCGCATCTGGGGCAGAAGCGCTCCTTCCCCGACAGCTCTGTTCCGCACTGAGTACATTTTACCTGCGACATTTTCTAGTCCTCCTCCTGCAGATTTTCTATTTTTTCTTTCCGTATAAATACCCGGTAATACAGCTGTAATGCTTCAAACAGCTCCTGGCGCCTGCGCCTGACTTCCGCCACCATCAGTCCGCTGCTGACCTCGTCATAATAAATATCATCGTCATCCGCGTTGGTCTCCAGCACCACAGTGCCGTCCTCTTCAAACGCAATCGTGAATACACCGCCCACCTCCTCGGTAAACAGCACACACAGAATATGCAGCTCGTCCTTCACCGACTCCGGTATGGCGTTGAACTGTTCATTGAAATAATATTTCATCTCATAGGCGTTCGCGCCGCAGAGCACTGTTTTTTTCCCCTCAGACATATCCGTAAATTCCTCTCACCGACACTTCCCCGGCATAAACCGCTGCCACGGAGCCGTCCGCCTTCTCCACCAGCAGTTCACCGAGGTCGTTGACACCCTGTGCGACACCTCTGTACTCACCCCTCGGATCCAGCACCCTGACTTCCCTGCCTTTGTTCACCAGCAGCCGGTCATACCGTTCTCTCAGTCCCGACAGATTGCCGCTCTCCATAAAGCGCTCGTATACTTCCTCGAAGGCATGCATCACGTTGACCAGCAGTTCCGCTCTGGATACCTTCTTTCCACACTCCCCCTCAAGACAGCAGGCAGTCTCTTCAAGCTCCCCGGCGAATTTCTGCAGACCGGTATTGATCCCCACGCCAATGACCAGATAATGAATATAGCCCTGTTCCAGACTCATCTCCGCCAGGATGCCACAGACCTTTTTCCCATTTACCACAATGTCATTGGGCCATTTGATCCGTGCCTCCAGGCCGCAGGTCCTGCGGATTCCCTCTGCGACCGCCATTCCCATCACAGGCGTCAGCATGGAAGCCTTATCCGGATCCAGCTGCGGCTTCAGGATCAAAGTAAAATATACGTTTGTACCCGGCGGGCTGCTCCAGGCCCTTCCCCTTCGGCCCCTCCCCGCGGTCTGCATATCCGCGACCACCAGCGCGCCGTGTCCCGCGCCATGTTCAGCGTCCAGCTTTGCCTGCTGATTCGTGGAACCGATCTCGTCATAGTAGGAGACGGGATGCCCCGCCCACGCGGTATCCATGCGGCTCTCCAATTCGTTCTGTCCGAAAAACTCCTGCTCTTCAACCAGAAGGTATCCCCGGTTCTGCACGGCTTCGATCCGGTAGCCTTCCCTTTTCAGCTGCCCCACCGCCTTCCAGACTGCGGTCCGGGACACGCCGAACCGCTCACAGAGTTCCTGGCCCGACACATAGTCCTGCCGTTTTCTTAAAAGGGACAAAATCTCTGATTTCATATTTTCCAAACCTTCCGGCCGGTTCTTTCGCCGTCCCTTTATATTGTCGCCGCCATCACAGCCTTGATGGTATGCATCCGGTTCTCCGCCTCCTCGAACACTCTGGACTGGGACGACTCAAACACCTCGTCCGTAACCTCCATCTCCCTGATTCCGAACCGCTCTCCCATCTCGGCGCCGATCTTTGTCTTAAGGTCGTGAAAGGCGGGAAGGCAATGCATGAAAACAGCGTTTTCCCCGGCGTTTTTCATAACATCGGCGTTTACCTGATAGGGGGAAAGATCCCTGATCCGCTCCTCCCAGACCTGGTCCGGTTCTCCCATGGAGACCCACACATCCGTATAGATCACATCCGCGCCCCTGGTGCCGGACTTTACATCCTCCGTCAGCGTCACGCTGCCCCCCGTCTCCGCCGCGATCTTCCTGCACTGTGCCGTAAGAACCTCATTGGGAAAATATTTCGCCGCAGTACAGGCCGTAAAATGCATTCCCATCTTGGCGCAGGCCACCATCAGGGAATTTCCCATATTGTAGCGGGCATCCCCCATGTAGGTCAGCCTGATCCCTTTTAAATACCCGAACTGCTCCCGTATGGTCAGAAGATCAGCCAGCATCTGGGTAGGATGAAATTCATTGGTCAATCCGTTCCACACCGGCACGGAGGAATACCTTGCCAGTTCCTCCACGATCTCCTGGCCGTATCCTCTGTACTCGATTCCCTCAAACATGCCCGACAGTACTCTTGCGGTATCCGCGATGCTCTCCTTCTTTCCAATCTGGGAGCCGGACGGATCAAGGTACGTGGTTCCCAGCCCCAGGTCATGGGCCGCCACTTCAAAGGCACACCTGGTTCTGGTGCTTGTCTTTTCAAAGATCAGCGCCACGTTTTTTCCGCGCAGGGTATCCACGGCAATCCCTTTCTTTTTCTTTTCCTTCAGCTGGGCCGCAAGGTCCAGCAGATACAGAATTTCTTCCGGCGTAAAGTCCAGAAGCTTTAAAAAATCTCTTCCCTTTAAATTCATTTTATCTTCTCCATATATCTTATGATCTGATTTCCAATGTAGAAACGCCCTGTTTCATTGGGATGGCTGCCGTCTGCGAGATACTGCTCCTGATTCTCCTTATTTATGCCAAATTCCTTATAGCCATTGATAAAGCAGACCCCCGTTTCCTCCGCTGCTTTCTCTGCGGTCTCCACATAATCCAGAAGCACCCTGCCCTGTTCCCCTCTCGGCTGAGTACCCTCCGAAAACTCCAGCGTGTACGTTGGCCCCATCAAAATGATCACCGCATCCGGATAATGCGCCTGGAGCATACCGATCCCGGCCCTGAGCGCTCCCGCATATGTCCCCCTATTCTCCGGATCCGCTTCGTTTTCCGCAGGAAGCCCGCTGAAATAATCATTCAGGCCAAAGTTAATGACAAAGCAGCAACGCTTCCCGGAATGATCGTCGGACAGATATTTTTGCAGGCCGCGGAAAAAATCATTATCCTCCTCCAGACCGGTTGTGTCTCCTTTTATAAAGCGCTCTGTCATCTCGGGAAAAGACAGCTGTCCGTCAGGCGCCGCCGGATCCGTGGCCGCCGGCGTCCCGCCTTTTGCGCAGTTGTAGACCTGGGCTCCGGTCAGAGACCCCACCACATTCGGTATGGAGGTGCTGTTATATACATAATCAAAAATACTGTCTCCAAAAAATACCGCACACCACTGGGACAGATCAGGGAGCGCCGCAGAAGGATCCCGCACAAGCTTCGTCATATGTCCAAGCCGTTCTTCCATATTGTCCGCCCGTAAGAGATAATGATCGTTCTGAAACGTCTTAAGAAGAACCGTTCTGGCGATATCCTCAGTACACTGCCCCCCATCGTCATAGTTGCCCGGATTAGCGATCAGCCACTCCTCATAGCCCAGAAAATATATCCTGGCATTGTCATACGGGAGCATAATATTTACAAAGTTACGGTACGATTCCACGATTTCGTCATACTTCTGATCCGAAACCGAGCGCAGATAGCTCAGCGCGGGAAACGGCAGCAGAAATTCAAACACAGTATCCGGATGAGCCTGTATCTGACCGGTCAGATATCTCGCATAATCCCCTGCATAGAGCGAAGCGTGATTGCCATACAGGGAACTGACCGCATACGGATCGATCCCCATGTAAACCAGAGACAATTCCTCCTTCCGCAGGAAACACTGCTCCAGATACTGTCCGATATCCGCAAGATTTTGAAAGGTATGCCCGGCCTGTATCGTCGGGATTGCCCGATAATAACCAAATGCGTCCCCATCAAAAATATCCGGAGCAAACATGGATAAAAACACCCCGCTGTAGTCTGCCCCGGCCAGAGCGGAAATGTCTTTTTCTCTTTCGCTGTCATGGGGAATGCCGTGTATCCTGTGCTCGATCCAGAGAAAGAAACACACAACAAACACAATGAAGAACAGAAGTATCCCGCCTGCCGGAAACAAGATCTTCCGAATTTTCCGTCGTTTATCTTTCATCTGTGAGTTCTCCTCCAGCATCATCTGGGATTACACATATGTAAGCGTGATACCAGCCCAGGAAAGGCTGCTATCACGCTTATAAAGAAATCGTTTACCGCAGGATTGTTCAGTGGGCAGACTTTGTACCCTCCCTGAATGCTGCACCAAGGCTTGCGATGCCCTGAAGCTCCGCGGGAAGAAGAATGGTGGTAGCCTGACCGTCAGCGACTTTTTCAAAAGCTTCCAGGCTCTTGATCTTAAGGACGGCTTCATCCGCTCCGGCATCCTTCAGCATCCTGATACCGTCTGCGTTTGCCTGCTGCACCTTTAAGATCGCCTCGGCTTCACCTTCCGCCTCCCGGATCCGTTTTTCCTTTTCGGCCTCCGCACGAAGGATCGCGGACTCTTTATCTGCCTCTGCACGAAGGATCGCGGATTCCTTGGCGCCTTCTGCCTCCAGGATCTTTGCCTTCTTCTCGCCTTCCGCGCGGGTTACGGCTTCACGTCTCTCGCGCTCCGCCTTCATCTGTTTCTCCATGGCGTTCTGGATCTCTGCGGGAGGGATGATATTCTTCAGCTCCACACGGTTCACCTTGATTCCCCAGGGATCCGTAGCAATGTCAAGGTTTGCGCGCATCTTTGTATTGATGGTCTCACGGGAGGTCAGGGTCTGGTCCAGCTCCAGATCACCGATAATGTTACGAAGCGTGGTAGCCGTCAGATTTTCGATGGCCATCATGGGATTCTCAACGCCGTATGTGAACAGCTTGGGGTCTGTGATCTGGTAAAACACCACCGTGTCGATCCTCATTGTGACGTTATCCTTTGTGATCACAGGCTGGGGCGGGAAATCCGCGACCTGCTCCTTCAGATTGACTTTTCTTGCAATCTTATCCACAAAGGGCATCTTCAGGTGGAAGCCCACGGACCATGTCCCCTGGTAGGCGCCAAGACGCTCCATCACATACGCCTGTGCCTGGGGCACGATCTTAATGCAGGTGACCGCAATCCAAAGGACCAGTATGATCAGAACCAATAACACATATAACATTTTGTACCTCTTTCTGTGCCGTTTTCGTGACGGCACACACGTTTTTTCATGTCTGTCCCCTACTGCTGACGGTGGGTTTCAGACTCCATCTCTTCCATCTGTGTCACGCTCAAGGGATCCGGCGGCAGATTGTCCAGAGCCTCCGGCGCCACCCGCTTCATCTGTTCGTCGATCCTTACCATCAGCTTCACGCCGTTGATGGAGACCACGTTTACCACGGCCCCCACAGGGATCCTGACACTGTCGTCCACGCTTCTTGCGCTCCACTCCTGCCCCGAGACTGTGACCTGGCCTATTCCCTGAACATTGTTGATCTCCCCGGTCACCACCCCCTGTCTTCCCACCATGCTTTCCACGTTGGTCTTTACCCGGTCCCTGTTGAAATACCTGACAGCAACCGGTCTGGTAAAGATCAGCAGCACCAAGGAGACCAGGAAAAACAAAATAACCTGCAGAAACACAGGCGCATGCAGGATCAGGGCCAGAATAGCCGCCAGCGCGCCGCCAGCAAACCAGATGGACGTAAGCCCCATGGTACAAACCTCCACGCCTATGGCTATGATCAGCAGCACCAGCCAGAATATCATCATTTCACTCATTGATTCCTTCCGCACCTTTCCGAAACCATTGCTGTATTACTACTCTATTTCTACCCATAGTTTACTACAAATATGCCCCGGGAGCAATCTCTTTCTGCACGGTCCTTACGATTTTGAGTAACAGTTCAGCCGGCCGCCATGTTCAGCGGAAAATCGTGCTCGCACGAATTTTCCGCCGAATATGGCGGCCGAGGGAGCGCCATTTCATGAGCAAAGGCAGGCGCACAGCGCCGGATAGCGCGTTAGCGCGGCTTTGCGAATGGCGCGGGCTGAACTGTTACGATTTTGGCAGCGGCGCCCCGGTCTTTTTTCACAAAGAAAGCCTGCGAAAAAGGCGCGGGATACTCCCGCGCCCTCGCCTTTCTGTCCATGGTTACCGTCTATCGAGCCAATTCGGCCTTAATAAAAGACATGGTGCCCGATCACAATTCCATCACGGCCGTTATTTCTGCGGAAATGCGTCATATCTCCCACATTGGACACACCGGAGATCGCCTCCTCCGCGGCCCGCACACAGCTCTCCTTGATCTTTCCGGATTCATAGACTCTGTTCACCTTGCCGTTCAGAGCGGGCGTAAACTGTCCGGAAGCATAGATCACGCCGTGGATGCTGTCAGGATATGCGGAACTCCTCACACGGTTCATCACCACCGCGCCTACCGCAAGCTGGCCTTCATAACTCTCCCCGCCCGCTTCGCAGTAGATCAGAGCCGCCAGAAGCAACGTGGTATCCGCATCCGTAGTGTACTGGCCATAGTTGACATGGCGCTTCGCTTCCCGCTCCGCCTCTTCTCTCGCCTTGATCTCATCCATGGTCTCGCCCGTGTCGATCAAAAAGTCCAAAGACACATATTCAGAGGAAACCCAGCCGTCTTCTCCGTCATAATCCACACACACCCAGCCATTCTCATCCTGGCTGATTACCTCCACGATCTCACCTCTGGGCAGATTGCCCAGAACATCAGACTCCGTGCCGGGTTCCCTGCGCACCCTGACCGCCTCCGTATCCACCGTCGCGATCATCCTTCCGACATCGTTTGCCAGGGACACGGCATCCTCACCGAACAAAAGATACTGGTCCGATGCCCATCCCACGATGTTGCCGGACTGGATCTTGGTCCACCCGTTCTGTCTCTCTAACACCGTACCTCCACAGTCCTTGTACAGCTTTCCCACTTTATCCGCATCCTCGCTGGCGTCGCTGCGCACATTCAGGGCGCTCTTCACGTTTGCCATCACCAGCGTACTCTCCTGCTGTTCTTCGCCCCACGGATTCCATTCCCCGGTGGACACATTTAAGATCTCTGCTGCTCCGGAGGATTCGGGATTCAGCACAGCAGACAGACCGCCCTTCAGGTCACCCAGGCTTCCAGCCTGAACGGTGATACCCTGCATTGCCAGAGAGCAGCCCAGAAGCAGCCCTGCCAGTATGATACACCGCTTTTTGCTTTTTGCCATATCATTCCCTCCTGACAAAATTTAACAACTATATCTCATTTCTTAATAAATTTATTACAAAGTTGTTAAATTTGTTACGGAATGTATCATAGCAGAAGCAATTCTTTTTGTCAACCCTTATCTTTTTGTCATATTTTCGGATTTTTTCACACAGGCCTCCACAGCATCCATGACCGTCCCGCGAAAACCCTTCTCTTCCAAAACCTTCACGGCCTCGATGGTGGTCCCGCCGGGCGAGCATACCATATCCTTCAGCTGACCGGGATGCATTCCCGTCTCCAGGACCATCCTTGCGCTGCCCAGCACCGACTGAGCCGCAAACTCATACGCCTGTTTCCTGGGCATTCCTCCCGCCACCGCCGCATCCGCCATGGCTTCTATAAAAAGGAACACATAGGCCGGGGAGCTGCCGCTGACGCCAACGACCACATCCATCAGCCGCTCCGGGACGATGCTGGCTCTTCCAAAGGCGTTTAAGAGTCCCATTACCCTTTCCCCTTCTTCCCCGGTCACCTTTTCTCCCAGACAGACGCCGGTACAGCCTTCCAGCACCATTGCCGGCGTGTTCGGCATACAGCGGACCAGTTTCAGCTCCGGCCTGCCGAAGGCCGCTGACAGACCGGCAAGATCCCAGCCGGCCGCAATACTGACAACGACTGTTGTCTCACGGACGGCGGTACGGATTCCGTCTATCACTTCCCCCATAAACACCGGTTTCACGGCAAGGAACAGGATATCCGCCTCTTCCGCCACCCGGGCGTTATCAAGAACGGTCGTTATTTTATATTCCTTCCCAACCCTTTCCACTGTCTCCCGCGTTCTGGCGGAGCCGATCAGGTCCGCCGGTTCCACCATCCCCTTTGAAAGCATTCCTCCGATCATGGCTGTCGCCATATTTCCCAGTCCGATAAATCCGATCTTCATTTTTCCTCCATTTCCACGCCAGTGCCTTTCGCTTTTACCTTTTTTACGCTTTGTGCGCTTTCCCCGTCCCGGCCCTCAGCCCCGGGACGCCTGCCGTTGTCTGCGCGCTTCATATACCAGCAGGGCGGCCGCTACCGCGGCGTTTAACGATTCTACCTTTCCCTCCATGGGGATCCGTAACAGTCCGTCCGCCAGGGCCGTGACTTCGGCGCTTAAGCCCTTCGCCTCGTTTCCGATCAGGAACGCCGTTCCTGCACAGAAGGAGCCTTCTTCGTAGAGATCTCTCCCCGAAAGATGAGCGGCGTAAGTCTTCACGCCGTGGCTGCGGACAGTCTCCAGCGCGCCTTTCAGATCATCCGTACATACGAACGGGACCCGGAAAATGGAACCCATCGTGGCCCGGACCGCCTTGGGGTTATAAATATCGACTGTTTCCTTTCCAATTATCACACCCGTTATCCCTGCACCCTCGCCCGTCCGCAGGATCGTCCCCAGGTTTCCCGGATCCTGTAGGTTCTCCAGCACCACCAGCAGGGGCGCCGGCGCGTCCAGAATCTGATCCAGCGTATATTCCTGCCGTCTGATCACGCAAAGGATTCCCTGCGGCGCATCCGTGTCAGACATTTTCCGGAAAATCTCCTCCGTCACTGTCTCATAGCCGGTCCGCTGCAGCTTTTTCCAGAGAGCCCCATCCTCCTTCAGCCTTTCCACCGCATTTTCGGTGAGATAGACCTCCCTGACACGATCCTCCGGCGCCTCCCGGTACAGCTTAAGGCCCTCCGTCAGAAAAATTCCGGCCTCCCTGCGTTCTCTGGCCTTGTTCCGCCATTGTACCACCTGCTTTACTCTCGCGTTTGAACTGCTGGTGATCATCCCCCGATCTCCTTTACAAAGACGGCTCTCCCCGCAGGGAGAGCCGCTGTTTTCCTGACACGCTTTCCGGCTGCCGCCGTCTTATATCGTCAGCATCTGCGCAACCTCGTACTGATACTCGTCGATGTGTTTTTCCATCTGGAGCGCCTCCTCGATGTCCACGTCGATAAACTCTCCGTGCCTGTGCCCGATCACACGGTTCGTTTTTCCCTGAAGCATCACGTCCACCGCCATCGCGCCCATGATCGAGGCATAATAACGGTCTCTGGCCGTAGGGTTTCCGCCCCGCTGCATGTACCCCAGAATGGTGGCTCTGGTCTCCATACCCGTTGCAGCCTCGATCCTTCTCGCCATGGAAACGGAATGGCCGATTCCCTCCGCATTGATGATCAGATGGTGTGTTTTTCCCCGCTTGCGGCTGGCGATAATATGATTAATGATCTCCTGTTCGTCATAGTCATACTTTTCCGGGAGCAGAATGTCCTCGGCGCCGTTTGAAATGCCGCACCAGAGGGCGATGTAACCGGCGTTGCGGCCCATCACTTCAATGATGCTGCACCGCTCATGGGAAGAAGAGGTATCCTTGACCTTATCGATAGCCTCCATGGCAGTGTTCACCGCCGTATCAAAACCGATGGTGTAATCCGTACAGGCAATGTCAAGATCTATGGTGCCGGGCAGCCCTACCGTGTTGATCCCCTGGCGGGAAAGCGCCTGCGCCCCCCTGTAAGAGCCGTCACCTCCAATGACCACAATCCCGTCGATGCCGTGCTTCCTGCAGATTTCCGCCGCCTTCTGCTGCACCTCCGGCCTGTGAAATTCCTGACACCGCGCGGTTCCAAGAATAGTGCCGCCCCGCTGTATGATATCGGAGACATCGCGCGCTTCCATCTCCGTAATCTCTTCATTCAGAAGCCCCATGTAACCGCGCTTGATTCCCTTGATCTTCAGCCCTCTGGAAATTGCCGTCCGGGTAACCGCACGGATGGCGGCATTCATACCCGGAGCGTCGCCTCCGCTCGTCATAACCGCAATGGTCTTTATCTCACTTGCCATGACCTTCTTACCTCCCGATGACAAATTCATCTCTTTCTACCCTAGTTACCTATTTTAATTCATTTTGCTCCGGTTTTCAATAGCCTGTGCCGCAACTTCAGCGGATTTTTACGTTCTCCTCCCCGAAAGTCTCCCGAAGCCTTCCGGCAAGCGCCTCGTCTGCCCGGACCCGTCGGTTCGGCGGCAGCACCTTTATCCTCTTGGGATTTTTCACATAGATCACAACATCGTCGTTTCCGTCGGAATCCGCGATGGCGGCAAGCAGCTCCTGTTCCCTTGCCTCGTAGCTTTCCTGTGTGGGAAACTGGATCCACAGTCCGTCCGGCAGCTTTGCGGGAGCGCTGTTTCCCTCTCCCCCCGGGCCGAAGCCGCCATATGTCGTCCCTCCCGCGGCTAAGGCGCTGGTGCGGGAACCGCCCCGTCCCATCCCCCGCCGTCCCGCAGGTCCCCGATGCCTGTCCTGAAACAGAGGCACACCCTCTTCCAGCCGGGCCGCCTCCTCAAAGGTCACGATCTCGTCACAGAGGATCTTCCCGTCCTTGTCCTCTTCCGCAGAAGCGCGGCCCCTGATAAACAGCTTCGCGTCCTCCTGAAGCAGGGCGCCGTACTTTTCATATGCGCCGGGAAAAACGATGATCTCCATATTGCCCACCAGATCCTCCAGATTCAGAAACGCCATGACCTTATCGTTTTTGGTATACTTAATCGTCTTATCGGCCACAAGACCGCCCACCGTCACGGGGCACTGATCCTCCACCCCTATGCTGCCGGTCTCTTCGTCCAACGCGAAATCACCGGCGGTGTTGGTAATATATTTCTGCCAGATTTCCCGGTACTGTTCCAGAGGATGCCCGCTCAAGTAAATACCCAGCACTTCCTTTTCAAAGGAAAGCAGCATCTCCTTGGGATATTCTCCCACATCCGGCAGACGGATATCAAATTCCTCCTTCTGGGATTCGTCGGCGATATCGAACAGAGAAAGCTGCCCCTCCATATTGCTTTTTCTGTCCTTTGTAACCCGGTCCATAAACTGCACGTAAACGCTCATGAACTGTTTCCTTGTACCGCCCAGGCCGTCCAGGGCTCCCGCCTTGATAAAACTCTCCATCACGCGCTTGTTCAGGTCCTTATCCGCCGTCCTTGTGATAAGATCCTTCAGGTTGGTAAAGGGGCCTCTGGCCTGACGTTCCCGCACAAGGCTGTCAATCACGGGCTTTCCCACGCCGCGAATCGCCGTCAGGGCATAGCGGATCCCGCCGCCCGACACAGAGAATCCTCTCTCTCCTTCGTTGACATCCGGAGGCAGCAGTGTTATGCCCATGCTGCGGCAGAGCAGAATATATTCGGAAACCTTGCCGGCATTGTCGATCACGGACGTCATAAGCGCCGCCATAAACTCCACCGGATAGTAATACTTTAAAAACGCGGTCTGATAAGCCACCACCGCGTAACAGGCCGCATGGGACTTGTTAAAGGCGTATTTTGCAAAATCCATCATATCATCGTAAATACCGCCCGCTGTTTTCTCGTCGATCCCCTTTGCCACACAGCCCGGAACACCCTCCTCCGCATTGCCATAGATAAAGTTGGCCCGCTCCTTCTCCATGACGGCCTGTTTTTTCTTACTCATGGCGCGGCGTACCAGATCGCTTCGCCCCAGGGTATAACCGCCCAGATCCCGCACGATCTGCATCACCTGCTCCTGATAGACGATGCACCCGTAAGTAGGCGCGAGAATCGGCTCCAGCTGAGGACAGGAGTACACCACGTCGCTGTGGTTGTTCTTTCCTCTGATATACTTTGGAATAAAATCCATGGGGCCCGGCCGGTACAGGGAAATTCCCGCGATAATGTCCTCCAGGTTCTGCGGGCGCAGCTCTTTCATAAAGTTTTTCATCCCGCCGCTCTCCAGCTGGAAGACGCCTTCTGTCCTGCCGGTTCCGATGGAGGCAAGCACATTCCGGTCATTATAGTCAATGTTGTCAATATCGATATGGACGCCCCTGCCCTTTTCGATAAATTCCACGGCGTCATGGATCACGGTAAGCGTCCGCAGTCCCAGAAAATCCATCTTTAACAGGCCCAGCTCCTCCAGGGTGGTCATGGTGAACTGTGTGGTCACGGAACCGTCGCTGCCCCTGGACAGGGGGACAAATTCATCCGCCGCTTTCGGACAGATCACCACTCCCGCGGCGTGCATAGAGGTGTTTCTCGGTAGTCCCTCCAGGCGTTTGCTCATATCGATAAGACGGCGGACCTGCTCATCCTCCTGATACATCTTCCGAAGCTCCGGATTTTTCTCCAGCGCCAGATCCAGCGTGATGTTCAGTTCTCTGGGAACAAGCTTTGCGATGGAGTCCACAAAGCTGTACGGCAGATCCATAACGCGCCCTACGTCCCTGATGACGGCCTTTGCCGCCAGCGTGCCGAAGGTAACGATCTGCACCACCTTTTCCGTTCCATACTTCCGGCCCACGTAATCGATGACCTCCTGCCTTCGTTCAAAACAGAAGTCAATGTCGATATCGGGCATGGAAACTCTCTCCGGGTTCAGAAAACGCTCGAAGAGAAGCTGATAGCGTATGGGGTCTATATTGGTGATCTTCAGACAGTAGGAAACCATGCTTCCCGCCGCCGACCCCCGCCCCGGCCCCACCGGAATCCCCTGGCTTCTCGCATAGTTGATAAAATCCCATACAATAAGAAAATAATCTACATACCCCATGGTCCGGATGACGGAGAGCTCATAATCCAGCCGCTCCCGAAGCGTCTGTCCGGTATTTCCCGCGGGCTGATTCCCATCGCCATAGCGCTGGGCAAGGCCCTCGTCACAGAGCCTGTTCAGATAACTCCAGGAGTCGTACCCCTCCGGCACCTCATAGTGCGGCAGCTTCGTGACGCCAAATTCTATTTCCACATTGCAGCGGTCCGCGATGCGCTGGGTGTTCTCTACCGCCTCCCAGGCATAGGGAAAGAGGCCCTTCATTTCCTCCTCGCTCTTTACATAATACTGGCCGCCTTCATAGCGCATCCTGTCTTCATCCGCAAGCTTTTTCCCTGTCTGGAGACACAGCAGGATATCGTGGGAGTCCGCGTCCGAAGCGTAGGTATAATGGACGTCGTTCGTGACCACCAGCGGGATCTCAAGCTCCCGGCTCATCTTCAGGAGCTCGGTGTTGACAAGTCTCTGCTCCGGCATCCCGTGATCCTGCAGCTCCAGAAAAAAATTGCCTTTCCCGAAACAGTTCTCGTATTTTTTCGCCGCTTCCCTCGCTTCCCCGTACAGCCCCTTCATGATGCAGCGCTGCACTTCGCCCGCCAGACAGGCGGACAGCGCGATGATCCCCTCGTGGTACTGGTTCAGGACCTCCATGTCCACTCTAGGCCGATAGTAATAGCCTTCCGTAAAACCCCTGCTGACAATTTTCATCAGGTTTGCATAACCGGTGTTATTTTCCGCCAGCAGCACGAGATGATAGTATCTGTCCTCTCCGCCGGACAGCTCCCGGTCAAATCTGGAATGAGGCGCCACATAAACTTCACACCCCAGAATGGGCTTGATCCCCGCTGCCCGCGCTGCCCTGTAGAACTCAATGACGCCGTACATCACGCCGTGGTCGGTGATGGCGGCGCTGTCCATCCCAAGCTCCTTCACCCGGGCCACATACTCTTTTATTTTGTTGGAACCGTCCAGCAGGGAATATTCCGTATGGACGTGAAGATGTACAAATGCCATGCCGACACTCCTTGTAAAAATACCTGTCGTCTCTGTCCGTCCTTTACACGGCCACCCAGACCTGCATCTCGCCCTCCCCGCGGTTGTTCCATGCATAATAGGGCACAAAGGTCAGCGTCGCCTGTTCTTCCCGCAGAGGCGCGTAATCCTCGTATAAGGCTTTCCCGCCCGACTTTTCCAGCCGTCTTCCCGGCACCTTCAGGACGCACATCTCATGTCCCAGCTCACCGGTCTTCTCCACCCGCACCGCGCTCTGGTCCAGCTTCCCGCATTCCCGGCAGATCAGTTTCTCCGTGTCCGCCCGAAGAAGATAAAGGTCTTTGCCGTTGTCCGCTTCCTCCAGACAGTAGCAGATGGGGCCCCTTGTAAACGCGGCTTTTCCCATATCTTCCCGCACCTTTCCGCCGGCCCAGACCATCCGTACCTCCATGGGGAAATCCAGCAGGATCCTGTCCCCGTCCTGCCAGTCTCCCGTCAGATACAGATATCCATTCTCCAGGCGGATTCCCGTGATACGGTTCTTTTCATCCGCGCCGTCTCCGGCCGTCTTCTCCCAGGCCCCGTCCTTCACACGTAAAGTGACCGGCTCCGCGCCGCCTGCGCAGACCTGCACCCGGGCCGATCCGCACCATCCCGGCACCCGGAAAGCCAGCGTCCCCGGTACTGTCTCCTCTGCGGAAAGCATTACTTTTACCTTTCCGTCCCAGGGGAACCCGCTCTCCGTCTCCACATTCAGCCGCTTTCCTCCCAGGCTGCACTGTATCCTGCTTCCCACATACAGATGGGTATACAATACCTCTTCGCCCGCCGTGTACGCGTAAGCCCCCAGGGAGCTTACGATTCTGGCGATATTGGGCGGGCAGCAGGCACAGCCGAACCATTTCTGCCGCACGCTCTTTACATGAAATTTCCGCTCATCCTTCCTGCATGCCTCGGGAAGGACCTCCAGCGGATTGACATAGAAGAAACTCTTTCCGTCCAGCGCCATGCCGGCCAGCACCGTGTTGTAAAGGGCCTGCTCCATCACGTCGCCGTATTCTCCCACAGCCTCGATCTCCAGCATCCGTCTCGCAAAAAACGCAAGACCGATGGCGGCGCAGGTCTCCGAATACGCGGTATCGTTCGGCAGGTCATAAGGGAAGGAAAACGCCTCTCCCATATGGGTTCCCCCGATACCGCCCGTGACGTAAAGCTTTTCCCGGACAATGCTGCTCCAGAGCCGTCTGCAGGCCGCATACATCCCCTCGTCCTGTTTCAGCCGCGCCATGTCCGCCATGCCGCTGTACAGGTAAACGGCGCGCACGGCGTGCCCCGTTGCCTCCGTCTGTTCCCGGACGGGCAGATGGGCCTGATGATAAAAATGACGCAGACCCGGCTCCGGCGTCCTGTAGGGTCTCCCCTCGTATTCCGCCCGCTCTTTCTCTTCCCTGTCAAAATAATAAGGCTGCGTCCCCCGCATCTCAAGGAAGAAGCTGCTCAGCTCCAGATATTTTTTCTCTCCCGTCACCTCATAGAGACGCGCCAGCGCCATCTCCGCAATCTCATGTCCGGGATACCCCTTGCACTGTCCCTCGCCGGGGCCGAACCGTTCGCTGATAAAATCCGCGTACCTTTCCGCCGCCTTTAAAAGCTTATCCTTGCCCGTGGCCTGATAGTAGGCGATCGCACCCTCCGTCAGGTGTCCGAAGCAGTACAGCTCGTGATGGTCGCGAAGATTGGTAAAGATCCGGTCCATGCCGTTGATGATATAGTAGGTGTCAAGATATCCGTTCTCCGCCTGCGCCGCGCAGACAATGTCTATGGCTTCGTCCGCGGTCTTTTCCAGCTCCGGATCGGGATGGTTGATCAGAGAATATCCCACCGCTTCTATCCATTTGGAAAAATCGCTGTCCTGGAACACAAAGCCGTAAAATTTATCGGGATCCGGATGCGCGGGGTCCTCCGGCAGCGCCTGAAAGCCCCGGAAGGTATACGCCGGCGCCACGAAAGCCGATCCCTTTTCCTTCTTTTCCCGCATCAGCTTTCCCGCGACCTTAAAATTCCGCATACAAAAACTGGGTGCGGCCTCCGGGATCCGGTCGTTCAGCGCTTCCCACTGATAGGGAATCACTTCCCTGCGCACCAGCTCCTGCTCCCTTCCCCAAAATCCGTCTGTGATCCTGACCTGCTTTAAGTCAAGGGGTGTGCTGAATCGTCTCTGTTCCATCTCGTCCTCCTTTATTTTCCATGATAATCTTATTATCTTTCCCGGGAGTTTTTTTTGCAAGTATAAATTGCGCAGAAGTTTGATCTGTTTTATCTTTTTTCGACGACACTCTTGTCATTTCCTACATATTGTAGTATAATAACGCATATCACCACGAAATATGGATACCGAACATTCAGTCTCCGAGGGTGCGCCGCACCCGCAGGAAGCGAGAAGATAGATGAATTTATCCGACCGGAAGCGAAATGCATACGTATGGCGGGGTTTTGGGCTGTTTCACGGCTTTCACAGGAAAAGAGGCTACATGCGGTGGTGGCACTCTTTTTCGGGAATCCATGAGGAAACAGGGGAATCCCGCACTTTTTTTGTGGAATATTATGTCATCAACCCCGGTCTCGGCGGGGACCGCCCTATTCTGGGAAGGCATCCCTACTATCGCAAGCGGGGCATGAAGCCGTCATACATCATGATCAAGGCCGGCGCCTTTCCCGGCCAGGACGGCCAGCCCGGCAGACAGCTGCATGCCTTTTATCCCATCTGCGCCCTGAATACCACCGGAAGCCCTCTGGTGATGCAGGTGGAAGACTGCATGTACCGGGAGGACCGGATTTCAGGACGTGTGGAAGTCACGCCTGAAGAGGCGGCACACCGCAGCCTGATGTCGGATCCCGGCGTCATGGAATGGGATCTGGAAGTGCACAAGGCCGTCTCCTGTCACACCGGTTTTCTGGCCGGGCCGCTGTTTCAGGCCCTGAACGCCCTGGACAGCTACTGGCACGGAGAAGGGATCCGCAGCTTCTTCCAGGGAACCGTGACCTTGGACGGCGAGACCTACCGGGTCTGCGCCGACACCAGCTATGGCTATGCGGACAAACACTGGGGGCGGAGCTTTAACAAGCCGTGGATGCAGCTTGCCTGCTGCAGGCTCACCAGCGCCCACACCGGCAGGGAGCTGCGCCACTCCGTTCTGGCTGTCAGCAGCTGCTGCCCCCGTTTCTTTTTCCTGCCCCTGGGGCGCAGGCTTCTGATACAGCTGACCTATACCGGAGAAGACTTCGAGTTCGGTCTCAACAGTCAGTTCCTGTTTACAAAATGCAGGTGGAGCGCAAGAGAAAACGGGAAACGTTTTATCTGGCATATCATGGCGCGAAACCGCACGCACCTGATCAAAATTTCCGGCACCTGCACCAAGGACCGGATGCTGAAGCTGAAATATGAAAGTCCGGACGCCGCAAGAACCCGCGGTCCCCTCTGGGCAGGCGGAAGCGGCATCGGGACGATAGAGATCTACCGCCTGACAAAAAATGGCAAAGAGCTTCTGGACACGCTCCGCATGGACGACGCGCTGTGCGAATACAGAGGGCAGACCCTGAAGATCCAGCCAAAAACGGCGCGTCCCTGAAAGGCCGCGCCGTTTTTTCCGCAAGTATCCCAACCTTCAGATACTGTAATCCAGACTTCCTTCTCTCTGCCGTCGTTTCGCCACCAAATCCGCAATCGTCACATGGTCGATCACGCCGTTAATGGCGTCGTAAAGCTCCTTCCACACCTCCAGCGTCTCGCAGGTGTCGCACTGTTCGCATTCCGCTCCTTCGTCAAGACAGGCCACCGGCGCCATGGATCCTTCCGTCAGGCGCAGGATCATGCCGACGGTATATTCCTCCGGATCCCTTGCGATCCTGTAGCCACCCTGGGCCCCGCGGACACTGGTCACATACCCTGCCTTATTCAGCATGGCGATGATCTGTTCCAGATATTTTTCCGATATGCCCTGTCTGGCGGCAATGTCCTTTACCTTGATATATTCTCCGTTATTGTTCAGCGCCAGGTCAAACATGACCCGCACCGCATATCTGCCTTTTGTGGAAATTTTCATGACTTCCCCTCTCGCACACTTCGCAAACCGCACCCATATCGCAGTGTACCATAAAATCAGCCTTCTGTAAACATCGGCGTGGACAGGTATCTGTCTCCGGAATCCGGAAGAAGGGCAACTATGGTACTGCCGGCGTTCTCCGGCCTTTTTGCCAGCTGTACCGCCGCGTACAGGGCGGCGCCGGAAGTGATTCCAACGAGGATCCCCTCCCTGCGGGCGATTGAGCGTCCCATAGAATACGCCTGATCCGTGGTGACGGTAATGATCTCGTCGTAGATTCCGGTATCCAGCACGGAAGGCACAAAGCCGGCGCCGATGCCCTGCAGCTTATGAGGTCCCGGACGGCCTCCGGACAGCACGGGCGAATCGGCAGGCTCTACCGCGACGATCCGGATCGCCGGGTTTTTCGATTTCAGATAGTTACCCACACCGGTGACGGTGCCTCCGGTTCCCACGCCGGCCACAAAAATATCCGCCTTCCCGTCCGTGTCCTCCCAGATCTCCGGGCCAGTGGACGCCTTGTGGGCCGCAGGGTTTGCCCCATTGTCGAACTGTCCCAGTATGACGGAGCCCGGGATTTCCTTCTGAAGCTCTTCCGCTCTGGCGATGGCGCCCTTCATTCCCTTCGCGCCCTCGGTGAGCACCAGCTCCGCGCCGTACGCCTTCAAAAGATTCCGCCGCTCCACGCTCATGGTCTCCGGCAGCGTCAATATGGTGCGGTAACCCTTTGCCGCGCCCACGCTGGCCAGACCGATTCCCGTATTTCCGGAAGTGGGCTCGATGATCGTATCTCCCGGTTTCAGGATTCCCTTTTTCTCCGCGTCCTCGATCATGGCCAGCGCCACTCTGTCCTTTACGCTTCCCGCCGGGTTGAGATATTCCAGCTTTGCGAGAAGAACGGCGTCCGTAACTCCCTGCTCCCGGGCAAATCCGCTCAGCTTCAAAAGCGGCGTTCTTCCTACCAGTTCCGTAGCGTTTTCATAAATTTTTCCCATATCCTGCCTCTTTCCTGCATTTCCATGCTTTCTATTTCATAGTAACTTAATAGGAATATTATGAATTGATACTACCACTCATAAACCGGTTTGTCAAGTGCTTTCGCGTTTCCAAAGTTGACATTTCGTGCTTCCAAAGTTGACAAATTTCCGCAGAGGGACGTATACTAATAGCAGTTCATCACCTTGTTTTTTATCCTTGATCTACACAGGAGATTGTATATGATTTCATCAGACGTTTATCGGGTTCCCGAAATATACAGCGCGTTAAAAGAGCGTCCCGCAGGATGCGCTCCCCTGGAGGTTTCCGTCCCGGGATCGAAAAGCATTACCAACCGCGCTCTGCTTCTTGCTACCCTGGCAGACGGTTATTCTCTTTTAAAGGGTGCTCTTTTTTCCGACGATTCCAGACATTTTCTATCCTGCATCCGGAATCTGGGATTTTACACGACAGCAGACGAAAAGGAACGGACCATGGCGGTAACGGGTCTCGGCGGCCCCGTCCCCCATGCGTCCGCCAGACAGTATGTGGGAAGCGCCGGAACCGCGGCAAGATTTCTCACCGCCTATCTCGGTCTGTCCCACGGGATCTTTTACATGGACGCCTCCGAACAGATGCGCAGACGCCCCATGGCTCCGCTTCTGGACTCTCTCCAAAAGCTGGGCTGTCAGGTCTTCTCCGTTCCGGGACACGAGCGCGGCCATTTCCCGTTCTTTTTAAGAGGCCACGGCTTCAAGCGGGACCGCATTTCCGTAAACATAGACCACAGCAGCCAGTTTTTGAGCGCCCTCCTGATCGTTTCCTGCCTTTCCCCCCGCGACTTCACCATTGAGGTTGAGGGGACCCACGGCATGGCTTATATCGACATGACCGTAAAGATGATGGAACAGTTCGGCGTAACGGTGGAGCGTCCCGGGCAGAATCTTTTTCTGACCAGGGCCGGCCAGCATTACCGGGCGGGAGAATACCAGGTGGAACCGGATGTCTCCGCGGCCTGCTATTTCTATGCGATGTGCCCTCTTCTGAACATCCCCGTGAGCGTGCGCAACATTCATTTTCAGTCCCTGCAGGGAGATGTGGCTTTTATCCGGCTGCTGGAACAAATGGGATGCACCGCTTCGGATACGCCGGTGGGCATTCTTCTTTCCCCGCCGGAAGGCGGCGTGTTTCAGGGCATTACGGCGGACATGTCCGCCTGTTCCGACCAGGCCATCACGCTGGCCGCCATTGCGCCCTATGCCCAGGGCCCCACTTCCATCACAGGCATAGGCCATATCCGCTTTCAGGAGAGCGACCGGCTTGGAGCAATCACGACGGAACTGACAAAGATGGGAATACGCTGTGAATCCGCCCAGGACAGTCTCACCATCTGGCCGGGCACGCCGCGCCCCGCTTCGATAGAAACCTACGACGACCACCGGATGGCAATGGGATTTGCTCTGACCGGATTAAGAACAGCCGGAATCGAAATCCGCGACCCCGGCTGCTGTAAAAAAACGTTTGAAGATTATTTTGACGTTCTGGACAAAGCGGTGTCCGAATTAAACGGATAAGCCGGCCGAACCGCTATTGCTGCGGAATGATCGCCTGCTCCACATCCCTGTAGTAATCCTCCTGAAGAACATAGGCGCTGAAATTATACCGCCGCTTCACCTCCGCCCGCATGGCTTCAAGATACGCATCCTGCAGATCGGGAGGCATGATATCGTTTCCGTTTTCGTCCTTGAGCCATGTGGCGATGTCACCTTTTTCAATAAAGATCACGGAATCCGTTACAAAATCCCGATTGTTGAAAATCACCATACCCTCCCGGTCGGAAAGGATATCCCGTCCGGCGTACATTCTGGAGTCGTATGGGAATCCAAACAGGTTTAACAGCGTGGGAAGCAGATCCATGGAACTGCATGCCTTTTGGATGTAGATCGGTTCCTCCATGCCCGCATTGTAAAGGATCAGGGTATTGCGGAATTTGTCCTTTCCCCCGGTGAGGTCTTTTCCCGCCAGCTCCTGGTACTCTTCGTCCGACAGTCCGTAAGGGTAATGATCGGCGCTGAGACAGATCACCGTATTTTCCAGCTGTCCCGCCGCTTCCAGCTGGGCGAGCAGATTTTCCATGGCCTTATCAAGCTCTATGTTGCAGGCGATGTAAGCCTTCGGTCCCTCGGACAGATCCAGCCCCGCCACCGCGTCTTTATTTTTGGAGGACATGGCGTTTCCGCTGAAGGAATAATTCATGTGTCCGGATACCGTCATATAATAGACATGGAACCTCTCGTCGTTCACATACTCCGGCACCGTGGCCACCATCATATCATAGTCCGACGCAGGCCATTTGTTGGCGTTTTCCATCGGAAAGACCTTGTCTCCCCACTCCGCCTCGTCCAGATCCCCCAGCTTGCACGCCTTGAAATCATATCCCATGTTCGTGTGGGTGAGATGCCGGTCATAGTAGGAAAGACTGTTGTTATGGTACGCCCTTGGCTGCACGCCCTCCGACGCAAAGTACGCGGCCAGATTATAGGGGAACGCATTGTCCTTGCTGCGCTTCATGCTGTGCATCTGATCCGGGATCAGTCCCGTCATGTTGATATACTCGCCGTCGCTGGTACTCGTCTGCCACAGGGGCACATAATAGTTTTCACACACAAAACCGCTGTGGCTCATACGGTACAGGGTAGGCGTCAGTTCTTCGTCTATGGCGTAGGAACAGAATCCCTCCGCCGTCAGGAAGATCAGATTATATCCCTTGAACATTCCGGTATACTCATTGGAATTTACCGGCGGTTCGCTCTGGATATAGTCCGCAAGCCAGGTCTGGTGGTCATTGTCCGCCAGTTGGTGGAGCAGATCATAATCCAGCTGAAACTGCTGCGGCACGATCTCAGGGCCTGTGGGCGAAGGTTCCGGTTCGGCCTCCTCCCCTTCCGTCTCCGGAGAACTGTCCGGCGCCGGGCTCTGAGAAGGCGCGCCGTTCCATGCCACCGCATTAGGCGCCACTGCCGGTACATACTCTCCTGTATCCCCGGACTTTCCGTTTCCAACCCGGTACAGCCACTGGCGCAGCATCCTTCCCACATCCGCGTGGAGCGTGGGCAGGACGCCCATGCTCTCCGCAACGGTCACAGGGTCGTAAAACTCATGATATTCTTCGTAGTATTCAAAGGGTACGGCTTCCCCCAGCTCCAGAAACACAACGCTTCCCATCGTGCCGGCGAAAACGATCACCAGCGTCCGCATCACGCCAAGCGAATCATACAAGGGCATCCGCCAGCGGTTGCGCCGAAGAAGGATCGGGATCACCACCGCCGGGATCGCCAGCAGCGCGATAAATGGCAGCGTCTTTAAAACGCCGACCAAAGCCTCCCGCCAGTAGTTTGTCAGCGCGTCATGGGCGCCCTGGACCACCATCCCCCAGAGCAGGGGCTGATGGAAAATCCGCAGATACACCAGCTGGACGCCGGTCCAGATAACCGGCAGCCACAGCGCCACATAGTAAAAGATCTTCTTCGCTCTCCTGCTTTTTAAAACACCGATCAAAAGCGACCACAGTCCGGACCACGCCACGATCAGCAGTATGGCAAACAAAGGCTGAAAGGCCGTCCAGCCAAATCCGCTGAAATGATAGACCAGCTCCGTCCACAGGGCTATGCCCGCCAAAGTACCCCAAAGAACAAACATTTCAATCTCTCCTTATTGTCAGCCTCCTGACACATTCCGTTCCCAACACTCCATTATATACCCTTTTTCGACAAAATAACAGGGTTACTTATACTTTTTTAATACAGCCATGCATCATTTCTGTATCATATATGACAGGATCTTCTTTTTATTGAAAATTTTTCTTTTCAAAGATACCTTTCATGATGTAGAATGAAACTACAATCTTGTTTCCGTTTTGCAGGGAGGATACTATGAGCAAAAAAAGAGTTGTTGTTTCTCTTGGACACGAAGCGCTGGGCTACACCACCCAGGCCCAGTGGGATGCCGTAAAGGCAACCGCGAAGGCCCTGGCCGATCTGGTGGAGGAAGACTATCAGCTTACCATCACCCACAGCAACGGCCCGCAGGTCAGCATGATCCACAAAGCGATGACTGAGCTTCGGCGCGTTTACATCGACTATACGCCCGCCCCCATGTGTGTCTGCTCCGCCATGAGCCAGGGGTATGTGGGCTATGATATTCAGAATGCCCTTCGCTCCGAGCTGCTTTCCCGGGGCATCTCCAAACCCGTCAGCACGATCCTGACCCAGGTTACGGTAGACCCCTACGATGACGCCTTCTACGAGCCCACCAAGGTGATTGGCAGATATATGTCCGCAGAGGATGCGGAAATCGAAATGAAAAAAGGAAATTATGTGAAGGAGGATCCCGGAAAGGGATTCCGCAGAGTGGTCGCCGCGCCCAGACCCATTGACATTGTGGAGATCGAGGCGATCCGGGCACTGGCGGACGCCGGCCAGGAAGTCATCGCCTGCGGCGGAGGCGGCATTCCCGTCATCGAACAGCAGCATGTGCTGAAGGGCGCGTCTGCAGTCATCGAAAAAGACGCTATCGCCGGAAAGCTGGCCGCGGATCTAAAATGCGACGAGCTGATTATCCTGACAGGCGTGGACTGCGTATACCGGGATTTCGGCAGGGAAGGTCAGACGCCGCTTCCGGAGCTGACAGCGGCGCAGGCAAGGGATCTGATCTCTGAGGGACAGTTCGAGGCCGGCACCATGCTTCCAAAAATCGAGGCCGCCGTCTATTATCTGAAAAAAGTTCCGGAGGGAAGAGTCCTGATCACCTCCATGAAGAAAGTCAAGGACGCTGTAAAGGGAAAGGGCGGAACAGTCATCACGGCGTAAAAAGCCCCCGGGACGCTGTTCGTCTTTCGCTGCTTTCAGTCATAATCCACGCTCATCAGGCACAGCCCCTGCGCGGGCACGGTGGGTCCCGCCTTGCACCGTTCCCGGCAGGTAAGCGCCTTCTGTACCTGCTCCGGTTCCATGCGCCCGCATCCCACCTCGAGTAGGGTTCCCACCATGATCCGCACCATATTCTGCAGAAAACCCGTGCCATGAAACGTAAAACGCAGGTAACCGTCCTCTCTCGCTATGTCGATCCGGTCCACCTTCCGGACGGTGGATTTCTTCATCCGGGGATTGGCACAGAAATTCCGGAAATCATGCTCTCCCGTCAAAATCTCCGCCGCCCGGCGCATCCGGTCCAGATCCGGTTTTTCTTCCAGACGGGTATAAAATCTGCGGTCAAAAACCGGCTTGACCTCCCCGTCGTAACAGGTATAACAGTAGGTCTTTCCGATGGCGTTATAGCGGGCGTGGAATCTGGGAGAAGCCTCTTTTACCTCCCGCACGGCGATATCGTCCGGCAGATATCGGTTGAGATAGTCCCGGATTTCCTCCGGCGTCAACGTTGTCTCCAGACAAACGCTGGCAGTCATGCCCCTGGCGTGAACGCCTGCGTCGGTTCGGCCCGCGCCGATGACTTCCGTCTCTTTTCCATTCAGTACCGCAAGCACCGCCTCCAGTTTCCCCTGAATCGTACTCCGGGCAGGCTGCCGCTGCCAGCCGTAATAGCGTGTGCCGTCGTATTCTATGAGAAGCCGATAGTTTTTCATGACTGTTCCTTCCCCCTGCCGCCGGCTGCTTTTTTCCTGCCGCCTTCTGCCTGAAGCGCCCTTTTTGACGCCTTATCCCTCACATCTTGCCAGCAGCTCTTCCCATCTTCTGTCCACTTCCTTCTGGAATGCCTCGATGAGATACTCGTTCCCGGGCTGAAAGAGATGCTTGAAACGGCCCTGCTTCTTTAAGAACTCCTCCAACGGCAGCTTGTTCTTAGGCTTATAGCTTAGGATCCACTTTCCGTCGATCACCTCAAACAATGGCCAGTAGCAGGTCTCCACCGCCGTCCTGCAGATCTCGATGATATCCGGCGCATCATATTTCCAGCCTCTGGGACAGGGGGCAAGGATGTTCAGAAACGCCGCCCCCGGCGTGTAGATGGCGCGCTCGGACTTTACGTACAGATCCTTCATATTCCCGATAAAGGTGGTCTGTCCCACATAGGGGATGTTGTGGGCCGCAAGAATACCGGCCAGATCCTTTCTCGCCTGAGGCTTTCCCTGAGACACCGTTCCGCTTGGTGTCGTAGTGGTATCCGCATACATGGGCGTTGCGGAGGACCGCTGGGTTCCCGTGTTCATATAGGCGCCGTTGTCGTAGCAGACATAGACCATGTCATGCCCCCGCTCCATTGCCCCGGACAGAGACTGCAGGCCGATATCGTAGGTCCCGCCGTCGCCCCCGAACGTGATAAATTTATAATCCGATGTGATCTTTCCCTTCTTTTTCAGCACCCTGTAAGCCGTCTCCACGCCGGAGAGCGTGGCGCCCGCGTTTTCAAAGGCGCTGTGGATGTAGCTGTCCTCGTAAGCGGTATAGGGGTACATAAAAGTTGACACCTCAAGGCATCCGGTAGCGTTTCCCACCACCGCCTTGTCCCCCGGATGCAGCGCTTTCAGCACATTCCTCACCGCGATCGTGCCGCCGCAGCCTGCACACATCCTGTGTCCCGGTGCAAGCCGTTCCGGCCTTGCCTGAATCTCCCTGTATTGAAATGCCTGTTGTTCCATATGTCTGTTATTCCTGCCTTTCCTGCACTGACTTAAAACGCCGTCTGACATGGCGCAGATTTTTCCATAAGATAAAGTTCTGTTACCGGCTTAAGAGATCCTCCGTGCCGTCCCGCAGTCCGAGATAAGGATATTCCGGGAAGCTGATCTTGCCGTCCGCCAGTTTTTCAAGGGACGCATAAACCTGCTCCATATCCTCCACCCTGACGTCCCTGCCGGACAGCCCGTACATGATGTTCACGGTTTCCGCCTGGGCCTTTGCCCGGTACATTGCCGCTGTCACTTCCGCGCCCAGGGGGCCTCCCTGGCTGCTGTAGCTTTCCGCCCGGTCCATGATGGCCACAGCCTTACAATGCTTCAACGCCTCACCGATCTCCTGACCTGGAAAGGGCCGGAATACCCTGATCTTCAAAAGTCCCGCCTTCATGCCCCTTGCCCGCATGGCGTCCACCGCGTCCTTCGCCGTGCCGCAGACAGAACCGATGGCCACCACAGCATATTCCGCATCCTCCAGCCGATACCCTTCAAAGAATCCATAGTGCTGCCCTGTCACCGTTTCAAACTCCGCCGCCACATCCAGGATCACCTTCCGCGCCCGCTTCATTGCCTCCGCCTGGGCCTTCTTCGCTTCCATACAGTAGGGGGAAACGGCATAGGGTCCCACAGCCATGGACTCATCCTCTTTGAGCAGATAATGCTCCGGTTCGTACTCACCCACAAATTTCCGGATGGGTTCGTCATCCCAGAGCGTGATATTCTGTACCGCGTGGCTGGTGATAAAACCATCCTGACAGATCATAATGGGAAGACGGACATCCCTGTGCTCCGCGATTCTGTGGGCCTGCAGAAAATTGTCATAGACCTCTTGATTGTTTTCCGCATAGATCTGGATCCAGCCGGAGTCCCTTGCCCCCATGCTGTCGGAATGCTCCGCGTTGATGTTCAGCGGACCCGTAAGCCCTCTGTTCACCAGCGCCATTACGATGGGCAGCCTGCTGGACGCCGCCACATACAGCACCTCCCACATCAGGGCCATCCCGCAGGAGGAGGTGGCCGTGACGGCTCTTGCCCCAGCCGCGGAAGCGCCCATGGCCGCGCTCATGGCACTGTGCTCGCTTTCCACCGGAATAAACTCTGTATCAATCTCTCCGTTTGCGATCATCGTTGCCACAAACTGTGGAATCTCCGTGGAGGGCGTGATGGGAAACGCCGGCATCACATCCGGATTGATCTGCTTTATGGCATGGGCAACCGCCTCGTTGCCCGACATTCTCGTTTTCGTAGACATATGTACTCCTTTCCGCTTTTGCGCCGTCATTCCGCCGGCTGCTGCATTTCAATGGCGCCGAAGGGACAAGCCTTTGCGCAGATCCCGCAGCCCTTACAATGGTCGTAGTCGAACTCCTGCCGCCGGTCTTCTTTTACGGGAATGCAGCTGTCCGGACAGTATGGCACACACAAAAGACACTGTTTACACTTTTCCTGCATCCACACAGGCGTCTCCGTCCGCCACTCCCCCGTGAGAAACCGTCTGGAGGTGGCGGGCTCATGAATCTGAAGCCCCTCCGTGAGATCCTGCCATTTTGTATCCTCATTGATAAATTCCGCTTTTACTGCCATTCCGTTACCTCCTCCAGCGCCAGCTTCAGTGCCTTCCGATTGCCGTCCAGCACCTCCGGCTTTCTTGCGAACTTATGCTGCAGGGAGGTTTCCATCTCCCGCAGAAACACATCAATATCCATAACGCCTGATATTTTTACTATAGCCGCCAGCATGGGCGTATTGGGAAAATATTTACCCAGCGTGGCCATACAGACCTTTCTGGCGTCCAGCATGTAAACCTTTCCCCGATACCCCTTTAACAAAGGCAGGATCTCCTCCGCCGTCTTTACGGTGTTGATCAGGATTCCCCCGTCCTCCTTCAGACCGGCCGTCACATCCACGGTATGAAGCAGCGTGTCATCCACCACCGCCACAAAATCCGGCTCATAAATATTGGAGTGAACCCGGATCTGTTCGTCGCTGATCCGGTCGTAAGCCGTGATGGGCGCTCCCATTCTCTCCGGTCCATACTCAGGAAAGCCCTGTACCTGCTTTCCCGACTGAAAAGCCACGTCCGCCAGCAGAAGCGCCGCGGTCTTTGCTCCCTGTCCGCCTCTTCCGTGCCAGCGGATCTCCGTCAAATGTCTCATTGCAAACTCATCCTTTCTCTACATCTATACATTGTGCCAGGCAAATATCCTGTACCCGTTCTCCGTCATGTGCAGGAACACATATTTGTCCACAACATCTACATAATCTTCCCGGCCGTTCCTATGCAGCACCTGGGTAAACGAGATATGACAGGAAAAGCTTTCCGGGGTGTGGGCATAAAACTCTCCCACCTCCACATTTTCAAAGTCCACGCTGTCCCATTCTTTTACCATCCATCTGCTCCCGCCGGCCGCAACCACCTCGGCATAGGCTTCCGAATCCGTGTCAAAATAAGGTTTGATACTGCCAAGTCCCTTGTTCTGGGATGCCTGTATGTATTCGGCATATCCCTCCATGGCCTCGGTCACAAAATCCGAATATTCCTCCTCCAGCTCCCGGCTGTAGACGACGCCGGCAGTATAAGTGTTTGTTTCTTCATCAAAAACCACTTCCGCCTGCTGCCCCTGGGCGTCCGTGACCACAATCTCCGGGTGGGGCGTTTCCAGGTCTTCCAGCGTATAGGCAACATATTCCACCCCCGTGATGTCCGGCGGGTAATATTTCAGGGCATCCGTTTTGTTATACCTTACGGCAGGAAACTCCGCCGCAGCCGGCTTCCCATCCACCGTAACAAGGCAGGACGCCGGCGCTTCCACAATCACCGGAACCCTTTCGGCCGCCGTTTCCGTGTTCAGATGCAGCTCCAGATAAGAGAACTCATATGTGTCAAAGCCGTGTCTGGTCTTCCTTTCCGAAACCCTCAGGATGATGGACGCCAGCTGTTTCTCTCCCGCTTTGACAAGGTATCTCGTCTCGCCGGGGACATTGGACGATCCGACGGAATAGGTCAGCTCAGAATCTCCGATCTCCTTTTTGAGATACTCCGCAATCTCCTGGTCCTGAGCTTCTCCCGCATCGTAGCGTGCATCCGCAAGCAGTTTCTCATACCTGATCGGCCGGAAGTAGCTGTCAAACACTTCTGCCGCCAGATATTTCGGCTGAACGGCCTCATATTCCGCAAGCCTGCTCTTCACGATCTGCTGCGAGACGGCCACAAGAAGAAACGCCATGGCCGTGACGGTAAAATAAACGCCCCAGAATCGCGTGATGCGAAATCTTCTTTTGCTGCTCTTTCCCTGTTTCCTGCCCTTTTCCTTTTCCACAGCAGTCTGGCTTCCTTTCTCAGTCTTCTGGAGCTACCAGGAAGAAGGTCGGCATATGGCGCGGCTTTGTAAACGCCTTATACCTGTTTGTCAGTCCCTGCCGCTGGTACTCGTCAAGCCCGTCGATATCAATATCATATTTTATGTAGTAGTCCTTATAATACATCATCGCAGAAGAGCCTCCGTCCAGCATTCCCGCTGTCACAGCGCCCTCGGAGACAAGAAGGTCGATGATATCGTTCCTTGTGGCGCCAAAGCTGCTGGCGGTCCGCCCGTCTGTAACGACGAGGATAACCGTCCCGTCCGCTCTCTGCGCGATAGCAGTCCGCTGCGCCATTCCGGTGTTACCCTCCGCATAGTACAGCGTTACATCCTGGCCGTCGTTGGTGATCAGCACGTTCCCCGTCTGAAAGGAAACGGCATCCCGAATGCCAAGTTCTTCCGCCTCCGCCTGCGTCATGGAGTCAAACGCGTGAAGCACATTGTTCCGGTCAAACCCGATAAAAGTGCGCTTCATTCCGTCATTCCACACACAGCTTCCTTTGGAATAAGTCAGACCGATGGGGGTGTCCCCCGTTCCCTGGCCTCCGATATCCGAAAATTCCCCCGCGTTGATGCCCGCCACCGCACCTTCCCGCTCTGCGATATCAAATATGCGGGCGCCGATCTTTCCGCTTTTATAATCGCTGGAGGTTCCCACATAGACTCTGGACGGGTCTTTTACGAGGAGAATATAAGCTTTGTAGGAGGAACCGCTGTATGTCTTATAGAGCATACCGTCAATGGCATCCGCCCATTCGTCCTCCGCCGTCTCTTCATCCTCCGCTGCGGCCTGGGCGCCATTGAAAGAGCCGTTTTCTCCTTGTCCCCCGGTCAGCGTCCCCATTGGTATAACCTCCTGCTGGACGTCCGCGCTTCGGGCACAGATTTCTTCTACCAGGGCATCGTCAAGGAACAGCCCGGGCAGCCATTTTGTAGCGCTGGCCTGCATGGCGGAAAGCACTATCTGGTCCCGCACTGTAGGACTGGGCCCGGTCAGAAGCGTATGACATAAGGCAACCACCGCAAAAACAAACAGAACGATCACCGTAAAAAAGACCAGAAGCACCTTCCCCGCCAATCCTGCCAGGCGTTTTCCTCTTCCCTTTCCGGAACCTTCTGATCGTTCTGAAAGATTATTCCTCATGAACCTTCCCTCCCGGCACTGCCGCCTCCCCGAAGACCCAGTTTTTCTGCACCCGAAAGCTGATCAGAAACAGCACCGTATCCACAGGTATCTTGAGCAGTGTTCGTCCAAACTGCCCCACACCCTCTCCCCCAAGCGCGGACAGGCCGTGCACCATAAGCCCCGACACCGTCATAACGGGTATTGCAAGACACAGATACCGTCCAAAAGTCTTCCGGATACTGGAACGGCTTTGAAAGACCAGCCTCTTGTTTCCCATAAAATTCACGACTGACGAGAGGATCCGCGCCACTGCCGTGGAAAACAGAACCGCAGTCCTTCCGCCATCCGTAAATACAAACTTCCCCAGAAGATAAAAGGCAAGAAGATCCACGCCTGCTGACGCCAGGGAGTTTGCCGCATATTTCAGGATCAGCGCATATACGCGGAGGGAATCCCGGACAGGACGGAAGTGAGAAGCGCTGTTTTCATCATAGTACAGGGTTTCGATCTTCACTTCCCGGTAGGGAATGTGACGCTGTCCCATCAAAAGCAGCATATTTGTTTCATACTCATATCTTGTGCCGTCCGCTTCCATAAGCGTCTTGACATACTCCCGGGGAATCGCTCGGAGTCCTGTCTGCGTGTCAGACAGACGCATACCAAAAAACACACGGAACACAGCGGAGGTTGCCCGGTTTCCAAAGCGGCTCCTGGACGGAACATCCTCCCTGGCAAAATCTCTGCAGCCTAAGACTACCGCCCGTTCCCCGCAGGTCATTTCCCTGGCGCAGGCCAGAATATCCTCCATCCGGTGCTGTCCGTCCCCGTCTGCGGTCACGACGCCCTCCCGCTTCTTCCTGTTTTCCAGAAAAAAAGAAAAGGCCGTCTTCAGCGCCGCTCCCTTCCCCAGATTGCTTTCGTGCACCAGAAGCGTTACCTGCGGATATGCGTCCTCCAGCTCCGTAAAATAGTGGCGGTATTCCCCACAGCTGCCGTCATCTACCAGAATAATGTCATCCATTCCCGCCTCAATGGCGGCTTTTACTGTGGCCGGGAGCTTTTCATCCGGATTGAGAGACGGAATGATAAGCGTAAAATTACAGTTTTCTTCCATATTATTTACCCGCATATAAAAACCTTATCTATTTTGCCATAATTCGTCACCGGATGCAAGTACCAAAATCAGGATCGGGCTTCCCCGTCTGTCTTTCCGCCACTGCATTTTTTGTCCAATTTCCGATAAAGCACAAAGTACATGGTCACAAAACAGGCCAGCCCGCCGATGGCGTTTGAAATGGGTTCCGCGAGAAACACCCCGTCCACTCCCAGGCCCAGCCGCGGCAGCAAAAGGGTCAGCGGTGTCACGATCACGGCTTTGCGGAACAGGGAGAAAAAAATTGCCTGTTTTGAATACCCCAGAGCGGTAAAGGAAGACTGGCCGGTAAACTGAAACGCCATAAAGAAAAACCCGAAAAAATACAAGTGCAGCGCTCTTTCGCCCGCTTCCATCATCGCGGCGTCATCCACGAACACGGACAGCAGGACATGGGGCAGACAAAGCACTGCCAGCCATGCCAGCATCGTATACAGAATACCGATGACCGCGGTAAATCGAATACCCTGTTTCACCCTGTCATACTGCCTGGCCCCGTAATTATAGCCCAGAACAGGCTGAGCGCCGCTGGTAAGTCCGCTGACCGGGAGAGACAGGATCTCCCGCACGGAATTTACCACCGTCATAACCCCCACATACAGATCGCCCCCAAAGATCTTCAAGGTTGCGTTGCACACCACCTGCACAAGACAATTTGTTCCCTGCATGATAAAACCTGACAGACCCAGCGACGTGATCTCCCGGGCAAGCTTCCATTCCACTCTCATATTTTCCCGTTTCAGGGTAAGAACGGCTTTCTTCCCCGTCAGGAACCGAAGAACCCACAGGCAGGATACCATCTGGCTCAGTACCGTCGCCAGAGCCGCGCCGCCCACCCCCATATGCAGCCCAAAGATAAAAATGGGATCCAGGATCAGATTCAACACAGCACCGATCAGCGTGGTAAGCATCCCTATCCGCGGGAAGCCCTGGGCATTGATAAAACCGTTCAGTCCCGTTGACAGCATAGAGAAGGAAGTGCCAAACAGGTAGATCCGCAGGTAATCGTCCGCATATCCGTAAGAAGCGTCGCTGGCCCCGAAAAGATACAGCACGGGACGCCGGAAGGCATAACACAAAAGAAACATGACAAGGGAGGTTCCCAACAGCAGCACAAAGGTATTCCCCAGAATCCTTTCTGCCCGCTCCTTTTGCTCTGCACCTCTGGCAATGGAAAACAGCGGGGTTCCCCCTGTCCCAAACAGATTGGTAAAAGCCGCGACCAGCGTCGTCAGCGGAAAAACCAGACCGATCCCCGTCAACGCCAGGGTGTCGGATCCAGACAGGTGCCCTATGTATACACGATCCACCACATTATACAAAAGCTGGACAAGCTGTGCCAATATCAGCGGAAGAGCCTGACAGATAATATTCTGCCAGACCTTTCCCCGGGAAAAGTCATTTGTCACTTTCGCGCCTCCTGCAAGAAAATGGAACTACATGCATGATTATACACGATAGATTTCCCTTCTTCCACTATATTTTAAATTTTTCTATTTTCCACAATTTCCAGTAAAATTCGATAAAAATTGGCCTTTCTATATTTATTGCATACATAGAATTGAAATACTATCTTTAAAATCTGACTTGTTTATTATATACTTTTTGTGTCGGGATTTATTTATGAAAGGGGTAACATATGCGAAATAACAATGAAGAATTTGACAACCTGGGAGCTCAGATCAAAGAACTCCGCATCCAGATGAAGCTGACACAGGCCGAGGTGGCCGAAGCATTGAACGTGACTCCCGGCTACATAAGCAATGTGGAAAATAACCGCACGGCAATGTCGCTCCGCATCCTCATGTACTATGCAAAGCTGATGAATATTTCTCTGGATTCCCTGATCGGCCGCGTTGAACCGGAGTACAGAAAGACCGCTCTGGACAATGAGCTTCTGGATCTGATCTCCAAGATGGATGACAAGGACAAGAACAAGCTGATCAAAACGCTGAAAATCTGGAAAGCCTGATTTTTGGACAGGCATCGGATCGGAATGCAGGGCGGGCATGGAAACCGCCCTGTTTTTCGTGTTCTTTTTTCCTCCTGGCTGGATATTGCAGAACCTTTTTCCACCTGTGACATAGTATAACAGTGTATCAGAAGTATCTCTGTCAGCCTCGTTTCAGGAACGCGGCGGCAGTGTGGAAAAGGAGTAAAATGACAAAACAGTATCGTTTTAACGACTGTACAAAAGATTACCTGACACGGTTTTATTCCATTCTTGACGAGATGATCCAGAACATGGAATGCGCCCGGCTCAATGAAAGCGTGTCCCACAATTTCATCGTGCAGATGATCCCGCATCACAGAGCGGCCATTGAAATGTGCCAAAATGTGCTGCAGTACACAAAAAATGCCGAACTGCAATGTATCGCCAACAACATCATCTCTACCCAGACGCGCAGCATCCAGAACATGCAGAGCATTCTGCAGCAGTGCAGCTGCGTTACAAACAGCAGCCAGGACCTGAATCTGTATAGCCGGCGCTTCCGGGAGATAACCCGTACCATGTTCCGGGAAATGGGCTCCGCCTGCTCCGATAACAATATCAGCGCCAATTTCATCCGGGAGATGATTCCTCACCATGAGGGCGCCATAGCGCTTTGCGAAAATGCCCTGCGCTATTGTATCTGCCCGGGACTCGCCCCTGTTCTGGAAGCCATCATCTCCTCCCAGACAAAGGGAATCCGGGAGATGGAGCAGCTGCTGAAATGCATTGCGGAATAGTCCGGCAAAACACTCCTAAAAATCTTCCGCAACCAAGCTCTCCACGATCATCCGCTGGGCATCCTCCGTGTAATACAGATCCTCGTACACTGTCCCTGCCCTGCTTATCCTTGGCCCTATCATAAGGCCATGCCGCCTGCCGTCCTCCGTCACCGTCTTTTTCCTTTGTCCGTCCGTATAACTCTCCCGGGCGTACCCCCGGCTTTCCACATAGGAAAAAACGGCCTTCCCTGTGATCTGTTTTACGGTTTCCCCATCCACGAGACCGTTCAGCGCTTCCGCCAGCTCCGCGGCCAGGTACTTTTCCCGATAGGGGAAGCATTCCGCCTGTTCCCTGGTGAGAAAAAATTCTGACTTCCCCTGTTTTTTCCGCGGTCTCGTAAACTGGGGGGACATGGTTCCCTCCTCCGGGTATCCACCGTAACAGAGCTTCTCTTTCTTTCCGCCTGTAAAGCCGGATATTTCTTTCAAGAACCGCTCCCCGTATCTTGCGTACTTATTTTCACCGACGCCGCTTACATCCAGCATTTCTTCCCGATTCAGCGGCACCTTTACACACATATCGACCAGCGCTTTATCCCCGAACACAATATAAGGCGGGATCCCTTCCTCCCGGGCGAGCTCTGACCGCAGCCCGCGCAGCTTGTCAAACAGTTCAAGCCCTCTGGAGGTAAGTATCTCGGAACGGCGCTGTCCGGAAGCTTTTCTTCCCACATCCGCCCCTTTCTCTTTCCTCTCCCGGCCTTCCTTCGCGCTTCGCAGGATCAGGCATACCGGCTCGGTGCCGTCCCTTCCCGCCAGAGAATCCTCATACTGGCGAAGCAGCGTCCGTCCTTTTGCGGTAACTCCCAACAGGGAATACTTGTCCATGGTCATAAAGAGCAGTTCCTCCTGAAGCAGCAGATTCACAATTTCCTTGATCTTCTCCTCGCTCATATGCTCCAGCTTCCCGTAGGATTCGCACTGCTCCAACCCATAGCTTCGCAGCTTTGCGTTATTCCGCCCCCGGAGGACACCCACAAGCATGTTGATCCCAAACCGCTGCCGCAGCTGCAGGATGCCCTTCAGGATAACGACAGCGGCATCCGTCACATCCTCCTCTTCGTATTCTCTCAGACAGTTGGAGCAGTTCCCGCAGGGAGAGGCTTCCGTCTCCCCAAAGTACCGGAGAATATATTCCCTGAGACATTTTGTCATCGTACAGTAGGCTGTCATCGCCCGCAGACGGATCTCGTCCCGTTCCCGGACCGCATCAAACTCCTGGGGCGTCAGCTCAGTCGTCTCTTTTTTGCTGTCCAGCAGAAAGCGGTTGATCATAACGTCCTGAGGCGAATAGAGAAGAATACATTCCGACGCTTCGCCGTCCCGTCCTGCACGGCCGGCCTCCTGATAATAATTTTCCAGACTCTGCGGCATGTTATAGTGGATCACATAACGCACATTGGATTTATCTATGCCCATTCCGAAAGCATTGGTGGCAACGATCACGGGCTTTCTGTCGTAGATAAAATCCTCCTGGCTCTGGGTTCTCTCCTGACTGTCCATTCCCGCGTGGTAGGCGGCCACCGGAAATCCCTCCCGGCGCAGCATTTCATAAACTCTGTCCACATTCTTCCGAGTGGCGCAATAAATGATTCCACTGTCTTTTCCATGCTCATGCAGATACTCTCTGATAAACCGGTCCTTCCCACGTACCTGCTCCACGGCAAAATACAGGTTTTTCCGGTCAAAACCTGTCACAAGCGTCTGCGGATCCCTAAGCTCCAGCACACGCAGGATATCTTCCCTTACTTCCCTCGTGGCCGTAGCCGTAAAAGCGCCGATCACAGGTCTTTTGCGGAGACTTCGGACAAAATCCAGAATCTTTAAATAGCTGGGGCGGAAATCCTGCCCCCACTGGGAAATGCAGTGCGCCTCGTCCACCGTTACCAGAGAAATATCCGCCGCATTTGCAAACCTTGAAAATTCGTATGTTTCCAGTCTCTCCGGCGCCACATAAACGATTTTATAACGTCCCTGGGCGGCGTACTGGAGCGCTTTTGTGACCTGGCCTTCGGTAAGAGCGCTGTTTATGTATGCGGCGTGAATCCCCGCGGCGTTCAAAGCGCGGACCTGGTCGGTCATCAGCGAGATCAGCGGCGATATCACCACGGTTACGCCGGGAAGCAGCAGAGCAGGCACCTGATAGCAGAGAGATTTTCCCGCTCCCGTCGGCATGATGCCAAGTACATCCCGTCCGGCAAGAATACTGTCGATCATCAGTTCCTGCCCGGGCCGAAAGCTGTCATATCCAAAATATTTTTTCAGCACTTCTTCTTTTTTCATGCGTTTTTTATCTTATCCTGTTCTTATCCTGTTCTTTTCTTTATGTTTTTCTTTTTATTTTCTTTTTTTCTTTCTTCTTTTCTTTCTTGTTTTCTTTTGTTTTCTTTTGTTTTCTTTCTTGTTTCTTTCTTCTTTTCTTTCTTGTTTTTCTTTTCTTACGTTTCCTTTTTTCTATTATTTTCTTTTTCTCTTTGCTTTCTTTTGTTTTCTATTTGTTCCTTTTTTCTTTACCCTTCTTTTGCTCTCCTTATTCCTTTTTCTTTTTACCCTTCTTTTACTCTCCTTATTCCTTTTTCCCTTTACCCTTCTTTTGCCCTCCTTATTCCTTTTTCTCTTTGCTTTCTTTCCCCTTTGTTCCTTTTCCCCTTTACTTCCTTTTGCTTTTTCTTTGTTTCTTTACTTCTTTTTGCTTCTCTTTGTTCCCCTTCAATTCCCTTCATGTTTTCCGGACCGGCTGGGATATCCCCTGCCCCAGATTCGGCCGGACAGCCGCGTAGGTAGCATCCAGAACAAAGACCGCCAGAAGCCCCAGCATCAGCCCGACCCTCCACGTCACCGGCATCCTGTGATACCATTTTTCATAGAGCGGCAGCAAAAGGCAGACCAGCGCGGCGCCTCCCATCCCAAAGATCACGGCCCCCAGAAGACAGATCCTGCCGTTTATGTTCAGGAAATGGCCGCTGTAGTCCCACCATCGGATTCCCCAGAGCATTTCCAGAAAAAAACCGGTAAAATACTCCAACATGCTGCAGACGGCCGCAGAACCCAGAAAGACCAAAAACGGATGCTTTCTCAGACGTCGGAACAAAAAGCACAGAAGCAGTCCTCCGGCTCCATAAATGGGAAGATATGGCCCCCTGTACACGCCCCGGTTGATCAGCGCATGATCCGTCACGAGAAAAAGCGCCACCTCCCAGAGCCAGCCTGCAAAAGCCAGCAGAAAAAACAGCAGTACATAATAATCAAAAGGATAAAATTTACTTTTCTTTTCCATAAGAACAGAATACCCTGTTCCCGGAAAAATAAACCCTGCGCGCCAATCCTTTTCCGATAATATGATTATATACCCTGTTTTCGGTTTTGTCTTTCTTTTTTGTCCTGTTAATTGTATTGACAATATATGTCATTTTGGTATACAATACAGAAAATTGAAGTAATAAAAGGAGGATACTATGAATCGTCTAAAAGATAAGGTCGCCGTTATTACCGGCGGCAATTCAGGCGTCGGCGCCGCCACCGCAAAGCTTTTTGCCGCAGAGGGCGCTACCGTAGTGATCACCGCCCGCCGGGAAGCGGCGCTGGAACAGATTGCCGCCGAGATCAAGCAGGCAGGCGGAACCGTTCTCGCCATCTCCACGGACATCTCCAAACCGGAGGATCCGGAACGTTTGATGCAGACCGTCATGGATAAGTTCGGAAAGATCGACATTCTCGTAAACAATGCCGGTATTCTCGAAGAAGGCTTAAAGCCCATCGACCGCTTTACCGACGAGGACCTTGACCGCATCGTAGAGACCAACCAGAAGGGAACCATGCGCTGTATGCGCGCCGCAAGCAAACGCATGGCCGCCGGCGCAAGCATCGTCAACGTCGCCTCCGTAGCCGGGTATGAGGGCTGCGGCGGAGCCGCTTATGTCTCTTCAAAAGCCGCTATCATCGGCGTAACCAAGCATACCGCGCTGCGCTTCCAGGCGCAGGGTATCCGCTGCAACGCTGTCTGCCCCGGTACCATCGTCACTCCCATGACCTCCTCCATGAAGGCGGATCAGCTCGACCCCGACATGTTCGGCGCGATGTCGACCCATTCCAACCTTCGCACGCAGCCTTGTAAGGCGGAAGATGTAGCGAACATTCTTCTGTTCCTGGCAAGCGACGAATCCCGTGCCATGACAGGCCAGATCATGGTAACCGACTTCGGTGCCAGCCTGTAACACATGACAAACCGAAAATTGCTCTGTCAACAGAGCTGTCTCAGAATCCTGAGGCAGCTCTGTTTGAATGTTCCCGTTTCGGAGATCTGTTTTCCACAAGCGGCCAGACAGCGCATCCCCGGCTGCTTTTGTGACGCAATACACGAGCCGGCGCAGCACGAGGCACCAAATATTTCCCACGGGAAACGCTATCTTTTACATGGAGAAAATTCTCCCAGATCGAAATGAATACTGTCCCCTTCTTTCTGCAACAAAAGCTCCGCCTCCAGCCCTATATCATCCAGGCTGTACTCCGCAATCGGACTGCCTTCCCGAATGTATCCCGGCTCCCCCCGGAAAAGAATGGAGTCCCCCAGGACAAATTCCGAAACGCTGCCAAGGTCTATTTCCTCCACCGCTCCCCCATCCGTCCCGATCTCGATGGTAAGCAGTTCTTTCCCATATCTGGTATCCTGCAGCGTCAGCATACCTGAGCCGCTGTCATACACAAAACCGATCCTATCCTCCAGCATATCCCAGAGCCCGGAAATGTCCAGTACATTGTCCGTCGCCGTCATGTCTTCACGATACTGCAGGATATGCAGTTCCTCAGCATCGGCGCCTGTCCCCGTATAAATGCGCAAGGCAATCTGCAGCTGCTTATCCTTTTCTTTCCAATAGCAGTCCGGCAGAAGCTCCCTTGGCGAGGTATAGCACCAGTCGAAAAACTGCATCCTGCCTTCCCGCTCGACGGCCACCCCTATCCCGGTAATTTCTTCGTCGTTGTAGCCATAGACCCGAATGTCATTTTCTTTATCCTCCGCGATCAACTGCACGCCCTCCCGGTTGTTGCCGTCAATGTGCAGGTTCCGGCTTCCGATATCGTTCCAATCCAGCTTCTGAAGCCGCCATACCACATCCACCCGGTAATTCTGAGGAATCCAGATTCCGAAACTGCCATAGGGCCTTATCATGCTCACAAAACATGTCATTTCCTTCTCCGGTCCGGAGACACACAGATTGACCGTCTCGCCCTCCACGCTCACCCGCTCCACCGTCAGCTTCTCCGGATCCTCTGCCAGATGAAACAGCTTTATCAACGCGCCTTCCGGTGTAAAAAGCGCCTCGTAACCCTCCGGAAAACCCAGCGGTATTACGCCCGTGCCGACCTCTGCGTCTTCGCCTTCCGGGTATCCGCCGTTCTGACGCAGATACCAGACCGCTGATTCGTTCAGCTTTTCCCCCCTGCCATTGGCAAGATAGTCCGCGCCCGTTCCATCGATCAGACCATAGGCGTCCGCAAACTCTTCCACGGTGGTGATCTGCTCCAGACGGTCCAGCGTCTCATCCACAACAATATATTCTCCGTCCCGAATCTCACAGGTAAGGGTCTCTTTCCAGACCGTCACGTCAAAGTCGGAAGACCATGCGTAATAATAGATCTCCGCCGTCCCCTCGCCCCAGCCGGCTGACAGTCTGGCGTCCGTCTCTTCCTTCACAGGCCATGCTCCCGCGGTGCCAAAACTCCTCTGTCCCCGGCTGCCATGCAGCATGCCCCGCCTTTCCAGATCTGCAGCCACATCCTCCGAGGCAAGTGCCGCGATCCTCTCTCCGTCCCGGCGTACAAATGCATCTTTCCAGTTATTCAGCAGCCTCTCCAGGTCTTCTTCTCCCGGCTGGGTTTCGCCGGCATCCCAATCTGCAGGTTCTTCCTGCCCCTGGGGCTCCTGCTCCGCCGCGGTGCCGTGTTCGGAACCGTCCGCCTGTTCCTCCGGCGCCGGATCATTTTCAGGCGCCTTCTCCTTTCTTACCGGATCTGTCAGGAAACAGACGGCAGCCGCAACACACGCCAGCACCGCTGCCGCCACGATCCAGAAGGCGGGCTTTTTATAATGAAGCACCGATTTCACCCTCTCTTTCACGCCCACTTCCCCAAAGGCAAGGGGGCATGACATGACCCGGCTTCTGTTTACACTGCACGCAAGCAGCGCCTCGGAATACATCTTCTTTTGCTGTCCGTCAAAGCCGCGGATCACTTTCTCATCACAGGCCAGTTCAATATCCTTGCACAACAGGGAATATGCGACCCAGCAGAGCGGATTAAACCAGTAAACCGCCAGCAACCCATAGCCCAGCGGCTTCCAAAGATGATCCCTGCGCCTTAAATGGGCGTTCTCATGTGCAATAACGGATTCCATGACCTCCCGCTCCATGTGCAGAGGAAGATAAATTCTCGGCCTGAACAGCCCCAGAATAAACGGAGTCTCCACAAATTCACTGGCATAAACCGACGGCTGGATCCTGACGGCAGTCCTGACCTTCAGATGAAGCCGCAGAAAGCTTACCGCCGCAAATCCCAGCATCAGAACAACCCCTGCCGCCCAGACCACACTGGCTGCAAAACTCCAGACCTGCAGTGGATTTACGCTGTCCCCCGTCTCCGGCGCAAAAGACTCCTGCAGGATGGGATTTACCGCATTGTCAACAAACACCACACCGCTTTGGATCGACGGCCGGGAAGACGTAAAAGCAGTTTGGGGTATCGTCTCACCGCTTGGCTGCATGCTGAAAACACTTTCCAGCGAAAACGGAAAGAGCAGCCTCACCGCCACCAGCGCCCAGAGCAGGCAGGCTATCCATTTCGGCGCCCTGCGCAGCGCAAGTCTCAGTACAAGCACCGCAAGGATCAGCCATCCCGCGTTAATGCTCATATTTACCAACCTGAAAAAAACACGCTCCATACCCATCCTCCGATCCGCAGACTATTCGCCCTCATACTCGTCCAGCATTTTTCTGATCTGCGCCACGTCCTCTCCGGACAGCGACCTGCGCTTTGTAAACGCGGCAATAAAGGCCGGCATAGAACCCCCAAACTTCTTCTCCACAAGTTCGTCTATCTCCGCGGCCTGCACCTCGTTCTTTGACACCAGAGAGGTCACTATGGTATTTTCATTTTTGACCACTCCCCTCTGGGACAACCGCTTTATGACGGTATAAGTGGTAGTTCGGCTCCATCCAAGCTTTTCATGGCACAGCTTTGCAAGCTGTGTGCTGTTGATCGGTTCATTCTCCCACAGAATCAGGCAAAACCGGTATTCGCTTTCAAATACTTTCGGTGTGTTCATTTTGTCTCCTCCCGTCCGCAATGCTTTCCGCAGTTGTTCTAATGCATTAGACTTTACGTCAGTCTAACACATTAGTACAATTTTGTCAACAAAACTCTTGCCATATAACCCAACCTGTGGTATCCTATACTCAAAGCATAATATTTCTCACATTTGATTGGCAATTCAAACGATCTTTTCCGTATCAGAAAATCTTGTGCTTTTAAATCCATTCTCAACAACCAAAAAGCAGGAGATTTTCTACAGCGTAATTATGAATTACCGGATGTATGACAGCCATCTCTCCTGCGGAACAGGAGGCAACGCATGGCTGATATTATTTCTTTGCAGTACGATTTTTGTTTTAAACATCTGTTTCTCAACGAAAACATCCGCCGGTATTTCGTCAGCGACGCTTTGGGGCTTTCTTTGGAAGAGATCCGTTCCGTGCGGCTTGCCAATCCGTACTTGTGGAAACGTTTCCGACAACAGAAACAGGGAATTCTGGACGTGATCATCGAACTGAACGATGACCGTAAGGTAAATGTGGAACTTCAGATCAAGATGATCTCCCACTGGGACAGGCGGAGCCTGTTCTATCTGTCCAAGATGTACACAGAAGACCTTCTGATCGGTCAAAAGTATTACAGGCTGAGAAAATGCATCAGCATCAATATTTTGGGATTTAATCTGGATGACCGCCCGGAATATCACAGGGTATACCGCCTGCGGGACGAGACAGGACACGAATATTCCGACATGCTGGAGATCCGAGTCATTGAACTGAACAAACCGTTAAACGGAGCAGATCCCATGGACGACTGGATCAGACTGTTCAACGCAAAAACAGAGGAGGAACTGGATATGCTGCAGACCACCACTAAAAATCGAGGGATACTGGAAGCCATCAAAGAGGTAAGGATCATGAACCTGGGAAAGACCATGCGCGCGCTGTATGAAGGTCATATGAAACAGATACGGGATCAATACGCCCGGGATGAATATGTCCGGACAGAAGGTAAAAAACAGGGTATAGAACAAGGCATGGCGCAGGGCATTGAGCAGGGCATGGCGCAGGCCAGCCGTCTCAATCTCCGCTTAATCGAAGACAACAGACTGGAAGACCTGAAACGCGCCGCGAAAGACAAGGCTTATCTGGAAAAGCTGTTGAAGGAGTATGGTATCCGGTGAGATTTGTACTGTTTTTCATTTCCGCAAATACTGGCGGAGTCAGCAAAGCTGACTCCGTGTCAATAATAGAATTTCCCATCTGCTGCCGCCGTTTTAACGCAGCGCATTCTCCAGCCAGTCCAGAGAATGCTGCTTCTTTACGGCCAGTTCCGCCCGAATCGTACCATAGTCCGGTTCTTCCAGATATTTTTCAAGATCCTCTGATCCGATCTGATCCAATTGTTCCAGAATACGCTGTCCAATACCAGTCAGCTCCTGAAAAATGGAGAATCGATCAGGCTGGCGGTTCACAAAAGTTACGAACCGTTTTTCAAAAATGACGGAAAAGCAAGTCCCATGGAAGGAATCGGTTATTACAAACCGGCAATTCTTCATGTAATAGACCCAGTCCTCTACTTCAATGTCCCCTTTTACGTTGTCAAATTCCAAGATATGACGGTAGAGATCGCGTCTGTCAGGAGAATTCTCTGAGACATTGACAATCTTAATCCCGCCTAGCAGCTTTTGGATCTCCTTACAGATCCTTCGCTTGTCCGGCGTCGGATTCAAAATGTACGCCATGATAAAAGGGTCTTCCTCCCGTACCCTTGCATTGCGGGCCAGTGCCTCATAATCTTCACTGTCCAGAAGAAATACCGGATCCAGCACTTGTACGGCCTCCACTCCGTATTTTTCCTTACACAGGTCTACGCCAAATCCTTCCCGGACGGAGATTTTATCAAAGCGCTGATACAGTGCCTTATATTCTTCCGCCGGAGGCTCCGCTCCCACCATGCCAAAGGAAGCGGCGTAGGCAAGTTTGCGCTTGTCGTCCTTTACGAAATCAAGCTGGAATAATTTATCACAGTGATACATCTGTTCAAAATAAAAATTCCATGCCTGATCGCAGCCTACCATGAATGTATCGCAGGAATTTTGCAGCAAGTCTCTATTCCCCCATGGAAAATAATCCGAACTTAACTGATAGTATTCTTTGGCAAAGCGCTGAAATCGATTATAGGGTCTCATACATATACTGTCTACAGCGAGTACAGAGTATTTTTTACTTATGGTATGATATAATGCATAGTTCGTAAGCGCGTTCCCATAATTCGAAGACCACCACAAAACAAGGCCAATATCAAAATGAATCTTTTGGAAGGTCGAACTAATTGCCTGACGCAGTCTTACTCCAAGAAGATCAGGGAACAAAAATTCACAAAATCTGGTCTTTTCAACGGAGTAACAGATATTGGGATTATAGGCTATCGCCTTTTCAATAGGCAAAGTTTCTATTTTACAAAACCCGCTCTGAATTGATTGATACAGCTCTGCTCCTTTTCGGGAATTTAACGTCATTATGGAAGTCCCCGTGCCGTCGTCCATCGATGCGTCCAGATCTCTGATCCCCCAGAAATCTCCCAGCATCATATCACTGTATTTTTTATCTTTGAACCGGCACTGATAACAGCTGTCCCGTAAGATCCAGTTGCACAAGAAGGCCATTATATACGGGTCATTCTGTCCGCTGATATAAGCCTTCCCGTTCTTAAACTTTATGTACAATCCTGTCTTCCAGCCAAATATGCTCTTTTTTCGAAAATTTACTTCCTCTATCTTACCCTGCGCCTTTGTAAACTCACGTAAGTATTTTTCAAATACCATCGGCGAGGGCACTCCATGGCAGACTACCTCCGCCGTATATAATCCCTGAGGCTCGGACCCCAAAAAGGCTTTCAGACCCGCTATCTGACAGGCACAGCCGGTAAAGAGCACTTTTTCTCCCTGTTCCAGAAGGTCCCGAATCTTCGCATAAATCCCTTGTGTATCGCTCTGGACATATTTGGACGTCTGCATCCGCCTGATATCTTCTGGCCGGTCGCTGACGATGTGCCGTACATGGAAGTTTCGGTCGAAGATCGCTCCGGCTACATACCCTCCCGACTGCAAAAAAGTCCTGGCCAGAAGAGGGAACACACCGCCGGAAGAACCTTCCCGACGGTCCTGCTCTGACGCCTGTACGGCAAAGCACTGTTTCGGCACAGGTGCGCTAGCGAGTTTCTGCAGGGCAGGACAGCACTGCCTGCACTTGCCGCAGGAAATGCACCTTTCCCTATTAACATGAGGGACCAGGAAGCCCTTTTTATTGTAGACCAGGGTAATCGCATGGACAGGACAGATGTCTGCGCATCCGCAACATCCCACACAGGCCTCCCATTCTCCGTCCACGCATTCTGTGGAAGGCTGTAGTTTTCTCCCTTCAAAATCCGTCCGCTCCATGAAGTCCTTCAGATATTCTCTGTATTCCTCCTCTTCCGATAAGATGACGGCGTACTCACGCATAAGTGCTGTCTGATCGTTCTTTTCCGCATAGACAAGAACCTGTTCCAGCTTTTCCTGTTTCAGACCAAAGCGGCTCAGTTTTTGAGAAAATTCCTCCAAGAGCATTGCCTGTACAGGCACCGCCAGTTCACTGGGGATTTCTTTCACAGGTACGACAGCCATGACATGATTCAAAAAAGGCGCAGGATACATCAGGGAAAGTCTCAGTAGAAATTCATATTCCGCCATCACGGGCAAATCCTCATTCATCCCGCCCACCACCAGATAGCTCTCTCGTTTCATCACTACCGTGTTGATATTGATCTGCTCGTCCATGATCAGATCCGGAAAGATATTGCCGACTTTTTTATATAAGGGAAGGTCCGCGGCCGGGATCTGTCGGCCGGACCTGCCCCTGTCCTGAGCGACGGCATAGATCCAGTAAATATCTTCTTTTTCGAACAAGTGTCCTGCCTGAAGCTTAAGCTTTTCGGGATGCCAAGTGGCGCCGCTTTCCAGAAAAGCCAAAAGCTGTCCGGACGATGCCTCTAGCCCCCGGTTATAAGCCGCCCCGCGGTTTATGGAAGCGTCGCCTTTCAAATAAATGATATTGTCATGATCCCCGTATGCCGCCTGTGCCCATGCAAGGCTTTGGCCATCGGGAGATATGTCCACGACCACCACCTGAATATTCTGATAATTCTGTTCGCTGATACTGCTAAAGGTCGTCTGTAGTTCAGCGCAGGTACTCTGATGTACTACGATAACGCTTACTTGCGGACTTGTCATCTTATATGGTTTCCCCCTTTATTACCTGTTTGCACAGCTCTTTCATGACGGGATATGCTTTTGCAGCCTCAGCCACTTTATTGACAAACAGTCTGGTATTCTCCTTACGAATGGCGTTCGCCTGCATGATGTACCAGCCGAACCGATAGGCAGGCGGGATCGCTTCGATCTGTTTTCCTATAAACACATCTTCCCGATAAAGAGAGGCCGCACAGGACACCCAGTACTGGGAGAGCTGGTTTAATCTGTCCCAAAGTTCTTCCATGGTCAGAAACTGCCACATAAACCGTGGACTGTCCCCCGCATCGATCATTTGCTCCGACCCTGTATCTGCATCCGTATCCACATCGTCTGGAAGGGCCCATTGCGTTCCGGTGCAGTTATCTGAATCCTCTACCTTATCTTCCGCCTCATTTTCCTTCGTATCTGCCTGCAAATCGACCCCGGCCTCGTCCGAGTCCAGAGCCCCATCTTCCTGTGGGGCAGGTTCCGATAAGAGACGTTTCTCCATCATCAGGGCGCTCAGGAACAGGAAGCGAAGCTCGGTCTTCTCCAGGCCCCGGATCAGGCACAGATAGGCGGACTCGCAGGTCTCCATGGCCAGTTCAGCCCAAAGTCTTTTGGCCAGTTCCATCCATTCATAGGCGCTTAAGGAATCCGTGTAGGAGTTCACCTGGATGTTCAGCTTCAGCAGACTATCCCAGTACTTCTTATCTGGCAGGAAGAACGGGAAGTTACATTCCCGCATTTTTTCCAGTGCGGGGACGGCCAGGCCAAGGTCATTTTTTTCTCCGGCATAGATCAGGTGGTACAGGCACATTCTGGAATCCTTGGGAGGAAGGAGGGAAAAGTATTCCATCAGCCGCTGTCTCTCCTCCGAAGTAGAAACATCGTAGGCCTTATACATGTCACGGCTGTAATTAATGGACTGCTGCAGTATTTTGACAATCTCCAAAAACCCCGGATTATATGGCAGATTCTTCAGTATATCCACAATGTCTTTGGGCGTCTCCTGCAGAATCTTGCGGTCCTCGCTCTCCCAAGTCAGAGAGCGTAAATCTTCCCCTGCTTCCTGCCATTTTTCGCACAACACCAATATATGAATCCGTAACAGGACAAAGCGCTTTTGTTCGCTCTCCTCCATGTATGGTGCACAGTCGGAAAAAGCATCCACTTGTTTCCGATCGGTTTCCGGACAAGCCTCCCATTTTATACAAATTTCCTTGTATGTTTGAATATGCTCCAAGGCCTCCTCATATTCTTTCATGTGATAGCAACAGACAATAATGAAGTTATTAAGAATTCCCCGTGCCAAAAGGGAGATCTCAGGATTTTCCAAAAGGTTCCTGGAGAATTGATACCCGTCCTCGTACCGCTGCTGTCGAACATAGAGTTTTGCCTCCGTCATGGCCGCATAGGTAGCATAACGGGCATCTGAAACAGTTTTCCAACATCTGGGATTCTTTAATATTTCCTTGCACAGCTCGATAGCGGAAAAATTTTCTCCCACCGCCACATACTCCTGAATGAGCTGTCCTATTACATGGTTGTCCTTCGGATCTTCCCTGCGCATATCAAGAAGCAGCCGGATATTCCGCCAGGAATGTTCGTTTCGTTTCTGAGCGCTGGCGAATACATAGCCGTAATGGTGTACATAATCGCCAAGATAACAAAAGGGTGGCCTGAGACCGGTGAGAAATTCATGAATCTTGCTCACAAAGCAGGTGTTCTTCCCGAACTTGATCATGCGCATGGCGTCAAAATCGCTCCACTTGCTACCTTCCGGATTGGAATAATTTCTCTGGATATAGGTGGCGGCATTGTATTCTTTATATTTACCGGACAGGAAGAAATCCTCGATCTCCTCCGTGGTCTCGAACCATTCGTCGTCGTCCAGGAACATGAGCCATTCGCCCTTTGCCCTTTTTACTCCTGCATTCCGCGCGGCGGCAAAATCGTTGCACCACTCAAATCTCACAATATTGTCCGTGTACTGTTTCACGACATCCATACACACTTGATTGCTGGCAGTGTCCACCACGATCAGTTCGCTGGGCACAGCTTCCCGCAAATGTACCAGCGATTTCATACATTTCTCTATAGTATCTTCCCGGTCACTCACCAGCATGGTGATGGTCAGCAGTATCTTCTCGCTCATATAGGGCTCCGTTTCTGCGCATCCTACTGCGCGGTCTTATTTTTGTCTTATCCTTTCGGGCTTGACATTCTATTATGAAAAAAGGACGGCCGAAGCCGTCCCTTTTTAGTTTTGATAGCCGGAAGCTTTTGGCTTCCACATTCAACTCGATCAGCCAAGTAAGGAAAGAACTCCCTGGTTCGCCTGGTTGGCCTGTGCCAGCATTGCCTGACCTGCCTGTGCCAGAATGTTGTTGTTGGAGTACTTCACCATCTCAGTAGCCATATCGGTATCACGGATCTGGCTCTCTGCGGAAGTGGTGTTCTCAACGACGTTGTCCAAGTTGTTGATGGTGTGCTCCAGTCTGTTCTGAACTGCACCCAGTGCGGAACGCTGTGTGGAAACTTTCTGGATCGCAGCCTTGATGGTCTCGATGGCATTCAGAGCGTTGGTATCGTCAGAACCGTCCACTCTTACCGCGTCGATGCCCAGGCCCACTGCGCTCATAGCGTCCAGGTCAACCGAGATCTGGTTGTTGGTGGTAGCGTCTGCGCCTACATGCAGTGTCAGGGTCAGTGCTCCCACAGCATACTTGTCGTCAGAATTGACCATGTCATCTACATCGTCCTGAGTAGCGCCCCTTATTTGATCACCGGCCTTTACGAACAAGCCGGAGCCTGCCTTCAGACTGCCATCGTCATTGAGGTACTTATCCAGACCGTTTGCAGCAATCTCGTTGCCATCCTTGTCGACAAACTGCACAAGAGATTTTGTTGTTTTAATATCCTCGACTTCGACTATGTTGCCGGTTTTTCCGTTTAAAATACCATCAGCAACATTTTTGTAATAATCGGCTGTTGTAGAAAGAATGGTTCCAGCAGCGATCTCATTACCATACTGGTCATAAATGGTTTTACCCTCTTTGACTTTGTATCCTGTTGCTCCGGTAACTGTTGCCTCCGTGGCAGTACCAACCTTCCCATCTGTAGTAAAGGTAACATCATAGTATGTGCCCGTCTTTAAGGAATTAGGATCTGCTAAGACATAATCTCCGTTCTTATCCTTCTGATAAACGTCCGTCACGCTGACAATTGTTACTTTGTCAAAGTCCGTGTCTGCTACTGTTTCTCCTACCAGTCCAGGATCGCTAGTTTTGAAATAGGTGTAACTCGTATTCAGAGCGCTCTTGAGAGTGCCGGCTGCTACGGTCTGAACCTTACCATCGGAGTCCACATAGTATACATCCTGAGCAAGCACTTCTGCTTCCTTATACTGGAAGTTGGTCTTCTTGGGTGCAGCGGAGTCGCCCTTCAGCAGATAGGTCTCGTTGAACTTGGTGGTCTCGGACACACGGTCGATCTCGGTCACCAGCTGATCGATCTCGTCCTGGATGTAGCTTCTGTCATCTTCAGAGTTGGTGCCGTTCGCTGCCTTAACTGCCAGCTCGTTCATTCTCTGGAGCATGTCGTGCACTTCAGTAAGCGCGCCCTCTGCGGTCTGTACTGCGCTGATGCCGTCCTGTGCGTTGGAGGATGCCTGTGTCAGACCTCTGATCTGCTTGCGCATCTTCTCACTGATGGAAAGGCCTGCTGCGTCGTCAGCCGCACGGTTGATCTTGTAACCGGAAGAAAGCTTTTCGGTGGACTTTGCCTGTGAAGAGCTCGTAAGTCCCAACATTCTGTTGGAGTTCATTGCTGTTAAGTTGTGTTGTACTACCATAGTGTACCTCCCTTTACGTTTCGCTCCGAATCCGTTCGGAGCGTTTGGGCCTTCGGCCCGTGCTTTGTTTATGAGTTGCTATTTAGTTTTTTATGAATAAAGGACCGCCCCCAGGATAGCAGCCCCATATTCCGTTTTGGAAGGGCTCTTCTGCCCTCTTACCTTGCGGCCTTCGCCGCCCCCGCTTTCTTCTTATCCTCCCGGATAATGCGGATGATCTCCTGCTGTGCCGCGTCGGACACCGGCGTCTTTTTCTTATAGGGAGAGGGCGGAACGGCTCCCGCTTTCTCCGCCACCGCACTGCGGACGATGTTGACCTCTCGCGGTGCGTCTATCATCAAGTGGATATTGTTTCCAGTTCCGCCTACAAAGACGATCTTTACGTTTTCTCCCACCATGAGATACTCGCCCGGTCTTACGGATAGATTCAGCATTTTTAACCTCCCTGTTCTCTCCGGCTTCTGCCTTGAATCCTGTTTATACACCATTTCTGTCTAAAATGTTGTATGGTATAGTCTGAAAGAACCTTTGAAAATGGCACGCCGAACCGGCAGAAAAGAGGAAACATGAGTACAACACAACCCATACGGACTACAAAAGATGTGAAAAAACTGGAATGCTACTATAAAAAAGACACCCTGATGGACGAAAGGAACCGGCTGTTGATTGTCATGGGCCTGAATACCGCCCTTCGGATCACGGATATCCTGAATCTGCAATGGAAGTCCGTGTATGACTATGAAAAGAAGAAACTGAAGACCCACATTGAACTGGTGGAACGAAAGACGGGGAAATCCGCAATGGTCGTCCTGAATTCCGTTCTGAGAGAATCGCTTCTGCACCGGTTTAAAGGCAGCCGCCCGGAGCCGGACGACTATCTGTTTGCCAGCTCCAGAGGAAAAAAACCCATTGACCGCCACCAGGCTTACCGGATCATACGACAGGCCGCCTCACAGTGCGGACTGTCCGATCATATCAGCTGTCATTCCCTGCGAAAGACATTCGGCTATCACGCCTGGAAGCAGGGCATTCAGCCGGCAGTGCTGATGGATATTTACAATCATTCATCCTATCGCATCACCGCCCGCTATCTCTGCATCGACCAGGACGACAGAGACGCCGTCTTCCGCCATGTCCAGCTTTAATTTACCTATGTCGGAAGAGCGGCAAACAGATTTATAAAAAATTTGATTAAGGGGTTAAGAAAAAGAAAACGCATCCGATATAATAAGTGTAAGCAAGAAAACATACAACATTTTAGACAGAAATGTTGTGTGTTTTATTTTTCCCTTTTATCATTGCTTTCATCCTATTCCACAAAGAAAAACCCCCTGTGGTGTAGTAGTCTAATGCACATGAATAGGCAGTATCTAATTCTCATTATGTTTCTTCATACGCGCACTCAGGACTTTCACCCTCCAGGATCCACCCATTGCCCGACAAATAAAACAGGGAGAAGCTTATTTCATCGTTTCTCCCTGTTTCTCGAATTTTGAAGTTTTCGTTATTTCGGCCAATGATATACCATATTTATTCACATTTCGGCGCAAAAGAGATTTAAAGAGTTTCCAGTCTCTTGTTTATCTCATAAATCCACATATCATCACCTTTTAACCACTTTATCAATTTACAAAAATTACTGCTTCCATTAACCGAATCATCCGTACCTAATTTACTCACTCTCTGTTGCATATCTTCGTAATTCTCCGCAGTAACACATTCCATAATCTTTTTAATCTGGTCTGCTCTGCCCTTGTAATTCTCTACTCCCGTATATTTCTCTATCAATGGAGCATTAACCTTCTTTGCCGGCGATTTGATATTTTCGTCCGTCCAATGCTTAATTATTATCTGCATGGTGCAGGGATTTCCAAATATAACCACTTCGGACGCAGCATTGTCAACATCATGAAATTCATTAATCTTGCGTTTAATATCTTCATATTGCTCACGCGGCTTCTTTTCTGTATCACAAAAGACAAGTACCACCTCATATGTTCCATTCTGAAAACGATCCTGATATCTCGCTGGAATATTTCCATTCCCGTCAGCATTGACCAGAGAGATATCATATTGCTCATTCCATACTTTTAGTTCTTTCAGACGATTCAGATACTCGTATTCCTCATTACCCTCACAGATAATACAAATTTTATGCTTATCTTGGAACTTAGGGAGCTTATTTGTCATCGGCATCATCTCCTTTAGCATTTCCGTTGATGCTAAGTAAAGAGTGGATCAGTTCCGGATCCGGTAAAGCTCCCAACGCACCTCTTCTATATTTTTCCATGATATCCGTTGTATCTCTGACCCCTTGCTGTGCTGTAAAATCAGCAAGGGAATACACATACACACCCTCTTGATCTTTATGAACGAACCAAATCTGCTCCTTTCGGAACATTCTCCTGCAATCCATGAGATTTATATCATGTACAGTAAATATCATCTGCGCATTGTTATTTAATTCATTATTGAATAATGCAACAATTGCTCTGGTGAGTTTAAAGTGGATGCTGCTATCCAACTCATCCACAACCAGGATCCGCCCCTGTTCAAGAGCTTCTATGACATAACTGGCAATAGCAGCCATTTTCTTTGTTCCCGTGGAATCAAATAGCATACTTGGTACAGGAACTCCCTTATATGTGGAAACCAATCTGATTTGATCCATAATTTTTTCTGGGAGATCAAGTACACTTTCTTCCGGTCTTTCATCACCTTCTCCTGATTTTACCCAAATTTTGTCCATATCTACATATTCAAAATCATCCAAATACAGATCTGCATTCTTGATAAATTCAACAATCTTCTGTTGCAGCTGATTTTTATTTTTCATCAGTTCAATGGTATGCTCCATTGGGATATTGTTCATATTAATTACATCGATTTTTTCTGCAAATCCAACAAGAATCTGTTTCATTTCATTGATACATGTAAATTTACTTGTGTCAATCACATAACACAATAAATTATTCTTTGATACAACCGGGATCATAATCAAAACATCTTTGTCAACACATTCATATCTTTCCCTTATAGTGTCCTTTTTCAACCAGCAAACTTCTTTTTCATTGTTATATTGATCTTTTAATATCTCTGAAAACGATTCATATATATACTCCTTTTTTTCGACATCATACCTGAAGTCATATGAAAATTTTCTTCCTGATGCCATAAATGTAATGCCCAGCTCACATACATCGCTCCCTGTAAATATATTAGCCATCAATCCATTTCCCTTATTTAAGAGAGCTCTCTTTATTGCCTTGATACATTTAATCAGACAGGTTTTTCCTGCATTATTCGGTCCATAGATTCCTGCTGTTTTAAGCACGTTAAAATTGTTTTCTGTATGAACATTGGTTCCGAATTTTTTATTGCGCATATCTGCTTTCATGGAAAATGATATTTCATCCTCAAACGCATAACAATTTTTCGCTCTCACTTCTATAATCACGGTTCATTCCTCCAGAACACTTTATTCGTCGAGTAGACAGTCTCGACACTCCTTTCTCAGTTTTATTTTGTGAAAGGCTTGCCTACTGCCCCTCACA
>CANQWM010000010.1 GCA_947627535.1 uncultured Acetatifactor sp.
CGTGCCTGACACTGCTCGATAATGGATCGCCAGTTAGAGATACGGATTTCATGTGTAGTCTTGTCCATGATAGTTGGCCTCCTTTAAAAAACTATTAGTTTTATGAGTTTTTTAAAGTATGGCAGAAAAACTAACTGAGGTAAAGGCGGGCGATTTTACGCTTACTTTGCATTAAGAATCTGTCCTGTACAACTGATGTAGCCTCAATCGTTTGACCATACACGATTTGATTTATACAATAGATTTGAGGCATAGGTTCCATAAAAAGCGCATTTCTCAACTCAATGAAATGACTGCTGATAGGAGGGGCTACATCTGAAATCTGCTGAGCCACGCTTGTGATTTCTTCCCGAACGGCTAAGACAGCATCGAATGGTATTGGCTGATTATAGTTATATCCAGACAGAAGTTGCAACTGAGCTTGTAATTTATCAATTATCGTGTTATTCATCTGAGGTCCTCCATTGTACTTATGATATTTTATTATATCTGCATCACCGTATTTTCCCGAAGGTACTCAAGGCAGTTTGAGTCTATGAGCGAAATATTATCCTTTACAAAGTGTTCTACAAATGGAGCAACCCAATACTGAGAATTCTCTGGTGGCGTTTCATCACAATCAAAATAGTTGATATAATCCTCCCCCATTACCGAAACCGGTGAACAGAGAAATAGCAGAACAATAAAGACCATCGTCATATATCGAGCTTTCATTACAAGTTCTTTTAACTCTATTATTAAACTACCACTCAAGAAATAATCGTTGTATCTTCTATATATAATATGCACGTCCATTACTATGAACATAGTTATTTAAAGCATCACCTATGGTTTTAAAGCTCTCTTTCAGATGGTATTTTATAACAATATCTTTGAGTTGTGGCGCCATTGCTATTTCTTTCAAGACTTGACCAATTTGAAAATCTTTCAATTCATTTTCGTTCCATTTTCCTATTTTTTCTATCATTGACTTTGCCTGCTTGGATTCCAAGTCAAGGCTATTACACACGAGAATATAAAGATAAAAAAACAGATCATCACGGTATTTTCGTAAGAGTGTGCTAGCGTCTGCTATACAGCCACACTCACAGCAAGCAATTACATTTCCCATAGTTAATTCCAAGGAAGGTAAAATCCGCATAGCCGAAAATAACATTGTTTGGTGATTGCATACACCAATTACATATCCATTTCCAAAGTTCAGAAAATAAAAGTCATCAAGAAACTGCTCAAGCTCTTTCAGATCATTTATAACCTGTTGACATTCGTTATCCCCTGCAACGCACCGAGCATTCATTTGCCGTAATGTTTGATTTAAATCTGCTACTGTTAGGTTATTCTTTTCTTCCATCATTTACTTATCGCTCTATCATTGAAATTTTTAAAGGTTCATGTGTAATATCATTACTTTTCTTACATAAGTGTTTATGGGGTTGTAGAAGTATCATTCTCCAAAATATGCGAATTCATAATTTTACTACCGGCATACATATGATATTTTACCCCACTGGCCACTGCCATCTCCTCTGCTGCTGCCTGCTTCGCCTTGACCACAGTATCATCAATCTTATTGTCTCCTTTGACCTCAATAAGCTGATAGGAACCATCTGTCATCCTCGCAAGAAAGTCGGGATAGTACTGGCGGATTCTCCCAGACTCCGGATCGTAGTAGTATACCGAAAGATCTCCTTGATTAGACGTAAACATACCCGTAAAATACACCTCTGCGACCTTACCGCTTGTGATGTACTGCATGAAGCATTCCCTCTCCGGGATAGAATCAAAGCAGTAGGTATCGGCGTGGAAGCTCTTCTTCAGTTGCTCCGGCGTAAAACCTTTATACTTATTTGTAATAACGAGGTCGTCCTTCGCAGAGAATTCATAATACCCAGCATCTTTCGGTTCTCGCAGCAGTACCAGTTCCCTGTCCTCTGTTTTTAATTCCGAGGTGATTTCAAAGAGTGCATGGAACATAGCCGGAATGACGTAATCATCCAGAACAACATTATAATGATTAACAACTTCAAGAATCGTATCAATCCCATCAACTGACTCTCGGAGTATTCTTGCCGCAAGAATACAAGAAATATTCAAATAACGAGCCACCTCTCCGGCCAGGGAGAACTCACTATATTTCATGTTCTCCTGGAGATAGTCGATGTTCTTTTCTTTGACTGTGGTATCGCGAGCAAGGCTGTCACGCTCATACATGATACTGGCATACTTAGAAAGATCAGCATCTACCAGCTTGAAATCCACAGGTTCGGAATATTCCTTTTCGTGGAGTGTGTACTCATGCCATACACGTTTTAGGGTAATTGTCCTTGGAGGCGGCAGAACACGCACCTGATACTTATGACGAGTGGCATTGGACGGATTCTTGATCTCCTTGATCTCCATATTGAAATTCTTATGAAGTTCATCGTCCAAAGTGTCATAGTTCTCTTTGGATAGAAACACGGTAGCTGTTAAACGCTCGTCCGTAATTGCGCGGAGACAGCGCATTGTAGCCTGCAGAACAAATATTTTTGACTTGGGGCTGCGGAAAAGTGCCACACCAAACAGAGAACGGCAGTTCCAGCCTTCTTTGCCTTTCTCTACGAGAATAATAAACTGCTTTTCGTTGCCTTCTGTACCAGGGACATCAAGGTTATTGAAGTCCCTAATGTCATCATTCTTTGTGTATTTTGCATCGCCGACGTTCAAGAGAATCTTTGATACCGGAATTCCGAGCTTTGCAAGTATCTTCTCAAGAGCAGGCTTTACCTCCATGGCTGCCTCTTCTACACCTGCCGCATAGATAGCCAGTTTCGGATTCAGACCTTCATAAATTTGTCCACCATATCTCTCCCAAAATGTGGTTACCACTGCTGTGAGGAACTCATCATTCTTCACGTTCTCAAAGCCGAGCGGGTCTGCATCCTTCAAAAAACTGTTCCAGATAGATTCGCGCAGACCATATGCATAAACTACCTCCGGCAGAAGCTGATTCTTGACATACGGTGTACCTGTGTAGTTATAGCACGCCACGATGGAGGTATTTGCCGCAAGCAGATTGATGGTATCACGAAGGCTTGTCTTATTCGTTCCACTCGACCTAATCTGCTTTTCAAGATCTGCTCCAAAGAGGTGATGTGCCTCATCAACATAGACACCAAGCTGAGGAAGGCGGCAGAGCTTCTTGAAACGCTGATTATCCATCAACGTAGTATCATCCCATGCGTCATCATTGCCACCTGCGCCATAGACGGCGGAAAGTAAAGAGCCGGAGCCATTAAAGAGCATCTGACCGGGTGTCTCTTCTTTGCGCTTTTTCTTAACGATAATTTTCTGTGTATTAGAGATGATGATGTTGAAATCGGAATCATCAATCGTATGCAGAATAGTTCCTGTCTCGTCCAGAAAGTGGAACTTAATATTTGAATCAAGCACACGGGCATATTCTGGCGGCACCACTTTCGTCTTATCAAAGGTTATAATCTCACGGAGAGACTGAAGGACGGTCTTGTCCGGCGCAAACACAAGAGCATTGTGACAAAAACGCTTATCCCCCGGATACTTCTTCGCAAGCAGAAATTCATAGAAGATACAGGTGGCCATAAGAATAGTTTTTCCAAGTCCCATTGTGAGAGCATAGATGTAGTTAGGGTACGATTCTCGGTATTTCTTCATCTGCTTGAAAATCGTGTCGGTCTGCTTCTCTGTCGGAGCGTCAAAGAGACAAATCTGACCACCTTTGTCAACGGCATAATAGGACGCATCGGAGAAACGATCTCTCTTATGACGCCAGTCATCGAACATCTCGTAGACCTGCTTGTTATTCATGAATTCCTTCACGAAGACATACATCTCCAGCGCTTCGAACTGTGGGGTACGTAGAAAGGCTTTGGGATTCTCCTCGCTGTCGTTATAGACGAGGAACTTCCTCGTAAGGTCATTGTAACGTGAACGTATTTTCCCACGGTTCGTAATGTAGTAATACCATAGCTGCTGATTAAAGGAAAAATTCGAATCAAATTCCACAGCCATTTAACGCACCTCCACTTCAAGCGACTCGGAAAGCAGGTCTGTAATTTTTACTTTGATTGTGCCGCAGCTTTCCGGAATATCATAGATGCCCTTTACCATCTCATCCTTGCCGGGAACATCAGTCACGGTTGGCTGTATGACCACACCATCGTAGTTCCAATCAATCATGATGGAGTCAACAAGTTGGCGCCAATCTTCCACATACTCTTTCTGAAGGGAAAGTTTCTGCATTAGATTCATCGGGTAGAAAGCGCGGATAACCAGTTTACTACCCTCACGTACTATCTCCGCTTCAGAATCACGTTTCAACTGCAATTCCGCTTTGTCACGAAGTATATCTACAATTTGAACATCCACTTTATACTCGGCAAGTTCCTGCTCCAGCGCGCCTTTCAGGTCAGGCTCGTGTCCCATGCAGACGATGGTGATACGCTCTACAGGCTGGTTCGGGTTCTCCTCCTTGCGTTTCTCATAGGTCTTGTATGGCAGGTTTGCAAGAAGCTCTTTCAAGTCTGCCTTCGTAGCAATACGATTGACCGGCATGATTTTCACCATCCTGTCGTCAAGTTCCCCGTCCCAAACATTGCTCTGAGGGAACGGCTGAATCTCCAGAGCCGCAATTAGCAGGTTGCGGGCTTCCACTGGATTACGAAAGAAATCGTAGTTGTTCACATTGTAAACTTCAAATCCTGTGTACTTAACGTCCGCCTCCAAAGCGGAGGCATCTATTCCCTTTGCCTTAAAGAAGTCGATGTCCTTTCTACAATCTTCGGCACTCAGTTCAGCATCTCTGTCTGCGCTTACTGATGCAAGATAAGGAGCAGGCTCCTCAGCGACAATAGAAAGCTGAGGTTTTATCGGGTTATAAGTGATTGGAGTATGGGAAAAAGTCAGTTCATCGGCAACGGCAAGCAGACGTTTTGTTGTGGTCTGGATTGCACCAAGATTGATGTCTGCGCCAATAAAGCGTCTACCAAGTTTCATGGCAACGGCTTGTGTTGTACCGCTGCCCATAAAACAGTCGAATACTATACCATTTGGAGGGCATGAGGAAATAATAATTCTTTCAAGAAGTCTTTCCGGTTTTTGTGTAGGGTAGTCCAGTCCTTCCTTATCGGAATTGTTGATTTTATCCATAATCCAAACATCATCTATGGGACGACCATCTTTCATCGCCTCTTCTAAGAAGCGTTTAACACGTTTACCTCCACCAGCATCAGAAAGAACATACTTCTTCCCTGTTCCTTCATCGATTAGTATTTTCTGCTTCCTTGACTTGGCATACGCTTCCGGCGATTCCCATTCCAGAGTAAAAGGCTCAAAATAGGGAGTATCTGTTTTAGAGTAATAGAGGATTGTGTCATGACGTCTATTAAAATATGTATTGTTTTTTCGATTCCATCCGCTATATCTCCAGATAATTTCGTTTTGAAAATTTTGGGCACCATAAACCTCATCCATTAATAATCGAATATGATGTGCTTTGTGATGGTCAACATGAATATAAATTGCACCTCGATCAGAAAGCAATTCCCTCATGACTAATAATCGTTCATACATAAACTGTAGATATTCATCATTTGTCCATATATCTCCATACTGCTTTTCTTCAAAAGAAGAACTATCACTTTCAGCCTTACCGACACCCCTCAAATCAATTTTCTTTTTATAGTCGGCTTTGCTATCAAATGGAGGGTCAATATATATAAGATCAATCTGCCCACGATAGTCCTTAAGCATATGACTCATGACCTGAAGATTATCTCCCCAAAATATCTTATTGATCCAGCCATTCTGCTCCGATCCATACGTCTCCCGCAGTTGTGCAGGATAATACTGCGTAGCACGGTAGGGGCGTTTCCCAGTCCAACGAAGTTCAGGGAACCCTTTTATTGTAGGCCTCTGTTCAAATTCAAAAGTAAGCTGCTCACCATTTTCCATTTTCGTTAATCCTCCTGAATAGCTTCAGTTCTTAATTGCTGTTCAATATCCGATACAGCCAACGGAATGTACCGCCCATCCGCAGTAAGATTACGTCCAAATATACTGCCAAGAATTGATTGATTTTGAATCACAAGCTGCGAATTATTTTCCAAATAAGCATTGAAGCCTTCAAGCACTTTCGGATCATAAAGTTTTTCCAATAATGCTACCCTATCGACTATTCCCGCATTGCTGAGATTTTCAACACCTTCTGAAACTTTTTTCTTTCCATCAGCCATTTCTGCCATCCCGACAATTATCTTCCTTAACTCTCGTATCACTTCTTCTTGCGTTAGCGACTTTCGTTCAGCATCATTAGTCTTCACATTCTCCGTCGAAAGCACGTTGCTCACAGGTTCAATTAACCTTTGTGCACTTTCTTCCTTTTGAAGTTTGACCTGTGCCTTGCGTTGCTCCGTCGCCTGTTCTTCGGCTTTCTTTGTCCTATGTCTGTCCCATAATTTCTTTACTCCGTAGCCCGCTCCGATAATAGCAGCCACAATCAAACCACCTATTGCGGCAGAGCCAGCATTAATCCCTCCTGAAGGCTCTCCCTCCTCGTTACTGTCATTATCATCGTCTAAAAGACTGATATCAACTCGATGTGCTATGGAACCATCTGCACGCCGTGCATAGAAATCAGGCAATAAATTATCTTCTTGGTAAGCCTCATAGTCATCATCAGTAAGACCAATTTTTAAACCTCTCTCTGGGTCATCTATATACGGCATTGTTATTTCCCCCTACAATAGAATCGGAAATCGCACTCTTTGCAAACCATTGAATCACTGGCACAGCGGTGGAAATCCTTCTTCATGATTTTCTTGACTGTATCATCAAATACCGCCATGGTTCCTTCCACAGCAGACTTCGTGTACGGATACGTGATAGTCGGCACTCCGTCATCCTCACCTGTGTAATAGAGGTGCATCTTACTGACCTTTTGCCCGGTACGCTCCTCTACAAGATGAGCGTAAATATGGAGCTGCCGTCTGTACTGTTCAAGCCTTGCCCGCATCTTCTCCATATCAGGCTTTCGCTCGGCTTTGAAATCCACTATCTCAACCGTGTCTCCCTCGCCACAAATAAGGTCAACCTTGCCTTCGATAATGTAGTCCGGCTTTACTAAGGAAACATCTACTTCAGCCTGCTGTATCTGCGACCAGTCTCCACGCTGTCGTTCAACATAGCGCAATACCTGTTTCAAGGCTGCCTCACGCTGGGGGCCAGCTAAGTATGTATGCTCAGTTTTTGTCAGAGACACATAATTGGAATCAAACCAACGGCTAATATTTTCCTCCGTAATCGATTGTTCTTCATGTCGAAGTGCCGCACGGTGTATATCCTCAATTGTCTCGTGGACAAGCGTACCAAAAAGCATAGCATTTGTACGGACAGGCATAAATTCCAATTCCCTATAGAATTTATACTGTAAGGCGCAAGTCTCGTAAACTGTAATATGCGATGTAAACGAGTAGGTATTCTTAATGTTCACATCCTTTATAGGCTTGAAATCAAATTCTCTTATATTAAATGCGGGATTGTCCGCAGACTGTAGTTCCCCGTAAATTTCCTTGAAGTAGTTACTGGGTGTCCGCTTATCTTCGCAACAGGTCAGTATCAATAAATCCTGTGCACGTGAAAATGCCGTATAGTAAAGGCGCCAGAAGTCAAAGAACTTCGTCATCTCATGCGGCTCAAAAGCGGGACGCTTAAAATATCTGTCCTCTATCCGCATCATCAAATCACTTGTATTTTTCCTCGGCACATTTGCCAAAGAGTCCACAAAAACAATCGGAAACTCCATACCTTTGGACTGATGAATGGTAAGGAAAGAAACACAGCCGCTCGGAGCATACTCTGAATCATCCTCATACTCCACAATTCCACCATCAAAGAGCAGACGAAGATACAGATTGAAAAGCATCTCTGTATTCTGATCTATACGGCGTTTACCGCGATATTCGACTGCATCCAAAACGTCCACTCGATGAAGGTACTCAAATTTTCCAATAATCTGTGTCAGCTTGGCGAGGTTACGAGCCGGCCGGATGTCGACCACGCCGACATCCATCTCTGTGTCGAGAATCGCAGCGAACGGCTGGAATTCAAATAGCTGGTACATGAGTCCGCAGTAAGCGTAGTCCGTTGCTCCGGTCAAGCTAATATGGTCTTTACCACGTCGGCGTATCAACTTCAAAAGCTCTGAGTTCTCAGGCTTGGTAAGATACTCGTTCGCGGTTATGATGCAATTTCGGTAATAGGTTAGATGCTCCGGCCGTAGGAAAGTAAACTCCCCGTTCTCTAATCCCTGAACATATCGTGGGAACATAAGCATGAGACACCCTAGAGCAAGCCGTATCTCGTCACGCTGGAAGAACATATCAGACCGCGGAGAATAAACATTTATGTGGTTCTCCTCAAGAAAATGGGCAAGAGCCGTCACCCTTGGATGTTTTACTGAATTAAACAGGAATGCAATCTGGTTATAGTCTGTCAGTTTGCCGGAAGCTTTCAGGTCATTGATGAACCGCAGGATCTTTTCATGCCACTCGTCCGTATCTTCCACTCCTGCAAGTTTCACAACTGCAGGGCTATGTATCGTAGTTTTCTCGTGTGGCTTGATTCTCTTATCATAACGAAAGTTCTCCCAGCAAAACTTAAACTTTGCTCCTTCCGTGGTAATCATCCACTTATTGTAGAAATCAACAATGTCACTGTTGGAACGATAGTTGATAGTCAGGGGAATAATGCGGCACTCGCCGTCCGCAAACTTTTGCGGAAATTCCAAGATGTTTCGGATAGTAGCACCTCGGAAACGATACAAACCTTGGTCATCATCGCCGACCACGCAGATGTTCTTGCCATCTCCGGCAAGGAGAAATACAAGCTGCTCTTGCACAAAGTTTGTGTCCTGATACTCATCAATCATGATATGAGTCACCTTGGCACGCAACTCTTCTAAAATTTCTACATGATCCTGCAAAAGATAGAATGCTTCAACCTGGATAGACGAGAAGTCCATTAGATTGGATGCCGTCAAAAGATCACGGTATTCTTTCAGCATTCGGCCGAGAGCGACAATCGATAGCTCTGAATCTGACATCAGTTCCTCTGGCGTCACCAGTTCCTCGGAAATGTTATTCACATAGTTACAGATAGCCTCTGCCTGCTTCCATGCGCCACTATTGGGCAGAACACTCTCCCATTCTGGAATGTTCCTGAAACGATAAATATTTTGAAAAACCATATACTGCTGATCAAAAGCGTCCAGAAGACGGTAGTTTCTACGGAGCCTCGTAAACTCCAGATGTTCTTTCAGAATGCGAAGACATAGCGAATGGAACGTGCCGATATACATGTCATTGATATTCGCCACGATTCCTCTGTCAGATAGTTCATTCGTAATTCTTGTAATCAGTTCCTTGGCGGCTTTCTCCGTGAAAGTAGCAATGAAAATACTTTCAGGTTTCACGCCGCATTCTTCTATGAGATAGATTGCACGCTGGACAAGCGTATAGGTTTTGCCAGTACCTGGTCCAGCAGTAATAAGAACAGGACCGTCTGCAGTAGCTATTGCCTTTTGTTGTCCTTCATTAGCATTTCCGAAATCAAACATAAAAGCTTGATATCCTTTCTTACGGTTATTTATAAAGTGTAAAAATTTTATCTTGTACAATCCGCATTGGGTCAGCTAAGTTTAAATTCAATTATTCCATAATTCTATAATTTTTGATCATATAACTTTTTGCATTTTTATTCTTTGTACTTTAGATACTCAACAGTACCTATTTCTTTTTAATATTTGTTGGAATATCAGTCTCAACAACATTCCTAATTTCAGTCATAATTGGTGTATAAAAATCTACATCAACCTTCGGTGTAGATAATGAAACCACTAATGAGTATCTAATTTTACTATCATACTTATCCAAATAACTTCGTTCTCTCCACCAACCAATTACAGGAAAAACTGCAATATTTTTACAGTCACACAATTCTGCTGCTGTTAATTCACAATAATCAGAATGTATGGAGCCTACATCTCGATTATCTGATCCTAAATACCAACGTTCACTTCCACTTGTACCCTCGCCTTTATCCTTTTTATCATCTCCACGCAACTTTACATTGATACGTTTCTTAAAATCATCAAGATCCTCGTTAGAGTTAATTACATCAAATCTTAACCCACACGATGGATAACGATATTTATCCTTCCAGCCGACTTCACCCGGACCAGGTTCAATAAAATATGATAAAGTCACTTTCAGAGTAACCATTTCGCTTCCAAGTTTTTCCAAAACTTCTGTGGGCCAAGGCAAGGTATGAATATGCATTTCATTCATACTGTTTTTGCTATATGGTTGCAATTCACCTTGGATGACCATATTCACACTATTATTCATACACTGAATTGCTTTTTCCAAATCAGGAATACCATATCCACAAGTTCTTAAAAGCCTCCGACGCCCTTTTGTTTTTGTGTCCTCAATACAAAATTGCCTTTTCATTTGTTCAGTCCAGCTAGCAGAATGAATCATCAATGCCCTAACTGTTTCAGGCCACATATTAGGATATTCAACCAGTAGCTGTGAACAAAACCATGCTGCCTGCGCTGCAGCAGAACTTGTTCCCCATATTGTTGAAAAATTTTTAATCAATGGTCTATAATTGGTTGTTAATAATGATAAATCTGGACACTCCGAATAATCAGTCCCATTAGTTGCCATATTGCCTCCGTCAAATAGCACTTCTGGTTTAACAGGCCACTTACTATTCCACAATTCAGAAGTAGAATTATACGGAGACATAGCACCCGCTTCTGCTACTGGATTATAACCTTTAAAAGACGCATCTATTATGTTGACATCATTTGAATACGCTCCAACAGTAATAGCATTCCATGCTTGTCCCGGACTTTCAACACAATGCAATGTATTTGCATCTGGAAATGATACTCTTCCCAATTCTTCTGGATATACATTCCCTGCGCTAACAACAAAAAGGCGCTTTACATTTTCTTCATCTGCACCAGATGTAATGCTATCTACCGCTGCTGACCACGAAGTCGGACTCCCATCAAAAGTATTATATTCTGGAGAAGTCACCGCCATACATATAACTCTATGTACAAACGGATTGGCTATCTCAGCTAATGAAACAGCTTGCTCTGTAACCGCACCATATAACTCAGGATCGTTTTCACCCGTTGGTGGCAGAATCTTTACTGACTCAATTTTCTGGGGTATCTCTATTTTAGCTTTTCCTAACAATGTCTCTTTTAGGTTATTATATAGGGCTATTCCAGCCATTTCCGTTCCATGTCCTTGATGATCCCCACTGCCCCATGTAGAATTTACCGCTTGAACGTGATCTAAATTAATTGCCTGCGCCAACAAAGGATGCGCTGCTGTAACTCCTGTGTCCAACAAACAAATAGCTACATTGCCATTTGTATAGGTTGTACGTTGTAATAATTCATCTATCCATTCCCTTTGTTCATTATTAGACAAATCTGAAAAAACAGCTGTTGCTTCTTGTGCTCGCCGTATTTCCGTGATATATGGACATACAGCTATTAAGAGTTTTAGCTGTTCAGCATTTGCATATATCATCTTGACTATACGTTCCGGAAAAACAATATGCTTATCATCAATATGTATTTGATTTTCTGAACATATCAAGAAAATACTTTCCTCAGTTTCTCTCCATGCTTCAATAATATTACCCTTCTTAAAGTCATACCTAAGCCAAATTTCGCACCAAACAGGTGTATTTTTAGGCATGCTTTCAGATGTTCCAACCCAAAAAGAATCCAACATTGCCACTTTTATATCATCAATGCTTCTAACCAAATCATTATTCTTTGGATTTCCCTTCAATGTTTGTTCATTTGCATATGCTTCAACTTTTTAAGAAAAATACTTTCTTTCCCAGAAGGTATATAAACTGTAGCCCTAATTATGGATTTTTCTTCATCCTCATGGACATTGAGCAAGCGAATTCCAGCTTTACGATTTTCTAAACTCTTTATGGCCAAATCATGTCCTTCGGCGCTTAAGAATTCAAGATAAGTTCCTTCTTTATAGCGAATTGCCGCAGCCTGTTTCTGGGACAATGATTGGGAATAACACTCTTGTAATTTTCTCTGTATAAATGCCGCATGCGTTGCAACTGTACGCTTTGGATAGTTTGTTTTTATAGGCTTTGATATCGATGTATAAGGCATAGTTTCAACCGTTTGTTTCAGAAAAATATTCCTTTTTTCCACTGCCATACTTATGCCTCCCTACATGTATATACATTTTGCCGTTCACTTAATAATGCAATTACTGCCTTACTTGTAATTGGCTCATCACTCAAAATAGAAGTTTTAATCGCATCATCACATACTTTTGCGATTTCTGCCTGGCTTAATCCTTCTGCAATCTTTACTATTTCTTTTGAAATAATAAAATAATTATCGTAAGCGTTTATTTTGTATTCAAATAAACGCTTAATCTCTTTAGATGTAGGCAATGTATAATGTAATACATCATCAAATCTTCTAAACAATGCTTGATCTAAAAGTTTTTGATTATTTGTTGCTGCCACAATAATACTTTCAGAATTATCCTGCTCTATAAATTGTAGAAACGAATTAAGAATTCTCCTCATTTCTCCCACCTCATTATCGAGGTTTCGATCTGCACCTATGGCATCAAACTCATCAAAAAAGTATACACCAACAGTTGACTCAATACTGTCAAATATCTGTCTTAACTTTACACTTGTTTCCCCCATGAATTTTGTCACAAGCTTATCCATTTGTACCGTATATAAAGGTAATGATAACTCAGAAGCAATAATTGATGCCGTTAACGTCTTTCCGGTTCCCGGATTGCCTTCAATCAAGATTTTTCTTCTATTAGTCAAACCATAAGATACAAGTTTATTCTTATTTCTATACTCACTTAGAATTCTTTGAATTTTATCACTAATATCTGCTGAAACAATTAGTTCTGATAAATCATGGGAAGGCATTGATAGTGTAAGCATTGGATTAGTTGAAGTAAGCTGAACAATATTGGCTCTTTTGCTTCCAACTCTATCAATCTGCTTTTTTAAATCACGCGCTAAGTTATCGTGCCCAAGCCTAGCTTCGTGCGCAGCAATTTGTAAAACGACTGTTTTAAACTTTTCATCATTACAATCTGCATAAGCTTTCACCAAACTTTTTATTTGTTCTGCTGTAGCCATTTATTCATCTCCCATAATCAAAATTAACTAATTTATATCATACTATTTCTATACCATAACGTCAACAAAATGCATACATTTCTCTATATTTACTCTAATATTTTAGTCATTTTCTACATTTGTGTGTCCCTAATATAGTAAGTCGTCATTTTGCACAAAAATTGCTTCAGGAGAATTGTATATAGTTCCGAAAAAGATAATTTTGATACAGTTGGACGAAGATTTAATGGTGATATTCATGTAGACACACTTTTGTAAAAGCTGCTAAATTATGATCATCTATTTTCTCTTCAACTTCAACTACCAATAACCTGCTATTAAGTAGATTCCTAAAAATCAATCATCCTAAAATGCTTCAGCGCCTCCCGAAGCGCCCTCTCTTTCTCCTCCGGACACTTAGACTATCTGGAATTTTCAAATTTCGAAAGATTATAATCTCCCTCTCAATAATCCCACACTTCCTCTTAACCTACACAATATACAAGTTGCTGACCTTCAACCCAAACTTTTCCAACACACACGCTTTGCTTCCCTCATAACTGGCTTTTCTTCTCCGCCGCCATCAAATCCATCTCATCTAGGTTAGTTCCACCTCAATATGCTGCTTGACATTGAGTTTGGACAGCAAGCACACGCACTCCACATTCGCCGTCCACGGGAACTGGTCCACCGCCACCGCCTTTTCCACCCGGTAGCCCCCTGCGAGAAACGCCTCCAGGTCCCGCGCAAGACTGGTGGGCTTACAGGATATGTACACGATCCGCTCTACGCCGTAGCCTATGATCTTCGGCAGCGCCTTCGGATGGATCCCGTCCCTGGGCGGGTCCAGAATGATCAGGTCAGGCTTTTCCTCAATGCCGTCCAGCACCTTCAACACATCCCCGGCAATGAACTCACAGTTCGTCAGACCGTTTTCCGCCGCGTTCCTGCGGGCGGCCTCCACGGCCTCCTCCACGATCTCCACCCCGATGACCTTCCCTGCCACAGGCGCCATCAGCTGGGCGATAGTGCCTGTCCCGCTGTAGAGATCATAGACGACCTTGTCAGGCCGCAGATCCGCGCCCCTTCCGAGATCGCCCACATACTCTCTCGCCGTCTCGTAAAGCACTTCCGCGCTGTAGGAATTGGTCTGAAAAAAAGAAAACACAGAAATTTTGAAACGAAGCCCTAAAAGTTCCTCATAAAAATAATCCCGGCCGTAAAGCGTCTCCGTCCGGTCGCTCTGTACTACATCCGCCTGAGAATCGTTGACAATATGTAAAATCCCCGCGAATCGGCCGGAAAGCTTCCCCTCACGCTCCAGCGAAAGCAGACAGTCCCGAAATCCTTCGAGCAGCTCTTCTTCCCCGCCCGCGGGATTTTGCCGCATATCCTGTCCCGTCCGTCCGGCCGCTGCGCCGCTTCTTCCGGCCGGGTTCGCCGTTTCGCTGCGCTCCCCGGCTCCATCCCCGTCCCCGGAGACCTCCTGCGACGTAGTTACAATTGCCGCCAGGATCTCCCCCGTCCGGGATGCCTTTCTTACAAGCAGATGCCGTAAATACCCCCGATGAGTCAGCTTATGAAAATAGTCCACCCCCCGGGCGGCAAAGTACGCCAGCGCCGCCTGAAGGATCTGCCGGTAATCCCCGTCCACGATCCGGCAGTCCTCCACAGTCACCACGTCGTAAAAGCTTCCCCGCTTATGCATGCCAAGGGCCAGCGGACCGTCCTTTACCTCGTCGCCGAAGGAAAATTCCATCTTGTTCCGGTATTCATAGACTGCGGGGCTTGCCTTGATCCCTTCCCATATCCACTGCTGCTCCTGCCGGGCCAGCGCCCCCTCCAGCAGCCGTCTGACCTGCTCTTCCTTTATCTTAAGCTGCTCCTCATAGGGAAGGGACAGATAGGTACATCCCCCGCACACGCCAAAATGAGAACACGGCAGGCCAGTTTCCAAAGGTGATTTTTCCATCACCTCCAGCAGACGGCCTTCCGCCTTCCCTTTTCTTACCTTATTGACGCTAAGCTTCACGATCTGTCCGGGCAGGCTGTTCTTCACGATAACGGTGCCTTCCCCGGTCTGAACGACTCCTTTGTTGGGGAAATCCACCCTCTCGACTCTGGCTTCAAATACCTGTCCTTTTTTCATTTACTTAGTTTTCTCCCTCGTCCACGAAGAAGTCGTCTTCTTCCGCGTCCTCATCCTCATCCTCAAACTCGTCTTCAAACTCGTCATCGAGATCGTCCAGATAGTCAGGATGCAGATAGCGGTAAACAGCATACGCAATTCCTGCCACTGCCGCAATGGCGCCGATCACTGCCAGTACCCAGAGCACGACATTGCACTTTTTCTTCTCCTCTTCCTTCTTGTTCAGGAACTCGTTTGCCTTTACCAGGTCGATCAGGTTCTCCAGCTTATTCATAAGATACCTCCATCTTTGGCAGCTCCGCTGCCGCTTTCTATTATAGAATACCACATCCGCCGCTAAAATACTACACTCTTTTCAATTTTGCAAAAGATGCATACATGATCTTCTGTCCCGCCCGGTCAAAATCTACCGTAACCTTATAATCTCTGGGCTCCCGCTCTACCAGGAGCACGGTTCCCACCCCGTATTTTACATGCGTCACACGGTCCCCGGCGGCATATTCCAAAGTCTGGGGGACCTGGGTCTGGGCGCCCTTTGAGATCCCGGCCAGCCGGTTCAAGCTGTCGATTCCCTGGGCGATATATGGCTTGTCAGCCTTTGGGGTGACTCTGGTTCGGAAAACGGCCTTCGGCCTGAAATCAACGATTTCTTCCCCATCCGTCAGAATCTCGTCCCGTCTGGGGCGCTCGGGCGCTTTCCCGTCCAAAAGCTGCGGCGGGATCTCCCTCACGAAACGGCTGACGGCATTGTACTGCGTCTCGCCCCGGATCATGCGCATTTTCGCACAGGTCAGGGTAAGGTTTTTCATTGCCCTTGTGATCCCCACATACGCAAGCCTGCGCTCTTCCTCCATATCCTGCGGGTCATCGGACGCAATCGTCAGGTAACCGGGAAAGAGTCCGTCCTCCATTCCCGCCAGATATACATTGGGAAATTCCAGCCCCTTCGCGGAATGCAGCGTCATCAAAAGGACCTTGTCGGCGTCTCCGTCCACGTTGTCAATGTCAGCAACCAGTGCAACCTCCGCCAGAAATTCCGTGAGATTGGGCTCCTCGTGGGTATCCTGGTAAACCACAGCTTTTGTGATCAGTTCGTCCACATTCCCGATCCTGTCCTCGGAATCTGAATCGTCATAATCCTCCAGATAGTCATCGTATCCTATCCTGTCCACGATCTCGCGGATCAGCTCCGCAACGGTCAGCTCCTTTTGCTGCCGTCTCAGGCCTTCGATCAGCTGTACGAAGGGACGGATCTTTGCCCCGGCCTTTCCCAGCCCCATAATGTCATCCGCCCTGGTCATGGCGTCATAGAGGCTGATATCCATCAGCTGGGCGTAATCCTCCAGCTTTTCCAGCGTGGCCGCGCCGATTCCGCGCCGGGGCACATTGATGATCCGTCGGAGGGCCACCTCGTCCCGGCCGTTGTCCACGGTCTTTAAATACGCCAGAATATCCTTGACCTCCATTCGCGAATAGAAGTTTGTACCGCCCACCACGTTGTAGGGAATCCCCTCAAAGATCATCCGCTCCTCTAAAAGCCGCGCCTGGGCGTTGGTGCGGTAGAGCACAGCGCAGTCGCTGTACCTTCCCCCTTCCTTGTTCACCCTCCGCGCAATATCCTCGGCGATATACTCTGCCTCCTCGTAAGCGGTCTCGAACTGGCGCAGGCAGATCTTGTTCCCCGCTCCTTTATCAGTCCAAAGGGCCTTTTCCTTTCTCCCCGTATTGTTGCCGATCACAGCGTTGGCGGCATCCAGGATGGACTGGGTAGAGCGGTAATTCTGCTCCAGCTTGATGACCGCCGCCTCCGGAAAGTATTGCTCGAAATCCAGGATATTCCGGATGTTCGCCCCCCGGAACCGGTAAATGGACTGGTCGTCGTCTCCCACGACGCAGAGATTCCGGTATTTTTCCGCCAGAAGACGGACCAGCTCGAACTGGGCCAGATTGGTATCCTGATACTCGTCCACCATGATGTACCGGAACCGTTCCTGATAAGACGCAAGCACCTCCGGACAGCTCTTGAACAGCTCTACCGTCTTAACGATAATATCGTCAAAATCCAGCGCGTTATTCCTCTGCATGGTTTCCTGATATTCCCGGTACACCCCGGCGTAAACAGCCTTGCCGTAGTCCCCTGCGGCGTCCAGTTCATATTCCCTTACGCCGACCAGCTTGTCCTTGGCGGAGGAAATGGCGTTCAAAAAGGATTTTCCCTTATAAATCTTAGTATCTATGTTCCGATTTTTGCAGATTCCCTTGATTACAACCTTCTGATCGTCGGTATCATAAATGGTAAAGTCGTTTCCATAACCGATCCTGTCTATGTATCTGCGGAGAATCCGCACACAGGCGGCATGAAAGGTGGAGACCCAGACCTGGTCGGCGCCGAATCCCACAAGGCTGTCCACCCGTTCCCGCATCTCGCCCGCGGCCTTATTCGTAAAGGTGATGGCCAGGATGTTCCAGGGCCTCACCCCCATCTCGCCGATCAGGTATGCGATTCTGTGGGTCAGGGCTCTCGTTTTTCCGCTGCCCGCTCCCGCCAGGATCAGGAGCGGTCCTTCCGTGGTCATAACCGCCTGCTTTTGTTCTCTGTTTAAGGTATCGTATAGACTCATGGGTTCATTTTACCTCTGACACGTCGCTGAAGTTCCAGGTTCTGATATTAAACTCTACAAGAGGCGAATCACAGTAAGGACAGATCTTCGCGCCCAGCTCGGGAAGGGGCGCGCCGCAGTTGGGACAGTTCATGGCAAGTCCCGCGTCCGCCGCATTTTCCGCAAGTTCTCTGTCCTGAATATAGATCACCTCAACATCGTACCGGCTCTGGCAAAGCCGGCACACGTCCCCTTCCTGGGGCCGGCCGTCCTGCTTCTGCGGGCAGCTGTACTGGACGGCGGACTGAAAGACAATGCTGCAGCGCCCTTTTTCCTTGCGGTATGTCCTAATCTCCGTCCTGTGGATTTTGATATTGTCGAAATGTTCCTCTCTCCCGGCATCACGAAGCATTTCTATCCGCATCTTAAGCTTCGCCTTCAGCTCCTCTGTCCCTTCCGTGAGCAGAGAGGGATCCGCCCCGTCCACGCTGCGCAGAAAGGAGAGCAATACAGTCTCGGCCCGGCGCTTCATCTCGTCGTAATGAAAATCCGGGAAATCCCGCATGATGCGGGGCAGATAGATGCTGGTGGCTCCGGAGACGGACTTGGGCGTCGTCTCGCTCTCCAGCTCCGCGTTCCGCAGCCCCTGCATGATATCTTCCGTGCCAAACGCCATATGGGAAAACTCCCTGACCCTTTTTCTGACCCTGCGGTAAGCGTAATACCCCGTCCCCATAACGGCCAGAACCAGCGTCAGTACAATAATAACACCTGTCATCTTAATTTCGTCTCTCTTCAGATCCTGTCGTTGTCATCAAAGACATCCCCGCACTCAGGGCAGAACTTCGGCGGATGCGCAGGGTCCTCCGGCTCCCAGCCGCACTTGTCGCACCGGTACAGCGGAGCGCCCTCCGGCCTCTTTCTTCCGCATTCCTGACAGAACTTTCCCTGATTTACATGACCGCAGGCGCAGGTCCAGCCGTCCAGAGCCGGCTTTGGCAGCCCGCACTCCTCGCAGAACTTTCCCCTGTTGTCGCTTTTCCCGCAGGCACAGGTCCAACCTAAGACAGCGCCCTCCGCCACGGTGCTGGCAGGCTTCATGGCCGGCGCCGCCTGCGCCTGGTTCTGGACGCCGAACATACCGCCCATGCCGTTGTTCATCATATTCTGCATCATAGCCATTCCCATCATGCCCATAGCGCCGTTCATGGCGGAAGCGTTGTCCCCGTCGCCGCCGTTTCCCATATTCTCCAGCGCCCTGGTGTAGGCCTCCGTCTGTCTCGCCGCCGCCATATTGGCATTGGTGAGAACTGCCGTGTCGTTCCACTTGTTGATCCTGTCCAGATCCTCCTTGGGAACAATGGGCGCGGCCATGGTCATGGACACCACTTCGATTCCTCTGGTCTGGGTCCACTGCTGGCTCAGTTCCTCCTTCAGGTATCCGGTGACCTCCTCCATGTGCGCAGGCACCTGGTAGGGAAGTACGCCCTGCCCCGCGATCCGGGAAAGCGCCATGGGCAGCTTGGTAAGAAGTTCGGCCTTCATCATGCCGGAGAGGGTATCGTTCTTGTCGTAAGCACCCTCCACATTCCCCGCCACATTGGTATAGAACAGGATGGGATCCACGATTTTGTAGGTGTACTGTCCGTTGCACTTCACCGTGGTCTCCAGCTCAAAGCCGGTGTTTGCCGCGACGAAATGGAAGGGGATGGGATTGGGGGTACCGTAAAGATTGTTCATGATCTCCTTGGTATTGATATAGTACACCCTCTGATCCTTCGCCGTGTTCCCGGCAAACGCGACTCTTCTTCCCAGAAGGGAAAAGGACTTTTTCAGGTTTTCGCCCAGACTTCCGTACAGCAGGGATGCCTCCGAGGATGCGTCGTAGCGGAACTCGCCCGGCTCCGCGCAGAACTCCGCGATTCTGCCCTGGTCCACGATCACCATACACTGACCCACATTTACGGAAATGACAGAGCCGTTGGATATGATATTATCGTTTCCGTGGTTGCTGTCCCGTCCCTTTGTTATCTTTTTCTCCCCCTTTGCCATCAGCGTATTGCTGTCAAGGGAAGTACAGTAGAAATACTCCAGATACTGATCGGCCATCAGGCCGCCGATGGCATCCTTTGCCGCTTTGATCAAGCCCATTTTTCTTCCTCCGTTTTCGGTTTGTCGGTTTAAGAGACTTTCGCGTGCCCCGGCGGATCATACCCGTCCGGTCCCGCCCGCAGATTACATTTATTGTACCAAATCCTGCATATTTTCTCAATACTTTTATCCGGAGGATTCCGCCGCCGTCTGCGGCTGCGCGCAAAAAAACCGCCCGCGGGCTGTATTTCCACAGCCGCAGGCGGCGCCGTATCTTCCCTGAATCCGGCCTTACTTGGCCGCTTTCTTTGCAAAATCCGTGTTCACAAGCTTCTCATAGGGCACCTTCTCCTCCAGCACCCCGGCGTCCAGAAGGATATTCTGCAGAAGATCAAAGGAGCTTTCTTCAAAGATCAGATCTTCCTTCCACGTATCCTGCTCATAATACCGGGTCACAATCGCAGTCAGCGTCTCCTGGTCCGTCTCCGCGAACTGGGGCGCGATCACCTCCGCGATCTCCTCCGGGGTATGGGACTGTACATAATCCATTCCCTTCTGCAGGGCGTCTGTGAAAGCCTGCACCGTTTCCTTATTGTTTTCCAGATAACTCTTTTTGGCGGAAAAGGCGGTGTATGGCACATAGCCGGAATCCTCGCCGAGAGACGCCACCACATATCCCTTTCCCTGCAGTTCAAGAGATGTGGCGTGGGGCTCAAACTCTACCGTGAACTCTCCCTGTCCGCCGGAAAAAGCGGCGGCGGTAGAGCCGAAGTCGATGCTCTGGTCAATGTTTACGTCGCCGGGATCGATCCCGTTCTTCTCCAGAATATATTCAAATACCATCTCGGGCATACCGCCCGCTCTTCCGCCCAGCACATCCCTTCCGACCAGCATTTTCCAGGAAAAGTTTTCCATGGGTTCCCTGGCCACAAGAAAATTCCCGGCGCGCTGGGTCAGCTGGGCAAAGTTCACTACATAGTCCTCGGTCCCCCCGGCGTAAGTGTACACGGTGCTCTCACTTCCCATGAAGCCGATGTCCGCCTCCCCGGTAAGCACCGCCGTCATCGTCTTATCGGCGCCGAACCCTGTCACCAGGTCAAGGTCGATTCCCTCCTCCTCAAAATATCCCTTTTCAACCGCCACATACATGGGGGCATAGAAAACGGAATGGGCCACCTCATTCAGCACCACCCTTTGATTGCCTGTCTGGGAATCCTCCCTGCCGCCGCAGCCCGCCGCGGCGACGGCAAATAACAGTGCCCCAAGGCAGGCCGCCCCGGCTTTCTTCAGATTCCGTCCTTTCATATGAGACCTCCCTTATCAATGATGCTCTATTATATGAGGGTCCCATCTGAAAAGTTCCTCAATCCTCCTTCGGCGCCTCTTCCTTATGTTTCTTCGGCTTTCCCTCCGCCTTTTCCTCCCCGGAGGACTCCGAGATCTCATCCACCATTTTTTCGATCAGCAGCCGCTTGATATATACGTCAAAGCCCAAAGTACAGATAAAAGCAAACTTCCGCAGAAAATCCCGGCTTTCCTCGGGCGCATCCTGAAACGTTCCCTCCGCGGCGGCAAATTTCTGGGTCACATCGGCCTTCAGCGCTTCCATCTGCGCCTTCTCCAGACTGAATGCCTCCCTGTAAACACGCTCCAGGTTAAAGTCTCCGTCGCTCTGGAAAAACCGTTCCGTGATGGGCTTTAACAGCTTCTGGATATCCCCGATGGAGAGAAACCCCTTGTAATAATAAATAAAGATCAGAAGAAGCACATGCTCTTTGGAATACTTCTTTTTTACCGGCGGAGGAAGCAGGTCGTTTTTCGCGTAATTGTTTATCATGGTCTTTGTCAGCACCTTATCCTCCCCGGGATGCCGGACGGTGGCGCGCAGCTCACTGTCCATAAAGGTAGTCACCTGATCCATGTAAAGATCGATCCCCGGAATGTCTTCCGGCCTGATGTATCGGGTCCTGTCCAGACTGGCAAGGATACTGTTAAGCAGATCATTGCTGTCTATTGTCATAAGTCCGCCCGCCTTTCCTGTATAATCACAAGTTCATTATATAGTATTCAAAACTACATGACAACAGAATATTTAAAAATTCCGGTTTACTTCAGCACTTTCCTGTGTTAAAATGCAGTTAGTCGGGCTGTAAAGTTTTACAGTGTAAAAGTGTTTGGGGAGGTGTCCTTATATGAACAGAAAACTTAAGACCGAGGCAGTGGATTCGCTTTTCGATGCCGTTCTGTGCCTGAAAACCCGCGAAGAGTGCTATAGCTTCTTTGAAGACTTATGTACCGTCAACGAGCTGTTGTCCCTGTCCCAGCGCTTTGAAGTTGCCTCCATGCTGAAAAAGCAGAAGACCTATCTTGAAATTGCCGAGAGGACGGGCGCTTCCACCGCCACCATCAGCCGTGTGAACCGCTCCCTGAATTACGGAAACGACGGATATGAGATGGTCTTTGAGCGCCTGTCCCATCTTTCCTAGTTCTGCGCCGTTTCCTGGCTGTCCCCGGAGGCTTCCGTCTCCGCCCGGTTTTCGGCCTCCACTTCCTTCAACGCCTCTTCGATGGCTTCCTTTGCCGACCTCTTTCCGGCCCTTATTGCCTTTGAGGCGGGTCTTGGGCGTTTGCCCGGCACATCCTGGTTCATATTGCAGCTTCCCTGAAATACAGCGTTTTCATCGATGACGATAACAGCCGTGGTAATGTTTCCGATGAGTCTGGCGGTAGCGGTCAGCTCCGTCTTTTCCGTCACAGTCACATCGCCGTTGATCTCCCCTCCTACCACAATAGAACGCGCTTCCACGTCTCCCCTGATGGAACCGGCCGCGCCGACGATCAGAGTCCCCGCCACCTTAACATCCCCGTTGATCTCACCGTCGATCCTGACGGATCCCTCCGCACTGAATCCGCCCTCGCACACCGCGCCCCTTCCGATAATCGTCGTAATGGCAATCTCTTTCTTTTTCATTCTCTTCCTCACCTTCCGCCGCCTCGCGGCCAAACATCTGCTCCAGGTCCGTCGTCAACCGCTGATGGCAAGCATCTCCATCGGGTCAATATACACTCCGTCCTTCATCATCTGATAGCCAAGCCTGTTATTCTCTTCATCGATCAGAAAAAGCGTGCTGCCCTGTCTGACTGTCTCTCCCTGCTTGACCTTGACTTCCCCCTGATTTCTGTAAATGGTGACATAACCGTTCCCGTGGTCCACCCAGACATTATGCCCGTACTCGCTGTCATCGTTGACGGCGGATACGGTACCGTTGGCCGTCGCCACAACCATAGCCCCCGGCGCTGCGGAGAAGATGCACATGGGATCCCCTTCCGGCGCCTCCTCAAAGGTGGCGGCTCCCGTAAGCGGGAACTCCGTGGGGATGAACTGCTGTTCCAGCTGCTGTGCCAGGCTGCTTTCGCTTTCCGTCTTCTGCGTCACCGTATTGCTTAAGATCTGGACCGTATTATCCAGTTCATCGATCCTGGCCTGAAGCGCCGCGTTTTCCTCCTCCAGAGCCTGAATGGTTTCCTGCTGCTGTACTTCCCGGACGTCGTCCTCCTCTTGGGCCTGCGTGTCGTGCAGGAAGATAATGTACCCCGCTGCCGCGCCCAGGGCAGCGCTCAGGAGAATCACAAACGCTCTCACCTTCCACATCCTGATCCGAAACTGCCTTGTACTGGCATCTGCCGCGTCGGACGTAACAATAACCACATGACTGCTCTTTCGTTTATGCCTTCGTCGCGCCATAAAAGTCACCTCCGGTAAACTTCATTATTTTATCATAGGCGGCACCTGACGGCAATGAGAATTTAACATTTTTGTAACATTTACCAAGGAATGCTCTCCTCTTCTGTGTATTATGTTTAAATATAACATATGTTATTTGTGCAATATTTATAATTGCCCGTCCGGTATTTTCCCTTCCGCGCACAGGGCAAGCACCTTTTTCCACTCCAGTCCGCCCCCGAACAGATCCAGCGCGCTGCCCGCCGTGACGTTCAGCCGGTTATTTCCCAGCTCTTTTAAAAGGGACAGATCCGCAAAGCTGTGGACGCCTCCCGCGTAGGTTACAGGCCGTCCCTCCCACTGGCCCAGCAGGCTGACCAGCTCCGTCTCAATGCCCTGGGATCTTCCCTCCGCATCCACCCCATGCACCAGAAATTCGTCGCAGTATTCCGACAGACGCTCCAGCAGGGACAGGTTTACCTGTTCGTCCGTCATGTTCTGCCAGCGGTCCGTTACCACCCTGTATCCTTTTTCTGTCTTTCGGCAGCTTAAGTCCAGAACCAGCCGCTGCCTTCCCACCGCTGCGGCCAGCCGCTCCAGGCGGTCATACCTTATCCTTCCCTCCCGGAATACATACGAGGTCACGATCACATGGGACGCTCCCGCCTCCAGAAACTGAGCCGCGTTTTCAGGCGTGATCCCGCCGCCCAGCTGAAGGCCGCCGGGATATTCCTCCAGCGCCGCCAGGGCCTGTCTCTTTGTGGCCTCATAAAATTCGCTTCCGGGGGGATTCAGCAGAATGACATGCCCTCCCTTAAGCCCCTCCCGGCGGTACAGTCCTGCAAAGTACGCCGCATCCTGCTTCGCCACATAGTTTTCTCTGGCCGTGTTTCCCTCATCCCGCAGGCTTCCCCCCACGATCTGTTTCACTTTTCCGTTATGGATATCGATACAGGGTCTGAACTCCATAGCTTCTCCTTTCCCCATGGACATGCTCCCATTATATAATGAAATTCCCGGGATTGCAATCTTCCAGAGATAACGGAAGTTTGGTCACGCGCCCGGTAGATTTTTTCCTCTCCCTGTGTTATACTGGTTCATACAAAAAAACCACAGCGCCAGATGAAAGGTGCCTGTTCTTAAAGGTGTAGCCCGCAATGGAAACAAAAAAGAAGGAAAAACGGCCGTCCGCCGAAATAATTGCAAAACTGTACCGGAAGGGGGAGGAACATCCTGTGGTTTCCTCCTGCGTTCTGGCCTTTCTTGTAACACTGGCTGTGGAGACCGCCAGCCGTCATTCCCTCTTTCAGGGATTCGGCTTCCTCTTTTCCCATCCGGTCTGCTTCTGTATTAACATGATGATCGTCCTCGTGCCCCTTTCTCTGGCCTTTTTCTTTAAAAAACGCTTGTTTTTCCTGGCCGTATCCGCCATCTGCTGGCTGGCGCTGGGCCTGGTAAATGCCGTTGTGCTCTTGTTCCGCAACACGCCCTTCAGTGTCTCGGACATCCTGCTTCTGCCCTCGGTTTTTTCCGTCATCCATGTCTATCTGGATCTCTGGCAGATTCTCCTTGCGGCGGTACTGTTTTTGCTGACAACGGCGGCGCTGGCGGTTCTGTTTCTAAAGGCCAGAAAACACGCCGTCTCTTACCGCCTGGCGGCTGCTTTCTTTGCGGCGGCCGTGGCGGCGGCTGCCGGCTCCTACAGTCTGACCGTGATTGGCCATAAGGAAGAGCGGGCCGCTACCTTTGCCAATATCCGGGACGCCTACGACCGTTACGGTTTTATTTACTGCTTCTGCACCAGCGCTTTTGACAGAGGGATCGTAAAACCGGGATTTTATTCCAAAGCCTCCGTAAACTGGCTGATGAAGACCCTGAAGGAGGTTCCCCGGCCGGAGGTTCTGCCGAACATCATCATGGTACAGCTGGAATCCTTCTTCGACGTAAGCTACCTTGACGACGTGACGTGCGGGGAAAATCCCATCCCGAACTTTACGGATCTGAAGGAGCATTTTTCCACCGGCTTTCTCACCGTTCCTTCCGTCGGCGCAGGGACGGCGAACACGGAGTTTGAGGTTCTCTCCGGCATGAGCCTCGACTTCTTCGGCATGGGCGAATATCCCTATAATACCATCCTGCAGGAATCAGCCTGCGAGACAGTCGCGACAGACCTGAAATCTCTCGGCTATACCGCTCACGCCATCCACAACAATACCGGCACCTTTTATAACCGCAACAGGGTTTTCGCCCAGCTGGGTTTTGACACCTTTACCCCCCTTGAGTTTATGGAAAACGTGGAATACAATCCCATCGGCTGGGCCAAGGACAAGGTGCTGACCGACGAGATCCTGAAGGCGCTGAACGACACCTCCGGCGTCGACTTCGTATTTGCCATCACCGTTCAGGGGCACGGGAAATATCAGCAGGGAGCGGACAGCGAGGAAATGGCCGATCTCGGTATCACCTGGGCCGACGAGGAGCAGGACAACGAAACCTTTGCCTACTATGTAAGCCAGCTCCGGGAGACGGACGCATTTATCGGGGAATTGGTAAAGACTCTGGAGCACCGGTCGGAACCAACCGTGCTGGTATTTTACGGAGATCATCTTCCCGGGTTCCATATCGGGGCGGAACAGCTGGAAAACGGGGATATTTTCCAGACCGAGTATGTGATCTGGGACAATTTCGGACTGCCTGCAGAAAAGAAGGATCTAAACGCATATCAGCTCTCCGCTGAAGTTTTGGGACGCCTTGGGATCGGCAGCGGCCTTCTCACAAGATACCACCAGCAGACGGCCGACAGCGAGGATTACCTGGACGGCCTGCGCCTTCTTGAATACGATATGCTGTATGGGGAAGCGTACTGCTACGGCGGCAAAAATCCCTATACGGCCTCACAGCTTAAGATGGGCATAACGCCCATTACCATTTCAAACGCCGTATGGGAAAACGGCGTCCTGCAGGTAAACGGAGCGCACTTTACCCAATGGAGCTGTATCGCCATAGACGGGGCCGGGCTGGAAACCACATGGGTAGACGATAAAACCCTGACAGCCGAGCTGTCGGAGCTGCCAAAGGCAGGCTCCGTCATCACAGTACAGCAGAACACGCCGTCCCAGGTTACGCTTTCCGAGAGCGTGGGCGTCTTTCTGGACAACTGACCGGGAACCGTCATTCCCCGCCTGTTTTGTCCTTCCTGGGGCGGCCGAAAAAGATCCGGAAAAGCAGGAAACCCAGAGCGGTTCCCAGAATATTCGTCAAAATATCGTCTATCTGAAAATAACCTCTTCCCGTCATCTTCTGGAACCATTCCACCGCCGTACTGGTCACTGCCCCGAACAGCACGCACCGGAAAAAACCTTTGGCCCAGGGAATCGCCCAGGCACTCAGGAAACCATAGGGGATGAACAGCAGTACGTTTTCCACTACAAACGCGTTATTTCTTTCGTTGATCCCCCAGGTGGAAAACAGCTCCAGGTTGAATGCACCTATCCTGCTTCCGCGCTCTCTTGAAAAGAATGTGATCACGAGCAGCACGGCCAGATACAGCGTATAAAACGCCGCCGGTATGCCGGTTTTCAGCACCCTTTTCCTTCCCCCGCCTCTTGCGAGAATGCACAAAAGGAGCAGGGCTGCAGGCCCTCCCAGCGCCAGACCGTAAGGGAGGTATTCCACCGCTGAAACCATATCTCTGTATATATATTGTACCATATTCCATCTCTCCGGTAACAACCCGTCTGAGACGGACAAAGGAAAACGCTTACCGGTAACTGTCCCAGCTGCTCCCGGCTTTCTCCCACCTGTCCTTCTCCTCAAACAGTCTGTTATTCATCCATGCCACGGCATCCGTCACGCCGTCCTCGTCAAAAGAAAATTCCTCGCTCTCCTTCTCTTCTAAAGGAGTGGTGATAAAATTAAAGGGCTCCGGCCATACGGTAGCCTTAAGTTTTTTTTCGTCTCCCGAAAAGACACCCTCAAGACGGTATCTCATCCCCTGATGGCTGCCGGTAAACTCTGTCTTTTTCAAATATTCCATGGATAGGATGTCTTGCCGCTGGATCATTTATGTATCCTCCCCAATGATATCTCTCTCATCCCCAGCCGTCAGCATGCGCCAGCGGTTTCCCCTGGAGCCTGGCGGCCGGACACTGCTCTCACACAGACGCAGGGCGTTTATCCATAAACGCCCTGCAATAAGTATACCTCATTCCTGTCTGCTTTGCCAAGTCTAAATATAGCTGCTCATCTCTTTTTTCAGCTGGCGCATGATTTTCTTTTCCAGCCTGGATATGTAGGACTGGGAAATTCCCATCAGAGACGCCACCTCCTTCTGGGTCATCTCCTGTCCGTCCGGGGTTCCAAGCCCAAATCTCAGCCTGATAATGGTTTTTTCCCGATCAGACAGCTTGCTTACCGCCCGCATCAGCAGCTTCCGCTCCGCCTCGTTTTCAATATTCCGGTAGATTACATCCTCGTCCGTTCCCAGAATATCCGACAAAAGCAGCTCATTTCCGTCCCAGTCCACATTCAGCGGCTCGTCGATGGAAACCTCCAGCCTTGTCTTGTTGTTCCTGCGAAGATACATCAGAATCTCATTTTCTATGCACCGGGAAGCGTAAGTGGCAAGCTTGATGTTTTTCTCGGGATTAAAGGTGTTGATGGATTTGATCAGGCCGATCGTGCCAATGGAGATCAGATCCTCCACCCCCACGCCGGTGTTGTCAAATTTCTTTGCTATGTAAACCACGAGTCTTAAGTTGTGTTCAATCAGGGTCGCCTTCGCCTCCGCGTCAACCTCCGTTCCAAGATCGCTTATGACCTGACTCTCCCTTTCCATCTCCAGAGGCGGCGGCAGTACCTCCGCCCCTCCTATATAATGGATCTCTGCCCTTTTATGAAGGAGAAGATTCTCCCTGCGTATCATTTTCAACTGCATTCTGCCCGGTAGTGCCACTTTCAGTATCATATATCCTCTCATTCCGCCGTTTTTTTGGCCTCTCCTTTTTCCGCTCCGAAAAGAGCGCAGGATTGATTATCATTTTTACGGATTCCGCCTCCGCATTTTCAGACGCGCTGATCCCCTGGGGGCTGGCCGCGATCCAAACCTGAAAAAAGGTTCTGATCATACCGTCCAGCTCCAGCTGCAGCTTTGGCAGCAGATAACTTACCAGGATCCCCCGGCTCTTTCCGATGCTGTGATAGGGAACGGCCCGGCAGCCCTCCGGAAGCTTTCCCTTAAGACTGTCCATCACGTCCTTCGACACCACACAGACCGGCCTGCCGCTGATCGGCTCCGTCAGAGAATTGCCGGAATCAACAAGCCCCGTCACCTCAAGCCGCGTTTCCCTGCACGACAGCACCGCTCTGCACAGGCTTTCTTTCTGAACCTCTCTTGCGCGTAACCGCCATAAAAAAAGAAAGCAGATTCCGCCCGCGCCCAGGATCCCGAAAACGCCTGTCAGGCTCTTTTTCAGGCCCGGTACGGCACGGATCAGGAAAAGCAGCGCTCCGCCCATGCAGAAAGAATAAAAAACCAGCTTTTCCAGCAGCTTCAAAAACATTCTGAAGCTCTTCACGGGAAATGCCGTCAGAAGCATTCCAACGGTTCCCACTGCGATCCCCGCTCCCATTTTTACCGGGACGGTCCCCGGCAGCAGATACGGCAGCAGCCCGCCAAGCCCTCCCAGCGCGGCTCCCAGCAGCAGTCTTCCCGGCGTGGCAGTGCGGAAAGAGCTGCGGTTCACCAGCAGCAGAAGGTACAGGTCCATCACAAAATTGACCAGAAACAGACTGTCTGCATAAAGCTCATAATGCATCGGCATCATCCTTTTCATAATCATTATAAGGTTCCCCGCAGATAAAATTTGTCAAAGATAAGGAGTCCGCCCGGCGATTTTTTCGACATACCGGAACAAGGCCACAGGTCGGGCGCCGCATCCCTGCACGTATTTGGATCCTCCGATCCCGCTCATACGCGAAAAAAGACCGGCACAAAAAAACCGGGCGCCAAAAGCGCCCGGCCTGAATAAAGCAGCCGTTCTTTTATTTTCTCTGCAGGAAGTCCGGGATCTTAAGAGACTTCTCCTCCACAGAACTCCTGATATCCACAGGCTTCTGGATTCCCGGTACAGGCCGCGCCGCGGCTCCGCCGCCCTGCTGCCCCGCCTGGGGCTGTACGCCCAGATTCTTGAAGGAATTTGGCGTCAGGTGCGCAGACGACGGCCGGTAGGAAGAGCCCGTCCCTATTCTGGACGTCACAGCGGGCGCAACCTCCTCAAGCCCGGTGGCGATCACCGTGATGGAACAGGTATCGGACTTCGATGCGTCATACATCGCGCCGAAGATAATGTTCACGTCCTCGCCGGCAAGATTCTGTACATAGCTTACGGCGTCGTTGGCGTCCGCCAGCGTAATGTCGCCGGACACATTGATAATCACATGGCTGGCGCCCGTGATGGTCGTCTCAAGCAGCGGGCTCTCCACAGCCATCTTCACCGCGTCCATGGCCTTCTCGTCGCCCTTGCCCTCGCCGATTCCGATATGTGCGATGCCCTTTTCCGTCATCACGGTCTGTACATCCGCAAAGTCCAGATTGATAATGGCGGGCACGTTGATCAGGTCCGTAATTCCCTGAACCGCCTGCTGAAGCACTTCATCCGCCTTCTTAAGCGCCTCCGGCATGGTGGTGCGCCTGTCCACGATTTCCAGGAGCTTATCGTTCGGGATCACGATCAAGGTATCCACGTGCTGCTTGATCCGCTCAATTCCGCTGAGCGCATTGGTCATACGGGTCTTTGCCTCAAACCGGAAAGGCTTTGTCACAACGCCAACCGTAAGGATCCCCAGTTCCTTCGCAAGCCTCGCCACAACGGGGGCCGCTCCCGTTCCCGTTCCGCCCCCCATACCGCAGGTGACGAACACCATATCCGCCCCCTTCAGGGCAGCTGAAATCTCTTCCGCACTCTCCTCCGCCGCTTTTTCTCCAACATCCGGCTTTGCGCCGGCTCCAAGCCCCTTTGTCAGCTTCTCCCCGATCTGCAGCAGTTTCGGCGCCTTGCAGAGCTGCAGGGCCTGCTTGTCCGTATTCACTCCAATAAAATCCACACCGTCGATCTGTTCATCTATCATTCTATTGACAGCATTATTACCTGCACCGCCCACACCGACCACAATGATCTTGGCAGCAGATTCAGCGTCATTCGTCTTAATCTCAAGCAAGAGTCCGTCCTCCTTCTAAAAAACAAAGCCTTCAAAACTTCATATAGATTATCATACAATTTTTTTAGGAATTAATCAACATGTTTTTGTTTTTATTTTCTGTTCCATTTTCCGTTCCATGTAACAGTTCAATCCGGCTTAAAGGTATATCGGCCGCTGTTTTCCTCATAAGTTTCCATCTGAAGCGTTCCGCTCATTCCCTCCAGATTCCGCAGAAGCTCCGAGAGGATCATAAGCTTGTCCTCCAGCGTCGCACTGTCGTTTCCCAAAGCGACCCTCACATCCTGAAAGCAGAGCGTGATGCTTCCGGAGGGCTGAAAACTGATCTTGTCAGCGTTCAGCTTATACTTCTCCAGAAGCTTTGTGATGTTCAGAATGCTGTCAAACACCCTGGGATCCTCCACGGGGAGGGCTTCCCCCACCGCCATGTGGTCAAAGGAAAGCCCTGTGATCTCGGGGACGCCGGCGGTTCTTATGCTGGAGCTCTCCACCACGTAACCGTCCTTGTCGAAATACAGATAAGTCCCCAGATACTTTACATATCCCGTGAGCACTTTCTCGTATACCGTGATCCTCACCGTGTCAGGGGCAAGGATGGCCACATCCATGACATCCACGAAGGGGACGCCCTTTATGCCCCTGTTCCGGTACTTTGCGGAGAGATAAAGGGAATTGTTCCCGAAGGGACCGTCCATGACGATGGCTTTGATCTCATCCTCCGTATAATGTACATTCCCCTCCACATATACTGTATTGACGGTATATCTGGAGATTACATAGCCCCCTGCTCCCAGCACCGCGGCCAGGATCAGGACCACCGCAAGTATGATGATTTTTATCCTGCTTCCTCTACGCACCCGTCACCCGCGCTCCTAACTCTCTGAAATCCCTGCAGATATTTTCGTATCCGCGGTAGATATACCTGCACCCTGTCACCGTGGTCTCGCCCCGGGCCATGAGTCCCGCCACCACCAGGGCCGCGCCTCCCCGCAGCTCCCTGGCCTCCACGGGGACGCCGCAGATTCCGTCCACGCCCCGTACCAGAACCGTGTCCGGACTCTGGACCTGGATTTGGGCTCCCATCCGGCGCAGCTCCTCCACCACCCGGAATCGGTTTTCAAAAATCGTTTCCCGAATCATGACGTCCCCGTCCGCCCGAACGGCGGCCGCCAGCGCCACTGACTGCAGATCCGTGGGAAAACCGGGATAGGTCTCCGTCCGGATACATTCCACCGCCCGGGGTCTGCGGGGAGCCTGTACATAAACGCCCTCCCCGGAGGTACAGATCTTTCCGCCCATGTGTTCCGCCAGCTCCAGCACCGATTTCATTTCTTCCCAGGGAGCGTCCTCCAGGAACACGCTGCCGCCTGTGCCCACGCAGCCCAGCAGATAAGTCCCCGCCACGATCCTGTCCGCCGGGACCGTAAAATCCGCGCCGGAAAGCTTTCTGCCGCCCTGGATCAGAAGTCTGCCGGTCCCGATCCCCTCGATTCCGGCGCCGCAGCCTTTCAGATATCTGCACAGCGCCCCGATCTCCGGCTCCAGCGCGGCTCCCTCCAGAATCGTATCGCCCTCGGCCAGAACCGCCGCAAGGATCACGTTCTCCGTGGCACCCACACTGGGAAAGGGCAGCCGGATCTTCGCGCCGCAGAGTCTGTCCGCGGCCGCCATAAGCCTGCCTTCCTCCTCCCGGAACTGGACTCCCATCTGACGCAGCGCCTCCAGATGCAGATCAATGGGTCTTTCCCCGATCACGCAGCCCCCGGGATGCTCCATGACCACGCTGCCGCACCTGCCCACCAGCGCTCCCAAAAGACACAGGGACGACCTCATTCCCGTGACCGCCTCCGTGCCGATCTCCCTGCAGTCCACGCAGGAAGCGTCCACATGCAGACCGCTTTCCTGCCAGCTCACCCTGCAGCCGATGTCCTTTAACAGACGGATCATTGCGAACACGTCTGTGATCCTGGGACAGTTTTTAATAAAAGAACTCCCGCCGGTCAGAAGCGTCGCCGCCAGGATCGGCAGTGCGGCGTTCTTCGAGCCCTGTACCCGGACCTTTCCCTGTAACGGTATCCCGCCCTGAATATGAATAGAATCCATACGCCTGTAACACCATCCGGTATCAAACTGATAGACCTATTCTATCCTATGCGGCAGGCACGCTCACAGTTCCTTGAGCTGGATCCGCTTCGCCACGCTTAAGACAAGCCCGATCTCCGACAGCAGAAACATGACGGAGGAGCCCCCGTAGCTGATGAAGGGAAGGGAAATCCCCGTGTTGGGGATGGAGTTTGTGACAACGGCAATGTTCAGGATGGCCTGAATGGCGATATGTCCCATGACGCCCACGACCAGCATTGCGCCGAAAAGATCCGGCGCGTTGTTGGCGATCACCATCATACGCCACAGCAGCATAATAAACATCAGGATGATGGCGATGGCGCCGAACAGGCCCAGCTCCTCACAGATAATGGAAAAGATCATGTCATTCTGCGCCTCGGGCAGGAAACTCAGCTTCTGCATACTCTGGCCAAGTCCCTTCCCCCAGATCCCGCCGCTTCCGATGGCGTACAGCGCCTGCATGGTCTGGAAGCCGACGCCAAGGGAATCGCTCTCCGGATCCAGCCAGGCCTGGATACGGCCGCCCCTGAACTTCAAAAAATCGCTGCCCGACACCACCAGAAATACCATCAGGGCCGCCAGCGCCAGCACGGCGCCGCCCATGAGCAGAAATTTTTTATAGTCGGGGCTGGCAACAAACACCATAAGGACCGATATACCGAGAACGATAATGGCGGAGCTTAAGTTATCCGTGATCAGGTAGATTTCCAGCGCGATGGGCAGCGGGAACGCCACCATCAAAAGAAAGCCCTTCATGGTCCGCACGCTCTTCCCCATCTTGCAGACCATGGTAGCAAGGAACAGGATCATCCCCAGCTTCGCCACCTCCGCAGGCTGCAGGTTCAGACCGATGACCGGAACCTCGATCCAGCGTCTTGCCCCGTGGGATTCCACGCCCATCGGCGTCAGCACAAGAGGGATGATGGCCATGGAGACAAGATATCCGGCAAGGTAAAACCGCTCCCAGAAGTGATACGGGATGTTCGCCACCACAATCATGGCCACAAGGCCCAGGATCACGGCGACCAGCTGCTTTTTCAGATAATAGGCCTGATCCTGATAGCTCTGGTACGCCTCGTAGGAGCTGGCGGAATAGATCATCACCAGGCCGAAGCCCAAAAGGAACAGCACGATAAACAGCAGGCTGTAATCAAAAAAATATTCGGATTGTTCTCTCTTTCTTCTCGCTGCGCTCCGCGATGCCATACCCGCTCTCTCCTTTTCGTCTCAAGGCGGCCGTCCTGCCTCTTCCTCCCGCCTTTTTTCACGAAAGACTTCTTACATACTCCTTGAACATGTCCCCGCGCTCTTCGTAATTGCGGAACATTCCCCAGCTGGCGCAGGCCGGCGACAAAAGCACCGCGTCTCCCTCCTGGGCCAGCTCTGTGCAAAGCCTTAAACATTCTTCATAGGTGTCCGCAAACCGGATCCTGTCAAAGCCGTGTTTTCTGGCGCAGGCCGCGATCTTCTCCCGTGTCTGGCCGATGAGCACCAGCCACTTTACCCGGCCCTCAAAGCTCTCGATCCACTCGTCATACTCGCTTTCTTTGTCATAGCCCCCGCCGATGAGCACCGTCGGTCTGCTCATGGCCCGGATCCCCTGAATGGCCGCGTCCGGATTGGTGCCCTTGGAGTCGTCGTAGTAATCCACCCCGCCCTTCGCGGCCACAAATTCGATCCGGTGGGCCACAGCCCGAAACTCCCTTATCACCTCCAGCGAGGTTTCCGTGGGAACGCCCATTCCGTCCGCAACGGCAATGGCCGCCATCACGTTTTCCACGTTGCACATTCCCACGAGTTTCATGCCGCTTCGGATATCCAGAAGCGCCCGCTCCGTCCCCCGCATACGGCGGACAATGGTTTCTCCCCGGAGAAAATACCCCTCCTCAAGCTCCCTTGCGGAGGAAAAATACACCGCCCTGGCCGGGCAGCGCTTTCCGAATTCCCGGGTGTACTCGTTTTCATAGTTCAGGACGCAGATGTCGTCCTTCGTCTGGTTCCGGGTAATGTTTTCCTTTGCCGCCACATAGGCCTCCATGGTATGATGGCGGTTCAGATGATCCGGCGTGATGTTCAGGATCGCCGACACTGCCGGATGGAAATCGCGGATCGTCTCCAGCTGGAAGGAGCTGATCTCCCCCACGGTAACGGTATCCGGCGCCGTCTTCAGGCATTCGGAGGTATAGGGGTTCCCAATGTTTCCCACGATAAACACCTTTTCTTTTCCGAGATGCGCCTCCAGGATCCTTCCCACCAGAGTCGTTGTGGTGGTCTTTCCGTTGGTGCCGGTAATGGCGGCCACGCGCCCCTTTTCCTCCTGATACCCCAGCTCAATTTCCCCGAGGACGGAAGCGCCGTGCTCCCGAAGCGCATTTACAAGCGGAATGTCCACCGGCACGCCGGGACTTAACACCACGGCTTCCGTCTCAAGGATCGTTTCCCGGGGCAGCTCCCCCGCCACGCAGCGCGCCCTGCTCCCCGCGGGAAGCTTCTCCCGGATCTGCTCTGCCGTAAGCTTTTCATCGCTGTCATACAGCGTCACATCCGCTCCCATATGCTCCAGCAGCGCCACACTCCCCACGCCGCTGATCCCTGAACCGATCACCAGACATTTCTCACCCGATCTCATTTTCCACTTCCTCCGTCTTCCATGTTCCTCTCCCCGCGTCAGTATGCCGCCAGCGCAGCCAGACACATAAGCGCCGTGACAATGGCAAATACAGCCGTTATTTTATTTTCAGACCAGCCGCACAGCTCAAAGTGATGATGCAGCGGAGCCATCCGGAAAATGCGCCTGCCGCCGCTGATCTTATAGTATCCGACCTGCAGGATCACGGAGATCACCTCCGCCAGATAGACAATCCCCACAAGCGCTATGTAAAGCGGCATCTGCATCATATAGCCGCAGGCCGCCACAAATCCCCCCAGCGCCAGAGACCCCGTGTCTCCCATAAACACGGACGCCGGGTGGGTATTAAAGAGCAGAAACCCCAGCAGCGCCCCGGTCACCGCGCAGGTCACCGGCTCGATCCCATAGCGGCCGCCGACGGCTGTCACGGTAAAAAACACTGCAACGATAGCCGTGACGCTTCCGGCCAGCCCGTCGAGACCGTCCGTAAAATTCACGCCGTTTACGGTGCCAATCACAACGAAAAACAAAAGCGGCAGGTTCCAGATTCCAAGGTCCAGAAAGGTATCCTGAAGAAACGGAACCCTCATCGCCAGACTTACGTCCGTGTAATGTGTCAGGTAAAAGGCGAACACGGCGGTGACAAGGATCTGTCCCCCGAATTTCTGGATGGGCGTAAGTCCCATGGAACGCCTGCACACCACCTTGATGTAATCGTCCAGAAACCCGATCATGCCGAACCCCAGCGTCAGGAACAGCACCGGGGCCGCCTTGGGATATCTTCCCATAAAGGGCAGGCAGGTCACCACCACGCTGAACAAAATCAAAAGCCCGCCCATGGTAGGCGTTCCGGTCTTTTTTAAGTGCGCAGCCGGGCCGTCATCCCGGACCGTCTGGCCGCATTTTATCTTCCGCAGAAAAGGGATCAAAAGCGGTCCCGTCAGGGCGCTCAGCGAAAAAGACACCAGGACGGCCATCACACTAACTCTGTTCATTCTCTAGATTATACTCCTTAATTCCCAAATACGGAAGGATATTTTCAAAAAGCTGCCTGACGATGGGCGCTGCCACCTGCCCGCCGTAATAGATGCCCTGGGGATTGTTCACGATGGCAAGCGCCATGACCTGGGGGTCGTCCGCCGGCGCAAATCCGATAAAGGAGGCGATGTATCTGCCGCTTCCCCTGGGCAGCGTCTGGCTTGTGGCGGTCTTTCCGCCCACCCGGAATCCCTCCACGGCGCCGTTCTTCCCGGAGCCCTCCGACACCACCATCTCCAGGATTCTGCGCATCTGGGCGCTGGTCTCTTCAGAGACGATTCCCGTTTCCACAGGGTAGGAAAAGTCCTCCAGTGTATTTCCGTTCTCATCCAGCGTCCGGATGCCGAAATGGGGCGTAACCCGGTTGCCGCCGTTTACAATGGAAGCGGCTGTGGTCAGGAGCTGGACGGGAGTGATCTGAAAGGACTGGCCGAAGGATACCGTGGCAAGCTCTACATTTCCCATGTCTTCCATCCGGTGCATGATCGTGCCCGCCTCCCCCGGCAGATCAATCCCCGTTTTCTTCTTCAGCCCGAACTGCTCGAAATAGCTATAGTAACGCTCCACGCCAAGGCGGAGTCCCACGGTGATAAACACCGGGTTACAGGAGTTCATGGTGGCGTGGACAAAATCCTGTGCCCCGTGGCCCGCTATCTTATGACAGCGGATCCGCCTGTCATCCACCATGATGTATCCGGGACAGCTGAACGTGCTCTCAGGCGTGACCACGCCCTCTTCCAGCCCCGCGGCAGCGGTAATGATCTTAAAGGTGGAACCGGGTTCATAGGTATCGTTGATGCACCCGTTCCTCCACATGGCGTTCAGCAGATTCTGGCGCTCCTGCTCCGAGAGATCCGCCGGCGCATCCTCCGGCAGCTGGTAGGGGTTGTTCAGATCAAATTCCGGCACGTTCACCATCGCCAGCATCTCCCCGTTCTGGGGGTTCATCACAAGGATGGACACACTGTCCGCCTGCTTTGCGGCCATGGCCTGAGCCGCCAGCTGGGTGGCGTAGGACTGAATGTTCATATCCATACTGATCACAAGGTCGCTTCCGTCCACAGGCTCCACCCGGCGCTCCCCGGCGGCTTCCACCTCGATTCCCGCCGCGTCCGTGATGGTGAGAATATTCCCGGGCTTCCCCTTAAGCTCTTCCTCGTATATCACCTCCAGGCCGATGATTCCCTGATTGTCCCCGCCTGTAAAGCCCAGCACCTTGCTGGCAAGCTCCTCATAGGGATAATAACGCTTGTAATCCTCATCCACCTTGACGCCTTCCAGATCATATTCCCGGATCCGGTCGCCCAGCGCCTTATCCACGTTGCTCCTGATCCGCTCCATGGAGGAATACTTCTCCACTCTGGCGCGCACATATTCTTCGGAAAGCTCCAGCTCCCTGCTGAGCACCTGAATAACCCGTTCGGGATCCTTCACCTGATTATGTATGACGGATACGGTACACACCGTCCGGTTATCCGCCAGGACCTTTCCGTTCCGGTCCAGGATACGTCCCCTTGCGGCTTTGATGCTCCTCTCCCTCTCATGAAGCTGATCCGCCATCTGGGAATAGTGCTCCGCCCGAAAGACACACAGATAGATCAGCCTCCCGAAGAGCGCCAGCAGAATAACCGTACATATCAAAAATACCGTGAGTATCTTTTTCCGGTGAAAGATTCTGTTGTTGTCCGCCAACATACAAAACCTCATAAAAAAGGAATTGATATACTTTATTCCCGATTTTGCGAGGTTATTACTGGATGTCGGGATTTACGGGGACATTGGGATCCACCACCGTCTCGGAACCGTCATCGGCCCCGCCGTCTCCGCCCTCCGGACTCTGGCCGTCTCCTCCTTCCGGAGTCTGTCCGTTCCCTTCTCCCTCCGGGGCCTGGCCGTTTCCATCTCCTTCCGGAGTCTGGCCGTTCCCTTCTCCCTCGGGAGTCTGGCCGTCCCCTTCCGGCACCGTTTCGTAGTAGGTGTTTTCCAGATTCAGCTGGTCCAGCTCCGCCTGTTCCTCCGCCGTCACATCCACGGTCATAAAGATATTCAGATAGGGAAGGGCCTCCGTGAGAATGCTTCTCACAATGGCGGTGGCGTACTTTGCGTCTCCCTGATGGGATTCGTTGGGCCTGTCCACCACAACGTAGATCGCGATCTGGGGGTCCTCCGCCGGCGCATAGCCGATAAAGGATACCACGTGATCCGTCTCCGAACGCTTGTGGGTCACGGGATCGATTGTCTCCGCCGTTCCCGTCTTCCCGCCGATCTTATATCCCGCGGGCCGCGCCGTCCCGCCGGTTCCGTACTCCACCACAGCGTTGCAGTACTGCCGGATCAGCGCGGAGGTGGATTCGGACACGGTCTGCTTGAGCACCCGGGGCTCGATATTTTTCACGGTGGCGCCGCTGGAGTTTGTGATGCGGTCCACCATATGGGGCTCATAATAACTTCCTCCGTTGATCAGGGAACAGAAACCGGTGATCATCTCGATCATGGTCACGTTGAAATTCTGGCCGAAGCTGTTGGTGGCAAGGTCCGTAGGGCCCATCCTGTCCGCGGTATAGACCAGGCTCGCCGTCCTTGCCTCTCCCGCCAGATCAATGTTGGTCCGAAGTCCAAAGTTAAAGATCCTCTGGTATTCCACAAAATTCTCCGCCCCGATTGTCTGCGCGATCTTCATCATACTCACATTGCAGGATTTTGCCACGGCCCTCTCAAGGGTCATCAGCCCGTCGTTTCTGTTGTGGCAGTGAATGGTATACCCTCCCACCTCTAAGGCGCCGTTGCACTCGAAGGTGGAATCCGGCGTGATCGTCCCCAGTTCCAGAGCCGCGGCCACCGTAAACGGCTTCGCCGTGGATCCCGGCTCATAGGTGCCGGTAATGCAGTAGTTCTTCCAGAGATTGTTCAGATTCAGATACACCTCGTCCTCGCTCATGGCGTCCAGCGTCTCCTGGGTGATGATGGTGCCGGTGTTCCTGATCTCAAAATAACCGGCGGCGTTCGTGATCTGCTCCACCTTTTTGGATCCAAGAAGATTCTGAGGATTTCTAACATCGTTCAGATCGTATCCGGGCGCGCTCGCCATGGCGAGGATTCTTCCCGTGTTGACCTCCATGATGATACAGCCCACGTTGTCCGCGCCGTTTCCCGGCGTGTTCTTGTCCTGGCGCTCCTCCATAAATTTCCGGAGATATTTTTCCACGATCATCTGAAGGTTTACGTCAAGCGTGGTATGGATGGTATTGCCGTCCACAGCTGCCTTTACCGTCCGCTCCAGCGCGAGATCCTCATTCATGTAGCCGTATTCCCTGCCGTTGATCCCGTTCAGAACATCATTATAATATTCCTCCAGCCCGTAGCTTCCCTGATTGTCCGTGCTGGTAAAGCCGATGGCGTCCGCCGCCAGAGAGCCGTACGGATACCGTCTCTGGTACTCTTCCTCAAACCAGACGCCCCGGATGTTCGTATTTTCCTCCTGCGCCGCCAGAAAGCCGCTGATCTGATCATACTCCAGCCGTTTTAAGGGCACATACCAGGATGAAGTGGGATGGGTGGTCACATACTCTCTGATCTGGCCCATATCCAGTTCAAAATTCTGGCCCAGCGCCTGCAGGGTGGGCTCCAGATACTCTTTTTTCCCCAGCATCACCTTGGCGTCGATCACAAGGTTGTACACCTTCTGGCTGGTAGCCAGCCTTGTCCCGTGGCTGTCCACGATATCGCCCCTCCTGTAGGGAATGACGACGGAATCATACCGCTGCTGCGCCAGAACCTGTTTCTGGTACTGGGTGCCGTTCTCCCGCACCAGATAAAAAAGCCTTGCGCTTAACCCGGCAAAAGCCAGCAGTACCAGTATGAACAGTACCACCAGCTTCTTTTGCATTTTGATTGAAAATTTCTTTTTCTGCTTTTCCCGCCTGCCCGTTTCCAGACTTCCGTCTTTCACGCTGCACCTCGTTTCTAACGGCTTCCGCCGGCCGTCTTGCGCATATAGTCGTTTTTCTTGCTGGAATAGGTAATGATCTGGCCTTCCTCGGCGTATGTCATTCCCAGCTCTCCTATGGCGATGCGCTTTACTTCCTCCAGATTAATGCTGTTTATGATCCTGTTATACTCCTCGTCGTTTGCGATGCGCGCGCTGTTGAGCTCGCTTTCCATGGACGCAACGCTCTTGGTCAGATTGGTCAGCTGCGCCTGCATCTGAATATAATTTACCAGAATAAGTCCTGCCGCCAGAAGCGCTGCCCCCAGAAAGAACACATAGCCGGCGCTCATATGACGGGCCTTCTCACGGTTCTTCCTCACCTGGGGACGGGGCTGTCTTCTGGGCTCCTCCAGCTCCCTGGTGATCTCGATCTGACGGGCGGCGCTTCCGTAGACATAGGCGCCGCGGCTTCCTCTCGCCGGGCCCGTCCTGCGGTGCGCCGTATATGAAGTTCTGTTGTTTCCCCTGCTGCGGTTCATGTTCCAGTTCCTGCTTTCCAGTTATTCTTCCATTCCTTTTTCAAACACTCTCAGCTTTGCGCTCTTGGAGCGGCTGTTTTCCTCGATTTCCTCCGCGCCCGGAAGAATGGGCTTTTTCGTCACAACTCTCCCTCTGCTCTTACGCCCGCACACACAGACCGGAAAATCCGGCGGACATGTGCAGGGGTTTTCGTTCCTCCTGAACACGGTCTTGACGATCCTGTCTTCCAGGGAGTGAAAGGTAATGACACAGATCCTTCCCCCCGGGGCCAGCAGACCGATCAGCTCGTCCAGCGAATCCCGCAGCACCTCCAGCTCCCGGTTGCATTCAATGCGGATGGCCTGAAAGGTCTGCTTCGACGGATGACCCTCCCGGCGCATCTTTGCGGGAACGGCCGCTTTGATGATATCGTTCAGTTCAAAGGTGGTCTCTATGGGGCCGTCCTGTCTCGCCCTGACGATTCGCCTCGCAATGCCGGCCGCGGACCGGTCCTCCCCATAGTCCCTTATGATCCGGTATAATTCTCCCTCGGAATAACCGTTTACAATATCCCGGGCGGTGAGCGTCTGTCTGCGGTCCATCCGCATGTCCAGAGGCGCGTCAAAGCGATAGGAAAAGCCCCTTTCTTCTGTGTCAAGCTGGTAGGAAGAAACGCCCAGATCCAGCACAATGCCGTTTACCTGGTTCACGCCCAGCCCTTCCAGCGCGCTTTTCGCGTTGCCGTAATTGTCTCTCAGGATGGTGACCCTGTCCGCGAAGGGGGCAAGTCGCTTTCCCGCCGCCGCCACAGCCACGTCATCCTGGTCTATTCCGTAGAGGTGTCCCTCGGCCAGCCGGCTGCACACCTCATAAGCATGGCCGCCGCCGCCCAGCGTCCCGTCCACATAGATACCGTCCGGCTTTACCTGAAGCTGCTCTATCGTCTCCCGAAGAAGTACAGAGTAATGGTGAAATTCCATATCCGGTATCCTTTCCGCGGCCCGTCTCTTTCTGAAAGCGGATGCGTTATATCGTAAGACCCAGATTCAGCATTCCCTGAGATATCTGGTTGATATCCACCTGGCTGCTGTTCTCGTTCCACTTGTCCAGGCTCCATATCTCGATGCGCCCTCCCATTCCGGCCAGGACCACATCCTTCTGTAGTCCCGCGAAATCCCGCAGATCCTGGGGCATCAAAATACGTCCCTGCTTGTCTACCGTCACGTACATCGCGCCTGACAGAAAAAAACGCGCAAACTGTCTTGCTTCCTCATTGATCAACGGCAGCGATGCCAGCTTTGCCTCAAAGACCTTCCAATCCTCGTTGGCGTACACAAATAAACAGCCATCCATTCCCTTTGACACAACAAATTCGTCTCCCAGAATCTCGCGGTATTTGGAAGGAATGCTCAGCCTGCCCTTCGGGTCGATCGTGTGATTGTATCTTCCCATGAACATAGCCATCACCACCAGTCAAAGCGGGTCTGCCACAGGAAACGGCGCCGATTTTGGACATTTTCAGGTCTTTCATCCCACTTTATGGGTTTTCGTGCCATTTCCATCCCACTTTTATAAAGATTTTAACATATATTTTGGAATTTTCAAGCGTTATTTTTTTGCGAAATGCCCGAAAAAAGGCGCTCCCATCGGACTTTGGGAGCGCCTTTTCCTTCCGAAACACAAGATATGGTATAAGGGCGGTTAACATCACAGCACATCTATGGCTGGATGAAAACCGCCCTTTTATTAAAAAAATTTAAAAAATTTTTGAAAATCTTAAGATTTCTTTCTCTTTCTGAGCCTGACACTTAAGTCCGCCGCCACCGCAAACACCACCATCACCAGCGAGAGCAGCTGCGAAACCGGGATCTTCGTCCCGGGAACGAACAGTGTGTCGGTCCGGATCCCCTCGATGAAGAAACGGCCCAGCCCATAGCCGGCAAAATAAAGCAGACAGAGCTCCCCGTCAAACTTCTTGTGTCTGCGCCACAGCAGGATCAGCGCGAAGACGACCAAATTCCAGAGGCTTTCATACAGGAAAGTGGGGTGGACGTTGATATAGTTGGCGCCCTCCGGAATATGGGCCGCGATCTCCTCCGTGATATCCGACGCATCCCTGACCGCTTCCACCGGAATCTGCATGGAAAACAGGCCGTTATAGTATCTGCCGAACACTTCGCGGTTCATAAAATTTCCCCACCGGCCTATCGCCTGTCCCAGGATCAGCCCCGCGATGGCCGTATCTCCCATCAGCAGCGCATTCTGCTTTTTTACCCTGGCATAGACGAACAGGGTGAGGAACGCCGCTATGACGCCCCCGTAAATGGCAAGGCCCCCCTGCCGGAAATTGAACATCCGGAGAGGATTGTCCCGAAACTCCGACCAGGAAAAGATAATATAATAGATGCGGGCGCCCAGGACGGAAAATATTACAGCGTACAGCGCAAAGTCCCAGTAAAGCTCCGGATCCTGCCCGGACGCCTTCGCCACGCGGACAGCCGTCAAAATACCCGCGATCACGCCCAGCCCCACGATCAGACCATAAAAATAAATGTCGAACCCAAAAACGGAAAAATGGGTAGGTACGTTTTTCAGATAAATTCCAAGATTGGGAAAAGCAATGTCTCCTGCGTTCATTTTCCGGTCACCTTTCTGCTTCTTTCCTGCAAAATCCCCCGGCGGGTTCTTTTATACGTTAAAACGGAACAGGATCACATCCCCGTCCTTCACCACATAGTCCTTGCCCTCGATTCCCACAAGCCCCTTTTCCCGCGCGGCCGCAAGGGAACCCTGTTCCAGAAGGTCCCTGTAGTTTACTACCTCCGCCTTGATAAACCCTCTCTCAAAATCGGAGTGGATTTTGCCCGCGGCCTGGGGCGCTTTTGTGCCGATCTTAATGGTCCAGGCCCTGGTCTCGTCCTCTCCCGCGGTCAGAAAGCTCATCAGCCCAAGCAGGCGGTAACTGGCCCGGATCAGCTTCTCCAGTCCCGACTCCTTTAAGCCCAGATCCTCCAGGAACATGGTCTTTTCGTCCTCCTCCAGCTCGGAGATCTCCTGCTCGATCTGGGCGCAGATCACAAAGGCCTCGCTGTGCTCCTTTGCCGCCAGCTCCTTTACATCCGCCACCATGGGGTTGGATGCGCCGTCGTCCGCCAGATCCTCCTCCGCCACATTGGCCGCATAGATCACGGGCTTTGAGGTGAGAAGATGGATCTCCCGGAGAATCGCAAGCTCATCCTCGTCCTCCGGCTCCAGCGTCTTTGCGGGCTTTCCGCTCTCCAGATGGGCTTTCAGCTTTTCCAGAAACGCCGCCTCCCGGGCATAGGTTTTGTCGATCCGCGCTGTCTTCGAGACCTTGGAGAGCCGTCTCTCCAGCACCTCCAGATCAGCAAAGATCAGCTCCAGATTGATGGTCTCGATATCCCGCAGCGGATTGACGCTGCCATCCACGTGCACCACGTTGGCATCCTCAAAGCACCGCACCACATGTACGATGGCGTCCACCTCCCGGATATTGCTCAGAAACTGGTTTCCGAGCCCTTCTCCCTTGGAAGCTCCCTTTACCAGGCCGGCGATGTCTACAAACTCTATGACCGCCGGCGTCACCTTTTTGGAATGATACATATCGCCCAGAAGCTTCAGTCTCTCATCCGGCACCGCCACCACTCCCACGTTGGGATCAATGGTGCAGAACGGATAGTTAGCGGACTCCGCCCCCGCCTTTGTCAGTGAATTAAAAAGCGTGCTCTTTCCCACATTGGGAAGACCGATGATTCCCAGTTTCATTTTACTTCTGTCTCCTCCCGCTATCTGTCTGTTTCCTTTTGTCTTTCAGTTCCTCATAGATCTGACAGTAATTTTCATACCGGATCCGGCTGACCGCCCCCCGCTCCACCGCATCCCTGACGCCGCAGACCGGCTCGCGGATATGGGCGCATCCTCCGAATCTGCAGTACCTCTCATAGGCCGCAAACTCTCCGTAATACGCCGCAAGCTCCTCCTTTTCCAGGTCAAAGACCTCCAGCGAACTAAACCCCGGCGTATCCAGAATATAGGTTCCGTCTCCCGCCGCGATGAGTTCCGTGTGGCGGGTGGTGTGTCTCCCCCGCTGGATCTTTTCGCTGATCTGCCCTGTCTCCATATGGATTTCTGTCTGAAGGCAGTTGATGATGGAGGATTTTCCCACGCCGCTGGGGCCCGCCACCGCTGTAGTCCTGCCCCGCAGGAGCCGCCGCAGCTCTTCCATGCCTTCTCCCGTCCTGGCGCTTACCGCCGCGGTCTGATACCCGCAGCCGCCGTATATGCCGCAAAACCCTTCGCCCTCTCCCCGGGCATCCAGGTCCAGCTTGTTAAAACAGATGACGCACGGAATGTGCCGCTGTCCCATCATGATCAGGAATCTGTCCAGCAGATTAAAGCTGGGGCGGGGGCTGACAACGGAAAAAATGATAAGCGCCTGGTCCACGTTTGCCGCCGCGGGACGTATCAGCTCGCTGCGGCGCGGCAGAATCTGCCTGATATTTCCGAGACGATTCGCCCCGTCAAGCACATCCAGCTCCACGTCGTCCCCTACCAGGGGCTTTCTGTTGTCCTTCCGGAAAATTCCCTTTGCCCTGCACTCATATATGCCGGAGGCTTCCCCGGTGTGTACATAATAGAAGCCTCCGATCCCTCTGATGATCTTTCCCTGCATGCTCTACTCTTTTTCAAACGTGATCTTTCTTGTGACGGTCTTTGTTTCCTGGGTGGGAGCCGGTATCACCACCTCTCCGGTGTCCGGGTCCGTGACGGGCGTCCCCGGCGTCTCCACCGTGTACGTCAGGGTGACCGTTCCCCCCGACGCAGTCAGATTATAATAGCGCAGCGGCTGGGGAAGGCTGGTGACATTCCGGATCTCCTGCAGCGTCCTGCCATCGTCCGTCTCCAGCGTGACGGTTACGGGCATTCCCTCCGCATAGTCCGGCGCTTCCTCCGGGGTCGGTCTCTCAATATCCACTTCGCATTTGTATGTCACAGGCGCCTCTGTAGGCTCCGGTCCCTTGCTGATCCACAGATCCACCTCCGTACCGGCTTCCACCTCCACGTCCCGCGTATAGCTCTGGTTAAAGATCACATTCTCCGCGTACTGGGAATTATACTCATAGGTGACCTCGCCCACACTCAGATTCTGCTCCGCCAGCATGATCCTGCCGTCCGCCTCGCTCTGCCCGATCAGATACGGGACCCTGACCTGGCTTTCCTGGGGCTTGGCGCCCAGACTCACGGTAAGCGTGATCCCCGCGCCGGAGGGCGCTTTTTCAAAGGCGGCCGGCACCTGGGAAACCACATACCCCTCCATCACCGCGTCCGAGTAGCCCTCCATCCTGATCACGGTAAAGCCCTGCTCCTTAAGCATCCTTTCCGCGTCCTCGTAGGATTGGTTGACCACAGACGGAACCTCGATTCCCCTGGTTTCGGAACCGGAGCCCAGACTTGCCGTAAGCGTCACAAGCGCCCCCTCCGCAACCTCGGTATTTTTCTCCGGATCGGTGCGGATGACCACGCTGAGATCATAGGTGTCCGATTCCTCATAGACCACCTGCACCCTGAGATTTTTCCCGTACAGCGTATTTGTGGCGTCTTCCACTGTCTTTCCCACCACATCCGGCATGGGAAAACCGGCCGGAATTTCCGTCCCGGAAGGCTCCGGACTTTCCACATTGACAAGGCCCCCTCTTTCGTCCTCCCGGTCCTGTCCCATATTTTTAAACACATTCACGGCAAGGACGATCACGATGGCGCAGACCGCAATGCCGCCCAGCACCGCCAGAATCGTCGTCACCCGGTCCATTCCGGGATTATAGTCGTATTCGTCCCCGTCCTCATACCCTTCGTCCCCATACTCTCCGTCCGGGTATTCCCCGTCTGCATACTCTCCGTCCGCATATTCCCCGTCTTCATAGTATTCTCCCGCCTCGGAGCGCAGCCCATCGCCGGGATCCGGCGCCTCATATTCCTGAAAGGCCGCACGCTGCTTGATCCGGGCCACATCCCCGTCCGTGATCATTCTGGTGCCGCTCTCCAGATCCGGGTCGTTCTGTACCACAAAGTCCTCATCCGGATTGATCAGAGACTGCTTCAGATCCGCAATCAACTCCCGGACATTCTGGTATCTTCTGTCCGGAGACTTCTGACAGCATTTCAGCACAATATTCGCCACGCTCCCGGGAATCTCCGGCACATACTCCGTGGGGGAGGGCATTTCCTCCTGAATATGCTTGATGGCGATGGCTACCGTCGTCTCCCCGTTAAAGGGCACTCTTCCCGTAAGCATCTCGAACATCGTGATCCCCAGGGAATAGATATCGCTCTTCTCGTCGCTGTAGCCGCCCCTGGCCTGCTCCGGCGAGGTATAGTGGACGGAACCCATGACGTTGGAGGTGATGGTATTGCTGGTAGCCGCCTTCGCGATGCCGAAATCGGTGACCTTGACCTTGCCGTCCCTGGAAATGATGATGTTCTGAGGCTTGATGTCCCGGTGGATGATATGATTGTTGTGAGCCGCCTCGATTCCCATGCTCACCTGTATGGCAATGCTGACTGCCTCCTTGTAGGTCAGCCTCATTTTCTTTTCAATATATTTTTTGAGGGTAATCCCCTCCACAAGCTCCATGACAATATAGTAAATCCCGTTTTCCTCTCCCACATCGTACACGTTCACAATGTTGGGATGCATCAGCCCCGCAGCCGCCTGGGCCTCGATTCGGAATTTGGATACAAAGTTCGTGTTCTCGCTGAACTCCTGCTTGAGGACCTTCATCGCCACAAACCGGTTCAGCTTGTGGTCCTTGGCTTTATATACATCTGACATACCGCCGGTGCCGATCTTTTCCAATACCTCATACCGGTCGCCAATCATCATACCGATCTTAATCATACCTGCTCTCCATTTCCTTGTTCAGGGAACTGTCCGTTATACCTGAGGATCTATCAGAATCACACTGATATTGTCCCGTCCGCCGCGCTCGTTGGCGGCGTCCACAAGCTCCTCCGCCTTTTCCACCATGTCCCGGGCGCCGTCCAGGATCATCCGGATCTCCTCGTCCTCCAGCATATTGGTCAGGCCGTCCGTACACATCAGGATCAGATCGCCTTCTTTCAGCTGTACCGTGAAAAAATCCGCCCTGACGTCCTCGTCCGCTCCGACAGCTCTGGTAATAATATTTCTGTCGGGATGATTTCTGGCCTCCTCTTTTCCCATTCCGCCGCGCCGCACCATCTCCGCCACCCAGGAGTGATCCTTTGTGATCTGGCGGATCTCCCTTTGATTTGCCACATACAGCCGGCTGTCCCCTACATTCGCGACGCAGAGGCTGTTTCCCTCGCAGGTTGCGGCCACAACGGTGGTTCCCATCCCCTCCAGATCTGCGGATTCCCGCGCTCTGGCGCGGACGAGCCGATTCGCTGCCCGGATGGCATCCTCCAGGATCCGGGTCCTCTCCGTCTCTTTTGAACCTTCCACTTCCTCCACGATGGTCTCCACCGTCATCTTGGATGCGTAATCTCCGGCCTTATGGCCGCCCATGCCGTCCGCCACGATGAAAAGGTTTGGCAGACACCCCACCGGCCGTTCCGAAGTATAAACAAAATCCTGATTCAGTTTTCTCTTTCTGCCTACGTTGGTTATGGAAAACGTTTTTAACACGTCTTTCGCCCTCCAAGCTCCAGCAGGGAGTCTCCCTCTTTCGCGGCCTGCATGGTCCTTCGTCTCAGCTGGCCGCAGGCGCCGTCAATATCCCTGCCCATTTCCCTTCTTATGGTAACATTTATTTTATTTTTTTCAAGTTTATTTTGAAAAGAACGTATCCTCTGCGTCTGAGACCGCACGAAATCCCTCTCCCTGACAGGGTTGACAGGGATCAGGTTCACGTGGCAGCCCATAGGTCCTGCCAGCGCCGACAGCTTCTCCGCATCCTCGTCCGTATCGTTTACACCGCCTGCCAGACTGTATTCAAAGGTGATCCGTCTGCCGGTCATCTGAAAATAATAAGCGCATGCGTCCATCAGCTCCCCCACGGAATATCTTTCCGCTATGGGCATCAGCTTCCTCCGCTTTTCGTCTGTGGGGGCGTGAAGGGACAACGCCAGCGTGATCCCAAGCTTCTCCTTTGCCAGCATACGCATCTGGGGCACCAGCCCGCAGGTGGAAACGGTCACGTTGCGCTGGCTGATATGAAGACCGTCTTCGTCCGTGAGCATCTTAAGAAAGACAAGCAGATTATCGTAATTGTCCAGCGGTTCCCCCGTCCCCATGACTACCACGTTGGAAACCCGCTCCTTCGTGTGGAGCGAAATGGCGTACACCTGGTCCAGCATCTCGGAGGGAAGAAGGTTCCGCTCCAGTCCGTCCAGCGTGGAAGCGCAGAACCGGCACCCCATCCGGCACCCCACCTGGGAGGAAATGCAGACGCTGTTCCCGTGACGGTATTTCATCCACACGCTCTCCACCAGGTTCCCGTCGCCCAGGCGGAAAAGATATTTGCGGGTGCCGTCTGCGGCGGATTCCTGGATCCGCACCGGCTCCAGACAGGTATAAGAATAACGCTCCCCAAGCTTTTCCCGAAATTCTTTGGAGAGGTTTGTCATTTCGTCAAAGCTTCTGGCCAGCTTTACGTGCATCCATTGATAGATCTGTCCGGCGCGGTACGCCTTTTCCCCCGTCTGGGCAAGCGCTTCCCTAAGCTGCGGGAGCGTCATGGACTTAATATCTTTCTTTTGGGTTTCCTGCATGTTTCCCCTCTCCGCCGCCTTCCCTTTTCGTTTCCCGCGGCCTTCCTCCCGGCACAGCCTTCTCTTCGTTTACTGCGGCCTTCTGCAAAACCGGGCGATAAAGAAACCGTCCCCCTGGGTATATCCGGGCAGCAGCTGAACGCAGGCCTGCTTCTGCGCCTGGCCAAGCCCCTGCCGGGAAGGCTTTCCGGCCTGGTCCCGCAAAACCTCCAGCCGGTCCCTGAAGGCCCTGATCTCGTCGGGAAGCCCGTCCAGCGGGACGGGATCAAAGGGAAGCTCCTCCGAAATATATTTCACCATCGCCTCGTTCTCCGCGGTGTTTATGGTACAGGTGCTGTAGAGCAGCGTCCCGCCCGGCTTTACATACTGCCAGCTTGCGCTTACGATCTCCCTCTGGAGCATCTCCGCCTGCCTTACGCTCTCCCAGCTTGCGCGGTACTTGATATCCCGCTTTTTCCCGATCACGCCCAGTCCCGAACAGGGCACGTCCAAAAGGACCACGTCAGCCTGTCCGATTAGATTTTCGTCCGTCAGACATCCGTCCCGGACCTGTACCTCTATGTTTTCCATTCCCATCCTGCAGGCGGCGCTGCGGATCAGCTCCGCCTTTTCCTGTGACCTGTCCCTGGAAAGCACCCGCGCCGCCTTTTCCGCGGCAAGAAGACTCTTGCCTCCGGGAGCCGCGCAGACGTCGACCACAAAGTCCCCCTTCCGTATCCCGGCCATCTCCACAGCCAGCGCCGAGCTTACGTCCTGGACAGTAAACAGCCCCTCCGCAAATCCGGGAAGCCTTTCCACGCCGTTTACCCCCTCCAGACTGTACACATAGGGAAGATAGCTGCTTTGAATCGGCACAATTTCCTGGGCCCGGAACGCATCGCACAGCTTTTCCCTGCGCTCCCCGGTCAGATCCGTCCGGAACCGGATGGACACCGGACTAACCTGCATCAGGCCTTCCAGAATTGTTTCCGTGATCTCTGTACCGTATTCATCTGCCCAGAGCCCGACGATCCAGTCGGGCATGGAATATTTGACGGACAGATACCGCAGCGGTTCTTTCTCCCTGTCCGGAAGCGGAAGATTTTCCTTTTGCCGGGCCAGATTTCTGAGAACAGCGTTCACAAACCCCTTAAGACTGCCGAATCCCCTCCTTGCCGCCAGCCTGCATGCCTCGTTGCAGACGGCGCTGTCCGGAACCGAGTCCATGTAAAGCAGCTGATAAAGACTCAGGCGCAGCAGCTCCCGGATCAGCGGCTTCATCTTTCCCACGGGAATGTTGGACACCCGGTTCAAGTGATAATCCAGCTCAAGCCGTCTCTCCAGAGTCCCCTCCGTAAGCCGCTTCAGGAACGCCCTGTCCCTGTCCGGAAGATAATCGTATTTATCCAGCACCTCCCGGATCAGTCGGTGGGAATATTCTTTCTGCCGCCCCAGAACCAGCATGGTATCCAGCGCAATCTCCCTGATATCGGCCATGGCTTTCCTCCCGTCTCTCTAATCGTCCCTTCTGCGCCCGCCGCCGAAGAGCAGTACAAGACGCAGCAGCTGCAGGATGGAAGACGCTGCCGCAGCGACATATGTCAACGCCGCGGCGGTCAGGACCTTCCTTCCGCCTGAGGTCTCCTGCGCATTTAAAAGGCCGTACTGGCCGATCTTATCCAGCGCTCTTGCGGAGGCATTGAACTCCACGGGAAGCGTTACGAGCTGAAACAGCACGGAAAGCGAAAAGGCCCAGATCCCGATCTGGATCAACGTATTGTTCCAGGCCAGCAAAACCCCCAGCAGGATCAGAGGAAGCCCAAGCCTGCTGCCGATGTTCACCACGGGCACCAGCGCCGTCCGGAAATTCAGAAAGGCGTACCCTTTGTCATGCTGAATGGCATGCCCGCACTCATGGGCCGCCACGCTCACAGCCGTCACGGACGCGCCGTTATAGTTGCTGCTGGAGAGACGCACCGTGTTGGACCTGGGATCGTAATGATCTCCCCCGCCGCCCTTCAAACATTCCACCTGTACGCCATAGAGCCCCTCGCTGTCCAGTATTCTGCGGGCCGCTTCCCCTCCGGTCATCCCTCTGCTGTTCTGGATCCTGCCGTACCGGTTCATGGTGGAATTGACAAGGGCGCTCGCCCCCAGACACAGCACCATGCCGATCAGCACCAGAACATAGGTGGGATCCCAATAATAATATGGCATATTCCACAGCCTCCTTTTCTTCTCTAATGAAATCTATCCCTTTACCGGTTCCGTCCTTCCCAGTATCTCCCCCGGCTGCATTTTTACCCCAAGAAGGAAATCATGGACCGGCATCCTCTTTTTTCCCTCCAGCTGCAGTTCATAGACGCGCAGGGCGCCCTGCCCCGCGGCGACGGCTACAAAATTTCCGGCCGCCTCCAGGATCTCTCCCGGTTTTCCGCCCCTTCCCGCATAGGAGGCGCCGTCCGGCTCCGCCTTCCAGATCTTAAGCTGTTTTCCCCGGTAAAAGGTATAGGCTCCCGGCCAGGGCGTCATGCCCCGGATCCTCCGGTCGATCTCCTCCGCCGTCCGGGAAAAGTCGATCTCCCCCATGGACTTCTGGATCAGGGGCGCATAGCAGCTTTCCCCGTCCTGCTGCTTTTCGGGAACCAGCTTTCCCTGTTCCAGCAGCGAAAGAGCCTCCACCGCCGCCTCGCCGCCAAGAAGCATCAGCTTATCGTGGAGGGTCTCATAATTATCGTCCTTTTCGATCTCCAGCTCCCTTTGATAGAGGATGTCGCCTGTATCCAGGCCGGCGTCCATCTGCATAATGGTGATTCCCGTCTTTTTCTCCCCGTCGATGAGCACATGCTGGATAGGGGATGCGCCCCGGTATCGGGGCAGCAGAGACGCATGGATGTTGAGACAGCCATACCTCGGAATATCCAGAATCTCCTGAGAAAGGATCTGGCCGAAGGCCGCCACAATATAAATATCGGCAGAGCAGCGCCGAAGCGCCTCCACCGCCTCCGGCGTCTTGATCCGCGGGGGCTGAAAGACCGGTATCCCATGCGCCAAAGCCTTTTGCTTCACCGGCGGCGCAACAGGCTCGCCGCTCCTGCCCTTCGGCCTGTCCGGCTGGGTCACCGCAAGAACAATCTCATGTCCCGCGCGCAGCAGCGCTTCCAGCGCCCCCGCCGCAAAATCCGGAGTTCCCATAAAAACTATCTTCATTCTTCCTCTTCCCTTGCCGCGTCCTGAAGCGGCCCCTCCACTTTTTCCACATACAGATGGCCGTCCAGATGATCCAGCTCATGACAGATGGCACGGGCCAGCAGCTCCGTCCCCTCCAGTTCGTACTCCTTCATATTGACGTCCAGCGCCACGGCCTTTACATAATTCGGCCTTGTCACCTGTCCGGTCTTTCCCGGTACGCTGAGACATCCCTCCTGACCGGTCTGCTCCCCGCTGGACTCCACGATCCTGGGATTGATCAGGATATGGGGATCCTCTCCCGTGGTGTCGATGACCACGATCCGCTTCAGGACGCCCACCTGGGGCGCCGCAAGACCAACGCCGTTCGCCTCATACATTGTCTCCAGCATGTCCTCAATCAATTCTCTGATGCGGGGCGTCATCTCGGTTACCTCCCTGCATTTTTTGGTAAGCACTTCCTCACCGATCTCACGTATGTTTCTGATTGCCATTTTTCCTCTTTTCCGCTGGGTTACAGCTTTGATGCGGATCCCGCCCTACAAAATGTTCATAGGGTCAAAGTCGAACTGCACCGACTCGGGTCTCTGCCATTCCTTCAGTTTTCGTTCCGCTTCATCCTTTATTTTAATCAGTGTATCATATTCCGCGGATTTCACATAGAAAACAAATCTGAAAATATCATTAATTTTTTCGATGGAAGCCGGCGCCGGTCCGATCAGACACACGTCCCGCCCCCATCCTGCCGCCGTCTCATGAGAAAGAAGCTTCGCAAGCTGCGCGCCGCCCTCCTCCGACCCCGAGAAAACCTGAACCGCCAGCATGTGGGAGACCGGCGGATATCCCATCATCTCCCTGTAGAGGATCTCTTCCCGGTAAAAGCCCTCATAGTCCTGGGCCGCGGCATGAACTACGGCGTAATGCTCCGGCTGATAGGTCTGGATCACCGCCTCCCCGGGAAGCGTCCCTCTTCCCGCTCTTCCCACCGCCTGGGTCAGGAGCTGGAAGGTCCGCTCCCCCGCCCGGTAGTCCCCGGCGCTCAGCGAAAGGTCGGCCGCCAGAACACCCACCAGCGTCACCCTGGGAAAGTCATGTCCCTTTACGATCATCTGCGTACCGATGAGCACGTCGGCCTCCCGGTTGGCAAAGGCGGACAGGATCTGCTGGTAGCTGTCCTTTGTCCTGGTCGTGTCGCCGTCCATGCGCAGGCAGCGCACTCCGGGGAACATTTCCTTCAGCCGCTCTTCGATCTGCTGGGTGCCTGCCCGGAAGCCGCTGATATACTTGGAACCGCATTTCGGACACAGGGAGGGCTTCGGTTCGCTGTAGCCGCAATAGTGGCACAGGAGCTTTCCTCCCCTGTGCTCCGACAGAGACACGTCGCAATGGGGGCACTTCATCACATGCCCGCAGGCCCGGCAGGACACAAACCCCGCATAGCCCCGGCGGTTCAAAAACAGGATGCTCTGCTCCCCCTTCGCGAGACGGTCCGCCAGAAGCTCCTGCAGCCGCCTGCTGAAAATGGAGCGGTTTCCTTCCTTTAATTCCCGCCGCATATCCACGATCTCCGTCTTCGGCAGCTCCCCGCCCGTCAGGCGTTCCTTTAAGGTAAAGAGCCTGTACTGCCCCTGTTCCGCCCGGTAATACGCCTCCAGGGACGGCGTCGCCGAGCCCAGCACCACCGCCGCGCCGTGCAGTCTCGCCACCTCCAGCGCCGTCTCCCTGGCGTGGTATTTGGGGGCGGATTCGCTTTTATAGCTGCTCTCGTGCTCCTCGTCCATCACGATCACGCCGATATTCGGAAAAGGTGTGAACAGCGCCGACCGGGGACCGATGATCACATCGATTCCGCCCTGCTTCGCACGCTGGCACTGATCGTATTTTTCCCCGGGAGACAGCATGGAATTCATGACGCTGACCCTGTCCCCGAACCGGCGGTAAAACCGGATCAGCGTCTGATAGGTCAGCGCGATCTCCGGGATCAGCACAACGGCCTGCCTGCCCCGCCTGACCACGTTTTCTATGATCTCCAGATAAACCTCCGTCTTTCCGCTTCCCGTGATGCCGTGGAGCAGATAGGTGCCCGGCCGCCCCGCGTCGATATCGGAAAGCACCGCGTCCGCCGCAGCCCTCTGGGCCGGACTCAGCTCCTTTTTGGACTCAGCAGCCGTCTCGATCCTTACGGGATTGCGGAGCTGTTCCCTGCTTACTATCCGCAGGACGCCCGCCCGCTCCAGACTTTTCACTGTCTGCGCGGAGACGCCCAGCCTGCCCGTGACCCACTCGCAGGGGATACAGGGCTGATCCGCCAGCTCCCGGAGAAGCCGCGCCTTCGCCACCTGCTTCTTTCTCTGGCTCTCCCCCAGGAGCGAAAGCACCTCCTCCCTGGTCATCAGGCGCTCCAGCGTTCTGTGCTCCAGTCCCCTCACAGACCGCTTCGCCGGAAGCACCGTCTTCAGCGCCTGTATCATGGTGGAACCGTAATTTTTCCGGAGCCAGGCGGCGAGGGCGACCATCCTTTCCTCCACGCCGACGCCCTTCCCCGGCAGATCCAGAATGCTCTTCAGCCTCCCGGGGTCGAATTTGCACACCTCCCCCAGACCCACCACATAGCCCTGCAGGGGTTTGTTCCCGTTCCCGAAGGGCACCGTGACGCACGTGCCGATCTCAAGCTTTCCCTTAAGACGCTCCGGCACCCGGTACTGAAAGGGCCTATCCAGTTTTTCGTGGGTGATATCCACGATCACATCAGCGTACAGCTCCCCCACCGCATCCTTCCTCCAGAAGCTCCTTTATCAGCACACGTTCATCCATGGGGTGCTTTACCCCCTTGATCTCTTGGTAATCCTCATGGCCCTTGCCCGCCAGCACAATGATATCGCCCTCCTGGCCATGGGAGATGGCGTAACGGATGGCCTCCTTCCGGTCGCAGATCTCAACGTACTTTCCGTCCGTCTTTTCCATTCCCGTCCTGATATCGTCCATGATGGCCTGGGGTTCCTCGAATCTGGGATTGTCGGAGGTAATGATCGTCAGGTCCGCCAGCCGGCCGCTGACCTCCCCCATCTCAAAGCGCCGCTGCCGGGAACGGTTCCCGCCGCATCCGAAGAGACATACCAGCCGTTTCGGCTCGTACTCCCGCAGGGTGCTCAAAAGACTTTCCAGCGCCATGGCATTGTGGGCATAGTCGATGAGCAGCGTAAAACGGTCCGAAACCTTCACCATCTCGATCCGTCCCTTGACTTTTGCCGTCAGAAGCGCCTTTTTGATATCCTCCTCCCGGATCCGGAAATGGCGGCAGATGGCAATAGCGGCCAGCGCGTTATAGACGCTGAATCTGCCGGGGGCCTGTATCTGGGCGTCAAACTCCATCAGGCCGCAGACATGAAAGCGGATCCCCAGCTCCCCGGGGTTATGGACCAGCGCCAGATCCCTCGCCCGAAGCATACAGTCTTCTCCAAGCCCGAAGGTCTCCAGACTGCAGGTACAGCCTTCCGTCACCTGTCTCCAGTGGCCGTCGTCGCCGTTGACGATGCCGATCCGGCACTGCTTAAACAGCCGCGCCTTGCAGGACAGATACTCTTCAAAGCTTGCGTGTTCGCCGGGGGCGATATGGTCCGGCTCCAGATTGGTAAACACGCCGTAGTCAAAGACAAAGCCCTGGGTCCTGTGCAGCATCAGCGCCTGGGAGGACACCTCCATGACGACGACCTCCAGCCCCTGTTCCACCATCTTCGCAAAATATTCCTGCAGCAGCCAGGACTCCGGCGTGGTATTTTCGGCGTGGAGATGCGTTTCGCCGATGATCACCTCGATGCTCCCTACAAGTCCCACCTTGTATCCTGCGTTTTCCAGAATGGATTTTACGAGATAGGTGCTCGTCGTCTTTCCCTTCGTGCCGGTAATTCCGATAATCTTCAGCTTTTCGGCGGGATGGCCGAACCAGGCCGCGGAGATAAACGCCATGGCATAACGGGTGTCATCTACCCGGATCACCGTGACGCCGCATCCCTCCGGCAGTTCCACCTGCCTGGAAACCACCAGCGCCTTCGCCCCCGCAGCAGCCGCGTCCGCCGCAAAGTCATGGCCGTCGAATTTCGCGCCCTGGATACAGAGAAACAGGCAGCCTTCCATAACCTTCCGGGAATCATAGACCACCGCGGATACCTCCGTGTCCACCGTCCCACTGACACAGGTAAATTTCAGATCTGTCAGCAAATCCTCCAGCTTCATATTTCATTCCGTCCTTTCCGTGAACCGCCCAGGCGTTTCCTTCCCCACCGCATCCGCGGCCACAACCAATATGTTCTATTTTACTCTATATTTGAAAATTCTACCACCCCAAAATGGAAAAACGCCATAAACAAAAGCACCAGTTACTAAAAAAACAGAACGCCCCGGCTCTCGCCGGGGCGTTCCTTCTTATGAGGGGGGAGATAGTGAGTTCATCAACTATCTGTAAATTAATATAAAGGTTAATTGTGTCCAAAATGTGTTTAATTTCTAACTAAATTATAAAATCATAAAAGAAAAGATAATTTTTTTATCCTAACAGATTCAGATATGTTTCCATGGGAATACAGCCGTTTTCCCTGGTCGATGCGTTCGCCGCGGCCAGCGCAGCAGCCTTTGTGAGAGCCGTCCCTGCGTCCTCCCCCGCCAGCTCGCTCATGCACAGCGAGGCCACCACCGTATCGCCGCATCCCACAGTGTTCACCGCCCGGGCGGGAAGCGCTCTTTGATAGTACACCCGCTCTTCTTCCACCCAGACAAGCCCCTCCTCTCCAAGGGATACCACCACCCGGCCCACACCGGCCGCCAGGATCTGCCGGGCTGCCTCCACGACCTCTCCGCGGCTTTCCGGTTTTTTCCCGGTCAGATCCGCCAGTTCCCGGCGGTTCGGCTTCACGATGTCAGGCCCCGCCTGAATCCCTGCCCGGAGGGCATCCCCCGAGGAATCCAGGATAACCCTGCAGCCCGCCATATGGCAAAGCTCGATCAGCCTTCCATAGAGGTCCCCGGGAACCCCGGCGGGAAGGCTTCCGGACAGCACCGCCAATTTACAGCTTTCCAGACATCCGGTAAACCGATTCAGAAAATTTCCCAGCTCCTTCTGTGTCACGACAGGTCCCGGCTCCAGCAGCTCCGTGACTCTGCCGTTTTCCTCAAGCAGGTTGGTGCTCGTCCTTGTGTCCCCGGCAATCCTCGTGAAATGGCACTCCACTCCCAGCTGTTCCATGGCCTCTTCGATCAGCTTTCCCCCCGCGCCGCCCAGGAATCCCACCGCCGCCACAGGGATATGAAACTGCCGGAGCACCTTGGTCACGTTGACAGCCTTTCCGCCCGCCACGCTCTCCGCCTCGTCCATCCTGTTCACCTCTCCCGGTGTAAGCTTTTTCAGCCGGCACGTCCTGTCTACCGCCGGGTTTAAACTGACCGTCAGAATCATGTTATCTCTCCCTTCCCATGCGTCCTCTGCTTCAAAGCTTCAGCAGTAGTACTGCATGATATACTGTACCTCCGTCTTTCCCCGGTAGGTGTTTCTTCCCAGCTGATAAACCACCGAGACCGAGAGCTCCGCATCCCCCCGGTAAAGGCTCTCTGCGCTTCCCGGTCCGAACTTTTCATCCAGAAATATCTCAAAATTCCTGAGCTCCCCGAAAAAGACAATCTGCTTCAGCGCGCCGGCCGGAGTCCGCACCCGATATCTGGCAAACCTGCCGTCCGTTCCCATCCGATACCCGGCAAGGAATGTCAGATCCTTCTGGGCGAAGAGCGGCTTGGGATTCCCCACCCCGAAGGGCTCCAGCAGATCCATTTCTTCCGCGATCTCTTCCCCGGCGCAGTCCAGGGGCATGGGCACGTCGATATGTACCTTCGGCACGAGATCCTCCTCCGTCATCCCGCACCCGTCGTTCAGCGCCCTGCGCAGAGGCTCGATCTCCTCCTCCCGCATGGAAAACCCAGCTGCCATGGCGTGTCCCCCGAATTTGGTAAAAAAGCGCTTCACCTCCGTCATGGCCCGGTACATGTGATACCCCTCCACGGAGCGGCCGGAGCCCTTTACGCCCTCCTCGCCCCGGGTCAGGAGGAAAACGGGACGGTGATAGCGTTCCCGGATCCTTCCGGCGATAATCCCCGCCAGGCTCTCATGCACCTGGGGCAGAAAGATCACCATAACCTTGTCCCCGGAAATTCCCCGCTCCGCGATATACCTTTCCGCCAGCTCCACTCCCTCCGCGGTCAGATTCTTCCTGCTGTCGTTCAGCTCCTTCAGCTCCCCTGCCGCGCTCATGGCCTCCGTTCCGGAACGGCTCATCAGAAGCTCCAGCGCCCGCGCCGCCGTGTCCAGCCGGCCGGTGGCGTTCAGACATGGCCCGATCACAAAGCCCAGATGATAGGCGCCAAGCCGGTCCATCTTTAAGCCGTTTACCGCCATCAGCGCTCTCAGGCCCGGATTTCTGGTGTTTCTCAGTCTCTTCAGTCCTTCCTTCACCAGGATTCTGTTTTCGTCCTTTAACTCCATGACATCACAGACCGTGGAAAGTGCCACAAACTCGAGAAATTCTTCCAGTGCTTCCGAAAGCGCCCGGCTGCCGCTTTTCTCCGCCAGCGCCTGAACCAGCTTATAGGCCACCGTCCCGCCGCAGATTCCCGGGAAGGGATACCCGCATTCCTCCCGCTTCGGGTCGATGACAGCCAGGGCGGGAGGAAGGATTTCCCGGCGCTTTCCGTCTTCGTCCGTCTCAAAGGGCACCTCGTGGTGATCCGTGACGACGACCTGAATGCCAAGCTCCGCCGCCAGCTCGATCTGGGGCGCTGCCGCGATCCCGTTGTCACAGGTGACGATCAATCCGATTCCGTCGTCCGCCGCCTCCCGGATCAGATGCTCATTCAGCCCGTAGCCGTCATGGATCCGATGAGGGATGGCCGTATCCACTGCCGCCCCCAGTATCTCAAGCCCCCTGGTGAGAATATAGGAGGAACAGATTCCGTCCACATCATAATCCCCTATGACCCGGATCCTTTCCTTTCGCTGCAGCGCCTGAAGGATCTGGTCCACAGCCCGGTCCATATCCTTCAGAAGCCAGGGCGAATAACATTCCCGCAGCGTCCCGTGCAGGAACCGCTCCACCTGCGCCTCTTCCGTGAGATCCCTGTTGCGCAGGATTCTGGCCAGTACCGGGCTGATGTGGAACTCTTCCGCCCATCTGTTAAAATCCGCTCTCTTTGCCGCCACGAACCACTTTTCCATGCTGCTTCCCGCCTTCCTGCCTCTCTTTCCATACGCCTGCTCCGGTCCCCTCCCGGCAGCTGCCGAGCCGGCGAAAAGCCGCCGCACACCGAAACAGAGCGCCCCGGTATGGGACGCTCTGGCAGAACGCTTTTTCTGGTTCCCTTATCCCAGCTTGTGGCCGCAGGAAGTACAGAACGCCGCTCCCTCGGAACAGACCGCGCCGCACTGGGGACAGACATTCTGCGTCTTGTTGTCCTCGGCAAACAAAGGCTCCAGCTTCTCGCCGCACTTGTTGCAGAAGGCGCTGTCCAGCACAAGGACATTGCCGCACTTTTCACATTTCCGGAGTCCCTTGATGGCCAGCTTGCGCTTTTCCTGATACTCTGTCTCCTTGTCGACGGCTGCCACGGCGGAAACCATTTCCTCATAGGGCGTTCCCTTGACGCTCTCGGACGTATTGGCCGCAAGAAAAGCCTGACCGATCTGCATCACCAGCGACGCCCTGTTCTGAGCCAGCTCCGCCAGCCTTCTGTCACACTCAGCCTCCGCAGGATCCACGTTGGGAACCGGGTGCTGGTCCTTTTTCTCAAAAAATGCCATTTTTCTTATCCTCTCTTTTCTTTTTATTTATGTAAAGCATTTTTCCAACCTGACACCAGTACGCACAGTCCTGCGCCCACAAGGATGTAGGCGGCCATCAGATAAACATGATAGGTACTGTGCGTCGCCTTGAGATAGTAAAAAGGCGGAAGAAGATACTGCAGCGGCTGAAAGCGATTCACGCTGATAAATACGGGACAGACCGCCGCCATTCCCATAAGGAGGATCGGAATGCAGCTGCCCAGACGTTCCGGCGTCCCACAGAGCAGACGGACCAGATTACAGAAGACCAGCACACAGCCCGTAAACAAAACCCCGTTCATCACCTCTTTATACCAGACCGTAAAGACCCCGGACAGCTTACAGGCGATCAGAAGCGCCGCTGCCGCGTCCGTCAGAACCACCCCGTGAAACCCGAAGGCCAGCCAGAGCCTGTGCTTTATGGGCATCCAGGAAAAGGTTCCCCTCTGCTCATCCTGCATATAGTACAGAGAGGCCGCAAACCCGCAGAGCACCAGCCAGAGAGCCAGAATGCCCCGCACCGGAGCCAGAAGGTAGCTCTCCTTCTCCACCGCCCGGCCGTCGAAATACACGATCTGAAACAGGCTGCCCTCCGCGTGAGTCCGTTCGTAAGCCTCCGACAGCTCCTCCTCATCCGCCCAAAGCCCCAAGTCGTCCCTGACATAATCCTCATAGACGGCATAGGAAAAAAACGGATACAGGGCGCTGGTCAGGATTTCCCTGGAGAAGGCCAGGGGGACACTGTCCTCCCGCTCCACTACAGTCACCACGGGCTTCACCCGTTTCCGGGCCGCACTCTCCCCCAGACGCACTGCAAGGTTTTCCGGGAAAATCCACGCCGCGTCCGCCTGAAAGCGTTCCACAAGGGCTCTCGCTTCCTCCGGCGTCTCGCAGACCACATACCGCAATACATTTCTGTCCTGCAAGAGTCCGTCAACGATCTTTGCCGCCAGTTCGTCAGACGGATCCGTCCGGCACAGCGCGACCGTCACGATCCCGCTTTCCTGCCGCGCCGCGAGCCGCATTCCCGCAACCAGCAGGGGGACGGCGCACAGGATCATAAGAAAGCTCCATTTTTTAAACAATCGTTTATTGAGAAGGCAAAACCATACCGCAATCCGGCGCATTTCCCGTCATCCCCTCCGAATCCTGCAGTTTCTCACAAAAACTGAAATCCCGAAAAACACTGCCAGATAACCAAACAGTCCCGCCTCCGCCCACAGAGAAGTCTCTCCCTGAAGCTGCGCCCCCACACAGGCAAGCGCCCGTCCGGACGGAAGGGTCCCGCCGATCTTCCTTAAGACATCCGGGAACATGCCGGAGGGATAAAAGCAGCCGGACAAATACGCCATGAAAATCCCGCATAAAAACTGCAGAAGAACGCTGCTGACCACGCCCGTTGTCAGCTCATACAACAGAAACTGCATGGCTGAAAATGCCGCTGTCACGGGAATCAGCTGAAGATAAAGACCGAAAAGCGCGGAAACGTCCCCGCCCTCCCAGCCTGCAAAACGGACAGCGCCGCTGACAAATACCGCCCCCAGGATCAGAAAGACGCCCAGAAGACAGCATAAATTGAGAGACAGATACGCCAGATACTCTCCCGCCGTCTGACGGAATGCCCCCACGCCTTTCGACGCCATCAGACGCATCGTGCCGCCGTTCCTTTTCGCAAACAGCGGACAGCTGAATATCCCCGCAAGAAGCAGGTAAAAGATCAGCAGCCCGGAAAAAAGGTGTTCCCCGGTGGAAAGACCGGAAGACAGTCCCAGAATCTCCAGATCGCAGATCTGCGTCCGGTTGAGCACCATGTCGATCAGCCGCAGATTCAGATCATCCGTGGCGACCGACACCTTATCCTGCATACCGCGCTCCCACATAACATCCTGCATGGCGTATATGGCATTCTGAGAATAGAGCACCAGCGTGGAGGCCACCTTCGTAAGCTCCTCCACAAGGATTCCCGTTATTCCCTTTTGACCTGTGGCGCCCACAAGGGTAATGGGCGCGTCATTTGACCCGGCGACAATAGCGTCCACCAGATCATCCGGCACCACAGCGTACGCCGCGATGTCTCCCTTAATCAGCGCCCGTCTCGCCTGGGGCTCGGTCATCACCGGAAATTCCAGTGCAAATCTGGAATCGTCCAGCTGGGAAAGCGCGGAAATGCCAAAGCCAAGATAAGTATCCGTGGTGTTTCCCACCAAGGCAATCCGATACCTGCGGCTGTCTTCTGTCCTGGCATCGCTGTTTAAGTACAGCACCGCAAAAACGCCCACACAGCCGAACATGATCACCGTCGCCGCCATCAGTGCGGGCAGAAGCTTCCGGGCGCGCCGAATCTGTACCGATAGATACGTGTAAAATCCGCTCATGATAGTATTCCCGCCAGTCGGTGAATGTCCCCGTCATACTCATAGCAAGTCAGGCTGCCGTCTCTGAGGATGTAGCATTGATCGCAGAGCGCAAGCTCCTGCATGTCGTGTGTCGCCAGCAGAAGAATGCCGCCCCCGTTCTTAAAGGCTTCAAAATACCGGTAGATTTTTTCCTTACAGACAATGTCCAGCGCCGCTGACGGCTCATCGAGCAGCAAAATCCCAGGATTCGCGGCCACGGCGCAGCCGATGGACAGCCGTTTTTTCATTCCGCCCGACATCCTGTGTACCGGCACCTTCAAAAAGGCGCCGATCCCGAGAAGGGCGAGCACACCCCGATCCAGTTCCTGTTTCAGCGTTTTTTTGTCATACCACAGACGCAGGTTATCCCAGGCGTTCAGCTCCTCGATCAGAGGATTCTCCTGAGGGACGTATCCCAGCACCGAATTGCGCAGCGCCGTGTTTTTAAAAAGGTCCTCCCCGTCACAGAAAAAGCTGCCGCCGTCCGCCTTCTGAACACCCGCCAGTATGGAGAGCAGCGTGGATTTTCCGCAGCCGTTCCCGCCGAGAATCCCCACGCAGCTGCCCTGTTTCGCCGTCAGAGACACATTTTTCAGGACTTTCTTACGCTGATATGCCTTTTGTATTCCTGACAGTTCAATTTCCATAAAAGCCGTTCTCTCCCACCATCTCCTGCCGCTTTCAATATCATCCCCGCCGCAGGGGTCGTTCTGATCCGCCCTCCCTGAAAAGAACCGTCCTATCAATAATAATAGTCGTCGTCATAATCGTCATCGTAATAATCGTAGTCGTCATAATCATCATCGTAGCCGCCCAGTTCATCCTCCAGATCGTACAGCAGACCGCCCAGTTCATTCCAGTCTTCGTCCGCAAGGGCGTCGCAGATCTCCTCGATGGGATCCAGCAGATAATCCGGCAGATCCGTCTTTTCCAGATGGGAATAAAACTTCTTCCAGTCGATGGTATCCAGCCAGTCTTCCAGATCACGCTCATCCTCTGCAAAGATCACGTTTTTCTCCTTCGGAACCTTCACGGACGACGCCTTCTTCTGTTCCGCGGAAATCGTCATGGATATCATATCCTCTCCGTCATAGACAATGCCGTATGTAAGTTCTGCGGAATCCGGAGAAGATTGTTTCCCTGTCACGGCGATCTGAATATCCTCCAGAATGGACGCCAGGAGGGGGCCTCCGCCTGCGGGCACTCCGGCCAGCAGTTCAGCGCCGTCCGGCGCCAGGCCAATGGTAATCCTGCCGTCAAACATGCCCTGTTTCAACGCCTTCATATCCAGCTTTTCGGTGGTAATCTCCAGCATTTCCCCGCCGTCGCCGTTCTCGTCATAGCTTAAGACAAATTCGCCGCTGAACTTATCTCCCGATTTCTTTCCGCTTCCCAGGAAAGAGATATCCATTTCATCCCCGTATTCTTCATAGTGCATGGAGATCTCGCTTCCGAATTTTCCGCCGTCCTCCGCCGTCAGCATCGCAAGAGTCGCGGCAATGTCGTCTTCCTCGCTTTCAATCTCCAGCAGTCTTCCGATCACGTCGCCGTCACCGTCCACATAGAGCGTGAGCAGTATGGTTCCTTCGTCCTCATCGTAATCCCCGAAATCTCCCAGGTTGTCACTGAGGTATTCCATTTCCCGAAGGAACTCGTCGTACGCCTCGTCCCCGTCTCCGCCAAGCGCATCCACGGTCTCAACGATGATGTCCTCCAGATCGGAATCGTCTTTCACTTCCTCCAGAACCGCCTCCAGCATATCCCCCAGCAGCTGCGGGGTCACTTCGATCTCCAGCGCGGTACATTTCTGGGAAACCCCTTCCACCTTCAGGGTCGCGGACCTTTTGTCAGCGTCATCGACACAGGCGGAAATGATCTTTACATAATTTCCGACCAGCTTTTCTATCTTATCCCGGCCGGGAAGCGCCTTTATGGTCTCCGTGTACTGGTCCCTGAAATCCTCCCAGAGATCAAGGAACTCGTCGGCGGGAACGTCCATATCCCCCAGATCCACGCCCAGATAGGTATCCGACAGCTCGGGGATCTGAACGTAAGCGGCGCCCTCTTTCAGATCCAGTACCGCCGCAAGCGAAAGCAGACTCTTCTTATTCAGTCCCTGGGACAGATCCAGGGCAAACTGATTGCCGTTTATGGTAAAGCTGCCGTCCATGGAAATGCTTTTCAGCCAAGACAAATCCTCTCCGACCGCGTCCTCCGCCATCGCAAGGAGATCGCTGAACCCTTCCCCCAGCGCCAGTGTCACAGAGACATTGGACGTGGAATCAAACAGATCCGCGCTGTCCAGCACAAGAGACTGATACAGGCTTCCCGCTGATCCGGCCAGCTCCTGCGCGTTTTCCTTCTCCACATACTGATAATATTTTTCGGGAGAAGAAACCGTCTTATGGAAGAAGTTGGAGATCTTCGCCGGCAGTTTCAGCGCAAAGGCTCCCCCAACCAGCACAACCGCCGCGGCAGCCACTGAACCGATCGTCACAAACAGCTTTTTCCGGCTCTTCGGCGCTTTCTCTTCCTTTTGATCCTGCTGGGCCGACTGCGTCTGCGGCAGCGGCTGGCTAGCCGGCGGCACAGACTGCTGTGTCGGCTGTATCGGCTGCTGGGTCGGCTGTGTCGGCGGCTGGGCCGGCTGTATCGACTGCTGTGTCGGCTGCGCCCCCCCGTCCGGGACGGCCCTGCCTTTTACCGGCGTCCCGCAGTTGGGGCAGAACAGCTCGTCGTCCTGCAGCTTTGTTCCGCATTTTTCACAAAACATAACACTCCTCCTCTGATGGGCTGCAGGATCCGCCTTGGCGCACATCCTGCTTTTTTTACAGAAATTCATTGCAAAATTCATAAAATATTATAATGTTTTACCTGGGCTTTGTCAAGCAATGCCCGAAGTCGTCGCAGCCTGTAAAAGGAAGAAAAAGAAAGGGAAAAAGTGTCACGGCCTGTCCTAAAAAACAAGCCGCAGAGCAGAGGCCGAAGCCCTGTCCTGCGGCTTTATTTTTTATGGTGTTGATTTCTTACGGCCAGAGGGCCCCGGATGGATGGTGAAACCCGCAAAACCAGGGACAGCCCCAGGCTGTTACTCATACAGGATATCCCATGAGCCGTATACGCCGTAACGGCCGCTGACCTTGATGACAAGCCAATCCTCCACTACGACATCCCCGTCATACTCAAACTTCGTCGTGACGAGATAAGCCTTGGAAACCTTCAGATCTCTGAGATCTCTCTTTTCGATCTCATCACCGGAATAGGAAGAGACCTCACCCGTAAAGAACGATTCCACCTTTTCCTCCAGGATCTTGTCAACATCCTTTCCGCTGATCTTCGTAACGTTAAGCACTTTATAGTGCTCCACATCCTCAAAGCTCATTCTGTCGGCATATTCCTCAGCCCAGTCTTCTACCTCCCGCTCAAGATCCTTGGGGTAGAACTTTCTCCACTTTACATCATTGTCCTTCTTGTCTCCCGACAGAAAAACCTGAACGTAAGTCTTTACCGCCTTCTTTGCCTTTCCCTCTGCGGCGCCCCTTGCAATAGCAGGAATCAGGATCACAAGAACCACAACCGCCACAACGGCGATGATGGCGATCATCTTGGAATCCAGTTTCAGATTTCCCAGCCCCTTCTTCTGGCTGTCCTGAGCCGGAGCCTCCTGAGGCTGCGGTGCCGCTCCGCTGTTGGGAGCGCTGTTATTCGTGTTGATATCCATTCTCTCTCCTCCACTTTCTGTTGACAGTTATTGCCATAAACTGTCCTTTGCACAGTTCACGCTTATGTTAGCACAGGCAGGTCGAAAAAGCAAGAAAAAAATCACTTTTTCGGGTCCTCATGGCATGGCGCTTCTTACCGCTCCTGCTTCGGGCGGAATTTCCTGCGGAACAGATACCACATGCTCCCCGCCAGACAGACGGAGGAATAAGTGCCGCACACAATACCTACCATCAGCGGCAGCGCGAAGTCCTTGATGCTGGTCACACCGAGAACATAGAGCACGGCAACCATAATAAAAGTCGTCAGGGAAGTAAATATGCTCCTGGACATGGTCTGGGTGACGCTTCTGTTTACGGTCTCCTGCAGATCCTCCCTGCCGCCCTTTGCCGCCATATTCTCCCTAATTCGGTCGAAGATCACGATGGTGGCGTTGATGGAATACCCAACGATAGTCAGCATGCAGGCCACGAAGGTATTGCTCACAGAAACCCTGGCCGCCGCGTAGAAGGCCAGCACCACGAGCACATCGTGGAGCAGCGCGATAATGCTGCTGATCCCGAAGCGGATATCCTTAAAGCGGATCCTAATGTAGATCAGCATGCAGACAATGGCCACCGCCACCGCGATAATGGTGTCGGATTTCATCTCGTCGCTGATCGTGGAGCTGATCGTCTCGGACGTGATCATCTTTTCCTCGATGCCAAAGGTATCGGTGAGCATTTTCGTCAGCGCCTCATTCTGGTCGATGTCAAGGGTATCCATCTTAAAGATGACCTCATTGGTCTCCTGGACGGTCTGTACCTGAACGGAACTGCCTGTAATATCCTCGATGAGCGGAACCACCTGCTCATTTGCTTCCTCCAGCGTCATGGCATGGTCAAAGGTGACCGTCACCGCCGTGCCGCCCTTAAAATCCAGGCTGTAATTCAGCGCGTCGCCGGTCTTTGCGCCGTAAACGCCCATTACGATAAACCCGGCCGCGATTACGGCTGCGGAAATTCCCATAAAGATTCCCTTTTTCTGCAGAATGGCAAGAGACCTGCGCTCTTTCGCCACGCCATAGAGCTTCGGGCTCTTGGCACCCAGCTCATAAAACGCGATCAGCACATACCGGGTTACCACAAGGGAAGTAAACATGGAAAGCACAATACCCAGCGCAAGGGTCTGGGCGAAGCCCTTCACGGAGCCGGGCCCCAGGAACAGCAGCACACCGGCCGCGATCAGGGTGGTGATATTTCCGTCCAGGATCGCGGAAAATGCCTTGCTGAATCCGGCCTGGATAGCGCTCCGCACCGTCTTTGACGCGGCGAGCTCCTCCCGAATACGGGCAAATATGATCACGTTCGCGTCAACCGCCATGCCCACGGAAAGGATAATGCCCGCGATACCCGACAGGGTCAGCGTCATGGCAAATCCGTTCAAAAGCAGGATCACAAGGGCCACATAGGACAGTAGGCCGATCACGGAAGCGACTCCCGGTATCCGGTAGACAACGATCATAAACAGCGCCACAAGCACAAGGCCGATGGCTCCCGCGATGAGGCTGGTCCGGATGGCGTCCACGCCCAGCTGGGCGCCCACCACCTTGGAATGGAGCTGCTCCAGCTCCAGCTTCAGGCCGCCGATGCGGATGGTGGAGGCAAGCTGCTCCGCCTCCTCATAGGTTCTCTGGCCGTTGATGACCGCGTTCCCGTCCGTGATCGCCGCCGATACTCTGGGTACGCTGACCAGCTGGCCGTCGTAATAGATCGCAATGGACTGCCCGGCGGCAAGGGCTTTCGTCGTGGCGTCTGCAAAAGCTTTCGTTCCATCTTCCGTCAGGGTCAGGCTGACGACGTACTCCGAGTTTCCCGTGACGGAATCCCGCTGGGTCCCGGCTTTGGCATCCGCCACATCCGTTCCCGTTATGACCACGGAGCCGTCTTCCAGCAGTTCGTCAATGGTCTTGGTCAGCGTATAGGTTCCATCCATCCCATAGCTGTAGTTGCTGTTGCCCTCTGCGTCCGTCTGCGCGATAAAATACAGCGCTCCGGGCCGTCCCAGCTCCTTCAGGATCTCGTTTGCATTGGAAACCCCGGGGATCTCGATGTTGATCCGGTCGCTCCCCTCCTGATAGACGATGGCCTCCGTACTGTAGCCCTCCACCCTCTGCTGCAGCTTATAGATGGTGTCGCTCATGTCCGTACTGCTTGGCTCCTCTTCTCCCACTACCTGATAGGTAATGCTGACGCCGCCCGCCAGATCCAGTCCCAGCTTGATATCGGAGGCGCTTCCGTCGCCCATGGCGTTTACGCCGAAGATATCAATGTATGCGACTCCCGCCAGGATTACCAGAATGCAAAGCAAGATAATAACCGCTTTGTTCTTTTTCATGTTTCCACGTCCTTTCTGTATTTTTTACATATCCTGTTCCGCCGCCTTCAGCATGACGGCGCATTCCACACGCTTTCTCTCCAGTTCGCAGCCCACGTCGTAGGCGTCGTTGATACTGCCATGGAAGTTGTACGCATTCGCCGCACAGCCGCCGCTGCAGTAAAATCTGGCGAAGCAGTTCCTGCATTTTTCCTTCGCGTACACGTTACAGCTCTTGAACTGATCCCTGATATCTTCGCGGAGGATCCCCTCCTCCACATTTCCCATGAGAAACGCCTCGTTTCCCACGAACTGATGGCAGGGGTACAGATCGCCCCAGGGCGTCACAGCCAGATATTCCGTGCCGGAGCCGCAGCCCGCGAGCCGCTTTGCCACACAGGGTCCGCCGCTTAAATCTATCATAAAATGAAAGAAGTGAAAACCCCTTCCCTCTCTCTTCCTCTTTAACATTTCCTCCGCCAGGCGGTCATATTCCGCCTTCAGCACCGGAAGGTCCGCCTCCGTGATGGCGTAATCGTCGCCGGGTCCGGCAACCACCGGTTCCACGGAGATCTGCTGAAAACCCAGATCCGCCAGATGGAGCACATCCCGGGAAAAGTCCAGATTGTTGTGGGTAAAGGTGCCGCGCACATAATACCGCTCCTGCCCTCTGCTCTCCGCCACCTTTTGAAACTTCGGAACGATCAGATCATAGCTGCCCTGGCCGCCCCGGAAAGGACGCATCTTATCGTGGACCTCCCTGCGCCCGTCGATGCTGAGCACGACATTCGCCATCTCCTTGTTGATGAACGCAAGGATTTCGTCGTTTAGGAGGACGCCGTTCGTCGTCAGCGTAAAACGGAACCTCTTGTTATGGGGCTTCTCCAGGCTTCTGCCGTAGCGCACCAGCTCTTTCACCGTCTCCCAGTTCATCAGAGGCTCGCCGCCGAAAAAGTCAACCTCCAGATTCACCCGGTTCCCGGAGTTTGCCACCAGAAAGTCCAGGGCCTTTTTTCCTACCTCCACGCTCATCAGGGCCCGCCGCCCGTGGTATTCACCCTCTCCTGCGAAGCAGTACCGGCAGGCGAGATTACAGTCGTGGGCGATATGCAGGCAGAGCGCTTTTACCACCGTCTGCCTGTTTTTGAAAGCAAACACATAATTTTCATAAATATCGGGGGCAAACAGCTGCCCCGCCGCCTCCAGCGCCAGCACCTCATCCACCGCCTCCGCCAGCTCCTCCGGCCCGCAGGCGCAGGACGCCAGATTGATGACGGCCGCCTTTACGGTATCCGCATCCCGGATCCCTTCGTTAATAAGGGGTTCCATCAGCGGTATGATCTCATAGACGATGTCATCCACCACATGTACGGATCCGCTGTTTACATCCATGACGATATTGTAACCGCCGCTTTTATATTGGTGTATCAAATCGGAAATTCCTTTCACACAAAAGTAGCAGCGACCGGAATCGCTGCTTACTCTAGTCTTTCGATAGTCAGGTTATTTAATCTTCTCACAGCTCTGGTTCCCTACGGTGCAGGAAGTCTTGCATGCTGACTGGCAGGAAGTCTGGCATTCGCCGCAGCCGCCCTTCTTCATGGACTCCTTGAGGTCCCTTGTGGTCAACGTCTTAATGTGCTTCATTTTCACAGCCTCCTTACTCACTGGTTTCACGTCTAAAGCCTTCCAACTCTACCAAGTATACCATAAAATGACCGTTTGTAAAAGGTTTTTTTCAAAAACAGTGCCGAAACCGTGCCAAAGCCGTGGTTTTTCTTCCTTTTTTTCATTTTTTCATGTCATTAACTGAGCATGCCTCCAAGCATTCCGCCTCCCGCGCAGAGCACCAGCGTTGTAAAGAAAGAATTTCCGAACGTAAGCCCGCCCTCTCCCGCGGCAAGGGACACAGCGGCCAGCACGACAAAATAGGCAACTCCCATCACAAGACCCCAGAGGAATTTTCTGGTCTTTTGCTTTTTCCCCGCCACAAATCCACCAAGAAAGGATGCCACTACATAAATGGCAATAATGGCGATGGCAACGGCTTTCTCCCCCAGTCCCGCCCTGTAGAGAAGGAAGGCCAGCAGCGCCAGCAGCAGGCCCGTAACTATGTAAGAGAACAGAAGTGTCTTAAGCAGAAAGAAAACGGGAAATTCTCCCTCGTTCGTTTTTTTCTCCATGGTCTCTCTCCAACCATTAACTTTTTATAAAATCATATGCACAAGCCCCCGGAAACTTGACAATTTCCTTTTTTCTATTGTATAGTTGTGTATATTTACTGATTCTGCTTATCCTGAAACAAGAAGGAGTGAACCATTTGGATACCCCCGGTGTCATACAACTGATCGTTCTTATCGTACTGGTATTGCTTTCCGCTTTTTTCTCCTCAGCCGAGACGGCCTTCAGCACAGTCAACCGCGTCCGCATGCGCTCCCTGGAGGAAGAGGGCAGCAAACGCGCCGCAAGAGTGAACAAAATCCTGGAAAACTACAGCAAGATGCTCAGTACGATCCTGGTCGGCAACAATATCGTAAACCTGTCCGCTTCGGCGCTGGCCACTACCCTTGCCCTGCGCGTGGGTCTGGCCGTCGGGATCGCCACCGGCCTCCTTACCATCACCGTCCTGCTCTTCGGGGAAATTACGCCGAAGACCTGGGCCATGATCAATTCCGAAAAAATATCGCTGGCCTACAGCGGTATCATCTACCGTCTCATGCAGCTTCTCACTCCCGTGATCTTCCTGGTGGACAACCTGGCGGGCGGCGTTCTCCGCCTGCTGCGCATAGACCCGGACAAACGCAACGATACCATGACGGAATCCGAGCTGCGCACCTATGTGGACGTAAGCCATGAGGACGGCGTCATCGAGTCCGAAGAGCGGGAAATGATCTATAACGTGTTCGACTTTTCCGACGCGCTGGCCAAGGACATTATGATCCCAAGGATCAACATGGTGACGGTGAGCCTTGACGCCTCCTACGACAAGGTGATGAGCGTATTCCGGGAATCCATGTACACAAGGCTTCCCGTTTACCAGGAGGAAAAGGACAATATGATAGGTTTGATCAATATCAAGGATTTTATCCTGACGGAGAACCGGGACAGCTTCCAGGTCGGCAATATCCTTCGTGACGCCCATTATACCTATGAATTCAAGAAAGTGGCGGATCTGCTGTATGAGATGCGGGAGAACACAAAGACCATTACCTTTGTACTGAACGAATACGGCGCCACCGTGGGAATGATCACGCTGGAGGACCTGCTGGAGGAAATCGTCGGAGAGATTCGGGATGAATACGACGCCGACGAGGAAGAGCTGATCCAGGAGGCCGGAGAACGCACCTGGCTGGTAGAGGGCAGCATGAAGCTCGATGATATCAACGACGCGCTGGGCACGACTCTGGACAGCGAGGATTACGACTCCATCGGCGGAATCGTCATCGAAAGCCTGAACCGCCTGCCGGAGGACGGGGAAGAGGTCGTCCTCCAAAACGGTATCCGTCTGAAGGTTCAGGGGATCGAGCAGAACAGGGTCAAAAAAGTGCTGATGACGCTGCCGGAGTCCTCAGATGCGCCGGAAGAGCCGCAGACGGATCAGGATGCCCAGACTGCTCAGGATGCGGAGGCCGAAACCCTCTGATCTCCGATCCTGCGCCTGCGTCTGCGTCCCGGTCCCGGGTTATGCGCTTCCGCCGTACAGCGGGTTTGGAGCAGCGGCAAACTCTGAATTTGTTAAATCAGTTTAAACACCTTTATTGCAAAATCTTAAAATGCAAAGTCATCCGTCTTGATTTCACACGGTAGCCAACAGAAATAATAACATCCAGATTATAAAATTCTACCTGATAGGTTTTTCCGTCAGCAGCAGTTGTTGCAAATTTTGCAACAACTGAATCCCTTGTCAATTCACTCTCTAAAAAAATATTCTTTATATGCCTTAAGATGTTTCTATTCGGTTAAGCCGTCTTTCTTCATTTGACTTAAAAAAATAGAAAGACTGCGACAAGAGATATTGCGTTTCCGAAAATGTGCGAAAGGGCGCTGATAACGCAATTGCCCGATTTATGATAAATCACCGAGAAAATCAGGCTGTCGATGAATACACAGGCAACATCATAAAGCACAACTCCTATGTTTCCTGTGGCAATATGTCCGGCGGCAAAAACAGCAGATGACACCACTGCGCAAAGCCAAAACGGAAATATTTTCATTCCTTTCCCAAGGAAAAATCCCCGATATGCGATTTCTTCACCAAATGCCGCAATGATAATCTGGCCTACCAGCAGTGCTGTTTTATCAAAAGACAGGATAGAACCCGCTCGTCCCATTTCATGAGCGACAAATTCTCCGCTGAAAATCAGATTTCCCGCAATGAGCGTTGCAAGACCACTCACACTCGGCAGCAGCCCCCATGCAATCACTCCCGGTTTTTTAAGATCCTCCAAAATAGTATGAAAACGCAATCCCGATTCGAAGCCTTTTGCTTTGCTGACAGCTTCCGTAAGAAAGAAAAATGCGATCCCCACAAATACGGAATACCCTGCTATTTTCGAGGATGGTACAACTTTTGTCACCGTCAATAATATCATGATTGCCACACCTGTAATCGTGAGGACAGCACTCTTTCTGCTATTCTCAATAATTTGTTGATTTTTCATTTCACTTCCTCCTGTACTGCCAATATTGCACCTCTATACGCCCGCACCAAATGGGATTTTATCAGTTCCTCGTCGTATTCCAATGAATTGTTTGCGATGATACTCGCGTATCCATGAGCAAATAAAAAGACCGTCATAAAAATTTCTTTTACTTGATCTATACTTCCTCCAGCTGCTCCTTGCATTGCTGAAAGAACAGGCGCAAGTTCTTCGGCATCTATCATTTCGGGCAAAGTCGTTCCGGCAAAAAAGTCTGACTGAAAAAGGAAACGGAACAAGTGCGGTTCTTCCATCGCAAAGCGGATATAATTCAACCCGATTCCCAGCATAATGTCTTTGCGCGGGCTTTCAAGATTCATCAGGTACTCAGAATGATAGAAGTCTGCTTTTGCATAAGCAGCTTTCTTCAATTCCTCAATCGTTGCAAAGTGGTACATGACAGGCTGTGTAGAACAGTTCAACTTTTTTGCGACTGTTCTTGCGTTGATATTTTCCGCGCCTGTTTCACGGGCGACCTCAAAGGCGGCATCAACGACCATATCTTTTGTGATTTTAGGTTTTGGCGGCATGGTTTTTCCTTTCATTTTATAATTTACGTTATATAACATTAATTATAATATAAGCTGCAGCACTCCTTTTGTCAATCCCTCCGAATGAACTTTCCTCTGATAAGAGTTGTAAAGTGTTGACGTGGATTATTTCTGATTTTTTCAAGACACTCATTGATAATCAGCTTTTGCACTCTGTCCTGAAAGGTTTTATCAGTGTCCTTACTGAAATGTACCTTGACGGTGTAAGTGGTGTTCCCCTACTTTCGCTTGAAACTGTGGAGCTGTTGCTCATTTTGGATTTCTGCCATATCCTCTGTTCCTTACATAAAAAATAGAGCGCATAGACTGTTCTCTATACGCTCTGACGCTGTGTTGTATTACTTATTCAGTTGTGATTGTGGTAATGGTTGTTTCGACAAATTTGAATCTATTTCACCAGCGCAGCTCGCACTTGCCGGTAGCGTTCTTAAACTCCCACTTTAAATAGTATCTGCCTTTCCCATCCAAATCGATTGTACCCGCAGGAGATTGTCGGTTCAGTTTCAGCAAAGACCCTCCAATAAACAAATGCCGAGTTGTCTATATGCAAATGAACAATATCGGCGCCATCTGCAGCATCATATATTATTCCACCACTTCCGTACCGACGATGTCAAATCCGTTTTTCAAATACATCTTGATCGCCCCTTGATTCCAATCGGCGACATGAAGTATGATCGGGGCGATATGGCTTCTTTGCAGGAAAGAGACCGCAAACTGCAGCAACGCCTCGCCATGACCTCGCCGTTGAAAGTCCTTTGCCACGATTAAATCATCAATTTCATTTCCGTATATCGCAACAGAGCCGATTAGTTTTCCATCGACTTCAAGGATATAGATATTATCTTTTTCCTGTTCCAGCTTTTCACGACTCGCGCAAATATCGACAGGAAACCGCTGCAATGCCGCTCTCATGTCATGGAAGCATTCTTCGTAAACCCTTCTGTACTTCCAATAATCGGAGTTGGAATAATGTCTCAGCCGCAAATCAGACACCATTTGTCCGCCTTTATATTCCATTTCGTGAGCGATGACTTGCATCTGTTTTTCCCTCCATAGATCTCGTTTGAACAAAATCGCTGCGCGATGGCCTGCCCAGGCTTTGGCGCAGCGATTTTGTTCAACGGGAATTTACTCAAACCATTTGACTTTCATTACAAAGTTCTTTGCGTTGCGATAGCCTGCTTTTTCGTAAAATCTTTCATGACGTTCATCGCTTACCGCCTGAAGTTCTACGCAGGACGCACCTTTCTCCCGTACAATTCGCTCAAGCTCGGATAAAAAGGCACTGCCGATACCCTTGCTTTGGTAATCATATGCAATAATTATTTCCTCTAACGTATATCCGATAATATCGTCATATTGTTTAAAATAGCCCATGGCGAACCCTATTGTGGAATTATTTTCTTCCAGAATAAGAGAAAATGAATCCTCCATACAAATTACTTGGTGGATTCTCTTTTCCGCAGTTTCTTTTGTCCAGTTTCCGCCTTCATGCTTATTATAGTATGAAATATAAAGAGGCAAAACAGCGTGAATGTCTGCTGTTGTCATTTTACGAATGCGCATTTTTATCCTCCAAAGCTCGATTGTAAAGTATATTTCATAACAGTTAAAATAAATTTGCTAAAATACTATCTGGAATCATCATATTTTCTCCTCCCATGCCTAAATCAACTCCGTTATCATTACTACCATGAAAGTCACTTCCTCCCGTAAAAGCCAAATTGTTTTTAATAGCGATATCTTGAAGTTTCTTAGAATATATAGTATCTTGAGACGGATGTATTACTTCAATTGCTTCTAAACCATAATCCATAAGATTTTTTATTAATACCTCTGTTTCTTTATCATTCAACCCATATTCTGCCGGATGTGCTAAGGACACAATTCCACCTGCATCATGTACTTTTTGAGCTACAACTGAAAATGAGGGATAACTACATTCAACATAAGCACTACCTCCTTTATGAAGATATTTTGTCAGTGCCTCCCATTCTGTTGATGCATATCCTTTTTTAACCAATGTTCTTGCAAAATTCATACGTGTCAATATACATTCTTCAGCTTGTTTTTCCACATCAGCATAATCAATGCATATTCCAATTCTTTGAAGCGCTCTAATAATCGCATCATTATGCTCATCTCTTAACGCTTTTAGCATCTTCATATATTCATTCATTTTTTCTATGACAAAATTATATCCCAAAACATGAATATTAACTAACCTATTACTAACATAACAACAAGAATTTATTTCAACGCCATTAATAAACTTAATTCCCAGTTTTTCAGATTGTTGTCTAGCCCTTTCTAATCCTTTTATTGTATCGTGGTCAGTCAGCGAAACGACCGACAACTCTTTCTTTTTTGCATAATACAATAATTCCTCAGGCGTATAAGTTCCATCTGAGTATATAGAATGAAAATGTAAATCAATATATGCCATTGGGTTCCTCCTTGCAGTTCTATGTTCCATGAAATACCAATAAATTCCCCAATTGCTAATGACCTTATTCTACCACAAACACACTCCCAATTCCATTAAATCTTACTTAATCGTGTTTGTCCTTATTTCTTTCAATCACCATCTGCCTTGCCCGTTCCCTCTGCTCGGTGCTGATAAATGTTTTTTCTGATAAGAGTTGTAAAGTGTTGACGTGGATTATTTCTGATTTTTTCAAGACACTCATTGATAATCAGCTTTTTCACTCTGTCCTTAAAGGTTTTATCAGTGTCCTTACTGAAATGTACCTTGACAGTGTAAGTGGTGTTCCCCTACTTTCGCTTGAAACTGTGGGGCTGTTGCTCATTTTTGGTTTCTGCCATATCCTCTGTTCCTTACATAAAAATAGAGCGCATAGACTTTTCTATACGCTCTGACGCTGTGCTTTTATTTTGTTGTAATTGTGGTAGTGCTTAGATAGACAATCGGAATTTAATCTGTCCCTTTCCAACAGAAGAACCCCTCTGACAATGCTATTTTTTCAACTATTTCTTTCATGTTTTCTGCCAAATTATATACAGCGAAATTCAAACAATCCCATTCAAAAAGGTTCTATAACCAGTTTGTATTATTCACTGCCTAAATTAAACAGCAGTACCTTAATTATTACAGGTCATCTTGTACATACCTGAAACAAGTGAAAAGCAACCTAATAAGCCGATTACAAGTCTCCACGTTACACTGTGGACTTCTACTATTATTGATGGACAAAATACAGCAAACAGAATAATAATCAATCCTACGATTACCAATGTAAAATTAGCTATTTTCATTATGGCACCTCCTTGTAAATAACGATTCAGCGCATTGTCGCATTCAATTTAAATTGACTTTTACATCGACATTGACTTTTACATCGCCAGCAATAACAATTCCTGAATCTTTCATTGCTTTTTCTGTTGAACAAAAAACCAGATTTCCAAACTTATCGTCATTTTTCATACTGACTAATTTAGCATAGTCATTATGTTTGGATTCCAGACTCGTTATTATGTTGTCAACCTCCTTGTCATTGTCAAGCCAATAGAGAATCTTTCCAAAGTTAGTTGAAATATAGCTTTTCTTTAATGAAAAAATGTGGTATCATAAATACAGTGTTTCATACATCTACAGGAGTTGATACCATGGACGAGTTTATTAAAGAGCTT
>CANQWM010000011.1 GCA_947627535.1 uncultured Acetatifactor sp.
CAGCATTGGCGGTATAAATATCCTATCTGATTGCCTGTATTATTGAGTTTTCAAGGTGCGAGGCCCATTTTTGCTATAGGAAGTTTTAGTAACTAAATAATATCTTCGCTCTACAGTCTTGGTAGTGACATGATTGACTAAAACAAACTACCGACATCTAAAATCAATTAGCAGCGTTGCAGATGTTGGTGAAAGAGAGACGGGGAGGAAGAATGACAGAGGTGCGATTTCTTCCACCTGCTGCAAAGTTTCTAAAGAAACGGAAAGATAAAAAGCTGAAACAGCTGTATAAAGAGGCTATTGGCAGGAGAGGCTGGTGGGAAATGCCTCTGTCTGCTCTTTCCGGTCCTCATCAATCCGGGTGATAACGAAGTTGACAATCTTTACGCTTAAGATGTGTACAAGGATCTGGTCTCCCACATGGAAGTGTTCCGGGGCATCCCCAAGCCAGTCCCAGGATAAGTCACGGGCAAGGTCTGGACAGATTTCCCGTCAGGCACCTATCTCTTCGTGGTGTCCTTTTTTTACCGTGTACATGGTTTTGTCCGCGCTGCACAGGGCGGACTCAAGATCAAACGCGCTTTCCGGTGAAAGTTTTGCAAATCCGATGCTGATGCTCAGATGAAAGGAGATGTTTCTCCTCCGGATTTCCAGCGCCAGCGCCCGCATGACGGATTCCTGCAGGGACGAAAGATCCGTGCCGTCCGTCAGTTTTCCGCCGGCAAAAAATTCGTCTCCGCCGAACCGGGATACGATCCAGTCCTGAGGAAGCTCCTGCTTCAATACCGCCGCCACCGTCCGCAGCGCCAGATCCCCGCTTGCGTGGCCGAATTGGTCGTTGATCGTCTTCATCCTGTCGATGTCGGCTATCATGACGGCGCCCGTTCCGCCGGATTGATGCCATTCTTTCAGTATGGGATAGGCTATCTTTTCGCAGCCGGCTCTGTTGTAGACGCCGGTGAGTACATCGGTGACAGAAAGCTTTGTCAGTTTCCGGGTCAGATCCGCAATGGTGATGTTGCGGCGGATCTGCTCCAGACACTGATTCATATGCCTGGTCCAGATATAAAGGTAATTGTCCGCAACGATATTCATGTCTCTGGCGAGCATTGCGAAGCCGTAGCTTTTTTCCTCATTGTATACCGGAGTGAAGATGTAAATGCCGGGTTCCGGCTCATCATCGGAGACGAGGAAGAGAGTGTCCGAATACTTCACGCTCCGCCGGGGGGTGGGAACGCCCCTTCGGATGGAGCACGCCACATCCATTTTTTCGTTGTATCCCTTGGTCCGCAGGTTTGCGTCGTTGTCTTCGATGACATAAAATTCCGGATCGAGACAGAGCATAAAGTTATTACCCTCCATCCAGCACTCGCCGGAGAAGAGATGATTCAGGCTGTCGTGAAGATCTTCCGCGTTCTCCGCCTTTTTCGTCGCAAGATAAAAATGCCGGAAATGCTGGTCGCATGCAAGACTGTCGATTTCCCGGGAAAGATAGCCGATCCTTTTGCCGGCATCCGTTCTGGTGTATCGGCAGCCGCAGCTTTCGGCCGGGACAAAGCGCGTCTTCATGACCACAGAAGTCTCACATGCTCTGCCTTCTATCTGATCTAACAGCATCCGGACCGCCTTCGCACCCATATCGCGCCACTCATGGCTTACCGACGCGATCTTGGGAGAATAAATCTGTCCTTGCTTGATACAGTCATATCCAGTGACGATCACGTCCTCGGGGATCTGGTAACCAAGGTCCCCAAGCAGCTCGCAGGCGCCGATGGCTGTCACATCATTGGCGCACAGAAAGGCATCCGGCAGGGCGTCATGAGAATCAAGCCACTGCCTGACCAGATCCTTGCACAGCTCCTTGGCCCAGTCTCCGTACAAAATGTCCTCTTCTTTCAGCTCCAGACCGTTTTCACGCAGTACATCCTGAACAGCCTGCAGACGTACATTGCTCTCCCAGTGTTCCACGGGTCCGCCGATAAAGACGACATGCTTTGCGTTGTGCTCCCTTACCACATGCCGGGCAAGCTCGTACATGCCGCTGTAATTGTCGGTATTGATCGTGGTAATATCCTCATAATTATATTCCAGGCTGACGGCAGGAATCCCGGCTGTTTTTACCTTCCGGTAGACATAATCGGCCTCCTCCTGCGTGTTGAAGGAATTTGCCATCAGGATCACGCCGTCGAAATCCTTCAGGTCAGGAAGCCGGAAGATATTGGCTTCGCTGTCGTTAATATTAATCTCCTTATTGCTGAAAATGGAGAAATTTACAAAAACAAACAGGTCTGCGCCTGCGGGTCCGGCAGCCTGATGCGCGCCGGCAGTTACTTCCTGCAGATATTCGTTTCCCCATCCGTTTGCAAAAACAGCGATCCTTTTTTTCATTTTATTCTCCGTTTCAAAGCGTTTCGGGTCAGCTCTCTGTGGCGCCGCAGGGCTATATCGAGATATACTCTTCCATCTTACATTATGATTACAAAGACTACACAATTATTGTACCACAATATTTTCAGAACACAAGGATTAAATGCTTTCTCCCATATCTTCCTTTTGCCGCTTTGCCTGTTTTCCGTACAAAAATCTGTCAATTTCCGATCTACAGGACAATTTTATCAGAAAGGATTGACAAACAGAAATCTGAATGATATCATTATGATATCAAACGAACCGGTGGTGCAGACGGGAAGGAGGATTTTCATGCAGGAAAAAATTTACAAAGGGAAAAAGAACGGTATGCGGGTAATGGTGGTGGTTCTGCTTTTATATCTGGCCGCCATAGGAGGGTTCATCGTTTCAGGGATCTCGCTGGATAAAAAGGTAACCCCGGGAGCGGTGGCGCTGATGGTGGTTTGTGCGGCGTGGGCGCTGACGGGCTGGATCTTTTTCTGCGGGCTTAAAGTGATAAGGCCCCAGGAAGCGCTGGTGCTCACCCTGTTCGGCAACTATAAGGGAAGCATCAAAGACGAAGGCTTTTACTGGGTCAATCCGTTCTGCGAAGGAATCAATCCCGCATCCAGGACCAGACTGAACCAGAGCGGCGACGTGCAGACGAGAGCGGGCTTCGGCGCCGCGCAGGGGCAGGGAGCGGCGAATCCGGAGGCCCTGTCGAAAAAGATCTCCCTGAAGCTGATGACTTTGAGCAACAGTCGGCAGAAGATCAATGACTGTCTGGGCAATCCCATCGAGATCGCCATCGCGGTCACATGGCGGATCGTGGATACCGCAAAGGCCGTCTTCGCGGTGGACAATTACAAGGAATATCTTTCCCTTCAATGCGACAGCGCCCTGCGGGATATCGTGCGGATCTATCCCTATGACGTTTCCCAGAACGTGGATACCACGGGGGACGGCGTCGCGGACGAGGGCAGCCTGCGCGGCTCCAGCGAGATCGTTGCCGGCAGGATAAGGGACGAGATCCAGAAAAGGGTGGCGGACGCCGGAATCAAAATAGAAGAGGCAAGAATCACCTATCTGGCTTACGCCACGGAAATTGCAGCAGTGATGCTGCAGCGGCAGCAGGCTTCCGCCATCATCGACGCGAGAAAGATGATCGTGGACGGCGCTGTGGGGATGGTGGAAATGGCGCTGGAAAGGCTGAACGAAAACAAAATAGTGGATCTGGACGATGAGAGAAAGGCTGCAATGGTGTCCAATCTGCTTGTGGTTCTCTGCGGCAATCACGACGCCCAGCCCGTGGTAAATTCGGGAAGTCTGTATTGATATGGCGGAGAAGAAGCAGATTCCCCTGAGGCTTTCCGAAAGCCTTTATAATGCCATTGCAGCGTGGGCGGAAGACGATTTTCGTTCGGTCAACGGCCAGATAGAGTATCTGCTGACCGAATGTGTAAGGCAGAGAAAGAAAAACGGGAAATATGTCTCCGATCAGATCGACGTGCCGCCGGAACTGGATCTGTAGGTCTGTAGGGCGCAAGAGATTCTCTCCTTGTCTCTGCGGGTATAGTATGGTATGATTTTTTCAGGAAAGCCGCGTAGGCTTTCCTGAAAAACGTTTGAGCAAAAATGAATGGGGGCAGGCAGTATGGCGCAGAAGGCTAAGATCACAGTGCATCCCCTGTTTACCGTGGGTGAGATCTCGCCGAGACTCTTCAGCACGTTTCTGGAGCCCATTGGCACCATGGTAAACGGGACTATGTATAATCCGAAGCATCCCACCGCGGATGAACAGGGATTCCGGCAGGATTTTATCAGAGGTCTGAAGGAATCGGGGATGCGGGCGGTCCGGCTGCCCGGAGGCAATTTCGTGTCCTGCTGGGACTGGAAGGACTCTATCGGACCGCTGGAAAAGAGAAAGGCGCATCTCGATATGGCGTGGCATCAGTACGTGACCAATGAGGTGGGGCATGACGAGTACCTTCAATGGGCAGAGAAGACAGGCGCCGAGCCTATGTACACCATTAACCTGGGAACGGGCGGTATCAGAGATGCCATCGACCTTGTGGAGTACACCAACCATGAAGGGGGAACCTACTGGTCGGATCTCAGGCGCCGGTACGGCCATGAGAAGCCTTACGGGGTAAAGACATGGTATCTTGGAAACGAGATGGACGGCCCCTGGCAGCTTGGCTCCTGGGACAAGGATCCGAGAGGGTACGGCGTTACCTGCAACGAAGTGTCGAAAGCCATGAAGTGGGTGGACGAATCCATTGAGACCGTCGTCTGCGCTTCCTCCGCTCCCTTTATGGACCATTATCCCCAGTGGGAAGAGGAAGTTCTCACCCAGTGCTATGAGACGGTGGACTATATTTCCCTGCACCACTATCACATTGCGCCGCCCGGAGATTTCAGGGCGCTGCTGGGCGGCTCCGTCTTTTATGAGGATTTTATCAACACGGAGATCGCAATGTGCGATCTTGTGCAGGCGAAAATGCGCTCGCCGAAGAAGATCATGATTTCCTTCGACGAATACGGAACCATGGCCCGGCCCAACGAGAAGCTGCATCCCGGCCGGGGGCCCCATAACATGGCGGAGGCCCATTATCGGTTCGATCCCGCGCGGAAATATGTCCGCCACGATCCCGACAAAATGGATCACAGGGAATTTCCCGGGGGAGACATGCTCCATGCGCTGACCCTGGGCTCCACCCAGCTTGCGTTCCTGCATCATGCGGACCGGGTAAAGATCGGCTGCATGACCGGCGGTCTCGGCGCGCTTTGCGCCTCGGACCACGACCACGTCTGGCGGTCGGCTTCCTATTATGTAATGACCCAGCTGATGCGGTATGGGAAGGGCGTTTCCCTGCAGACAGCCGTGGAGAGCGAAACCTTTGACATTCCCGGCTACGCCATAAACGATACCTCCCAGTATCCTGACAGAGAAGGCGTGAACTGGGTGGATTCCGCCTGTGCCTGGGACGGGGCAGCTGGAACCCTGAATCTCTTTGCCATCAACAAAAATCCGGAGGTGTCTTATGCCCTGGATATCGATGTGTCGGCGTTTCCGGGATATGCCTTTGAAAAGCACATGGAGCTGTACAGCGAGGATTTTGAGGCAAAGAACAGCTACGAGACGCCGGATGCGGTCACGCCCCGGGAAAATAAGGGGGCGTCCTGCAGGGAAGGGATTCTGAATACGGAGCTGAAGCCTCTTTCCTGGAATCTGTTCTGCTTTAGGAAGATTTCCTAAGATTGAGAAGATGTAAAAAATTAAAAATAAAGCAATAAATGTATGGCTCTCCTTGTGGTTTTGTTGTATAATAAGCAAAAAGGACGCGGTTAGCGGAGGGGAGTCTGTACAGACCGGCGGCAGGCAGCTGTGCGGGTTCGGAAGCTTCAGACCGCGAAAAATTCAGGGAGGTGCGTATGAAGAGTATAGGTACTAAAGTTTACATTGCTCTTGGCATTTTGGGAGTATTGTTTATTCTGATCGTATTTCTGAATGTATCCGGTCTTGGAACGATTGGTGATTATAATGCCGATCTGGGAGAAGTCAGCAGCGATCTGGCGGATGTGTATGTAGACATTCAGGAAATGCAGGGAGAGACGGCTATTGTATATCAGCAGATCCTGTTGTACGCAAATCTGGCGTATAATCAGTTTTACGCGGAAACCGGAGCGGAGCAGATGAACCTTCTGAAAGAAGCCATTGCCGCCGCTTCTGACAGTATTGCGAAAGAGGAAGCGCTGTGCCAGCAGGCGGGTGAGGAAGACCTGAAGGCGGCGTTTGAAAACTATAAGGTCAGCATGAACGCTTTTCTGGAATACGCTACAGGTATGCAGACGACTCTGGAGGCCGGCGAGTATGTGCGGATGAGAGGGCAGCTGGAGATGATCAGCAAGGTAACGGGGCCTGTTGAGGAGGCAAGAGCCGCCTATAAGGAGGCGCTGACTGCAAGCAAGGAGGGCCTGACCGCCAAAGTTGACGAAGCTATAAGGCGCGGCTCCGTACAGATCAGCGGAACCAAGATTTTTAACTATGTGGCAGTGGGTCTTTACATCATTCTGGCAGGTGTCACCGTTATTATCGTGGCGTCTACCGTTGTAAAGCCGGCCAGAAATTCCGGCAAGGCGCTGCGGGAAATCATCAGCAAGGTTGATGCAAACCAGGGTGACCTGACCGAGCGCGTACCTGTGGCAACCAAGGATGAGGTCGGACAGATGGCGGAGGGGATTAACAACTTTATTTCCCGGCTGCAGACCATCATGCAGGATCTGAAGGCAAAATCTTCGGACATGGGACAGTCCGCCGAAGTCATTACGAACCAGATTGTAGAGTCCAATGAGAGCGCCAGCAACGTATCCGCTGCAACGGAACAGATGGCGGCCAGCATGGAGGAAATTTCCGCGACCCTGGGGCAGCTTTCCACCGGCAGCACCAACATACTCAGCGAAATCCAGTCTATGGATGAAAGTGTGCAGAACGGCGTAAAGCTGGTTGAGGATATTAAGGAACGGGCTACGGAGATGCACCAGAGTACCGTGCAGAGCAAGGAAAAGACCGGCAGGACGATCCTGCAGATCAGAGAGACGCTCCAGACCGCTCTGGAGGAAAGCCGCAGTGTCCAGAAGATCAATGAGATGACACAGGAAATCCTGAACATTACCAGTCAGACAAATCTGCTGTCCCTGAACGCTTCTATCGAGGCCGCGAGGGCGGGAGAAGCCGGTAGAGGATTTGCGGTAGTGGCAGGCGAGATCAGAGGTCTTGCAGACAGCAGTGCGGAAGCCGCGAACAATATTCAGGTTATCAGCACTCTTGTGACGGACGCGGTGGAAAAGCTTGCGAAAAATGCGGAAGAAATGCTGCAGTTTGTGGATAAAGACATTATGAAGGATTATGATAACTTCGTCGGCGTGGTGGAACAGTATAAGCAGGATGCGGACAGTGTGCATGTAATCCTCGGCGGCGTGGCGGAAAATACTTCCGATATCAGCCAGACCATGGACGGAATGAATACCGGTATCAACGATATTTCCACCGCTGTAGAAGAGAATGCCAAGGGCATCACGAATGTGGCTGACAGCGCCGTGACGCTGGTGGAAGCGATGGCCGAGATCCAGAAGGAAACGGAAAATAACCAGCAGATATCAAAGAAGCTGAACGATGAAGTAAATCGCTTTAAGAAAGTGTGACATTTGCCTGTGGCATTTACTGAAAAAAGGCTGGCGCGGAAGCGTCAGCCTTTCATCTTCTTTAGCATTTTTCCCATTTTTGATATGTGAAATTTATTCTTCCTCTTCCAGAAAATCTGCCAGTTTCTGGTAATCATCCTCCTGAACGCATACAACCTGCGCGTTTTTCAATACATGGTTGCTGCCCATAATAGACATCAGCGCATACTGGGTGAGCAGCGATTTTATATTCAGGATATTACCGTCAGAAGTTTGGAGAAAAACATCGCCGGAACATTTTCCGGCCGCTTTTCCGAAATTGCCAATGTCAATATTTGCTTTCAGTCTCACTGTTTCTACCTCCTGTCTGCGGCAACGAACGATACCGACTTTCTCTGAATTTATTTTATCATATTATTTGGCAAAAAGAAAGATGCTTTGTTCTGTACAATTTGGTCTGATCTGTGGTAAAATAGTTTCAGGCAACATGTTATAGGAAAAATGAGAAAGGAATGCTTATGAAAAAGAAATTTTTAGCGGCAATGTTGATCACAGCAGGACTTCTTGCCGGGTGCGGAAGCGAGGCTCCCGTTTACAGCCCCGTAGAGCCCTTGCCTGATACCACGGAGGCTCCTTCGGAAAATATCGAATCATCGTCATCGGGAGAGGATGCCACACCTGAACCTGTTACGGAGGATGGCATGAAGGCAGACGGCGAGCATCATCCAATTACCGATAGACAGGAAGTAAACGGCCAGATGCAGAGCTACCTGACCGGAGAATGGAAGGACGCCAGCGTAGTACAGAGGAGAAGTTTTGCGGTTATGGTTCCAAACAATCTTCTGAAGGTTCCAGGGACAGACAGCTCCGCTACCGTGCCCCAGCACGGAATATCAAAAGCCAGCGTTATTTATGAGGCGCCTGTGGAAGGCCGCATTACCCGTCTGATGGCAATTTTTGAGGACTATGATGATCTGGACAAGATCGGACCGGTCCGCAGCAGCCGTGACTACTATATATATGAAGCGATGGCTTTCGATTCCATTTACTGTAACTGGGGACTGGCTGTTCCCTATGTGGCCCCTCTTATCAACACGGACAGGGTCGACAATATCAGCGTCAAGCTGGAAGGCATTGACGTGGGATTCGGAAGCGGAGCCGGCGATCCCTTCGGGCGGGGACTGAACCCGGGATATTCCACGGAGTTTACCAGCAGCATGAACATTGCAGGATATGAGAAGGGTGTAGAAAAGCTGGGCTATGCAAAGACCTATGAGGAGCACGGCCGTTTTAAGCAGGCGTTTACTTTTGCAGATGAGGGATACATTTCTTCCTATGATAATTATCCGGATGCAACAGTGGTATATCCTGGCGGAACCACGTCCAACAGCAGCGGCTACGGCCATAGGTCCGGCGACAGTGCGATCCGGTTTGAGTATAACGAGGACGACCGCCTGTATTACCGTTACCAGTATGGCGCTCCCCAGGTAGACGCGGACAATGACGAACAGCTTGCGGTCACGAACGTTATCTTTAAGGTCTGTCACGGTGAAGTTAGAGACGATCATGATTATCTGGCGTTTCGCGTCCATGGAACGGGAAAGGCTTATGTCTTTACCAACGGAAAGGTGATAGAGGGAACCTGGAGACGTGACGGCGATTATGAACCGAATATCTTTTATGACGCCGACGGGAATGAGATCGTGTTCAACCAGGGAAAGACCTGGATCTGCTGTATCTGGGAAGAATACGAGGATTGTATCGAGTGGAAATAAAAGCAAATGTGGGTAAGAGTAAATCAGTAAAAGGGACTACGGTCATATTCTGGGTCACTGCGGCAGTTGTCGTACTGCTCAATGTCGCTGCATGGTATAGTACGGCATTTTGCGACTGGTATATAGCGCATATCTTTCCGATATGGGTAAATACATACGGGCGACTGACCGGTTTGTTTCCTTTTTCTGTTGGTGAACTGTTGATTTTGGCGGGGCTGGCGCTTGTAGCGACAGCCCTGTTTCTGTTTCTGCCCTGGGGTGTTGCGGAAATGGTGGCCGCAGTGCGGCATACGGCCAGTAAGAGGAAAGAAAAAGGAAAAAGCGTAAGCCAGACTGGCGGGTTTCGGAAGTTTGCGCGGCGTTTTTACAGATTTTTTGCGTGGACGCTTCTGGCTGTGAGCTTGATTATGACGCTGAATTGTTTCATCTTATATCATGCGAGCACTTTTGCGGAGCGTTATCTTAACGGGGGGAATGTCACCGGTGCCATGGAGACGGAAGATTCTCTGAGGGAGCTCATCAAAGTATATAATATGGTAGCCGAAAACAGCCTTATTCTCTCGAAGGAGATAAAGCGGGATGAAAATGGCCGGGCAGTCTATGAGTGCAGCATCGACGCGGATGGAGAAAAGCTGGACATGGCTGACAACGCCCGGCAGCTGATGGTCCGGCTGGGAGAGACCTATGCGCAGCTTGACGGTTATTATCCACGCCCCAAGCCTTTGTTTTTCTCGGATTTTATGTGTCAGCAGTATATGTGCGGGTACTATTTCCCCTTTTCCATGGAGGCAAACTATAACGACGTTATGTTTGCGCTGAACATTCCTGCCACCATGTGTCATGAACTGGCTCATCTGAGGGGCTTTATCTATGAGGACGAGGCAAATTTCATTGCGTATCTGGCCTGTATGCAGTCAGATGACGCCTTCTTTCGGTACGCGGGCTGTCTCAGCGTACTGCCGTATCTTTACAATGATCTTTATGAGGCAGGACAAAATGCGCCGGAGGCCTACGCCCGGGCCGTGGAGGCGGTGCAGCCTGTGTCTGTAACGCAGCAGATATGGGAGGACGCAGTTTTCGTGACACAGGAGGAGTGGGAGCGGATTAACGGAGGGGCTTTGATTGATACGGAGATTGTAGATAAGGCGGCGGATGCATTTATAGATGCGAATCTGAAAGTGAATGGGATTTCGGACGGGAGCATCAGCTACAGCAGAGTGGTAGATCTGATGCTGATGTATTATAAAAGTTCCCCTGTTATATAAAAATTTGCAGAAGGTCTTGACAACAGAGCATTTTCCATGTAAAATATTCCATGTTGTGACGCAGGAGATACGTTGCAGGCCCAGATAGCTCAGTTGGTAGAGCAGAGGACTGAAAATCCTCGTGTCACTGGTTCGATTCCGGTTCTGGGCACTTTTCAGACCGAATTTCATATTTTATTGCATGCGGGTGTAGTTCAATGGTAGAACACCAGCCTTCCAAGCTGGACACGTGGGTTCGATTCCCATCACCCGCTTTTTGTGTGCGCAGCACACAGGTCTGCGCAGCAGACACCGGCGAAGCCGGAAAGCGGGGGATTGCACCCTGCTTTTTATATGCTCAGAAAGCCTTATTTTATGGGACTTCTGAGTATTTTTATTTTCGGCGGTTTCTGGTTACATCTGGTTACACTTTTTAGCCGCTTAAGGCAGTTTTCATCTTTCGGTAAATCATGGGAAACGAAAACAATAAATCCCAGCAAAACGTAAAACAGTTGACAGCAATCCGGGGGGGCGTATACTGAAGGCACGACGAGGCAGAAAGAGCTGTGTCTAATCATCAGGATTGCATCTGCAAACTGCCTGCCGCAGACTTGTTTTGTGCAGAGAACAGCACGGAAAGGGAGGAAATATGAAAAAGAGGATATTGACGGTACTATTATCAGCGGCGTTTGTTGTATCGGCGCTTTGCGGCTGTGAAGAAAGCCGGGAGACAGGGGGCCGCGCAAGGACAAAGGAAGAACAGAGAGAGGAAAGTACGCGGGAGGACTCAAGGGAAAATTTGGAAGATAGCGGGGAGACTTCCTCTGGGGAGAGCGGTCAGGATAGCGAAAAAGGCAAAGGCGGCTCCTTTCTGGAGGGACTGTTTGGAGAATCGAAGTCGGAGAAAGTATGGGTTTGTACGAAAATAACGAAAATGAGTTATAAATCGGACGGCAGCGAATACGTAGAGGGATGGATCGAGCGCGAATATGACGATTCCGGGAGCCTGATAAAGGAGACGACGGGGTATAACGATGACGGTATATATGACGTATATCAATGGTACGAATATGAATATGACGACGCCGGGAACATGACCAAAATAACAGGGGGATATGGCTCGGACGGCAGCATAGATGGGTGGAACGAATATGTATATGACGCCGCCGGAAACCAGACAAAGGAGATTCATTATGACTCGGACGGCGATGTACTTGCACGGGAAGAACGTGAATATGACAGTTCCGGAAACCTGACGAAGAAAGCTCAGTATTATAATTCAGACGGCAGTGTATGGAGCTGGATGGAATATGAAAATGACGGTTTCGGTAACCTGACGAAAGGTACAGCATATTACTCTGACGGCAGCGTAAGGGGGTGGCTGGAATTTGAATATGACGACTCCGGGAATCTTACAAAGTGGGCAAAGTATAACTCTGACGGCAGCGAAGCATATTGTCACGAATATGACTCCGGAAACCAGAGGAAGGTGACATGGTATGCTCCGGGAGGCACCGTAAAAGACTGCTACGAATATGACAACTCCGGAAACCAGACAAAAGAGATACATTATGACTCGGACGGCAGCATAAGCGATCGGATCGAATATGAATATGACGGTTTCGGTAACCTGACGAAAGGTACAGAATATGACTCGGACGGCAGCGTATGGAGGGAATTTGAATATGACGCTGCCAGTAACCTGACAAAACAGATAGTTTATAGCTCTGACGGCAGCGTATGGGGGTGGCTGGAATTTGAATATGACGCTGCCAGTAACCTGACAAAACAGATAGTTTATAGCTCGGACGGCAGTATAGTTTGGTGGCTTAGTCATTCATGGGAATATGATGACTCCGGAAATATGACGAAGGAGACGACGTATAACTCTGACGGCAGCGTAGATAGTTGGACCGAATATGAATATAAGCTCATCCCTGTAAACGAAAAGTCCGCACAGCCCGCTATAGTAGAGGTGGCGGGGCGTTAGGAGCCAGTCAGAATAAAGTAACTGTTTATATTCTATTTCCATGCAGTGACGCTGCATCAGGGAAAGACTGTGAGTGAAAGCGCGACGATAAGTCGGAGGATTTTGTAGAATATCTGGTGGATGATAAAGACAATTAATAATTACTAAAAAAATAAAATCTATATAGAATTGCATGAAATGAAATTTGTTGACTTCCATACGTCTTTGGTTACAGTTTTGGTTACATAAAATATGGAAGATGTGAAAAGTGCCTTTCTACCTGACATTTTGAAAAATTTCTAGGTTCGATTCCCATCACCCGCTTTTTGTGTGCGCAGCACACAGGTCTGCGCAGCAGACACCGGCGAAGCCGGAAAGCGGGGGATTGCACCCTGCTTTTTGTGTGCGCAGCACACAGGTCTGCGCAGCAGACACCGGCGAAGCCGGAAAGCGGGGGATTGCACCCTGCTTTTTGTGTGCGCAGCACACAGGTCTGCGCAGCAGACACCGGCAAAGCCGGAAAGCGGGGGATTGCACCCTGCTCTTTATATGCTCAGAAAGCCTGATTTTATGGGACTTCTGAGTATTTTTATTTTCGGCGGTTTCTGGTTACATCTGGTTGCACTTTTTATCCGCTTAAGACAGTTTTCATCTTTCGGTAAATCATGGGAAACGAAAACAATAAATCCCAGCAAAAACGTAAAACAGTTGACAGCAATCCGGGGGGGCGTATACTTAAGGCACGGCGAGGCAGAAAGGGCTGTGTCTAATCATCAGGATTGCATCTGCAAACTGCCTGCCGCAGACTTGTTGTGCGCAGAGCACGCGAAAGGGGAAGAAATATGAAAAAGAGAATATTGACGTTATTATTGTCAGCGGCGCTTGTCGTATCGACACTTTGCGGCTGTGGAGAAAGCAGGGAGACAGGGGGTAGCGCGAGGACCAAAAAAGAACAGGAAAAGGAAAGCACGCAGGAGAACTCGAAGAAAGATTTGGAAGAAAGCAGGGAGACTTCCTCGGAAGAAGGTGGGGAAACTTCTCTGGAAGAAAACAGAGAAACACCCTCGGAAGAAAATGGAGAAATTTCTTCTGAGGAAAGCGATGATCTGCTTACTGGTGCATTGGGTGGTGGTGAAGATTCGATAGAACTGTCTGTTAATGTTACCGATCCCAATTTTGAGGAGGGGTGGCTGGAGTACAAGAAACTACAAGATATCGACTGGGGAGAGGTGTGGTTAAACGATGATAACTATGTTAAGTCCTATATTGCAGAAGATGGTACAGAATATATGTATGACTTAGATGGGTCGTTTATTAGTAACGCAATAGTTCAGGGTAAACCTAGTGGAGGGGTAGAAGGGGTATACTATTCTGTATATGATTTTACAAATGAGTCAGGAGAAGTAGATTATGAGCGTATAAATGCAAGGAATTTCGTGGCAGCTGTAAATGTAGGTTCTGTTCCTGTTGATTGTTTGGACGAGGAATCTTATGAGAATTATAAAAACCTTAAGAGTGAATTTCGTAACGAGAAGGCTTTAGGTAAGTCAGACACAACTACAGTTGTCTATAATACTGGCGAGTATTGTGAATTCCTATATCAAAATATACGTAATTCTAATATAAGTAATCTGTTGACAGAGTGGGCTATTCAAAATAAGGTGTATAATTTTAAGGAAATTTTTGTCAGCACATTCAGTCAAGTATTAAGTGAAGGTCAGCTTGAAGATTATAACCCTAGTGTAGTATATGCGCTTGTATGGAGCTATATTTCAGATGGTAGACAGAATTGTGAAGTACGGTCAGTTGATTCGGTAAACATTCAAGATTTTTACTCCACAGAGTTTCTTTCTATTTGCCTACCTGTATACTCTGAAGAAGAACTGATCTATAATATTTGTCATTACACAATTGACTTTGAGAATGGCATTGGGTACTACGAGTTTATAAATGCTGAACAGAGGGATACCGTGGAACAAAGGTATAGGCAAGATAGGGAATTGACGAACTTAGGTCTAACAGATGATATACCTATCTTTAAGGAAGGCGTATTGACAGAATGAAACGCAAACTCACAATAACAATGCTTTCAATTACGCTAATCTTAATAATACTTGCCCTAAAATCTCTCGGCTCTTTCCTCGTCGAACGTTCCTATTCCTCAAAGGATATCGTGTACGATATCCTTTGAGGAGAGGGAGACTTCAGCGTTGCTTTAACCTTTACCATAAGCGAAATTTTGATGTCTTTTATTTTTTCTGGCCTGCCGGATATTGATTATCGTGACGATAATGCTGATGACAGTCGCTACAATACCGACAAATTTTAGCTGTTAAGGGAAGTTTTCATCTTTCGATAAATCATGGGAAACGAAAACAATAAATCCCAGCAAAAACGTAAAACAGTTGACAGCAATCCGGGGGGCGTATACTGAAGGCACGACGAGACAGAAAAAGCTGAGTTTATAATAAAGATTATGTCTGCGCACTGCCTGCCGCAGACTTGTTTTGTGCAGAGAACAGCACGGAAAGGGAGGAAATATGAAAAAGAGGATATTGACGGTACTATTATCAGCGGCGATTGCTGTATCGGCGCTTTGCGGCTGTGAAGAAAGCCGGGAGACCGGGGGCCGCGCAAGGACAAAGGAAGAACAGAGAGAGGAAAGTACGCGGGAGGACTCAAGGAAAAATTCGGAAGAAAGCGGGGAGAATTCCTCGGAAGAGAGCGGTCAGGATAGCGGAGAAGACAAAGGCGGCTCCTTTCTGGAAGGACTGTTTGGAGAATCGAAGTCGGAGAAAGTATGGGTTTGCACGAAGGAGACATATTGTGACAGTGACGGCAGCGTAGAAACTCAGTATGAACAAGAATATGACGATTCAGGGAGACTGACAAAGGTGACGTATTATGGTGGCGGTATAGAAGATGAATGGAAGGAATATGAATATGACGACTCAGGAAACATGACGAAGGAGACGCATGGTTACGGCGGCAGCAACAACAGGGAATGGGCGGAATATGAATATGACGGCTCAGAGAAACTGACGAAGGCAACGAAGTATATAGGGGATGAAGGCGACGGCAGAGTAGATTTCTGGTGCGAATATGGATATGACGGCTCAGGGAACAAGACGAAGGAGACGGTGTATGACGGAGACGGCAGCGTAAATTATTGCACGGAATATGACACCTCAGGGAATACGACGAAGGAGACATATTATGACAGAGACGGCAGTGTAGCTTACTGGAACGAATATGAATATGACATCTCAGGGAACAAGACGAAGGATGCGCAATATGACGGAGACGGCAGCGTAAATTACTTGTATGAATATGAATATGACGACTTTGGAAACAAGACGCAGGAGCATCATATTGATAACGGAACGCGAATGGATTATAGAGGGTACGGAATGTATTCTGAAGGGGTCTCCAAAGATGGTAGCATCGGTGACGAATATTACATATATTGGGAATATGAATATGACGACGCTGGAAATTTGACGAAAGAGATAGAGTATAACTCGGACGGCAGTGTGAGTTACCAGCGCGAATATGAGTGTGAATATGACGGCTTCGGGAACATGACGAAAGAGACGGTATATGACGACAGCATAGATAGATGGATAGAATATGTATATGAATATGACAGCTCTGGAAATATAATAATGAGGGAGAATTGTAATGACAACATATTAACCGAATATGATGCCTCAGGGAATATAATAAAGGAGATGGATTATGACCACGGCATAGTAACCGAATATGATGCCTCAGGGAATATAATAAAGGAGATGGATTATGACCACGGCATAGTAACCGAATATGACACATCAGGGAAAAAGACAAAGGAGACGTATTATGATGACGACGGTATAGTAGATGATTGGACTGAATATGAATATGACGGTTCCGGAAACATGACGAAGGAGACATATTATCACTCTGACGGCAGTGTATATAGTTGGCGCGAATATGAATACAAATTAGTACCTGTAAATGAAATATCCGCCCATTCCATCTTAAATCGATACTGATACTAGAGATAGATGCATATTATAATAACAACTTTCCCTGTCCAGCGTTCTTATTCAGCAAAGGATATCGTGTACAACGACGCGATATCCTCTGCTGAGAGGGAGACTTCAGCGTTGCTGTACCCTTATCATAAGGGAGAACGTGCCAGTAAATGACACCAATCGCAATGGCGGCGCTACTGTAAAACACTGGAACCAGACACAGGAACTGCTGGAGAAAAAACTGGAAGGCGGCGGAATTTTCTATGCAGTGACGCTGCATCAGGGAAAGACTGTGAGTGAAAGCGACGACGATAAGTTTGAGGATTTTGTAGAATATCTGGCGGATAATAAAGGGGCTTTCGGGGTATTTTCAAAAACATCATTGTAAGGCAGCGCTTTTTGCGGTATGATGTTAGTGGAGAAGGTACGAAAGGAAGTGTGCATGGTATTACAGAGCGTGGTCGCACAGACCATTGATACCACAGGGCAGGAGGCGCAGTATGACGCCTGTGTGAAGCGGCTTCTGTCCGAGAAGATCATCCTTGCATGGATCTTAAAAGAGTGTGTGGATGAATTTAAACCGTATTCCGTGAAACAGATCATGAAGGACTGCATCGTTGGCGAGCCGAAAATTTCCGTTGCCGCCGTGGATCAGGACGAGCCGGACGGCGCAGAAGATGTCGGATATGCCGATGAAACGGTTGATGGAAAGATAGCAGGCATAAACACGGAGGACAATTCCGTCAGGGAAGGCAGGGTGTATTATGACATCCGCTTCTTGGCCGTTGTGCCGGATACGAAAGAGCCGGTACAGCTCATTATCAATGTGGAGGCGCAGAAAAGCGACAAGACGTCCTATCCTCTCATCAAACGGGCGATCTACTACGGAAGCCGCATGATTTCGGCGCAGAAGAACACGGTTTTTGTGAACAGCCACTATGAGAAGATCCGCAAGGTTTATTCCATCTGGATCCAGATGAATGTAGGCAAAGAAAAGGCGAATACTATTACAAGATATAGGATTGCCGAGGAACAGGTCGTGGGGCATGTGAAAGAGCGGGAAGCCAACTACGATTTGATGACGGTGCTTATGATCGGGCTTGGCAGTGCGGAAAGTGCGGACCGACCGATTCTGCGCCTGTTGGATATTTTATTATCGGCGGAAACAAAGCCCGATGCGAAGAAGGCGATATTGGAGAGGGATTTCGATATTCCGATGACATCGGCGATGAGCGAGGAGGCGAACATTATGTGTAACCTGGGCGAAGGGATCAGAGAAGAAGCAACGGCAAAGACACGATTGAGGGATGTGCTGAATCTGATGAAATCGTTAAAATTAAGTGCGGAAGAAGCGATCAGCGCATTGGCGATCCCTGATGAGGAAAGGCAGTCTTTATTGGAAAGGATTGACGAAGAACTTGCCGTGAAATAGGTATTTAGACATTTCTTCGAGGCATGAAATAGGGTAAGGCGGCAGAATCATTAAAGAGACTCTGCCGCCAATTTCGTCGAAAACTGATGTGAAAAAAGCGATACTGGAGAAGGATTTCGATATCCCGATGACATCGGCGATGAGCGAGGAGGCGAACATTATGTGTAACTTGGGCGAAGGGATCAGAGAACAGGCAGTGCAGGAAACTCAGCAGAAAACGTGGTTGCGGGCTGTGCTGAACCTGATGAAATCGTTAAAATTAAGTGCGGAGGAAGCGATCAACGCGCTGGCGATCCCTGATGAGGAAAGGCAGTCTTTATTGGAAAGGATTGACGAAGAACTTGCCGTGAAATAGACAATTCGACATTTCTTTGAGGCATGAAATAGGGTAAGGCGGCAGAATCATTAAAGAGACTCTGCCGCCAGTTTCGTCGAAAAGACGCCTGAAAAGTTGTAACGTACTCAGTGGTAATTTTCAGTTTTTGTAACGAAATGTGTGTTTTTGCAGAAAAAAGAAGCCGCATTCAACTGGATATCAGTCGAAGCGGCTTCTTCAGTTTCTTGGTTTTATGCCTTTCCGTTGGAACCAAGGACATTTACGATCTTATGAGCGACCATATCCTTGACGGCCTGACGGGCGGGTTTCAGATACTGGCGGGGATCAAAGTGATCCGGATGCTCTGCAAAGTACTTGCGGATATTGCCGGTCATGGCAAGACGAATATCGGAGTCGATATTGATCTTACATACGGCAAGTTCTGCGGCCCTGCGGAGCTGCTCCTCGGGGATGCCTACTGCGTCGGGCATATTTCCACCGTACTGGTTCACCATCTTGACAAACTCCTGAGGTACGGAAGAGGAGCCATGCAGAACGATGGGGAATCCGGGAAGGCGCTTGATGCACTCCTCCAGCACGTCAAAGCGAAGTGGAGGGGGAACAAGGATGCCGTCGGCATTTCTTGTGCACTGTGCAGCCGTGAACTTGTAAGCGCCATGGGAAGTGCCAATTGCGATGGCAAGAGAGTCGCACCCGGTTCTGGAAACAAATTCCTCCACCTCTTCAGGACGGGTGTAAGATTCATGACCGGATTCAACGGAAACTTCGTCTTCCACGCCGGCCAGCGTTCCCAGCTCAGCTTCAACTACCACGCCGTGAGCATGAGCGTATTCTACGACCTGTTTGGTCAGGGCGATATTCTCCTCAAAGGATTTGGAGGAAGCGTCGATCATAACGGAAGTAAAGCCGCCGTCAATACAGGATTTGCAAAGTTCAAAAGTATCGCCGTGATCCAGATGCAGGGCAATGGGAATCTGAGGGTTCTCTTCCACTGCAGCTTCCACCAGCTTTACCAGGTAGGTATGGTTCGCATAGGCTCTCGCACCCTTGGATACCTGAAGGATCACAGGGCTGTTCAGCTCGCCGGCTGCCTCTGTGATACCCTGAACGATCTCCATGTTGTTGACATTGAACGCACCAACTGCATAACCGCCGTTGTATGCCTTCTCAAACATTTCTTTTGTTGTAACTAATGGCATTGTCATTACCACCTTTCCTATTATGATTCTGACCGGAATTCAGGCCGATAATTTATTACGGTTTTTATTATACCCTAAAGCATGGCCTTTCGCAAGCATATTCTGGAAGGAAATTGTCCTGGGATTCTGGAAGAAAACAGCCCCTGAAAAGGGAGGATGCCAGAGAACCCGGTTCCCTGGCATTTATTATGAAAAAAAGGTTTTAGTAAATAGCAAACTGTGGCTGCCGTAACTCTTTTGTATCTTGTTGAGTTGCTTTTAGTATAGACGTTAGAAATGTCTAAATCATGATGAAAAATGAAAATAAAATTGAATGAATTGTAAACAAAATATGAACAACAGCAATCTATAGATCACAGGCACATTGTATGGTATAATTTCCTTGATACAGACAGGCAGAACATATACAGGAGAAACTTGTGGTCGCGGATTCTGCGTCAGGGAGGGAATTATGTCGGAAAAAGAGAAAACAAAGATACAGAACGGAACAGACAGCGCTTTTTTCAAAAGCATTATAGATCAGGACCGCTGTCCGGTGGTTATCTGTAACCTGGAGCATGAGATCATTTATATGAACCCGGCGGCGATAGAAAACTATGCAAAGCGGGGAGGCGAAAGGCTGATCGGGACAAGTCTGCTGGCGTGTCACAATTCGGAATCGGTGGAAAAGATAAAGCGGGTGACGGACTGGTTTGCTTCGGACAAGAGCCATAACATCGTATATACATCTCATAATGAAAAACAGAATAAGGACATTTATATGGTAGCGCTTCGGGAAAACGGCAGGCTGATCGGGTATTACGAGAAACATGAATACCGCGGCGCGGAGACCATGAAGAAATATGACATATAAGACGGGAAATACCCGGCGGAAGGGGCTTATCCCGATCTGAGACCGGTGCCGGGGACTGCCGGACACCGATGACGGATCAGGACAGCCTGCTCCGCAGAGGATGCGATGAGAAGCGGTCCCGGAATGTTTTCAGACTTTCTCCGGTTCCGGATATTCCACCCCGAAGGTTTCTACGGTTACGCTCTCCATGATCTGGGGCTCCAGCGGTCTGTCGCTGTAGTCCGTGGGGGTCTCGGCGATGCGGTTCACTACATCCATTCCCTCGATCACTTTTCCGAACGCGGCGTAAGCGCCGTCCAGATGAGGCGCGTTTTTATGCATGATGAAAAACTGGGAACCGGCGGAATCCGGGTGCATGGATCTTGCCATGGAGAGCACGCCCTCTGTATGCTTTAATATATTTTCAAAGCCGTTCTGGGCAAATTCGCCTCTGATCTGATAGCCGGGTCCGCCCATGCCGGTGCCGTCGGGGCAGCCGCCCTGAATCATAAAGCCTTTGATTACCCGGTGGAAGATCAGGCCGTCATAGAATTTTTTGTTGATCAGGCTGATAAAGTTGTTTACGGAGACGGGAGCCACATCCGGATACAGCTCCAGGCGGATGGTATCGCCGCCTTTCATTTTAATGGTTGCGATGGGATTTTGTGCCATGATTGCTTCGTTCCTTTCTTAGATCCGCAGGACAAGGACCGGGGCGTGTAAAGCCCGTGCACCGACAGTGATCTGCGGAATTTATTCCCCGTCAGCTTGCTGTGGGGTATTTGTCTGTGATACAATGATTGTATCTTAAAAGGGAAATGATGTAAAGAGGGAACAGGGAAAGTGAGTTACATCAAGAAAGTATTTCTGACAGACGGTGTACTGTACATCACAGATGATCCGGAAGCTGCCCGGATACTCAGGGATGCCGGAGACGCTGTGATGATCTATCTGCATGAGGGAAACCGGGAACAGGACTTTTCCGGCTTTCTGTACGCGGTGGAGGATCCGGAATGTCTGGATCCGGAATATGCGGAAAGAGTTTACCGCCGCCAGAAGGGACTTCCCTGGCGGATTGCGGAGACGGAGCGCTGTCTGATCCGGGAGACAACGCCGGAGGATGTGGAGGCATTTTACCGTATTTACAGTGATCCCGCCATCACGAAGTACATGGAAGGGCTTTATCCTGAGATTGAGCAGGAAAAGGAATATATCCGAGAGTACATCGAAAAGGTTTACGCCTTTTATGAGTTCGGTGTCTGGACGGTGGTGAAGCGGGAAGGCGGAGAGGTCATAGGCCGGGCCGGATTTGCTTTCCGGGAGGGGTATGAGGAGCCGGAGCTTGGGTTTATCATCGGTGTGCCCTGGCAGCACAGAGGTTACGGGGAGGAGGTCTGCCGCCGGGTCATGGGATACGGATGGGAGACGCTGGGCTTTGAAAGGGTACAGGCCATGGTGGAGCCGGGAAACGAGGCGTCTCTGAATCTCTGCGGAAAGCTTGGCTTCCGGTGCAGGGAAAGAGTCTGGCTGCAGGGAAAAGAATATGTGAGACTGATTGCAGAAAGAAAGCAGGGATTTCTGTAAATAGTGACGAAAAATCAGCTTTTTTTCTTTGAAATATGTTATATTTTCCTAATTGACACCTTTTTCCCAGAATGCTATACTCACAAGTAAGCAAAGGCGCTGTGGTAACTCCCACAGTGCCTTTTTTCCGGCAGTATCACGCGCGTGGCCGGATCATATTGCGCAGTTATGTGCCGCCTGTGCGGCGCGGCTGCAGGGGAATGCGATGCGATGGAGCTTCAGAAGGGGCTCTCCGTATCGCAATTTTTATTTCTGAGGAGGATACTATTATGACAAATGAGATTTTTGAGGCCGTGAGCGGCCAGGTCTTTGGCGTCTGGTTTTTGATCGGCGCCGCGCTGGTATTCTGGATGCAGGCCGGGTTCGCCATGGTGGAAACCGGTTTTACCAGAGCAAAGAATGCGGGAAACATTCTGATGAAAAACCTAATGGATTTCTGCATCGGCACAGTTATGTTTATCCTGATTGGATTTGGCCTGTTCCTGGGAGAGGATCTGGTGGGCTTTATCGGAAAGCCCGGGTTTGACATTTTTACAAGTTATGAGAGCTTTGACTGGTCCAACTTTGTGTTTAACCTGGTGTTCTGCGCGACAACGGCGACGATCGTTTCCGGCGCCATGGCGGAGAGAACAAAGTTCCTTTCCTACTGTATTTATTCCGGTGTGATCTCCGCTCTGATCTATCCCATCGAAGCGCACTGGATCTGGGGCGGCGGCTGGCTGGCACAGCTTGGCTTCCATGATTTTGCGGGTTCCTGTGCGATCCACATGGTGGGCGGCATTTCCGCGCTGGTTGGCGCAAAGCTTCTGGGGCCCCGTATCGGTAAGTTTGTAAAGGATAAAAACGGTAAGGTCACAAAGGTCAACGCTTTTCCCGGTCATAACCTTCCCATCGGTTGTCTGGGTGTGTTCATCCTGTGGCTGGGCTGGTACGGATTTAACGGAGCGGCCTGCACCAGTGTGGAGCAGCTGGGTTCCGTGTTTGTGACCACAACCATCGCACCCTCCGTGGCGACTGTGGTTTGCATGATCTTTACCTGGATCAAGTATAAAAAGCCGGATGTGTCCATGTGCCTGAACGCTTCCCTGGCCGGACTTGTTGCAATTACGGCACCCTGTGATGTGACGGACGCTTTCGGTGCCATCGTCATCGGCGCCGTAGCGGGTCTGCTGGTAGTATTCGGCGTCTGGTTCCTGGATTACAAGCTGCGTATCGACGATCCCGTGGGCGCCGTGGCAGTGCACTGCCTCAACGGTATCTGGGGTACTATTGCAGTCGGTCTCTTTGCAACCGATACCGCGCCGGGATATTCCATTGCAAACAGCGCGGGAAAGAAGCTTGTGGGTCTGTTTTACGGCGGCGGTTTTGAATTGCTGGGACTTCAGCTTCTGGGCTTTGTCAGTGTAGCGGCCTGGGCTGCGATTACAATCACGATTACGTTCCTGGTGATCAAGGCGCTGGTAGGTCTTCGTGTTTCCGAGGAGGAAGAGATCGTCGGACTGGATGCTACCGAGCATGGTCTTGCTTCCGCATATTCCGGGTTCTCCATCATGGATGTTTCCAACACCATGACGATGGATGTAAACGAAAACACCGATCTTGGCACAGGCGAGTACGACATGGCTTCTCAGGCCAAGAGGGATGCGGCGGTTCCTGTCGCAAAGGCGCCGCTGCCGGCAACCGGTATCTACAAGGTTGTGGTGATCGCAAAGCTGTCAAGGTACGATCAGTTGAAGAAGGCCATGAACGACCTCGGCGTGACCGGTATGACGGTGACGCAGGTTATGGGCTGCGGCGTCCAGAAGGGCGCCGGGGAGATGTACCGCGGCGTGGAGATGGATGCAACGCTGCTGCCTAAGGTAAAGGTGGAAGTAGTCGTCAGCAAGATCCCTGTGGAAACTGTGATCGAAGCCGCAAAGAGGGCGCTGTATACCGGACATATCGGAGACGGCAAGATCTTTGTATACGGCGTGGAAAAGGTTGTGAAGGTCCGCACCGGAGAGGAAGACTTCGCGGCTCTGCAGGATGTGGAGTGATATTCCCCAAACCTTATATAACTGATATAAAGAGTGATAACTGCCCCCCGCGCCTTCCAGGCGTCCGGGGCAGTTTGTTTTCCGTGTTGCAGAAGACAGACGCGGCATGGTAAAATGTAAAAAAATAAGAAAGTAGCCGTCAACAGGAGCCAGACACGGGCAGGAGAGCCGGGCCCGGCGCCAAAGACCGGCGGAGAGGCGGAAAGGAGAGAGGATGCAGAAATATATCATGGCTTTGGATCAGGGAACTACCAGTTCCCGGTGCATTCTGTTTGACAGATCGGGAACAGCCTGCTTCATGTCGCAGAAGGAATTTACCCAGATTTATCCGAAACCCGGCTGGGTGGAGCATAACCCCATGGAGATCTGGTCCTCTCAGCTGGCGGTGGCCGCCGAGTGCATGGCCAGGGTGGGGGCGTCCCTGGAGCAGATTTGTGCCATCGGAATCACGAACCAGCGGGAGACTACGATAATCTGGGACAGAAAAACGGGACAGCCCGTGTACAATGCCATTGTCTGGCAGTGCCGAAGGACCTCGGATATGATCGAAGAGCTGAAAAAGGACGGGTTTGATCAGGTAATCCGGAAAAAGACAGGGCTGATACCGGACGCTTATTTCAGCGCGTCTAAAATTGCCTGGATCCTGCAGAATGTCCCCGGAGTAAAAGCACGGGCCGAGGCCGGAGAGCTGCTGTTCGGCACGGTGGACACCTGGCTGATCTGGAATCTGACCAAGGGAGCGGTTCATGCCACAGATTACACAAACGCTTCCCGGACCATGCTCTTTGACATCCACAGGCTCTGCTGGGACAGTGAGATCCTGGAGCGGTTCGGGATTCCTGCCTGCCTTCTGCCCCAGGTAAAGCCCTCCGGCGGTATTTTCGGATATACGGACGTTTCCGTCCTCGGCAGAAAGATCCCTATTGCAGGCGCGGCGGGCGATCAGCAGGCGGCCCTGTTCGGACAGTGCTGCTTTGAACAGGGAGAAGTGAAAAACACATACGGAACGGGCTGTTTTCTTCTGATGAACACGGGAGACAGGGCCATCGAATCGAAATCCGGTCTTCTGACCACCGTTGCGGCGGGCACGGAGGAAAAACCCCAGTACGCGCTGGAGGGCAGTGTGTTTGTGGCGGGCGCCGGAGTCCAGTGGCTCCGCGACAGCATGCGCATGATCGAGAGCGCCGCCCAGACTCAAGACTACAGCCAGTCGGTGGAGGATACGGCGGGGGTTTATGTTGTTCCGGCCTTTGCCGGTATGGGCGCACCTTACTGGAATCAGTACGCGAGAGGAACCGCGGTGGGTATTACAAGGGGCTGCACGAAGGAGCATTTTATCCGGGCCGTTCTGGAATCCGTCGCCTATCAGACGGCGGATGTCCTCGGGGCTATGGAGCGGGACAGCGGGATCCGTTTAAAAAGTCTTAAGGTGGACGGAGGAGCCAGTGCAAACGATTTTCTCATGCAGTTTCAGGCGGATATCGTCGACACGTCGGTTCACAGACCCAGCTGTATCGAAACCACGGCGCTGGGCGCCGCGTATCTTGCAGGTCTGGCGACGGGGTACTGGAAAGACAAAGGACAGATCCGGGAGAACTGGCAGATCGGGAAGGTGTTTCAGCCCTCGATGGAGGAGGAAAGACGCCGACGGCTTCTGAAGGGATGGAAAAAGGCGGTGAAATGTGCGCTCGTCTGGGCGGAAGAGGATTGAGACCATAAATTTCTTGTTTTGCGGCCGAAAAGTAGTATAATAAATTTCACAGGATAAGGAGGCGCGGTGCAGTGTTGGTTCAGAAATATAAAGATATGTTGTCCGGAAAATCGGTGATCAGACAGCTCTCCGAGTTTGCCACCGCCAGAGGAAAAGAGATCGGGTATGAGAATGTGTTCGATTACAGTCTCGGCAATCCTTCCGTTGCGGTTCCGAAAGTCTGTACGGATGCCATGATCGAGCTGCTTCAGAAGGAGGATACGCTGGCGCTCCACGGTTACAGTCCAAGCCTTGGCATCACGAGCGTCAGGGAGGCGGTGGCGGCGTCTCTGGAAAAGAGATTTGGGCTGCCTTATCGGAAGGAGCATATCTTTATGGCCTCCGGCGCAGCGGGAGCGCTGGCTCACGCGTTCCGCCTCGTCGCGGAACCCGGGGACGTGATTCTGACGTTCGCCCCGTTTTTTCCGGAGTACCACCCTTATGTGGATCTGACAGGAGCGGTTTTGAAGGTTGTGCCGCCCGATACGGAGCGTTTTCAGATCAACACGGAGAAATTCCGGGAAATGATCACGGAAAAAGTCGCGGCGGTGCTGATCAATACCCCCAACAATCCGTCCGGGGTGGTCTATTCCGCGGATACGTTAAGGGAGCTTTCGGATATCCTGCGGGAGAAATCCGCGCAGTACGGGCATGATATTTACCTGATCTCCGATGAGCCTTACCGGGAGATCGTGTTTGACGGAGAAACCGTTCCCTGTGTTTCCTGTTTTTATGACAACACGATTATGTGCTATTCCTTTTCCAAAGCCCTGTCTCTGCCGGGGGAGCGCATCGGATATGTGGCGGTAAGCCCGCGCTGTAAGGATGCGGAGACAATGGTCAATATGTGCGGCCAGATCTCAAGAGGAATCGGACACAACTGTCCCGCTTCCCTGTTCCAGCTTGTGATCGCGAGGACGCTGGATCAGACGGCGGATCTAAGCGTCTATGAGACGAACCGGAACATCCTGTACCGGGAGCTTAAGGAGCTTGGGTTTACCTGTGTAAAACCGGGCGGAACCTTTTACATCTTCCCCAAAGCGCTGGAGGAGGACGCGAAGGCGTTCTGTCAGAAGGCTTTAAAGTACGATCTGATTCTGGTGCCCGGAGATACCTTCGGCGCGCCCGGCTATTTCCGCATGGCTTACTGTATCGATACGGAAAAGGTGGAGCGTTCTCTGAAAGCCCTGCGGCGGTTTGTAAAAGAAGAATACGGAAAAGGAAAGGTGGAATGACTTTTGTATCAGGCCGGACTTGTCTTGGAGGGCGGCGGGATGAAGGGAATCTATACGGCCGGCGTCCTCGATTATTTCCTTGACAGGGGAATTGAATTTTCCAGTGTGTACGGCGTCTCCGCAGGCGCGTGCCACATGTGCAGCTATCTGTCGAAGCAAAGGGGACGCGCCTTTGACGTCTGCGCGGACTATCTGAACACGAGACGCTACTGCAGTCTGGAAAGCCTTCTGACCACGGGGGATCTGTTCAATGTGGATATCTGTTATTCTCTGATTCCGGAATACCTGTATCCTTATGACTATGAGGCTTTTCAGGAATATCAGGGAAAGGCGTACAGCGTGGCCACCGATATTGTCACGGGCAGACCCGCATATTTCCGCATCCGGGATATGAGGGCCGACATTGTGAAGATACGGGCGTCGGCTTCGCTTCCCATGGTCTCCAGGAATGTGATGATCGACGGGAAACCTTATCTGGACGGCGGGATCAGCGATCCCATTCCGCTGCAGCAGTCTGTGATGGACGGGAACAGGAAAAACGTGGTGATCATGACAAAGGAAACAGGCTACGTGCGGCAGCCTGCCCGTCATCTGGGTCCGATCCGGGCCCGCTATCTGAAATATCCAAAGGTATACGAGCTGATGGCAGGACGGCATATAAGCTACAACCGCCAGCTTGCCTTTATCGAGAGTCAGAGGCAGGAGGGAAAGGCTTTTGTGATCCGTCCGAAGACAGCGGGAAACGTGGGCAGGATCGAGAAGGATAAGGAGAAGCTGAAGGTCCTGTACCAGCAGGGATATGAGGATGCGGCGGAATGCGGCGGGGAACTGATCCGGTTTCTGGAAGGGCAGGACGCAGGAAAGGGGGAGTAACGTGTCTGAGATCATAAAGGCTGTTATATATGGCATTGTAGAGGGGATTACGGAGTGGCTTCCCATCAGCAGCACGGGACATCTGATCCTGGTGAGCGAGCTGATCCCCTTTGCCGCTTCCGAAGGGGGCATTACGGATGCGGACGCTTTTTTTGAAATGTTTGAAGTAGTGATCCAGCTGGGGGCCATTCTGGCGGTAGTGCTGCTGTTCTGGAAACAGATCTGGCCCTTTGCGCTGACGAAAAAAGAGAGACAGGACAGAACGGGAGCGGCTGCTTACCTGAAAAAGGATATCTGGGTTCTCTGGCTTAAGATTCTGGTGTCCTGTGTGCCGGCGGCGGTGATCGGCATTCTGTTTGACGATGAACTGGACGCGCTGTTTTACAATCCGGTCAGTGTGTCCGGGGCCCTGATTGTCTTTGGTATCGCGTTTATCGTGATTGAAAACAGAAATAAGAACAGAACGCCGAAGGTGACGGGCCTTTCCCAGATTACCTATCAGACGGCGCTGCTGATCGGCGTGTTCCAGGTGATCGCGGCGGTGTTTCCCGGCACGTCCCGCTCCGGCGCGACCATCGTGGGCGCCCTGCTGATCGGGGTATCCAGGACGGTGGCCGCGGAATATACGTTCTTTCTGGCAATTCCGGTCATGTTCGGGGCAAGCCTGTTAAAGCTGTTAAAGTTCGGATTTGCCTTTACCGGCACGGAGCTTCTGCTCTTAACGGTGGGGATGGCGGTTTCCTTTGCGGTGTCTGTCTTCGCGCTCAGGTTTCTTATGGGATATATCAAAAAACATGATTTCCGGGTGTTTGGGTGGTACAGGATCGCGCTGGGTATCGTGGTGCTGCTGTGTCTGGGATGACACTGTCCCGGGCGGCGGAAAAGACGAAAAAAATATATCGTTATTGTTGACATTATTTTGGAAATAGAATAAACTGTCTTTTAGCAGGCATATTATGAAGTGGATGATAAAGCTTGTTGAGGAATGAAAAATAAAGTAAGCGAATTGTGGACTGCACATGACAAGAAGGGAGAGATTAATATGGCAGCACCGAAGAAGAACGTGAAGCCTGCGGCTAAGGGCGAAGAAAACATTGTAAAGGCTGAAAATGCTGTGTCTGGGACCGAAGCGCCCAAGACGGAGGCAAAGGCACCTAAGGCCGAAGAGCCCAAGGCGGAGGTAAAGGCGGTTAAGACCGAGGCACCCAAGGCGGCCGCAAAGAAGGAGGCAGCGCCTAAGGCGCCCAAAGCGGCAAAGAAGCCTGCCGCCGCAAGGAAGACTGTGAAGAAGGCGGATCAGAAGATCGCCGTTCATGTTCAGTATGCCGGAAAGTCCTATTCTCAGGAGGATCTGGTTAAAATGGCGCAGGACGTATGGAAGTATGATCTGAAGCAGAAGGTAAGAGGGCTGGCTTCCATCGATCTTTATGTAAAGCCGGAGGAAAACAAGGTATATTACGTAATGAATCAGGAGTTTACCGGTGACTTTAATATTTAAAGGCCGGTACATAGCAAAAGATGCGGAAAGCGGCGTGGTATTATACCATGCCGCTTTTTATAATTATTTTAGAAATAAATTGCTATAAATCAGTTGACAATAGATAGGGTAAGTGCTATTTTATGGATAGCAAATATTAGCACTCTCTTCAAATGAGTGCTAACAGGGCCGGGGAAGGGAGGAGCCTGAAATGGAACTGGATGAGCGGAAAAAGAAAATTCTTCAGGCAGTCATCCGCAACTACCTTGAGACCGGAGAGCCGGTGGGCAGCAGGACCATTTCAAAATATACCGATCTGAACCTGAGTTCGGCAACGATCCGAAATGAGATGGCGGATCTGGAGGAGATGGGATATATTCTTCAGCCCCATACTTCCGCGGGAAGGATCCCTTCCGACAAGGGATACCGCCTCTATGTGGACACCATGATGGAGGAAAAACAGCGGGAAGTCGTCGAGATGAAAGAGATGCTGGTGGAGCGTCAGGATAAAATGGAGACGCTTTTAAAACAGATCGTAAAGGTCCTGGCGCAGAATACCCAGTACGCCACCATGATCTCGGCGCCCCAGACCAAGCGGAACAAGCTGAAATTCATACAGCTGACCAGGGTGGAGGCGGATCAAATCCTTGCGGTGATCGTCATCGAGGGAAACGTAATTAAGAACAGTATCCTTTCCGTAAATGAGGAATTGGACGATGAGACGCTGTTAAAGCTGAATATTCTGCTGAACACGCATCTGAACGGCCTTCCCGTCGACGAGATCAACCTTGGGATGATCTCCATGATGAAACAGCAGGCCGGGATCCACAGCGACATTGTCAGTGAAGTCATCGATGCCGTCGCGGAAGGTATCAGAAACGATGAGGATCTGAAGATCTATACCAGCGGCACGAACAACATCTTCCGTTATCCGGAGCTGGCGGATCAGCAGAAGGCCAGCGAGTTGATCAATACGTTTGAGGAAAAACAGCTTTTGGGAGAACTTCTTCAGGACGCCGGTACAGAGAGTGGAAACACGGGCATTCAGGTTTACATCGGCGCGGAGTCGCCGGTACAGAGTATGCGCGACTGCAGCGTCGTCACAGCCGCTTATGAGCTGGGCGGCGGAATGAAGGGAACCATCGGGATCGTAGGCCCGAAGAGAATGGATTACGACAAGGTCGTTGGGACGCTGAGAACCATACAGACACAGCTTGACGAGCTGTATCGGAAGGACGACAGGTAGAGAAAGGACAGGGCATATGGCAGAACAGGAAGAAAAGAAAGAAAAGGATATTTCCGAAGCTGCAAAGACCGCAGAGGAAGCTGCGGCGGAGGCCGGAGAAGCTGCCGCAAAGCAGGATCCGGAAAAGCAGGAAGAAAAACCGGAGGAGGCTGTGGAAAAAGGATCCGCCGAGGAAGAGCCCCTTGGAGAGGAAGAGGAAGATCTGGAGGAGGCGCCGGAGAGCGGGGAAGCCGGGAACCGTGCCGAGAGAAAAGCGGCAAAGAAGCAGGCCAGACAGGATAAAAAGACGGACGCCCTGAAGGAGCAGATCGCACAGCTGGAAGACAGGGTAAAACGCCAGATGGCCGAATTTGAAAATTTCCGCAGGCGCACGGATCGGGAAAAACAGGCAATGTTTGAGACGGGCGCAAGAAGCGTCATCGAAAAGATCCTTCCCGTTGTGGACAATTTCGAGAGAGGGCTTGCAACGGTGCCGGAGGAACAGAAGGAAGATCCCTTTGTTGACGGGATGAACCGGGTCTACAGACAGCTGTTGACGGAGCTGGACAATATCGGCGTAAAACCCATAGAGGCTGTGGGCCAGGAGTTCGATCCCAGCCTTCACAATGCAGTGATGCAGGTCGCAAGCGAAGAGTACGGGTCCGGCGTGGTGGCTCAGGAGCTGCAGAAGGGGTATACCTACAGAGACAGCGTGGTGCGCCACAGCATGGTGGCGGTAGTGGAGTAGCAATGGAGTAACAAGCAAATTTAAGATAGAGAAAAAGATTAGGAGGATATAAAACATGAGCAAGATTATCGGTATCGACTTGGGAACAACAAACAGCTGCGTGGCTGTGATGGAGGGCGGAAAGCCCACTGTTATCGCAAACGCCGAGGGCGCAAGGACCACACCTTCCGTTGTGGCGTTTACAAAGACCGGCGAGAGACTGATCGGTGAGCCTGCAAAGCGTCAGGCCGTCACCAATGCAGAGAAGACGATCTCCTCTATCAAGAGGGACATGGGTACGGACAGAGGCCGTACCATCGACGGCAAGAAATACTCTCCGCAGCAGATTTCCGCTATGATCCTGCAGAAGCTGAAGGCGGATGCGGAAAGCTATCTGGGTGAGAAGGTGACGGATGCGGTGATCACCGTTCCCGCATACTTTAACGACGCACAGCGTCAGGCGACCAAGGACGCGGGAAAGATCGCGGGACTGGATGTAAAGCGTATCATCAACGAGCCTACCGCTGCCGCGCTGGCTTACGGCCTGGACAATGAAAAAGAGCAGAACATTATGGTATACGACCTCGGCGGCGGCACCTTCGACGTCTCCATCATTGAGATCGGTGACGGCGTTATCTCCGTGCTGGCGACCAATGGCGATACGCACCTGGGCGGCGATGATTTTGATGAGAAGGTCATCCAGTGGATGCTGTCCGAGTTTAAAAAGACGGAGGGTGTAGACCTCTCCGGCGACAAGATGGCGATGCAGAGACTGAAGGAAGCGGCGGAGAAGGCAAAGAAAGAGCTCTCCAGCGCCATGACCACCAACATTAATCTGCCCTTCATCACCGCTACCGCAGACGGCCCCAAGCATTTTGACATGAACTTAAGCCGCGCCCAGTTCGACGAGCTGACCAGAGACCTGGTCGACAAGACCGCGATCCCGGTTCAGAACGCCATGAAGGACGCCGGCCTGACTAACGCAGACCTGGGACAGGTGCTGCTGGTAGGCGGATCCACACGTATTCCTGCGGTTCAGGAAAAAGTAAGACAGCTCACCGGCAAGGAGCCCAGCAAATCTCTGAATCCTGACGAATGCGTTGCCATCGGCGCTTCCGTACAGGGAGGCAAACTGGCAGGCGACGCCGGCGCGGGTGAGATCCTGCTTCTGGATGTGACGCCTCTGTCCCTCTCCATCGAGACCATGGGCGGCGTTGCCACCAGACTGATCGAGAGAAACACCACCATCCCCACCAAGAAGAGTCAGGTCTTCTCCACCGCAGCAGACAACCAGACGGCTGTGGACATCAACGTGGTGCAGGGTGAAAGACAGTTTGCGAAGGACAACAAATCTCTGGGACAGTTCCGTCTGGATGGTATCCCTCCTGCAAGAAGAGGTGTGCCTCAGATCGAAGTTACCTTTGATATTGACGCAAACGGTATCGTAAACGTGTCCGCGAAGGATCTTGGAACCGGTAAGGAGCAGCATATCACCATTACCGCAGGCTCCAATATGTCCGATGACGAGATCGAGAGGGCTGTGAAGGAAGCCGCCGAGTTTGAGGCGCAGGACAGAAAGCGCAAGGAGGCCATCGAGACAAGAAATGACGCCGACGCATTTGTATTCCAGACCGAAAAGGCTCTGGAGGAAGTGGGCGACAAGATCAGCGACAGCGACAAGTCTGCGGTTCAGGCGGATCTGGACGCGATAAAAGCGATCTTGGAGAGAACCAAGGATCAGGAGATGAGCGACAGCGATATCGACGAGCTGAAAGCGGCAAAGGAAAAGCTGACGAACAGCGCTCAGAGCCTGTTTACCAAGATGTACGAGAATATGCAGCAGGCACAGCAGGGTGCAGCGGGTCCCGCTCCTGATATGGGAGGCGCGGCAGAGAGCGGCTCCGCTCCTCAGGACGACGTGATCGACGGAGATTTCCGTGAAGTATAATTTGAGGTGCAGCTATGGCAGAGCAAAAGCGGGACTATTATGAGGTCCTTGGTGTTGAAAAGAACGCGGATGACGCGGCGATCAAAAAAGCATACAGAGCTCTTGCAAAGAAGTATCACCCGGATGTAAATCCGGGTGATGCCGAGGCTGAAAAAAAGTTTAAGGAAGCTTCCGAAGCTTATGCGGTGCTCAGCGATCCGGAGAAGAGACGCCAGTACGATCAGTTTGGCCATTCCGCTTTTGACGGCGGTTTCGGCGGCTCAGGCGGCTTTGATTTCAGCGGCGCGGATTTTGGTGATATTTTCGGCGACATTTTCGGCGATCTTTTCGGGGCCGGCCGCAGCAGCTCCAGAGGACGGAGCAACGGACCCATGAAAGGCGCCAATCTGCGCACCAGCGTAAGGATTACCTTCGAGGAAGCGGTTTTCGGCTGCAAAAAAGAAATCGAACTGAATGTGAAAGAGACCTGTAAGACCTGTAACGGTTCCGGTGCAAAGCCTGGAACGACGCCGGAGACCTGCAGCAGATGCGGCGGCAAGGGCCAGATCGTGATCACACAGCAGATCTTTTTCGGAACCACACGCAGTGTTCAGGTCTGTCCCGACTGTCAGGGAACCGGAAAAGTCATCCGGGAAAAATGTGTGGATTGTCACGGAACGGGCTATATCCCCATGAAAAAGCGTTACTCCGTGGATATTCCGGCCGGTATTGACAATGGCCAGTCCACCCGAATGCCGGGTCTGGGCGAGCCGGGCGTCAACGGAGGTCCCAGGGGGGATGTACTGATCGAAGTGATTGTTGGACGGCATCCCATTTTCCAGAGACAGGACTTTGACATTTATTCCACGGTGCCCGTATCCTTTGCGGTTGCGGCGCTGGGAGGAGAAATCCTTATCGATACCGTGGACGGAAAGGTGATTTATGATGTGCGGCCCGGAACCCAGACGGATACCAGAGTCCGGCTGCGGGGAAAAGGCGTTCCTTCCTGGAGAAACAAGGACGTCAGGGGCGATCATTATGTGACCCTGGTGGTGCAGGTGCCCGACAGGATCAAGCCGGAGGCGAAGGAGCTGCTGCGACAGTTCGACGAACTTACAGGTGACACGCTCAACGCGGCAAAAAACGCTTCCGCCCCTGAGAGCGACGGGGACAACAGAGACAGTAAGGATAGCAGAAAAAAGAAATTCTGGAAATAACATATTCAACCGCATTTTCAGTGAAAGGGATTGCTGTTTGCCCAGCAATCCTTTTGCCGTGCTGACGGACAAGGTTCATGATAAAAGACTTTAAGGGAATGCTTTGCAATTTTTATATTGTGGCGGTGGCTGCAGCGCTTCCGTTGTACACACGGGGGAGTTATGCGCTGCTGGGCGACTCCAAGTATGCTCTGTTCTGGAATGTGTCCCTGTTTTGTCTTGGACTGGGCGGAGCGGCCTGCGCTGTGGAATGGGGGCTGAAAAAAAGGACCGGAGTCCTGGAGACGTCAGGGATGTTTTGCCCTATGGACGTATGTATGCTCTGTTACGGGGGATGCGCGGCAGTTTCCGCCGTGTGCAGCGATTATGGCGTTCTGGCGTGGACGGGCAGCCCGGAGTGGTATATGGGAGCCGTATCTCAGCTGCTATTTGTAGGAACTTACTTTTTTGTCTCCAGAACCTGCCCTGGAAGCGGATGGGTCATTTCCATGTGGGAGGCAGGTTTTTTCCTGGTGACGCTGCTGGGATTCTGCAGCCGTCTGGGCCTGGATCCCCTTGGGCTTCTGGAAGGGTTCGGGCTGGACGGCTGGGAGTACAGCCATCTGATCTCCACTGTGGGAAACATCAACTGGTTCTGCGGATATTGTGCGGTGGCGCTTTCCATGCCTGTGGCCGGGTATCTGAAGGCAAAAAAACCCGGTAAGCGCAGGCTTTTGTTTGTCGTAAGCGGATCGGGATTGACACTTCTCTGTATTCAGGGAAGCGATACGGGATTTGTGCTGGCGGCGGCCTGTCTGGGTATATGCCTGCTGAAAAGCCGCACAGACCCGGAAAGGTTCAGAAGGACGATCCTGCTGGCAGCGGGAACCATGTTTGGAATTTCGGGCTATGGCCGTGCCGCGGCGGCTTTTGGGGAGAAGGCGCTGAAATCCCTGCCTGCGGACGGCCCGGAAATAGGCGTATTTCTCTGGAACGGCTGGTGGATTCTGGGTTTGGTCTGTCTGGGACTGTACTTTACGGTACAAAGGCTTCCAAAGGAAATCAGAAAGGGTCTGTGGCTGGGGTTTGTAATTCTGGGGGTTGTGGCGGCCGGGACCGGGACCGCTCTTTATCTGGGCCGTGTCACCCGGACGCAGGGCTGGCTTACCGGACGGGGTGCCCTCTGGAAACTGGCGTGGCAGAGTTTTGCGCGGGGAGACCTGAAACAGAAGCTGCTGGGAGCGGGGCCGGATTGTTTCGGGGCGTATGTCTATTCTCATTTTACCCCGGCGCAGCTTCCTGTGGTGGAAGGGCATTTTGCGGACGCGGTCTTTGTCAATGCGCATAACCAGGGTCTGAATCATCTGGTCAATATGGGAATCCCGGGATTTTGCAGCGCGGCTGCGCTTTATGCTTCGGCGGCTGTGAGGTATCGTGGTTCTCTGGCAGGTATGCTGGCCATTGCAATGTACGGGGTAAATTCTCTTGTAAGCTTTCAGCAGGTCATGAGTACACCGCTGTTTTTTCTGCTGCTTGGGATCTGTGAGTCTGTTGTGAGAAGACAGGAAAACGAACAGTCTGCAGCGGAACGCGGAGAAAATCGGAGTATTGCGCTGTGAAACGGAACAAACGTCAGATAGCGGGAGGAATCGTATGAAGTGGGTAAAATTCAAGATCAGAACAATCACGGATGCAGAGGACATTATTATCAGCACCCTTTACGATATGGGGCTGGAAGGCGCCCAGATCGAGGATAATGTGCCCCTGACGGCGCTGGAGAAGGAGCAGATGTTTGTGGATATTCTGCCAGAGGGGACAGAGGATGACGGGATCGCCTATCTGAGCTTCTTTGTGGAAGAGGGAGAGGACGGAAGGCTTGAAGTTTTGGGGAGGAAGACAGATGTGGATTCCCTGCTTGCCGATATCCGGAGAGAGCTGGATGGACTCCGCCAGTTCTGTGACATTGGCGACGGCTCCATTGCGGTGGAGGAGACGCAGGATATCGACTGGATCAACAACTGGAAGCAGTATTTTCATCAGTTTTATGTCGACGATATCCTGGTGATTCCGTCCTGGGAGGATGTGAAGCCGGAGGACGAGGGAAAAACAGTGCTGCACATTGATCCCGGAACCGCTTTCGGAACAGGAAAGCATGAGACGACCCAGCTGTGTATCCGGCAGCTGAAAAAGTATGTTGCGCCGGATATGGAGGTGCTGGATGTGGGCACGGGAAGCGGGATTCTGTCGATCCTGTCCCTGATGTTCGGGGCGAATCATGCGGTGGGAACGGATATCGACGTGTGCGCGGCGGAAGCTGTGGCGCAGAATTGTGAGGCCAATGGCATTGCGCCGGAACAATTTGAATGTATGATCGGTAATATTATCACGGAGAAAGAGGTTCAGGACAGGGTGGGGTACGACCGTTATGATATTGTCGCCGCCAATATTCTGGCGGAGGTATTGGTGCCTCTGGCTCCGGTGGCTGCGGCGGCCCTGAAAAAGGGCGGCATCTATATTATGTCCGGGATCATAGATGATAGGGAAGAGGTTGTGATCGAAGCCGTGAAGGCGGCCGGACTGACGGTGGCAGAGGTGACGCATCAGGGAGAATGGGTCAGCGTAACGGCCCGCAGGGAAGAAAACTAGGGGAAACGACTATGTACCGGTTTTTTGTGGAAGCGTCCCAGATCAACTTAAATGACAAGCGTGTCATTGTGACGGGACCCGATGTCAATCATATCAGGAACGTTCTTCGTATGAGGCAGGGGGAGGAAATTTCCGTCAGCAACGGCGTGGACGGAAGGGAGTACCGGTGCGGGATCCTGACGCTGGAGCCGGACCGTGTCGTGTGCGAACTGCGTTTTATTAAGGAGGACGGCGTGGAGCTGCCGTCCAGGGTGTACCTGTTTCAGGCCCTCCCCAAGGCGGACAAGATGGAGATGATTATACAGAAGGCGGTGGAGCTGGGCGTATACCGGATCATCCCCTTTACCGCGAAACGCTGCGTGGCGAAGCCGGACGAGAAGAAAGCGGCCGTAAAGACCGCGAGATGGCAGGGAATAGCGGAGGCGGCCGCAAAACAGAGCAGGCGGGCCGTGATCCCGCAGGTCACGGAGATCAAGAGCCTCCGGCAGGCGGTGGAACTGGCATCTGACATGGATGTCAGATTAATTCCCTATGAGCTGGCGGAAGGAATGGAAAAGACAAGGAAAATGATCGACAGCCTTATACCGGGGCAGAGCGTGGCGGTATTGATCGGGCCGGAGGGCGGCTTTGAGGAGACGGAGATAAAAGAAGCGATCCGGTACGGGATTGAGCCGGTAACGCTGGGAAAACGGATCTTACGCACGGAGACGGCGGGCATGACGGTGCTTTCCTGGATCATGTACCGGCTGGAAGGAAGCCTCTGACAACGGCCGGTCCCTCCTGTACGCGGAGAATACCGGGCTGCCGCGGCGTCCTGCGCCATTAGACGACAAACATTGACAAGGACAGCGGTTCCCACATATGCTATTAATAAAAGAAATATGCTGCTGAATTTTCAGCTTTGGAAATGGAGGAGATCATGGAAGTATATTTGGACAATTCCGCCACTACCCGGGTGCTTCCTGAAGCGGCGGAATTGGTGACAAAAATAATGTGTGAAGACTACGGAAACCCTTCCAGTCTTCATACCAAGGGTGTGCAGGCCGAACAGTATCTGCGCTATGCCAGGCAGACCATTGCGGGACTGCTGAAGGCGGGGGAAAAGGAGATTTTTTTTACCTCCGGCGGAACGGAGTCTGACAACATGGCGCTGATGGGCTGCGCTTTTGCGAACCGGAGACGGGGAAACCATCTAATCACAACCCGGATCGAGCACCCCGCCGTGCTGCAGACCATGCGCTATCTGGAGTCCGTGGGATTCCGGGTGACGTATCTGCCTGTGGACGGCACAGGCAGGATCCTGCTGGAGGATTTACAGCGCGCAATGTCGGGGGATACCATTCTGGTATCCATTATGCACACCAATAACGAGGTGGGTTCTCTGCAGCCTGTGGCGGAGGCAGGCGCTCTGATCAAGCGCATGAATCCGGATACGCTGTTTTTCGTGGATGCGGTTCAGGGATTCGGCAAAGCCCGGATCTGCCCGAAAAAAATGGGGATCGATCTGCTCTCCGCCAGCGGGCATAAGATTCACGGGCCCAAGGGAACCGGCATTCTTTATATCAGAGATAAAGTGAAGCTTCAGCCTATCCTTCACGGCGGAGGACAGCAGATGAACTTAAGATCCGGCACGGACAATGTGCCGGGGGCGGCCGGAATGGCAAAGGCGGCGGAGCTGGTGTACGCCCATTTTGACGAGGATATAGAGAGACTGCGCCAGTGCAAGCGCCGTCTGATCCAGGGCCTGGAAGAACTGGACGGTGTCAGGATCAACGGCCTGCTGCCGGGCCATCCCGACGGGGAGGGAACGGCGCCCCATATTGTCAGCGCTTCCTTCCGGGATGTGCGCAGCGAGGTGCTGCTCCATGCATTGGAGGAAAAAGGGATCTATGTATCCGCCGGGAGCGCCTGCTCCGCCCGCAAGCCCCAGCCTTCCGCGACGCTGCGGGCGATGGGCGTGGAAAGCTGGATGCTGGAGTCCACTGTGCGCTTCAGCTTTTCCGTATATACCACAATGGAAGAAATAGACTATACATTACAGACGATTTATGATAAGATTCCTATGCTGCGCAAATATACAAGGCGCGGATAGCAGACAGGGGAAGGAAGAGCTTCGGGCCGGCATGTCCTGCCGGCCCGGGAACAGGATATATAGGCCCGGGGCCGGGACGAGGTGGATATGTTTACAGCTTTTTTGATCAAATATGCCGAGATCGGGGTAAAGGGAAACAACAGGTATCTTTTTGAGGATGCCCTGGTGCGTCAGATCCGGTTTGCCTTGACAAAATGCGAGGGAGAGTTTGAGGTCCGGAAGAATCAGGGCCGCATTTACGTGGAAGCTTTGGGAGAGTTCGACTATGACGAAACCGTGGACAGGCTTCGGCACGTCTTTGGCATCTCCGGCATCTGCCCTATGGTGTATGTGGAAGACGAGGGCTTTGAAAAATTATGTGACACGATTGTCAGATATATAGGGGAGGTGTATCCCGACCGCAGCAGGACGTTTAAGGTGAACGCAAGGCGGGCGAGAAAAAATTATCCGAAGGAATCCATGGAGATCAACGCGGATTTGGGAGAAGCGATTCTAAGCGCCTATCCGGAGATGAAGGTGGATGTACACAGGCCTGAAATCATGCTGAATGTGGAAATCCGGGAAAAGATCTACATTTATTCCATTGAAATACCGGGTCCCGGGGGAATGCCCGTAGGCACCGGCGGGAAGGCGATGCTGCTTCTTTCCGGCGGGATCGATTCCCCGGTGGCGGGATATATGATCGCAAAGCGGGGTGTGAAGATCGACGCCGTCTATTTTCACGCGCCGCCCTATACCAGCGAACGGGCAAAACAGAAAGTGGTGGATCTGGCCAGAATCGTCTCAGGGTATACCGGGCCTGTTTACCTTCACGTGATCAACTTTACGGATATCCAGCTTTATATTCATGAAAAGTGCCCCCATGAGGAGCTCACTGTCATCATGCGCCGTTATATGATGCGGATCGCGGAGCATATCGCGAAGGAAACGGGGTGTCTCGGACTGATCACAGGGGAGAGTATCGGGCAGGTGGCATCTCAGACCATGCATTCCCTGGCAGCCACGAACGAAGTCTGCAGCCTGCCGGTGTACAGGCCCTTGATCGGCTTTGACAAGCAGGAGATCGTAGCCGTTGCGGACCGGATCGGCTCTTACGAGACCTCCATTCTGCCTTATGAGGACTGCTGCACGATCTTTGTGGCAAAGCATCCCGTGACGAAGCCCAATCTGAATGTGATCCGCAGACATGAGCATCATCTTGACGAAAAAATCGGGGAACTGGTGAAGACAGCTCTGGAGACGGACGAGCTGATCGTTGTGGAATAAAAAAGGATCCCAAAGGGGCGATGCCCCCTGGAATCCTCTCTCAGCTCTGCTTGTTGTGTCATCGGCTTTGCAGTAAGTACACGGTATACGCCGCAGCCGGCTTTAGATCAGGTAAGGCTTCAGGATCTCCAGAACTTCATCCGCGCCGTCTTCGGCATGAATGTTCAGGTCGATGGGCTTGGAGAGATCCAGACTGAAAATGCCCATAATGGATTTCGCGTCAATCACATATCTGCCGGATACCAGATCAAAGTCGTAATCAAATTTGGTGACGTCGTTGACAAAGGATTTTACCTTGTCAATGGAATTTAATGAAATCTGTACTGTTTTCATCGCGTTTACCTCCTTGTCAGTTTCATACCTTCCCATACATATTAACGGCACAAGACATAAAAGTCAAGGAAAAAACAGTACAAAAAACAGGAGCATTTCCATGAAAAAAGCAGCATTTCGCACGCTTGGTTGCAAGGTCAATTCTTATGAGACGGAAGTGATGATGCAAAAACTACAGGAAAAGGGATATCAGATTGTGCCCTTTGATGAAATCGCGGATGTATATATTGTCAATACCTGCACGGTCACAAACATTGCGGACAGAAAGAGCCGGCAGATGCTTCATCGGGCAAAACAGAAAAATCCGGACGCGGTGGTAGTGGCGGCAGGATGTTATGTGCAGACCGGCGCCGACAGCATGGAAAAAGACCACAGCGTGGATCTTGTCATAGGAAACAACCGGAAGAAGGATATCGCAGGGATTCTGGAAAAATATTTTGCGGAGCGGGAAGAACGGGGGGCGCTTTCCGCGGCCGTTGACGGCTGCGAACCGGCGGACAAGACGCTGGGCGGCTTAACGGTGGTGGATATCGCCCATGCATCCGAGTACGAAGAGATGCAGCTGAAGCAGACTCTGGAGCACACCAGAGCCTATATCAAGATACAGGACGGCTGTAACCAGTTCTGTTCTTACTGTGCGATTCCTCTTGCCAGAGGGCGGGTCCGCAGCCGCAGGGCGGAGGATATCCTGCGGGAGATTCGGGGGATGACCGAAAGAGGATACAGGGAGGTAGTGCTTACCGGCATCCATATCAGCTCTTACGGCATGGACCTCCAGGGGGAGAAAACCGCCCAGGCACCGCTGCTGGATCTGCTGGAGCAGATTCATGAGACACAGGGGCTGGAGCGGATCCGGCTGGGATCTCTGGAGCCAAGGATCATCACGGAAGAAACTGCCCGGAGACTGAAGGCGCTGCCGAAAGTCTGCCCTCATTTCCATCTTTCCCTTCAGAGCGGATGTGACGCCACCCTGAAACGGATGAATAGACATTACACTTCCCGGGAATACTATGAAAGTGTGGAACAGCTGCGCAGAGCTTTTGACTGCCCCGCCATCACAACGGATGTCATTGTGGGCTTTCCCGGGGAGACGGAAGAGGAATTTCTTACCACGGAAAATTTTCTGAAGGCGGTGGGATTTTACGAGATGCATATTTTTAAGTATTCCAGGAGAAACGGCACTGCGGCGGCAAAAATGCCCGGACAGGTATCGGAGGAGATAAAGACCAGACGAAGCGGCATCCTCCTGGAACTGGAAAAAGAGCAGTCCAGGCAGTTCCGCAGCCATTACATAGGGAAATGCGCGGAGATACTGATAGAAGAAAAAAAGACGGTCCGGGACCGGGAGTATCTTCTGGGCCATACCGGAGATTATGTAAAGATCGCTCTGGACGCCGGAGAGGGAGCACAAAAGAGCGGCCGGCTGCAGACGGTATCTGTAAAGGATTTCCTGACGGACGAAATCCTGCTTGGGGAGGAGACCTGCCGGACACCCGGTATGAAATAAGCAGCCCGCGGCAGGGGAAGAAACCGATTGATTTTCCCGGATTGAATTTTCCGGTCAAATGAGTTATGATAGAAAGGTAAAAAACGGGCAATGTTGTCAGGCCGCCTGGTGGGCTGGTCAGAAAATGGGGATCACTATGCAGGACTTGGAAAATACACAGTATTTCAAAGTGGAGACCGAACCTGAAACCGGCGCGAAGCTGGTCCTTTCGGCAGTATATGAAGCGCTTACCGAGAAGGGATACAATCCGGTGAATCAGATTGTGGGATACATCATGAGCGGAGACCCCACCTATATCACCAGCCATAAAAATGCCAGAAGCCTGATTATGAAGGTAGAACGGGACGAGCTGGTGGAAGAGCTTCTGACAGAGTACATCGCGTCCAAGGGCTGGCGTTGAACAGGAGGAATTCCATGCGGATCATGGGTCTTGATTTCGGCTCCAAAACGGTGGGAGTGGCGGTCAGCGACAGCCTGCTTTTGACGGCGCAGGGCGTTGAGATCATCCGCCGCAGCAGGGAAAGCAAGCTGAGGCAGACACTGGCCAGGATTGAAGAGCTGATCCTGGAGTATGAGGTACAGGAGATCGTGCTTGGCTGTCCAAAGCATATGAACGGCACAGAAGGTGTGCGCGTGGAACTGACGGAAGAATTCAAAGAAAAGCTGGAGCGCAGAACGGGACTGCCGGTTTTTTTGTGGGATGAGCGGCTGACTACCGTTGCGGCGGACAGGACCATGATGGAGGCCGGTGTCCGCAGGGAGAACAGAAAAGAATATGTGGACAAGATAGCCGCCACCCTGATTCTGCAGGGATATCTTGACAGAAGGCGCAATGCGCAGGAAGCGGCGGAATGAGAGGAAATATGAGCAGACTGGAAAAGATCACGTTTAACCCTCACGGGGAGGAGCCGGTGGATTTCTTTGTCCTGGAGCAGACAAGGATCGGCGGTTTTAATTATATACTGGTGACGGATTTTGAAGAGGGGGACGGAGAGGCTCTCATCCTAAAGGACATTTCCAAAGACGGCGAAGAGGAAAGTGTGTTTACAGTGGTGTCTGACGATGAGGAGCTTGCGGCCGTAGCGGGCGTTTTTGAGAATATGCTTGACGACGTGAAGTTTGTCTGAGTCTGCGCGCAGGGGGGACTGTGCACCGCGCGGGACAGAAACGGGAAATACAAAAATGGCAGTGGACAGAGAACAGTTTAACCGCTTATTGAAAGAAAAAGGGCTGAAGGTCACCCGCCAAAGGGTTCTTGTGCTGGAGGCGATTGCTTCCCGCCCGGAAGCGCATCTGACTGCCGAGGAAATTTATGATCTGGTAAAGGTAAGCTATCCCGAGATTGGGCTGGCTACTGTTTATAGAACCATACAGCTGCTGAATGAGCTGCATCTGATCGACCGGATCAGCTTTGATGACGGTTTCGTCCGCTATGAAATGGGGAATGTACATGGCGGCGGGAAAATGCATCGTCATCATCATCTGATCTGTTTGAAATGCGGCAGGGTGATCTCCTTCAGAGACGATCTGCTGGAGGAGCTGGAGAAGAAGATCACCGCCACTGCCGGATTTCGGGTTGTGGATCACGAAGTCAAGCTCTACGGCTACTGTGTAGAATGTGGAGGAGATTTCATTGAAGAAAAAAGAGAATAACAGTGCGTCCAGGCTGAAGATCATCCCACTGGGGGGCCTGGAGCAAATCGGCATGAACATTACTGCCTTCGAGTATGAAGACAGTATCCTTGTGGTGGACTGCGGTCTCTCCTTTCCTGCCGACGACATGCTGGGAATCGATCTTGTGATTCCCGATGTAACGTACCTGAAGGAACACATCGACAAGGTGAAGGGGTTTGTCATCACCCACGGGCATGAGGACCACATCGGGGCTCTGCCCTATGTGCTCCGCGAGATCAATGTGCCTGTCTATGCCACCAGGCTGACTATGGGGATCATTGAAAATAAACTGCGGGAGCATAACCTGATGCAGAACACCAGGCGCAAGGTGGTAAAGTTCGGCCAGTCCATCAACCTTGGCCAGTTCCGGGTGGAGTTCATCAAGACCAACCACAGCATTGTGGACGCCGCGGCGCTTGCCATCTATTCCCCGGCGGGGGTGGTGGTGCATACCGGCGACTTTAAGGTGGATTATACGCCCGTGTTTGGGGACGCCATCGACCTCCAGCGCTTTGCGGAGATCGGAAAGAAGGGTGTGCTGGCCCTGATGTGCGATTCCACCAACGCGGAACGGCCCGGGTTCACGCCGTCGGAGAGAACGGTGGGCCGGACCTTCGACACGCTCTTTGAGGAGCATAAGAACACGAGGATTTTTGTGGCGACCTTCGCCTCCAATGTGGACAGGGTCCAGCAGATCATCAATTCCGCTTACAAATTTGGGCGGAAGGTGTGTGTGGAAGGCCGCAGCATGGTCAGTATCATCGAGACGGCCCGGAACCTGGAGTGCATCAGCATTCCGGACAACACGCTGATCGAGATTGACCAGATGAAAAATTATCCGGACGAGCAGCAGGTCATCATCACCACCGGCAGCCAGGGGGAGAGTATGGCGGCCTTAAGCCGCATGGCCAGCGGCATGCACCGCAAGATCACGATCGGGGCGGGAGACACCGTGATTTTTTCCTCCAACCCCATCCCAGGCAACGAAAAATCGGTGACGAAGGTCATAAACGATCTGCTGATCAAGGGGGCCGATGTGGTATTTCAGGATGCCCATGTATCCGGACATGCCTGTCAGGAGGAAATTAAACTGCTCTATACCCTGATCCGACCCAAATACGCGATTCCTGTCCACGGTGAGTTCAAGCACTTGAAAGCGCAGGCGAAGATCGCACAGAGCCTTGGCATAGAGAAGGAAAATATTTTTATCCTTTCCTCCGGGGAAGTGCTGGAGCTGGACAATAACGGCGCCGGCGTAACGGGGAAAGTACCGGTGGGCGCCATCTTGGTAGACGGTCTCGGCGTGGGGGATGTGGGAAACGTGGTGCTCAGAGACCGCCAGCATCTGGCGGAGGACGGGATCATGATCGTCGTGATGAGTCTGGAGAAGGCCAGCGGCCAGCTGGTTGCGGGGCCGGATATCGTGTCAAGGGGATTTGTGTATGTGAAAGAGTCGGATGAGCTGATCGAAGAGGCCCGCCATACGGTGGACGACGCGCTGCAAAGATGCCTTGACAGAGGGATCACCGACTGGGGAAAGCTGAAGAATACCACAAAAGACGCGCTCAGTGATTATGTCTGGAAGAAGACAAAACGCCGCCCCATGATCCTTCCCATTATCATGGAGGTATAAGTCTGAAAACAGAAAATTTTCAGCCAAGGAAACGGAGTAAAGCATGAAACACATTGACGCCGCAACAGACGAGTTTATCGCTGTCATTCTTTCTACCGACGCATATAGGAATTATCGCAGGGAGCTGGAAAGGGTAAAGCAAGAACCGGGTCTGAAGGAACAGATAGATGAATACCGGAAACGAAATTATGAGTTCCAGGCCAGTCCCGACATTGACTTTAACAGGCTGGATCACTTTGAAAAAGAGTATGAAAATTTCAGGGCCAATCCGATAGTGGCTGATTTCCTGGCGGCGGAGCTGGATCTGTGCAGGATGATGCAGCGGATCAATGCCCGCATTACCGCTGAGCTGAATTTTGAGTGAGACGTGTTTTTACGCGCAGATGGGAAGTGCCTATGGAGACGAAAAATATCATTCTTGCCGTGCTGGGCGCGATCTTAAAGGTGGTCGTCATTGTTGCGGTGGTTGTCATCATCTTCCGGGGAGCGGAAACCTGCTTTGACTACGGGTATCGTATTTTTACCGAACCGGCTGTATCCGCGGGAGAGGGAAGGGCGGTAACCGTGGCGGTGACGGCGGAAATGTCCCCCATGGACATCGGCAGGCTGTTTGAAAGCAAGGGGCTGGTGCGGGACGCAAGGCTCTTTGCCCTTCAGTATTATCTGTCGGAATACCGAAAAGATGTAGGGCCGGGAATCTTTGAACTGAACACCGCGATGACTGCCGAGGAGATGATGGCGGCCATGGTCGTTCCCGAGGAGGAGACGGAAGAGACGCCGGATGAGGCGTCGAAGGAATAAAGCCGGAATCCCCTGCGGCGCGGGATACGGGAGAAAGGTATGGGGAGCGTTATGATCATAGAGGAAAGGATGAGTACCTTTATCGATTCTCTCGACAGGGGAAATGCGTCGTATCTGAATGAAATAGAAACGCATGCCATTGAAACACAGGTGCCTGTCATACGAAGATCCATGCAGAGCCTTCTGAAGTTTCTGCTTGCGCTGTCAAAGCCGAAGAATATCCTGGAGGTCGGGACTGCCGTCGGCTTTTCTGCGTTATTTATGTGTGAGTACGGGACGGAGGACTGTCATGTCACGACCATAGAAAAATACGAGAAAAGGATTTTGCAGGCAAGGGAAAATTTCAAAAAATACGGCGGGGAAGACAGGATCACCCTTCTGGAGGGGGATGCGGCGGAGGTGCTGAAAAAGCTGGCGGGACCCTTCGATATGATCTTTATGGACGCCGCCAAGGGCCAGTATATTTTCTTTCTGCCGGAGGTGCTGCGGCTCCTGGCGCCAGGCGGAATCCTTGTCTCCGACAATGTTCTGCAGGACGGGGATGTCATAGAGTCGCGGTTTGCGGTGACGCGGAGAAACAGGACCATACATGCCCGCATGAGGGAATACCTGTATGAACTGAAACACACATCCGGCCTGGAGACGGTGGTCCTGCCGGTGGGGGACGGGGCAGCCCTGACCGTAAAGCGGTAACGGCGGGGCGGGAGAGGATACGCATGAGGGATGAACGGACAGAAAGGAAAAAACCGGAGCTTTTAATGCCCGCAGGCAGTCTGGAAGTCTTAAAGACCGCCGTGGTATTCGGGGCGGACGCGGTTTATATCGGCGGGGATGCTTTCGGGCTGCGGGCGAAAGCAAAAAACTTTTCCCTGGAGGAAATGGCGGAAGGGATCGCTTTTGCCCATGCAAGAGGCGTGAAGGTTTACGTCACCGCCAATGTCCTGGCCCATAACGACGATCTGGAGAGGGCGGCGGAATACTTTGCGCAGCTTAGGGAGATGAAGCCCGGGCGCTGCGACGCGCTGATCGTTTCCGATCCCGGAATGTTTGCCGTTGCCAGGCGGGTGTGGCCGGAAGCAGAGATCCATATCTCTACCCAGGCCAACAATACAAATTATGAAACCTGTCTTTTCTGGCGGCAGATGGGGGCAAAGCGGGTGGTCTGCGCCAGGGAGCTGACACTTCGGGAGCTGCGGTCCATACGGGCGCATATTCCGGAGGATATGGAGCTGGAATGCTTTGTCCACGGCGCCATGTGTATTTCTTATTCGGGACGGTGCCTGCTCAGCAATTACTTTACGGGAAGGGACGCCAACAGAGGAGCCTGTACGCATCCCTGCCGCTGGAAGTATGCGGTGGTGGAAGAGACCAGGCCGGGAGAATATCTGCCGGTATATGAGAACGAAAGAGGCACCTTTCTTTTTAATTCCAAGGATCTGTGCATGATAGACCACATACCGGAGCTGCTGGATGCGGGGATCGACAGCCTGAAGGTGGAGGGACGTATGAAGACGGCATTGTATGTGGCGGTCATTGCACGGGCCTACCGGAAGGCCGTGGATGACTGTCTTGCTTCGGAGGAGACCTACCGGAAAAATCTGGGCTGGTATCTGGCCGAGGTCTCCAAGTGTACCAACCGTCGGTACACCACGGGGTTTTATTTCGGACGTCCGGGCGAAGAAGCCCAGGTCTATGACAGCAGCACCTATGTGAAGGATGCGGTATATCTGGGAACCGTGGAAGAGATCTGGGAGACAGACGGGTTCCCCTGGGGGGAGACTGCTGCGCCGGGACCTTCCTGCAGGGATCCGCGGCAGACCGCTTATCCGCTGGTCCGCATAGAGCAGCGCAATAAATTTTGCGTGGGGGATACGGTTGAGATCATGAAGCCGGACGGGAACGATGTGACGGCACGAGTGATGGCCATGTATGACGGGGAGGGTATTCCTGTGGAAAGCTGTCCCCATCCGAAGCAGAAAATCTGGCTGGAACTGTCTGAAAGAGCAGGGAAATATGATCTGCTGCGGACAGAAAGCTGAAAAAGCGGCTGTATTCCGTCAATGTGCCCAGAGGACAGGAAAAAAGCAGGGGATTTTTTTGCTGAAATGGAGAAAATTGAAATTAGGTATTGCAATTTACAAAAAATTAGAGTATCTTATAGAAAACAAAGCGTTGGTGTCCTTTTGCCGGCGCGATCCATATCGGCATCGATGAACGAGGAGGTTCCATAAGTAACAGGTTTACTTTGGAACTCTTTTTTTGCAGATGGCGGTGAAAAAACAGGAAAGGGAGAATGAAAATGAGCGAAGTATTGAATGTGGAAGAAATCTTTGCCAGCAACCTGTTTACCCTGGGAAAGATGAAGGAAAGACTTCCCAAGAATGTGTACAGAGAGGTAAAGAAGGTCATGGATCAGGGCGGCGAATTGTCGCTGGCTGCCGCGGATGTGGTGGCGAAGGCCATGAAGGACTGGGCTGTGGAGCATGGCGCAACCCATTATACGCACTGGTTCCAGCCTCTGACCGGAATTACCGCCGAGAAGCATGACGCATTTGTGACGCATCCGGACGAAGAGGGCAGGATGCTCATGGAGTTTTCCGGTAAGGAGCTGATCAAGGGCGAGCCGGATGCTTCCTCTTTTCCCTCCGGCGGTCTGCGGGCTACCTTCGAGGCGAGAGGCTATACGGCGTGGGATATCACTTCTCCCGCGTTCCTGAAGGAGGATGCGACGGGCGTGATCCTCTGCATCCCCACCGCGTTCTGCTCCTATACAGGAGAGGCGCTTGACAAAAAAACACCGCTTCTGCGTTCCATGGAGGCTGTCAGCGAGCAGGCGCTGAGAATCGTCCGGCTGTTCGGCAATACCGAGGCTACCAAGGTAGTGGCAAGCGTCGGCCCGGAGCAGGAATATTTCCTGGTAGACAGAGAAAAATACTTAAAGCGCGAGGATCTGATCTTTGCGGGACGGACCTTGTTTGGAGCTCCCGCTCCCAAGGGACAGGAGCTGGAGGATCATTACTTCGGCACCATTCGGGAGAGAGTGGGCGCGTACATGAAGGATCTGAATATTGAGCTCTGGAAGCTGGGCGTGACTGCAAAGACCCAGCACAATGAGGTCGCTCCTGCCCAGCATGAGCTTGCGCCCATCTATGAGACCGCAAACATTGCCGTGGATCATAACCAGCTTGTAATGGAGACCATGAAAAAGGTAGCGGGCCGGCATGGCCTGACCTGCCTGCTGCATGAGAAGCCCTTCGCCGGCGTGAACGGCTCCGGCAAGCATAACAACTGGTCTTTGGGAACCGATAACGGCGTCAACCTGCTGGATCCCGGCGATACGCCGAATGAAAACATTCAGTTCCTGCTGGTTCTGGCCTGCATCATGAAGGCGGTGGACACCCACGCGGATCTGCTGCGCCAGAGCGCATCCGATGTGGGCAACGACCACAGACTGGGAGCAAACGAGGCGCCTCCCGCCATCATCTCCATGTTCCTGGGAGAGCAGCTGGAGGACGTTGTGAGACAGCTGGTGGAGACCGGAGAGGCGGCGCATTCCATTCAGGGAGGAAAACTGCTCACAGGCGTTTCCACGCTGCCGGATCTTGACAAGGACGCAACCGACAGAAACAGGACATCACCCTTCGCCTTCACGGGAAACAAGTTTGAGTTCCGAATGGTGGGAAGCGCCGATTCCATCGCAAGCCCCAATACCATTTTGAACGCCATTGTAGCCGAAGCGTTCTGCGAGGCGGCGGATATTCTGGAAAAGGCCGACAATTTTGACGCGGCGGTACACGATCTGATCAAGAAATACATGACGGAGCACCAGAGGATCATCTTCAATGGGGACGGCTATTCCGAGGACTGGGTAAAGGAGGCCGAAAGGCGCGGACTGCCCAATATCAAGTCCATGGTGGAGGCTTCCGCGACGCTTACGACCGACAAGGCCATCCGGCTGTTTGAAAAATTCGGTATCTTTACCAGGGTAGAGCTGGAATCCCGGGAAGAGATCCTGTATGAAACCTACGCAAAGACCATCAATATCGAAGCGTTGACCATGATCGACATGGCAAAGAAGCAGATCCTTCCCGCTGTGGTCCGGTACACCAAGAGCCTTGCGGATACGGTGATCGCAGTGAAGGAAGCAGGAGCGGACGCGAGTGTGCAGGCCGGGCTCTTGAACGAGGTATCCGGAAAGCTTGCGGAGGCAAAGAAAGCCCTGACGGCCCTGGAGGAACTGGAGAAGAAGGCAGCAGGCATCGAAGACCAGAAGGAGCTTGCTTTCTTCTATAAGGACCAGATCCGTGCGGCGATGGATGCCCTGAGAGCTCCGGTGGATGCACTGGAAATGCTGGTGGACAAAAAAGTATGGCCGATCCCGACGTATGGAGACCTGATCTTTGAAGTATAACGGACGGCAGATTAAATAATCTGGATCAGATATCAGAAGACCCGGCAATCCCTGACGACAGCATATGCATGTTGTCAGAGGACTGTCGGGTCGAATTTTAGAAAAATTTAACAAAAAGTTTTGTTTTTTATCATAATCTGTTTCGATTTCCTTGACTTTCGCGGGGGGGCAGAGTAAAATAAAATCCGGGTGTTATATAAAGCGGCGGACTTTTGCAAAACCGTAAATATTTTATAATCAGGAGGATTTGAGTATGATAAAGACGAACAGATCGTTAGTGACATACATTGTGTTCACGATTCTGACCTGCGGTATCTATGGATACTATTTCCTGTACTGCATGGCCCGGGATATGAATATCATGTGTGAAGGAGATGGGGAAAACACACCCGGACTGGCGGTATTCATCATTCTGTCGTTTGTTACCTGCGGGTTCTATGCGCTGTATTGGTACTATAAGCTGGGGAACCGTCTGGCGTCCAACGCACCCCGGTACGGCCTGAACTTCCAGGAAAACGGAACGACCATTCTGATGTGGTATGTGGTCGGCGCTCTGGTCTGCGGCATCGGACCCTATGTGGCAATGTATATTCTGATCAAGAACACAAATGCGCTTGCAGCCGCTTACAATCAGAGCAAGGGTGCGTATAATAACAACAACGTACAGTAACCAACAGCTGCTTACAGGCATCTGTGAACGGGAGCAGGGGTACTTATGTCGGATCGGACGGCTCATATCAGGGAAACACAGGGAAAGAAAAGGAAGGAAGCGCTGACGGCTGTTCTTGCTGTTATCGCGGTATACGCTGTCTTCCATATCCTTGGCATTGGCTGCCCGATCCGCTGGATCACCGGAATTTCCTGTGCCGGGTGCGGCATGACGCGGGCGTACCTGTCGCTGCTGCACCTGGAAATCAGGCAGGCTTTTATATATCACCCTCTTTTTTGGTCGGTTCCGATGGTTCTGTTGGTGTTGATTCTGCGAAAGGCGGGAAAAATACCGGAGCGAGCAGCAGACTTTATCCTGTATTTTACCGCCTTTCTTTTTGTTATCCTGTATTTTGTCCGTCTGTTTAATCCGGCGGATACTATAGTGACGGCCCGGCCCGGGGAAGGGTTGATCGGGAAAGCCTTTTTTGCTCTTCGCAGAATGCTGGGAGCGAAAGCCTTAAGATGAATGGGAAAAAATATATCCAAAAATTGAATTGGGGTATTGCAAAGTGGAAATACTTCATGTATAATACATCAAGTAATGCAGATAGGGCTATCGCCAAACGGTAAGGCAACGGACTCTGACTCCGTCATTTCAAGGTTCGAATCCTTGTAGCCCTGCTTGTAGCCCCCGGATGGAATGTCCGGGGGCTGATTTTTTAACACATGTTAAGCAAAACAACGTCGGAGCGACGAGGGGAACAAGGGCGGGATCGGAAAAGGGGAAGATTATATGGAAGACAAAAGCGAACGGATGGAAATAGAAACAGCAGTCGGAGGCGCACAGGCAGCGGCGGGCAGCGGCGAAACCGGGGAAGGGACGGCGGAGAGCGGCGCAGAGGGACAGAAGACGGAGCTGGGAAAGATCCGGAAGCATTTTTCCAGGCTGGGGCTGTGGTATTTTATAGGAACCATTGTCATCAACGCCGCCCAGTTTGCGGTGATATATCTGTGCCGGGCGTTCAGGCCGGAATGGCTGAACGACGTGAACTTTAATATCATTTTGTCGGCGCTGCCGCTATACCTGATCGGGGCGCCTGCGCTGGCCGCGATGGTGAGAACGGTTCCCGGCAGGAAGCCGGAAAAGCATCCCATGAAGGCGGGACATTTTATACTCGCGCTGATCATGTGTTTTGCCATCATGTACCTTTGTAACATAGCGGGTAACGTAATTACAAGTATTCTAGGTGCGTTAAAGGGCGGAGAGGTACAGAATGTGCTGGAGGATACGCTGATGGGGGCAAATCTTCCGCTTGTGTTTGTCTACACCGTGATCTGTGCGCCCATTGTGGAGGAGTACCTTTTCCGTAAGCTGATCGTGGACAGGACTGTCCGTTACGGACAGGGAGTGGCGGTGCTTTTGTCGGGGCTGATGTTCGGGCTGTTTCACGGGAATCTGAACCAGTTTGCCTACACATTTTTCCTTGGCATGTTCCTTGCATTCATCTATGTAAGGACAGGAAACCTGAAGATCACCATTGGTCTTCATATGGGAGTGAATTTTGTGGGCGGCGTGATGGGCCTGCTCCTGATGGATCTGCTGGATATGGACAGGCTGAATATCATTCTGCAGAACCCCGGGGATACGGGGGCGCTGATCGCGTTTCTTGTGGATAATATCGCGGGGGTGATCCTGCTTCTGGTCTATGATCTGTTGGTTTACGGCTCCATGCTGGCAGGCGGTATTCTGCTTATTGTCTCTTTTGCGGGAAAGCGATTCCGCGCGGAGCCGGCCGAGACGGTCATCCCGAAAGGAAAGAGGTTCCGGACGGTGATCCTGAATCTTGGGATGTTGCTTTATTGTATTTTCTGGATTTCCATTATCATTCTGCAGATTTTTATGTAAAGGAAGGATACAATGTACGCTTTTGAAAGCAGGATCCGTTACAGTGAAACGGACAGTGCGGGAAGACTGACCATGGCTTCCCTTATCAATTATTTTCAAGACTGCTCCACATTCCATTCGGAAGATGTGGGCCTTGGGATCAGGTATCTGATGGAAAACAAGCTGGTGTGGGTGCTGTCCTCCTGGCAGATTGTGGTGGAGCGTTACCCCGTGCTGGGAGAAAATGTCACTGTGGGTACGCAGCCTTATGATATGAAAGGGTTTCTGGGTTATCGTAATTTCTGGATGCAGGACAAAGAAGGACGGTATCTGGCCAGGGCAAACACGCTTTGGAGCCTGCTGAATACGGAGACGGGAAAGCCAGCCAACATACCGGAGGGCATGGCGGAAGGCTATGGAATCGGCCCGAAGATGGAGATGGAGTACGCTCCCCGGAAGATCGCCGTCCCCGAAGGCGGGTTAAAGCAGGATGCGATCACGGTGAGGAAGTACCATCTCGACACAAACCATCATGTGAACAATCAGCAGTTTGTAAATATGGCAGCGGCTTATCTGCCGGATCATTTCACGATCCGGCAGCTGCGCGCGGAATACAAGCGTCAGGCTTTTCTGGATGATGTGCTGGTGCCCTGTGTGGCAGAGAAGGACGGGAAGGTTGTGGTGTCACTGGCGGACCCGTCGGGCGCTGTCTATGTTGTGGTGGAATTTCAGGAGATCGGCGTATGATACAGATCGGGCAGAAACAGGAACTTGAGATCGTAAAGGAAGTGGCATTTGGGGTGTATCTGGCGCCTCCGGAATCCCGGGGTGACGACAGGGTGCTGCTGCCCCGCAGGCAGGTGCCGGAAGGCAGCAGGACCGGGGACAGATTGACGGTGTTTGTGTATCTGGATTCCGAGGACAGAAAGATTGCCACGGTCAGAGAGCCGAAGCTTGTGATGGGACAGGTGGCGGAACTGACGGTGGCCCAGACGAACCGGTTCGGGGCCTTCCTGGACTGGGGGCTGGAAAAGGATCTACTGCTTCCCTTTCGGCAGCAGCGGGGAAGGGTAGAGCAGGGCCGGAAGGTTTTGGTATCTTTGTATGTGGACAAGAGCGGACGGCTCTGCGCGACCATGAATGTATATAAGAACCTGAGAAATGACAGCCCTTACCGTGCAGGCGATCAGGTAACAGGACGGGTGTATGAGCAAAGCGACCGTTTTGGAGCGTTTGTAGCGGTGGATAACCGGTATTCCGGACTGATCCCGGCGAAGGAACTGTACGGGGACGTGGAACTGGGAACAGACATAAGCGCCCGCGTGGTCAGGGTACTGGAGGACGGCAGGCTGGACCTGAGTATCCGCGAAAAAGCATATCTGCAGATTGATAAGGATGTGGAAACCATTCTCAGACTCCTGGAGGGTTACGAAGGGGTTCTGCCATTTAACGACAGGGCGCTGCCGGAGGTGATCCGGCATGAGACAGGTATGAGCAAGAATGAGTTTAAACGCGCGGTGGGGAGACTGCTGAAGGAGGGAAAGATCCAGATCGGGGAGCACTGGATCCGCAGGGTATGACAGGCCGGACCGCAGTCCGGGTTTGGATGGAACCGGGATGGAACGGTATTTTGATAAATGAAAAACGAAAATACATATAATTGTTAAAAAACAAAAAACAAAAAAAGGAATATGGAAAAAAGGATCCGCCTGTGATATACTGAGCATAGAGAAACCGTTGCGAAGCCGCATCGGGAAAGGGGGAATCATATATGGATATAGCAGGAGTTTCTACGGCGCTGTCAAATGTTTCCTTACAGTCCAAGGTGGGAACAGCTGTACTCGCAAAGGCTCTGGATACGGAAGAAGAGCTGGGCCATGGACTGGTTGACATGATTGATTCTGCGGCTATGGAGCGCAGTGTGAACCCCAATGTAGGATCAAATTTTGACATGCTGGTTTAATTGTGGGATTCTGATCTCGGAAGCTGCCTGAGACGCTGTCATCAGGCAGTTTTTTTGTGGATATTCGTAAAAACCTATTGCTTTTTTTCTGCATTTTTTGTACATTCTTATTATACTGTGTGTAGTATGGCTGTAGACGGTGCCGAAGAGAAAAGGAGCGGGGGCTATGATATCGAATCAGATCTTACAGAATACCATAGAAGGTCTCAAGAGCATTTCCAGAGTGGATTTCTGCATAATGGATGTAGACGGAAAAGAGGTTGCATCTACCACAGACATGCGCAACAGCTCCGGGGCTGCCGTGGACTTTGCCGTATCTCCGGCGGATTCCCAGGAAATACAGGGATATCAGTTTTTCAAGATTTATGACGAGCAGCAGCTGGAATATGTTCTTGTGGCCGGAGGAAGCGACGAGAATGTCTATATGGCAGGCAGAATGGCGGCGTTTCAGATCCAGAACCTGCTGGTTGCTTACAAAGAGAGATTTGACAAGGATAATTTTATCAAAAATCTGCTGCTGGATAATCTGCTGCTGGTGGATATTTACGGCCGGGCCAAAAAGCTTCATATCCAGACCGATACCCCAAGGGCGGTGATCGTGATAGAGACCGGAGGGGGAAGGGACAATAATGTCTTGGAGCCGGTCAGGGCGCATTACAGCGGGAGCAGCAGGGAATTTGTCACTGCGGTGGACGAGGAAAATGTGATTGTGGTAAAAGAGCTGGCGGAGTCCGACGCGGCAAAGGAGATGGACAGAACCGCCAGGGCGCTGGAGCTTTTCCTGCAGAAGGAGGGGATCGGGGACGTCCGAATCTCCTACGGTACTGTTGTCGAGGATATCAAGGAGGTCAGCCGTTCCTATAAGGAAGCGAAGATGGCTCTCGACGTGGGGAAGATCTTCTTTGAAGAGAGAAATGTGGTGGCCTACAGTGAGCTGGGAATCGGACGGCTGATCTATCAGCTTCCCATTCCGCTGTGCAAAATGTTTATCCGGGAGATCTTCGGCGGAAAGAGTCCGGATGATTTCGACGAGGAGACGCTTGTCACCATCGACAAGTTTTTTGAAAACAGCCTGAATGTGTCCGAGACCTCCAGACAGCTGTTTATACACAGAAATACCCTTGTATACCGTCTGGATAAGCTGCAGAAGAGTACCGGCCTGGATCTGAGGGTTTTTGAAGACGCCATCACGTTCCGGATTGCGCTTATGGTGGTCAAATATATGAAGTACATGGAGAACATGGATTATTAGTTTCTTGTTCTGGAGGAATACGAATGTCAAAGAAGGAATTACAGAGAAAAAAACGAGAGCAGATGATAGACGAAAACGGCGTCATTTATCTTGACAATGTGAGCAAGGTCTATTCCACCGGTTCGCCGGCGCTGAACGGGATTACGCTTAATATCGGGAGAGGTGAGTTTGTTTTCATTGTCGGGGACAGCGGCTCCGGAAAATCAACTCTGATCAAACTTCTGCTGCGGGAGCTTACGGCTACCAGCGGCAGTGTTTATGTTATGGGACAGGACCTCGCCCGTCTGAAACACAGACAGATACCGAAATTCCGCCGCAACATCGGCGTTGTGTTTCAGGATTTCCGGCTTTTGAACGACAGAAACGTCTATGAAAATGTGGCCTTTGCCCAGAGGATCGTGGAGGTGCATCCCGCACAGATCCGCAGGAATGTGCCGATCATGCTCGCAACGGTGGGCCTGGCCGGAAAATACAAGGCGAAGACCAGACAGCTGTCCGGCGGCGAACAGCAGCGGGTGGCGCTGGCGAGGGCCCTGATCAATCATCCCTCCATTCTCCTTGCAGATGAGCCTACCGGAAATCTGGATCCGAAAAACTCCTGGGAGATCATGCAGCTTCTGGAGGAAATCAACGAAAGCGGCACAACCGTGGTGGTCGTCACCCACAACCGGGAGATCGTAAACGCCATGAAAAAACGGGTGGTGACAATGAAGAAGGGCGTGATCGTCAGCGACGAGGAGGGAGGCGAGTACATCGATGAAGATTAGTACACTGCTCTACACAATCAGGCAGGGCTTTGCCAATATCTTCCGAAATAAATGGTACTCTCTCGCGTCCGTTGCCACCATATCGGCCTGCCTTTTTCTGTTCGGCCTTCTTTATGCCGTGGTATCCAATTTTCAGAGTATTGTGATGAAGGTGGAGGAGGGTGTTTCCGTGACGGTGTTTTTCCATCACGAGGAGGGCCCCACCCATGACGATGGCTGCGGAAGCCACACCGACGGTCAGGTGGTCACCGAAGCCAGGCTGGAGGAGATCGGTCAAATGATCGCTCAGCGTCCGGAGGTGTCAAAGGTTGTGTTTGTCTCCGATGACGAGGCGTGGAAGAAGTGGGCCACCGAATCCTACGGCGAAGAGTACGCGGAGGGCTTTCCCGAAAATCCTCTGGCCGGCGAGGACAGTTACGAGATATACTTAAGCGATGTGTCCATGCAGAGCGCGCTGGTGACCTGGCTGGAATCCATCCCGGAGGTGCGCAAGGTCAGATACTCCCAGCTGACGGCTGATACGCTCAGCGGGACGAATGTCTTGATCGCCTATATCTCTCTGGGGATCATAGCGATCCTGCTGGCAGTCAGTATCTTCCTCATCAGCAATACGGTGGCCATCGGCATTTCCGTGCGCGCGGAGGAGATCAACATCATGAAATACGTGGGAGCCACGGACTTTTTTGTGAGGGCGCCCTTCGTGCTGGAGGGTATGCTGATCGGACTTCTGGGAGCATTGATCCCTTTAGGAATCATATACAGTATCTATAATTATGCCCTGACCTATATTCTTGAAAGGTTTACAGTGCTGAGCCGATTCCTGAATTTTGTGTCGGTGGATCAGCTCTTTAAAACCCTGACACCTGTGTCACTTCTGCTGGGAATCGGGATCGGTTTTCTCGGGAGTATCAATACGGTGAGGAAGCATCTGCACGTATAAGGTGGCGGAATGAAGAAAAAAACCATAATTTGCCGTGCGCTGTGTATCTTGTTTTGTGTTACGATCTTTACAGGGACATACCTGTCGGAGGTATCCGCGGCCGCTATGTCTTCCCTGACGTCCGATAGCATCCGCGAGAAGGAGGACCAGATCGCCCAGGCGAAGAAGGACAGGGAAAATCTCCAGAGCGGGCTTACTGATCTGAAGAACCTGAAGCACGAGCTGGAGTCGAAGCGGTCCGACCTGAAAAACTATGTGGCCGGGCTGGACGCCGCCCTTGCGGAAATCGAGGAGAATATAGCGGATCTGGAACGGCAGATCGCAAAAAAGGAAGAGGAAATCGGACTGACACAGAAGGAGCTGGACGAAGCCTTAGCGCGGGAGGAAGCGCAGGAAAGATCCGTGGCTGCTTACATCCGATTTACCTATGAGATGGGAACCCCCAGCCCGATGGATGTCCTGCTGTCCGCGGTAAGCTTCAGCGACCTTCTGAACCGGGCGGATTATGTGGAAAAGGTTATCGCCTACGAAAATACGCTGTGGGAAAACTATCGTCTGGCCAGAGAGTATGCGCAGCTGTGCATGGAGCAGCTGGAGCTGGAGAAGGATATTCTGGACCAGACAAAGGGAAATGTAGAGACGGAGAAACAGAATCTGGAGGACCTGATCGACCAGAAGACCCGGGATATCGTCAGTTATGAGACTGATATCAATACAAAGGCTCAGGCAATCCGGGAGCTGGAAGAGGAGATCAAGGCGGAGGAAGAAGAAATCGCGTCCCTGGAGGCGGCGATCGCGGAGGAAAAGAAGCGGATTCTTGCGGAGAACGGCTCTGTTCTGACCTATGACAACGGCCCGTTCAAGTTTCCGCTGGCGACCTACACAAGAGTTTCGGACGATTACGGAATGCGGATCCATCCCACGCTGGGAGTGGAACAGTTTCATAACGGCGTGGATTTTGCGGCGCCGAAGGGAACCGCCATCTATGCGGCTTATGACGGAAAGGTGGCGGCGGCAGAGTACAGCGCCACCATGGGGAATTACGTGATGATCGATCATGGAAGCGGACTGTATACGATCTACATGCACGCCTCCCAGCTGTATGTGAAAAAAGATGATATTGTTGTCCGCGGCGAGACCATTGCGGCTGTGGGCAGCACGGGACGTTCCACGGGAAACCATCTGCATTTCAGCGTGCGGCTGAACGGGGAATACACCTCGCCGTGGAATTATCTGAGTCAATAGCTCTGAAATGGTGGATATCCGGCGCCCGGGGGCGCAGAAATGAGGAGATTTATGGACAAGAATGAAACCTATTTTGACTATACCGCTTCCGGTATGCCGCCGGTTCCGCCGGCTCCCGAAAAGGAAAAGGGAAGCGGGAAGGGGCTGTTTCTGATCGGCCTGGTCGTGGGAGTCGCGATTGCGCTGCTTGTGGTGGGAATCGGCTATCTGGGCTTTGGGCTTCAGGCTGCCATGGAACGCCAGGACCAGCCGGTGCTGTCGGAAAACTCCGTGGTAGACGAAAAGCTGGTGTCAAAGCTTCAGCTTCTGGAGGAGTACATCGATGAGCTGTTCTATCTGGACGAGGTCAGCGATGAGGATCTAAAGACGGGAATTTACAAGGGGCTGATGGATGCCCTGAACGATCCCTATTCCGTGTACTATTCCGCAGAGGAACTGAGTTCCTTTATGCAGCAGACGGAAGGGATCTATTTCGGGATCGGCGCCTATATGCAGCTGGATCAGGAGACAGGTCTTCCGCTGATCACGGATCTGATTGCAGGAGGCCCCGCGGAGGACAGCGAACTGCGTCCCGGCGATCTTGTCTATCAGGTGGACGGGGAGTCCGTCCAGGGTCTGTCTCTCGATGAGGCGGTCGCCATGATCAAGGGACCCGAGGATACGGAGGTGACCCTTACCGTTATCAGGGAGAGTGCAGAGGACTTTTTGGATATTACTCTGACCCGCAAGAGGGTGGAGACTCCTACCGTGACGGTGGAGATGCTGGACGGCGATGTGGCATATATCCAGATCACGGAGTTTGACGATGTGTCCGTGGATCAGTTTACGGAAGCGCTGGCCGTGGCAAAGGGCTCCGATATGAAAGGGATGATCCTTGATCTGAGGGGGAATCCCGGCGGCAGTCTCGACGCGGTCACCCAGATGTGCCGGATGATCCTGCCGGAGGGCATGATCGTTTACACGGAGAATAAGAGCGGAGAGCGGGAAGAATTTACCTGCGACGGGAAACATGAGCTTCAGGTGCCCCTGGTGGTTCTGGTGGACGGCAACTCCGCCAGCGCCGCGGAGATCATGGCGGGCGCCATAAAGGATCATGGACTGGGAACGCTGGTGGGCACCACTACCTTTGGAAAGGGGATCGTGCAGCAGGTGATACCGCTGGGGGACGGGTCCGCCATTAAAATTACGATCAGCGCCTACTATACGCCAAACGGCAGCAACATCCACGGGATCGGCATTGCGCCGGATGTGGAGTGTCCCTTTGACGGAGAGGCATATTACGGCAGCCAGGACCACCCGGACAACCAGCTGGAGAAGGCGAAGGAGGTGCTGGCGGGGCTGATGGCGGAATAAACCGCGCATCCGCCGCAGGCTTTGGCCCCGCAATTTGGCCCCGCAAGAGAGTCATAACGGATGAGTACAGAACAAAGGTTCGATTTTGTTCTGTACTTTTTGTTGATGTTCTGTTATACTTGTTATGCTGATGGAAAGAATCCCCGCAGAAAGGAGAACGGTCATGGATCATTTTGTGCTGCACTCGGAATACCAGCCCACCGGCGACCAGCCCAGGGCCATCGCGGATCTGGTAAAGGGATTCCGGGAAGGAAACCAGTTTCAGACGCTGCTTGGCGTCACCGGTTCCGGGAAAACCTTTACCATGGCGAACGTCATTGCGGCGTTAAATAAGCCGACTCTCGTCATCGCCCACAACAAGACGCTGGCCGGCCAGCTCTATGGGGAGTTCAAGGAATTTTTCCCGGAGAACGCGGTGGAGTATTTTGTGTCGTATTACGATTATTACCAGCCCGAGGCCTATGTGCCGTCCTCGGATACCTATATTGCGAAGGACTCTTCCATCAACGACGAGATTGATAAACTGCGTCTGTCCGCTACGGCTTCCCTGACGGAGCGAAGGGATGTGGTGGTTGTGGCAAGCGTATCCTGTATTTACGGTCTGGGCAGTCCCGATGAATATCAGGATATGGTCGTCTCTCTGCGGCCCGGAATGGTAAAGGACAGGGATCAGGTTCTGCGGGAACTGGTGGATATCCAGTATACCCGGAACGAGACGGATCTGCAGCGGGGCTGTTTCCGGGTCCACGGGGATGTGATCGAGGTCTATCCCGCCCAGGGCGGCGATTATTTTATCCGCATTGAGTTTTTCGGGGATGAGATCGACAGGATCGCGGAGGTGGAGCCCTTCTCCGGGAGGATCCATGCTTCCCTGAACCATGTGGCGATTTTCCCGGCCTCCCACTATGTTGTCTCACAGGACAAGATCAGGGCGGCCTGTGACAATATCGAGAAGGAGCTTGAGGAACGTGTGCGTTTCTTTCAGGGAGAAGACAGGCTCATCGAGGCCCAGCGCATTGCGGAGCGGACAAATTTCGATGTGGAGATGCTGCGGGAGACGGGGTTCTGTTCCGGAATCGAAAACTATTCCAGACATTTAAACGGAATGCCTCCGGGGGCGCCGCCCATGACGCTGATGGACTTTTTCCCCGACGATTTCCTGATCATCATAGACGAGTCCCACATGACCATTCCCCAGATCCGGGGCATGTACGCCGGTGACCGCTCCCGGAAGACGACTCTGGTGGACTATGGGTTCCGGCTGCCCTCCGCGCTGGATAACCGGCCCCTGAACTTCGAGGAGTTTGAGTCCCATATCGATCAGATGCTGTTTGTGTCCGCCACGCCCTCGGACTATGAGGAAGCCCATGAGCTTCTGCGGACGGAGCAGATCATACGGCCCACGGGCCTGCTGGATCCGGAGGTGGTTGTGCGCCCGGTGGAGGGACAGATCGACGATCTGATCGCCGCGGTGAACAGGGAGACGGAAAAGCATAATAAGGTCCTGGTTACCACGCTGACAAAGCGCATGGCGGAGGATCTGACAGATTATATGCGGGAGGCCGGGATCCGGGTGAAATATCTGCATTCCGATATTGACACCCTGGAACGGGCGGAGATCATACGGGATATGCGTCTCGACGTGTTCGATGTGCTGGTGGGAATCAATCTGCTGCGGGAGGGGCTTGACATTCCGGAAATCTCCCTTGTGGCTATCCTGGACGCGGACAAGGAGGGATTCTTAAGGAGCAGCACCTCTCTGATCCAGACCATCGGGCGGGCCGCGAGAAACGCGGAGGGCCATGTGATCATGTATGCGGATACCATTACGGAATCCATGCAGACCGCGCTGGATGAGACCAACCGCCGCCGGGCCATTCAGATGAAATACAACGAAGAGCACGGGATCACCCCCCAGACTATCAAAAAAGCCGTCAGAGATCTGATCAGTATTTCAAAGGTGATCGCGAAGGAAGAGATGCAGTTTGAGAAGGATCCTGAATCCATGAGCCGCAGGGAGCTGGAAAAGCTGATCTCGGAGATTCAGAAGAAAATGCAGCGGGCTGCCGCGGATCTGAATTTCGAGGCTGCCGCCGAGCTGAGGGACAAGATGATCGAGCTGAAGGAAAAGCTGCGGGATCTGGATGCGGATGAAAAGGCTTAGATATTACTTTATTTATGAAGGAGAAACGGTACATGGACCAGGCAAAGAAGATGCGCCCCCGGGAATATATCAGGATCCGCGGCGCGCAGGAACATAATCTGAAAAATATTGACGTGGACATTCCGAGAAACGAGCTGGTAGTTCTGACGGGAGTGTCAGGTTCCGGCAAGTCCTCGCTTGCCTTTGACACGATTTACGCGGAGGGACAGCGCCGGTATATGGAGTCCCTGTCGTCGTATGCGAGGATGTTTCTGGGACAGATGGAAAAACCCAACGTGGAAAAGATCGACGGCCTTTCTCCGGCCATTTCCATTGACCAGAAATCCACGAACCGCAACCCCCGTTCCACCGTGGGAACCGTCACGGAGATTTACGATTATTTCCGCCTTCTTTACGCCCGGATCGGAATCCCCCACTGTCCCAACTGCGGCCGCGAGATCTCGAGACAGACGGTGGACCAGATGGTGGACCAGATCATGGCCCTGCGGGAGGGGACAAGAATCCAGCTGCTGGCCCCCGTTGTCCGGGGACGGAAGGGCGAGCACGCCAAGGTGCTGGAGCGGGCGAAGAGGGGAGGTTATGTCCGTGTCAGAGTGGATGGCAGCCTTTACGAGCTCACCGAGGAGATTCCTCTTGAAAAGAATGTCAAACATAATATCGATATCGTGGTGGACAGGCTTGTGGTGAAGCCGGGCATTGAGAGAAGACTGGCGGATTCCATCGAAAATGTGCTGGAGCTGGCGGAGGGACTGCTGGTGGTAGACGTGATCGACGGGGAGCCGATGACCTTCAGCCAGAGCTTTTCCTGCCCCGACTGCGGCGTGGGGATCAGCGAGATCGAACCCAGAAGCTTTTCCTTCAACAATCCCTTCGGCGCCTGCCCGGTCTGTTTCGGACTGGGGTACAAGATGGAGTTTGACGAAGACCTTATGATCCCGGACCGGCGTCTGAGCATCAATCAGGGCGCCATCGCCGTTACGGGCTGGCAGTCCTGCACGGACAGCTCCAGTTTTACAAACGCCGTCCTGCAGGCGCTCTGCAGGGAGTATCATTTTGACCTGGACACGCCTTTTGAGGACTATCCCGCGAAGATCAAAAAGATCCTTCTCCACGGGACGGACGGAAAAGAGGTGGAGGTCCATTATCAGAGCCAGCGGGGCAGAGGGGTGTACCCTGTGGCCTTCGAGGGGCTGATCCGCAATGTGGAGCGGAAATACAAGGAGACTTTTTCCGAGACCATGAAGCAGGAATATGAGAGCTTTATGCGGATCACGCCCTGCAAGGAGTGCGGCGGTATGCGCTTAAAGAAGGAGTCTCTGGCGGTGACGGTATGCGGCAAAAACATTTATGAGATCACTTCCCTGTCCATAGGGGCCCTGAAGGAATTTCTGAAGACCATGGAGCTGACCGGCCAGCAGCGCCTGATCGGCGGCCAGATCCTGAAGGAGATCGGCGCGAGAGTGGGATTCCTTGTGGATGTGGGGCTGGATTATCTCTCCCTGTCCAGGGCCACGGGTACGCTGTCCGGCGGCGAGGCCCAGCGGATCCGCCTTGCCACCCAGATCGGCTCCGGCCTGGTGGGAGTCTGCTATATTCTGGATGAGCCCAGCATCGGCCTCCACCAGAGAGACAACGACAAGCTTCTCAACACGTTAAAGAGTCTCCGGGATCTGGGCAACACCCTGATCGTCGTGGAACACGACGAGGATACCATGCGGGAGGCGGACTATGTGGTGGATATCGGCCCGGGGGCGGGATCCCGCGGCGGAGAAGTGGTCGCCTGTGGTACTGCCGAGGAAATCATGAAGGTGCCGGAATCCATCACGGGACAGTATTTAAGCGGCAGGAAGCAGATTCCCGTGCCGAAGGAGCGCCGAAAGCCTACCGGCTGGATCAAGGTGGTTGGCGCCCGGGAAAACAACCTGAAGAACATCGACGTGGACTTCCCGCTGGGCGTCATGACCTGTGTGACAGGCGTGTCAGGTTCCGGCAAGAGTTCTCTGGTGAACGAGATCCTTTACAAACGTCTTGCCAGAGACTTAAACCGCGCGAGATGCATCCCGGGGAAACACAAAGATGTTCTGGGAATGGAGCAGCTGGACAAGGTGATCGCCATAGACCAGTCTCCCATCGGGCGTACACCCCGGTCCAATCCTGCCACGTACACGGGCGTGTTTGATCAGATCCGGGATCTGTTCGCCTCCACGGCGGACGCGAAGGCCAGAGGATACGGCAAGGGCCGGTTCAGCTTCAACGTGAAGGGCGGGCGGTGCGAAGCCTGCGGCGGCGACGGCATCATCAAGATAGAAATGCATTTCCTGCCGGATGTGTATGTTCCCTGCGAGGTCTGCGGCGGAAAACGGTACAACCGGGAGACGCTGGATGTAAAATACAAGGGGAAGAGCATCTATGACGTGCTCGACATGACGGTGGAGGAAGCCTGTGCCTTTTTTGAGAACCTTCCCTCTATCCGCCATAAGATAGAGACACTGTACGACGTGGGCCTGTCCTATGTAAAGCTGGGCCAGCCCTCCACCACCCTCTCCGGCGGTGAGGCCCAGCGAATCAAGCTGGCGGCGGAGCTTTCCAGGCGCAGCACGGGAAGGACCGTCTATATCCTGGACGAGCCCACTACCGGTCTGCATTTCGCGGATGTGCACAAACTGGTGGATATCCTGCACCGGCTGGCGGACGGGGGAAATACGGTGGTGGTCATCGAGCATAACCTGGACGTGATCAAGACGGCGGACTATATCATCGACATCGGCCCGGAAGGCGGCGACAGGGGCGGGACCGTGATCGCCAGGGGGACGCCTGAGGAGATCGCAGAAAATAAAAGGTCCTACACGGGAGTGTACGTGAAGAAAATGCTGGAAAAGCGGTAATCTTGCAACATAGCTATTGACAGAATGGTTTTGATATTTTATAATATTCACTTGAAAAACAGGAATGTGAACATCATTCATTGTTGGTAAAGGTCAGGACAGGAACTATCTGACGGGCGGTAGAAAGGGCTATCGCGTTGCCAGGTAGTTTTGTGTACCCAGAATTTAAACCTTCCAAATGCCCGCGCGGAGAGTACCAACTTGTGAGGAGATTATGAAAAAGCAAAAGGGCATCCCGAAGGTTTAAAGATAAACAAATTGCACCAAAAGAAGGAGGAAAAGTATGAAAAAGAAAGTTCTAAGCACGCTGCTGGCGCTTTCCATGGTTCTTGGACTCGCGGCCTGCGGCGGGGGGGCGGGAGAATCCTCTTCCGGCCAGCAGAGTGAAAGCGGTTCGGAGGGATCCGGACAGGCTTCCGAGCAGGCTTCTGCTACGGATACCTACACCTTTCACGATTACACGTCAGCTTTGGCGACCAAGTGGAATCCCCATAACTGGGATACCAATGCGGACGACGCGGTCCTTTCGTATCTGAGCTCCCCTTTCTGCACCATGCAGGTCGAGGACTCAGAGAACGGGGTGTACCAGTGGGTGTATGAGATGGCAACGTCCATCACCGACGTTACCGCGGACCATCAGGATGACCTGACAAAGTACGCCGTGGATCTTCCCGCCGGGCAGACCGCGGATCAGACCACATCCGGTTATGTGTTTGAGATCGCATTGAACCCCAATGCAAAGTGGCAGGACGGGACTCCCATCAATGCCGACACCTATATTTATTCCATGAAGGCGCTTCTGGATCCCGACATGAAAAACTACCGCGCAAACCTGTATTATGCGGGTGAGTCTGCAGTTGCGGGCGGAAACGCGTATTACAACATGGGTTCCGTTGCATACCCGGAGGCCGCGGCGGCTTACAGTATGGAGGATCTGGCCGCGGGCGCAGACGGCGTCTATACCACGCCTGACGGCGCGGCAGTGTCTATCAGCCTGACGGATAAGCTCTCCTGGCTGGGAGACGATACTCTCACAACTTATGTGGAGACTTACGGCGAATCCATGTTCGGCGTAGAGGATTTCAACGCGCTGAAGGATATGGCCGATGAGAATGGCCGAGTACCCCTCACCGATGAGAGCCTGGCGCATATCGTGGGCGTGATTACGGCAGTGGCTGATTGGGGCGAGACCGAGGCGGAGGCCATCAATTATCTGGTTTACCCCGTGGAATATCCCGTGGTGGATTACGATTCCACGGTTGGCTGCTACAAGGTAGACGATTACACCATCCGCTATGTCTGCCAGTATCAGATTGATTATAACTATTTCCTGACCTCCTGCACCTCCACCTGGCTGGTGTATGAGGACCTGTACGAGAATGGCAAGGACACCACGGGCGATGTGACGACTACTTCCTACAACACTTCCCCCGAGACCACCATGTCTTACGGCCCCTACAAGCTGGAGTCCATGCAGGCCGACAAGCAGATGGTGCTGGTACAGAACGAGAACTGGTACGGCTATGAAAAACAGGAGGACGGAAGTCTGAAGTCCATGACGCCCTACCTGGTGGACGGAGAGAGCATTGAGCGTTACAAGACCAACAAGATCGTCATCGACGTAATGGACGACAGCGCTGCAAAGCAGGCGTTCCTCAAGGGCGAGCTGAGCAACTGGAATCCTACGACGGAGGATCTGCTGGCCTACTCTACCAGCGATCAGCTTTACAAGGCTGATGAGACCTACACCATGTCCCTGTTCTTTAACTGCGGACTGGATAACCTGAAGGAGATGGACCGTTCCAAGGGAAATCAGAACTCGGTGGTTCTGTCCAATGTAAATTTCCGCAAGGCGATGAGTCTGGGAATCGACCGCGCAGAATATGTTTCCGCTACGCCCGGCTATAATCCCGCTTATTCCATGCTGAACTCGCTGTATTATTACGATGTGTACAATGATCCTGAGTCCTCTTACAGGAACACGGACGAGGCGATGCAGGCTATCTGCAACCTTTACGAGGTGGAATACGGTGAAGGCACGCCTTATGCGACGCTGAAGGATGCTTATAATTCCATTAACGGCTACAACCTGACTGAGGCGCAGAACCTGATGAAGACAGCCTGCGATGAGCTGGTTGCGGATGGCCTGTACACGGCGGGCGATCCCATTCTTATCCGGATGGGCTGGGCTGCAGGCGCTTTGGATTCCGCCGCGAACCAGCAGGTGGAACTGTTGAACAAATACGTAAATGCAGCTGCGGAGGGCTCCGGCTTTGGCACCATCACCCTGGAGGCGGTAGGCAATCTGGAGAACCGTTATGACGACGTGGCTTCCGGTGAGTATGCGATCGGTTACGGCGCATGGGGCGGAGCAGCCTTCTATCCTTTCCGCAACTTCCAGGTATACTGCGATCCCAGCCAGTACAGCATCAATGAGGCGGGCTGCTGGGATCCCACGACTGCGGAGCTGACCCTGAACGTAAGCGGCCAGGAGGTGACAAAGACCTGGCAGGATTGGTCAAACTGCATGGTGGGAACCGGCGATTACGCCACGGCTGATTTCTCCGCGAAGCTGGATATCCTGGCTCAGCTGGAGGAAAACTACCTGAAGCTCTACTACAGACTGCCTCTGTGCGCTATGACAACCTGCGTCATGATGGCATATCAGTGCAGTTATTATACAGAAGAGTATAACATCATGTACGGTTACGGCGGAATAGAGCTTTTGCAATACAACTACACCGACGCGGAGTGGGCTGATTTTGTGGCCAGCCAGGGCGGTACACTGAATTACGAATAAAACAGGCATCTGCCGGATGCTTTGCGGGAGGACTCTTTGTGCGGTACGCCGCTGAAGGGTCCTCTCCCAAAACACCCGGAAAGGAGAAACACATTATGAGAATGGCAAAATATATTGTCAAGAGAGTGGTACTGATGATCTTTACCCTTTTCATTATTTCCACCATGTGCTTTCTGTTGATCAGGATGCTTCCAAGGGTGCTGCCGCAGGAAAAGGTTCAGGCGGAAGCCATTGCCGCACGATGGGAGGCCCTGGGCTACAATGAGCCCTTGCTGGTGCAGCTTTGGATCTATATCAAGGGGATCTTTACCAAGGGAGATTTCGGTACTTCATGGTACATTGCGTTCCGTCAGCCGGCCCTGAAGGTGCTGACCGACCGATTGCTTCCCACGGTACTGGTAAACCTGTATTCTCTGATCTTCGCCACACCCATAGGGATCCTTCTGGGGATTTACGCTGCCATCCGGAAAAACAAATGGCAGGATTCTCTGATCAGCACTATGGTCATGGTATTTGTCTCGGTCCCTCCTTATGTTTACGCGTTCCTGGTACAATATTTCCTGTATTTTAAGCTGGGATGGCTGCCGCTGCAGGTGTATTCTCTTGCGGACGCGGGAAATTCCTGGCTGTCACCTAAAATGTTCTACAGCATGATCGCACCCGTACTGGCCCTGTCCTTCGGGGAGATCGCGGGTCTGTGCCGGTTTACCCGTGCGGAGCTCACGGAGACACTGACTTCGGATTATATGCTGCTTGCCAGGACAAAGGGGCTTACCAGATCTCAGGCTACCGTGCGGCATGCGCTGAAGAACGCCATGGTGCCTATCTTGCCTTCCATTATCGGAAGCTTTATCGGAATCCTGGGAGGTTCCTTCGTCATAGAGCAGATATTTTCCATTCCCGGCGTGGGAACCCTGTATTTAAGAGCTATCAACCTGTTTGATTATGATGTGTTTATGGTTGACTGTATCTTCTATACCCTGGTCAGCCTGCTGGCAGGAATTATAATTGACATCAGCTATGGATTTATTGATCCGAGAATCAGAATGGGGGAGTGACGGATGAGGGAAAATGTTGTATATGGTGATCTCTCTCAGATCCCGAAGGAAAAATTTGTGTTTGTCCATGACGGAGAGCGTATCAGTGACAAGAAGTTTGACGATAAGCCGGTGGGATATTTTAAGGACGCCTGGATCCGTTTCCGGAAAAGCAGGGCGTCGGTTGTCGCGGCGGTCATAATTATTCTGATCATTTTATATGCGTTCGCCGCTCCGCTTCTGATCCACCACAGCGCTTCCTTTATGGACCCCAGTTACGCGAAGAAGGCGCCGAGGATTTTGGCATGTCTGAACGCCGGTTTTTTTGACGGCGCCACGAAACGGGATTTTTCGGAGAGAGGCCTGGTCAAGGCGCTGTCCGTGGGGATCGGCGCCGAGGACTACGACGGACGGGGCGTTGCGCTGGAAGAGGGAATGGAGAGCTATTACCAGCCCATGAAATCTATCGGACAGAGCCGCACGGTGATCAACGCTGCCAAAAAGGAGACCTCTATCTATCCCGGCCGCATCGATACATACCTGGAAGTGGGATTTGTGTATAAAAATATCCCCCAGAGCGAGTACAAAAAGATCTGCGAATGGGAGGAAGAAAACGGTCTTCACGTCTTTTATCCGCTGGTGCAGGACAATGAGTGGAATATGGACTATTCGGATGCCAACAACTGGTATAAATCCAAGAAGGGTGATCCTGTCACTGTCTCAGAGGACGGAAAAGCAAAAACCATCCCTTACGGACCCGGCATGATTCTGGAGGATAATTACAAGCGGGATGCGGACGGAAACCTTGTTTACTGGGAGTACAGCGGAGGCGGCAGCTTCGAGACCGCGCAGTACAGGGTCAGAATGCTTTATTATAATTATTACCGTTATCAGAACGGTATGGAGCCGGAATATATATTCGGTACGGACAGTCAGGGGTATGATTTGGCCGTCCGTCTGGGAGACGGTGTGAAGCTGAGTCTGCTGGTGGCGGTATGCGTGTCGGTGATCAATTTTGTGCTGGGCGCGATGTACGGCGCCATCGAAGGATTTTACGGCGGAGTGGTGGATATTACGCTGGAGCGTGTCAGCGATATCCTGGCGGGCGTTCCCTTTATCGTGGTGGCGACCCTGTTCCAGATTCATCTCGCGGCCAAGGTGGGACCGATTCCAAGCTTGCTGTTCGCGTTTGTGCTGACGGGCTGGATCGGCACGGCATCCAGGGTGAGAACCCAGTTTTACCGGTTTAAAAATCAGGAGTATGTCATGGCAGCCCGGACGCTGGGAGCCAGGGACAGAAGACTGATCTGGAAACATATTTTCCCCAATTCCCTTGGAACCATCATCACTTCCTGCGCGCTGACGATTCCCGGTGTTATCGGGCAGGAAAGTATGCTGAGCTTTCTGGGCATTGTGAAGCTTGGCACGGCAAAGGTCACCTCTCTGGGAACGCTGTTGTCCGATGCCAACGGTATCTGGACCAATTATCCCCATCTGATGATCGTGCCGGCAGTGTTTTTGTCATTGCTTATGATTTGCTTTAACCTTTTCGGCAACGGTCTGCGGGATGCTTTTAACCCGGCACTCAGGGGCGTGGAGGAATGATAGGGCATGGACAAAATATTGGAAGTAAAAAATCTGAAAGTATCGTTTAGGACCGCCGGGGGCATTCTGAAAGCGGTGCGGGATATTTCCTTTGATCTGGAACGGGGCAAGACGCTGGCTATTGTAGGGGAGTCCGGGTCCGGAAAGTCGGTGACGTCCAAGGCCATACTGGGTATACTGGCCGGTAATTCCATCATAGAAGGTGGAAAGATCATCTATGACGGAAAGGATCTGCTGAAGATTGACGAGGAGGAAATGTATAAGCTTCGGGGTGACAAGATCGCCATGATCTTTCAGGATCCTCTTTCCTCCCTGAATCCAATCGTGAAGATCGGGAAACAGATCACGGAGGCCATGCTCCTGAAGAACAAGGCAGCCCGCAGGGAATCCAGAAAGAATTTCAACGATATGCTGGCGCTGCTGGCGAAAAACATGGAGGCTGCGGACGGACAGTCTGGGGCGCGTATACGGGAGCTTGCAAAGACCTTTGACACGTTCTGTATCAGGGCCAACAAGCTGGAGTTACGTTATAATCAGGCGGACGCGGAAGCGGAGGCCATGCTTTCTTCTTTGGAGGATCTGTGTTTTCTGATCGAGAAAAAACAGAAAGTAGACGTGAAGGGACGTCTGAAGGAATACCGGGGCAGGCTGAAGAAGCTGCAGGATCCCTTTTACAGCGCAAATTATAAGGCGCAGATCGCGGAGCTTGCCGGCTGTCTCGACAAAGCCGCGGCCAGCGGGAAGGGGTATCCGCCGGAGTTGACTGCTGCGCTGAGAAGGTGTGAAGAGCTTCTGAGAGAGATTCGCAGCCAGGAAAAACCGGTCTTTTTCCGAATCGGATATTTTGAGCTGAAAAATCCGGATGCGGATCTGCACGGTGTGCCGGTGGAAAAGCTGAACCAGATGTCGCTGGATTTTCTGAACGATCATTTTATGAATGAATTTATTGCGCTGGCAGCCGGGGGCGTGAAATATTCCCACGAGATCTCCTACGGGAAAAAGAAACAGCTTCTGCCCCGGATGGAAGAGGCAAAGAGCTATTTTCAGGGAGATTTTGACAAGGCGGGAGCGGAGAAGCTCTGTAAGACGCTGTCCGCCGGAGTGGAGGATGCGATCGACAGGCTGGAGATCGCGAAGGACAGTATGGCGTATACCTTCCGTACCAGCCTGGGGAACGCCATAGAAAAATATTTCTATTACCGGAAGCACAATCCAAAGGAAGAGGCGCGTTTTGAAAGACAGTCCAAAAAGCGGGACGCCCTGATTGCCAGGGGACGCAGCGTGGACTGGAAGGTTGTGCCGAAGGTGGTCTGTGACCTGGAGGAGCTGCGGCAGGAGATCCTGGATGTGATCGGAGAGCTGGAGGATTCCTGGAAGGCGCAGCTTTCCGCGGATACGGAAGAGGACTTTGAGAAGCGTGCGGTGGGAATCGTGGACTACCTGAAGGAACAGGCTTCCAGAGTAGTCTATCGGGTTACCAGAAGCATGGCGCGGGAGAAGGCAATCCGGCTGATGGAAGAGGTGGGGATCAATGAGCCCAGAATGCGGTTTAACCAGTATCCCTTTGAGTTTTCAGGGGGTATGCGTCAGCGTATTGTGATTGCCATAGCGCTTTCCGCGGATCCGGAGATCATGATCTGCGATGAGCCCACAACGGCGCTGGATGTAACGATCCAGGCACAGATTCTGGAGCTGATTAACCGACTGAAGGCGGAGAGAAACCTGTCCGTTATCTTTATTACCCACGATTTGGGCGTGGTTGCCAATATGGCGGACGATATTGCCGTGATGTACGCGGGCAAGATCGTGGAGTACGGCACGGCGGACGATATTTTTTACGATCCCCGTCATCCTTATACCTGGGCGCTTCTTTCTTCCATGCCTGATTTGGACACCAAGGAGAAGCTGGATGCGATACCGGGTACGCCGCCCAACATGATCTATCCGCCCCAGGGGGATGCTTTTGCGGACCGGAACAAATACGCGATGCAGATTGATTTTGAACAGCAGCCGCCCATGTTTGAGGTGTCGCCCACCCATAAGGCCGCCACATGGCTTCTGCACCCGAACGCGCCGAAGGTGGAAATTCCTAAAATTATCACCGAGCGTATCGAGAGGATGAAGAAAGCGGGAGGTGTTCAGAATGGACAGTAAGAGAGAGCAGGAAGTCCTGCTGAAGGTAGAGCACCTGAGCCAGCATTTCGGGCCGGTGAAGGCGGTAGACGACGTGAGCTTTGATATCATGAAGGGCGAAGTCTTCGGCCTGGTGGGAGAATCGGGCTGCGGCAAGACCACTACCGGCCGGTCCATCATCAAAATTTATGATATTACATCAGGCAGCATATATTTCAAGGGACAGCGCATCTGCGCAGGTGTGCGTTCCTATAAGGAGGAGTCCGCACGGGTCCGGAAGGATACAAAGGCAGCGGTGAAGGCTCTTCGCGAGGATACCGCGAAAAATCCCGGCAAAAAGGCGGAAAATGACAGAAAGATCGCGGAAAAGACTGAGGAAATGAAAAAGCTCCTGGCGGAGAACGGGGAACAGATCCGCAGGGCAAGGTTCGATCATAAATATTCCGACAGGGAATATGCAAAGAAGCTGGTTCAGGAGGTCAGGAAAAAATATGAACCGCTCCTGAAGGAGGCTTCCGGCGATTCCCGTAAACTGGCGGAGCTTAAGAAGCAGTATAAAAGCGATCTGAAAATTGCCGGAAAGACAAAGCTGATCACTAAAATACAGATGATCTTCCAGGATCCCATCGCCTCTCTGGATCCCCGCATGACGGTCAGCGAGATTATTTCCGAAGGTCTTGTCATCAATGGGATCAAGGACAAAAAGTATATTGAGGAGCGGGTTTATGAGATATTGGAGCTGGTAGGACTGGTACGGGAACACGCCGGCCGCTACCCCCATGAGTTTTCCGGTGGACAGAGACAGAGAATCGGTATTGCCAGATCCGTGATTATGTCGCCGGAGCTGCTGATCGCGGATGAGCCTATCTCGGCGCTTGACGTATCCATTCAGGCTCAGGTCATCAATCTTTTGAACGAGCTGCGCACCCGCCTTGACCTGACCATTTTATTTATTGCCCACGATCTTTCGGTGGTAAAATATTTTTCCGACCGGATCGGTGTAATGTATTACGGCAAGATGGTGGAACTGGCGCCTTCCGACGAACTGTTTGCGCATCCGCTGCACCCTTATACCAGATCGCTTCTGTCGGCAATTCCGCTGCCGGATCCCCATCTGGAGAAGAAGCGGACCAGGATCGTCTATAATTCCCTGGAGTCGCACGATTATAGTGTGGATAAACCATCCATGCGGGAGCTGACGCCGGGACATTTCGTATATTGTAACGATGCGGAAGAGCAAAAATACAGGAAGGAGCTGGGAATTTGAAGGCCCGGGTCATCAGGTATCTGTCGGCGGCGGTTTTCTGCGCGCTTCTTGTATGGCTTTATGTGAGTGGACGCGATCCCTGGACCCTGCCTCTTGTGGAGCAGTACAGGATATGGTGTGACGCGTTTACTATTCCCGGCCTTCTGCTTGTGCTGGCAGGCTGCCTTGTCTGGATATCCAACAAGGGAGCGCTGGACGGAATTTCCTATGCGATCCGGGGACTTTTCAGAGTCTTTATACCGGGCGCCGGACTTCGCCAGAATGTGGAAAGTTATTATGACTATCTCAAGCGGAAAGAGGAAAAGCGGATAAAGGGGTATGGATTTCTCTTTGCGGTGGGAGGTGTGTGTCTTGCCGCGGCGGCGGTTTTCATGATACTTTTTTACCGGTTATATGAGCCACGGCAATTTTCTTTATAAGACGCTAAAGAAATCGGCCCGATCAGCCGATAAAAGAATTACAAAGGCATGGAAGCGGAGAAAGGAACGGACGGAACCGTTCTTTTCTCCGTGTTTTATTTTAAAAAAATTAATATTACCCCTATGAAAAGAAAAGATTTT
>CANQWM010000012.1 GCA_947627535.1 uncultured Acetatifactor sp.
GGGACAAAAACACACGCCAGATATTCGCTCAATCCTGCCCTGTTATTCACATCAGCCAGATAGAAAACCGACAGCATCAGCACATAGCTGCCCATCAGCGCATATTTCCAGCTGCCGCAGATATGTCGGATGGAAAAGTAGGTCGTACATGTACCTGCTGCGGAGATCAAAAGCAAAAAAATCTTATATGACAGGAGCAGGGAAAGACCGCAGATATTCAAAAGCGCGGGAACCACCAGAAAAACATCCGGATAAAAAAGCGAACTGCCATAACCATAATGATGAAAGAAAAGCGGATTGATCCTTGGCGGGAAATCTCCGTTTACCAGCGCTTCCTTCATGGATTCTATCCTGAGAATATGATAGGACGCATCCCATATATCCCCTCCAAGTCCCCGTGCAAACAGAGGAATTCCCGTAATAACAGCAATTATGAGCACAGACGCTCCAAACATAAAATATTCTTTGTTTTTTTGTGTCATGGCATCGGACTCCTTGTTTTCATAAGACAAAATCACTAAAATACTAAAAAAGGAAACCGAAGTTTCCTTTTTAGCATTCTGTCAATCTGTATCATTTCTTTAATACTTTGCTACACTCACCTTTACGCCGGGGCCCATTGTGCTGGTCAGAGTGATGCTCTTCAAATACTGCCCCTTCAGCGCGCTGGGACGTGCCTTTGTAATGGCATCCATCAGGGCGTTGAAATTCTCCTGCAGGGCCTCTTCGGTAAAGGACGCCTTGCCCACAGGCACATGGACAATATTTGTCTTGTCAAGTCTGTATTCGATCTTACCGGCTTTGATATCAGCGATAGCCTTGGTGACATCCATGGTCACCGTGCCTGCCTTGGGGTTGGGCATCAGGCCCTTGGGGCCAAGGACTTTACCGAGACGTCCCACAACGCCCATCATATCAGGGGTAGCCACTACCACGTCAAAATCAAGCCATCCGTCGTTCTGAATCTTGGGGATCAGCTCCTCGCCGCCGACATAGTCGGCGCCTGCTGCCTCGGCCTCGCCAAGCTTATCGCCCTTTGCAAACACAAGAACCCTTACCGTCTTACCGGTTCCGTTTGGCAGCACTACAGCTCCGCGGATCTGCTGTTCGGCATGACGTCCGTCACAGCCTGTTCTGATATGAACCTCAATGGTCTCGTCAAATTTTGCGGTTGCGGTCTTCTTGACCAGAGCAATGGCGTCATTCGGCTCATAGAACACGGTGCGGTCTACAAGCTTTGCGGCCTCTTTATACTTCTTACCATGTTTCATTATCTTACCTCCCAGGTTCCAGCGACAACACCAGGTTGTCTCCCAATCTTGATTTTAGTCTTCTACGGTTATTCCCATGCTGCGTGCAGTACCGGCGATCATGCTCATTGCAGCCTCCAGGCTTGCAGCGTTCAGATCGGGCATCTTGGTCTCGGCAATCTCCTGGAGCTTTGCTTTGGAGATCTTTGCCACCTTTGTCTTGTTGGGCGCTGCGGAACCTGACTGCAGGTTGCAGGCCTTCTTCAACAATACTGCCGCAGGAGGAGTTTTCGTAATGAAACTGAAGCTTCTGTCTGCGTAAACGGTGATCACTACGGGAATGATCAGGTCGCCCTTGTCGGCGGTTCTCGCGTTGAACTGCTTGGTAAATTCAACGATGTTCACGCCGTGCTGGCCCAGTGCGGGACCAACAGGGGGAGCCGGTGTTGCTTTGCCGGCAGGAATCTGTAACTTGATATAGCCTTCTACTTTCTTTGCCATTTTGGCACCTCCTAAATTTGTGGTATACCGCTTCCGCGCGCCTTACGTAAAGCGCCCTGGAAACGGCATTTCGGCGCAGGGCCCGGAAGAAAAGTGTCCTGCTCCCACTTTGCTGCCTATATTTACCGGCACAGGCCGGGAAATATCTCTTTTCAACTTAGCGCTCATTAGCGCTCAAAGCTTTCTGACTTCCGCAAAGCTGATCTCTACCGGCGTTTCTCTGCCGAACAGCTCTACGTTGATGGTTGCCGTCTGCTTGCCGAAATCCAGCTTTTGCACGACACCGACGGTATCCTTCCAGACACCCGCCACAACGGCGATGCTGTCTCCTTCCACAAAGTCAATGGAAACATTTTCCGTCTTGATCCCTAACGGCTTCATCTCCGCCTCGGTCAACGGCACCGGTTTGCTGCCGGGTCCTACAAATCCCGTCACGCCCCGCGTGTTGCGGACCACGTACCAAGTATCGTCATTCATCTCCATATTGAGGAGCACATATCCCGGAAACATTTTTTTCTGAACCGTTTTTCTGACGCCGTTTTTCAGTTCCACCACATCCTGCAGGGGAACACGGACCTCCAGAATCTGCTCCGCCAGATGTTTGTTATTCTCGATGGTCTTCTCAATATTGGCTTTGACCTTGTTTTCATAACCTGAATAGGTATGCACTACATACCATTTTGCCTCTGCCATACGATTGTCCCCCGCTTTAAATGGATGTCAGGAAATTAACGCCGTACTTCACCACATAGTCCAAAACAGCGATAATCATTCCCACCACGACCGAGATCACCACAACGGCAATCGACTGCTTCAGCGTGGCCTGCCTGTCCGGCCATGATATTTTCTTAAACTCGGCCTTCAGCGCCTTGAAAAACCCCGGGCGCGCCTTTTTTTCTGCGGAATTTCCCATAACAAATCCTCCCGCCGCCTTACTTGGTTTCCCGGTGCAGTGTATGCGTCCTGCAGAATCTGCAGTACTTCCTGATCTCCATCCTGTCGGGATGGTTCTTCTTTTCCTTGGTCGTATTATAGTTGCGCTGTTTGCACTCGGTACATGCTAAGGTGATTTTTGTACGCATTTTACTACCTCCACTGGTTTCTTCCACTCTGCTTTTTTCTCTGATATTTTAAGCATAAAAAAAAGACCTAAATCTCATCTCGCCTGACTACTATAACACAAGTCCGTTCCTGCGTCAACAGTTTTTTCATTTTTTCCGCGCAAGGCTCTTGTTTCTTCTTATATTATGTGTTACAATCAGCTTAATTATAGAAACTGCGGGAACGGATTCCCGCCGCCGGAATATTCTATTTCATGCAGATACCGGACATTTCATTTAGTCACCCGATTCAGGGAAGAAAGGAGGCGTGACAATGAGTGCTGTTCTGAATGCGGTTTACAACAACTATCTGGCTGCTTATACGCCAAAGCCGCTTACGCGGTATGACGCACATAAAAAGAGCGAGCTTCGCAGCATATACGATTCCATTGTCAAAATGAATAGAGACGCCCCCTGGTATCTTCCCACCACCAGCAAGGCCACGCAGAACTATGCCGTCGACCTGAAGGAGAACGCGCGGCAGCTGCATAACACAATCGCGCAGCTGGGCGGCCTGGAGGAGGATGGACTTTTCAGCAAGAAAAGCGCTTACTCCTCTGACGAAAGTGCAGCCGTTGCTTCCTACATCGGCCCCCAAAGGCCGGGCTCTCCCACGCCGGGTCTGGAGCTGGAAGTCCGCTCCCTCGCCTCTCCCCAGGAGAATCTGGGCCTTTTCCTTCCGGATGAGCGGTCGTCGCTCCCTCCGGATACGTATTCCTTTGATCTTGGAATCAACGATATGAACTATGAGTTTCAGTTCTCCGTGAGCGGCGACGAGACCAACCGCGATATCCAGGAACGCCTGATGCGTCTGCTGAACAATTCCGGGATCGGCATCCGTGCGGACATCGTGGAATCCGACGGAAGCACCGCCCTGCAGCTGACCTCCGAAGCCACCGGGCTTGCGCAGGGAAAAAACAGGCTCTTCACGGTCAGCGACGACCATACCAGCAAGACCTCCGGCACCGTTGCGTATTTCGGCCTCGATTATGTCAGCCGGCCGGCCGCAGATGCGGAGCTGGTCATCAACGGCGAGAAGCGGACGGCCTCTTCCAACCACCTTACCGTGGGGAAGATGTTTGATATTACCCTAAAGGGCTTAAGCCCCGCCGACAGTCCCGTTCGGATCGGCCTGAAGACAGATGTGGAGTCCCTCACGGACAACGTGTCCCATCTGATCGGCGGATACAACGACTTTATGAAGGCAGCCGCCTCCTATCAGGACACCCAGGCAAGAAGCAGGCAGCTTGTGAGAGAGCTGAAGGGCATTGCGCTCTCCTACGGAAGCCCGCTGCAGTCCATGGGATTCACCATGGCGGAGGACGGTACGCTGAATCTTGACAGGGATGTGCTTCGCCAGACCGCGGAACAGTCTTCCGACATTTCGGAAACCTTCGGGAAACTGAAAACCTTTTCTGATATGCTCCTGAAAAAGAGCAGCCAGGTTTCGCTGAACCCGATGGATTACGTGGAAAAGACCATGGTCGCATACAAAAATCCGGGACACAGCTTCATCAATCCCTATGCCACCAGCGCATACAGCGGAATGATGTTCAACGGATACTGTTAAAGAGCGCCAGCGCTTCCGCGATCACCTTGTCCATATCATAATACTTATAGGAACCCAGCCTGCCGCCGAAAAGCACATTCGATTCCGTCCTGGCAAGCTGGGCATACTTTTGATAAAGGCTGCTGTTTTGCTCGTCGTTGATGGGATAATACGGTTCCTCCCCTTTCTTCCAGGAAACGGGATATTCCCTTGTAATGATCGTATCCGGCTGATCTCCGAACTCAAAATGCTTATGCTCGATGATCCTGGTGTAAGGGATCTGTCTTTCCGTGTAATTCACAACCGCATTGCCCTGATAATTGCCGCATCCCTCCAAAAGCTCTTCCTCAAACCGCAGCGAACGATACTGCAGTTCTCCAAGCCGATAGTCGAAATATTCGTCTATCATGCCCGTATAAAGCACTTTGTCAAAGATATCCGGTTCCGAAAGAGCCCGGTTTTTCTCCATAAACTCCCGATAGTCCACGCCCAGGCGCACAGGAATGCCATCCAAAAGCTTTTCCACGATCCGGGTGTAGCCGCCGATGGGAATCCCTTGATACCGGTCCGTAAAATAATTGTTGTCATAGGTGAAACGAACGGGAAGTCTCCTGATGATAAAAGCGGGGAGTTCCGTACAGGATCTGCCCCACTGTTTTTCTGTGTAACCCTTTACAAGCTTTTCGTATACGTCTCTTCCTACAAGGCTAAGCGCCTGTTCTTCCAGGTTCCGGGGCTCATCCACCGCACATTCCCTGCGCTGTCTGTCGATGATCTCCCTTGCCTGGGCAGGCGTCCTGATCCCCCACATCCTGCTGAATGTGTTCATGTTAAAGGGAAGGTTATACAGCTCGTCCCCATATACAGCCACCGGAGAATTGATATAATTGTTAAATTCTGCGAAACGGTTCACATATTCCCAGATTTTCCTGTCAGAAGTATGAAAAATATGGGCGCCATATTTATGGACCCATATTCCCCGCTGCTGCCGGGTATAAACGTTGCCGCCGATATGCTCCCGCCTGTCAACGCACAGACATTTTCCCCCTGCAGCATGTATTTCGTGGGCGAACACAGCGCCGAAAAGCCCCGTTCCCACGATCAGATAATCATATCTCATTTCCCCTTTTTCCCTTTTGCTTTATACTTGTCGATCTGCACAAAATCATCCATCAATTCCAGGATCCTGTCGCGGCCGGTCTGATTCAGCTTTAAATAATACTGCATAACCCGGTTCTCCAGCAGTTTTTCTCCCAAAGACGCATCTCTCTCCAAAGAGGAAAAGTCGACAGGATTAAGACTCAATTTGTCACAGATCCGGATCACAGTACCGTAAGCCATTCCTTCAATACCACGCTCTAAGGCCGTCACCAGCGTACTGTAGGGAATGTGCATCTCCATGGCAAACTGCCTGACGCTGCGGTATTGTCTGAGTATCTCCTTCTTTAAGATTTCTGCTTTTGTCATATCTATTCCTCCCTCGTCTGTCCTTATATTTTAGCCTGTAGGAATACTATACGATATATCGTCTACCTTTTCAAGTATAAATCTGCATCAAAACATGCTATTTTTGTCACATTCCATGGCCGCGGACAAAATTCAGGGGTGGACTTATCCACCCCTGACCTTACTTACTTCTTCCTGTCCATAAACTGCGGCAGTACCACAGAGGACTTGCTCATATTTTTATAATAATCATATGCCGCCTTGGAACTTCTTCTGTTATCCCGGAGGTTTTCCCTTTCTTTTGCAAAAAAGTCTTCGATCAGCTTTTTGTTCCTGGCCTCCTGCGCCTGAATGGCCACGCCGGACTCCGTAACCTTTGACACAAGCTCCTGAAGCCGCTTGATCTGATCCCGGTACTGATCCCGGTTCTCCGAAAGTTCCTGCGCCACCTTTTCATAAAGGCTTTCAAAGCCGTTGTCAAGGCTGTTCAGCTTTTCGATCAGAGTGCCCTTTTCTTCCACATATTCGTCAAAGCGGTCCATATCGGCCTCGCCCGACTGAAAAATCTCCTGCTGCTTCAGATTATACTGCTGAATCTCATCCAGGACCAGAAGCTTTTTCCGAAGGCTTTCCTCCAGAAGCGTCAGATAATTGCCTGTCATATCCATTCCCACTCCTTACGCGCGCCGCAGTTTTGCTTCTGCCGTCTGTATGCCTTTATCTGCACGCCTTCATAACCTCTTTCCAGGTATCGCGCACACTGCGCAGATGTCCGTTGACCTCCCGCAGAATTTCCGCGTCCTTTTTGACGTTCGCCTCCACAAGCCGGCTGCTCAGATAAGAGTAGATCCTTTCAAAGTCCTGCGCCACCTGGTATTTCATATCCAGCGTCTGCCGCAGATAGTCGATGATCCGCTCCACCTTCGTGATATGGATATGAGCCTTCTCAATATCCTTCTGCTCCACCGCAGCAATCGCGATATTGCAGAATTTGATGGCTCCCTCATAGAGCATCAGCGTAAGTTCGCCGGGTGAAGCCGTCAGAATCCTACTGTTATTATACTGCGCATATGCACCGGGTAACGCCATTTTCAGCCTCCTGCCTTTCTGTCATCAAAATCCTTTTCCTCAGCCACCCAACAGAGCTGTCACCGCGCTGGCGCTTTTCTGCATCTTTGCCATCGCTGTCTCCATATCCGCAAACTTTGCGTACCACTTGTCTTCGTAGTCCGCAAGCTTCTTCTCCAGATCCTTGATCTTGGAGGTATAGCTGTCGTATTCGCTCTTCATCCTGATGTCTTCATAAACAGTATAGGAAGAGCTGTAATCGGTACGCGCCATACGGTCCGTCAGCTCCGAATAAAGGTTCCGGGACAGACCCACGAAGAAGTCCACCACCGTCTGCGGATCATCAGCGATCATGGAGCGCAGCTTATCCGCATTGCCGGAGGTATTCACGTCGTCCGCATCGCCGTCGATATGGTACGCATTCTTTTCATTCTTCGCCGCGGTGAAATAGCTCAACGTCTCAATACCGAAATCCGACAGGTACATCTGTTTTCCGTTCACCGACACACCGGACATCATCAGCTGCTTGATCGCGGTAGACACAGTTCCCAGCGTGCTGTCCCGGCGCAGGAGGGAATCCTTGATCTTTTTCTCCCATTCCTCCACCTCGCTGTCAGACATCGCTTCCTTTTCCTCGCTGGTCAAAGGCTCATATCCCCTTGCGGCGTCAGCGTTGTACAGCTTATCCATCTCGTTGATCAGCTCGTTGTACTCCTTGAAGAAGTTCTTGATCATATCGTAGATGCCGTCTGTATCGTCCTTTGTGGTCAGGGTGACGGTCTCATCATCCTTTGTCACAGAATTGATCGTCATGGTAAGCCCGTTGATATCAAAGGTATTTCTGGAATCGGTGTACTCCACGCCGTTCAGCTCGATAACGGCGTCGCTGGCCTGATTCTTTACGGCTCCGGAAGCGCCATTCACAGCTGCCTGATAGGCGCTGATCATAGCGTCCACTTCGCCTGTAATACTGTCCGTAACCTTCTGGGAAAGCCCTTCCACACTGCCGTCAACCCCGATTGTAAGCTGACTCTCAATATTGCTCAGGCGGCCGGAAAGATTGTTCCAGCTTCCGCCCCAGTCCTCCAGCGCCGCGTACTTTTCGTGATCCGAATCATACAGCTCCTGCGCGTGGTCCATGATCTTCTGAAGCTCCGCCGGATCTTTGCTGTCCAGATCGTAACCGCTAAATGCGTCTTTAATGTCACCCGATTTCAGGATGTCCCTCTTTGCTTCCAGCAGTCCCTGCAGACGGGTCCTCTCACTCGTAAGCTCCGCAAGCCTGCCATCCAGCCTCCCCTGCAGGGTCTCATCTCTGGAGTCGATCACCTGCTGATACTGTGCCTTAATCCCGTCGTCAACATAGTTCAGTCCCAGCTTTTCCAGCGCATCCAGCCCCGCCGCGTTTACGGCGCTGACAGAGAAATCATTCGCCACGCCTGTGTCCTTGGAGGCCAGATAAAATCTCTGGTTTTTGGTGTCAAAGGACGCATTCAGACCGGCATCCCGGAATGTCTGTACCAGTTCTCCCACGGTAGTGGCGCCGCCAAGGTCGATCTCCTTTTCCTCACCGCCCACCGTCACCCGGATCTTGCTGTTGGACGACGTATCAATTCCCAGCGCAAGAAGCTTTGTGTCAGCTTTTACTTCAAATCCCTCGTCGATACGCTCCCCGGTAAGATAGCCGGACTGCGCCATCTGTTTTACCTTCAGGCTCTGAACGCTGTTCATGGCGCCCTCGCCCGTGATAACGCTTACAACGCTGCTGTTGGAGACGCTGGTCGTCTTCTTCATGTAGGAACTCTCGAATCTCATATTGCTGATCGCACCATCATAAAGCTTCCTGATCTTTGCGTTCAGAGTCTTCCACGCATCCTGCTTCCACTGAAGCTTTGTCTGGGCCTTTTTCGCATCATCGACCTTCGTTCTCTTCACCGCCACAAGCTGTTCAATGACGCTTTCTGTATCCATACCGGACATAAGTCCGCTCAGCCTCATAGGCATAACGATTTCCTCCTTTATCTTTTCTCATCGACCAAAATACCGGCCAGCTCCCACACCTTCGCGATCATGTCCAGCGTCTTTTCCGGAGGCAGTTCCTTGATGACCTCTTTTGTGGTCTTATCTACGATCTTGATGGTGACCCGGTTGGTATCCTCATGGATTCCAAACACCGCCTCGGAATTCTGCATATTGCGATTCAGCTTTTCCACAGCCTTGCGAATCTGCTCGTGTCCCGGCTGCTGGTCCTTGCCCTGGTCGTTTCCGTCCGCATGTCCCTTTTCCTGGGCGTTCTCCACAATACTTGTCGTCCTGTCTACCTGTTCTGCCGCCTGAACGCTGCTGTCCGCGCTCTCCGGCTTTTCCGCCTGTACAGGAGCCTGCGGCTTCTGTACTACACTTCCCTGTGCCTGTACAGTCATTACACTTGAAATAGGTTCAATGGTCATTTCATCCACCTCCGTGTGATAATCTGATTTTTCGCTCCCAATCTGTGCCGATATAATTCGTGTCCTGATGATTTGTCTAAAACATTTATCGGTTTTTCCCGGTAAAAAATTAACAGGGAGGCATAAAAATTTTGCGCCTCCCTGCCAAAATACCGCTGCTTTCTGTTTTATCAAAATCCTGGTCTCTGCTTCAGCCCAACAGATTTTTCAGAGCCTCCATGCCATCCGCGTCCACCGCTTCCTGGGTAGCGTTCTGGATCTGAAGATATACCTCCTTGCGATAAACGGGCACCTCCTTGGGTGCGGAGATTCCTACCTTGACCTGCTCCCCCTTTACCTCGAGAATGGTGATCTCAATATCGTTGTTGATAACGATGGCTTCGTTCTTCTTCCGCGACAACGCCAGCATGCTACTCACCCGCCTTTCTCGACTGCAGAATATCGTAAATGGGGAACTTCACCGGATACTCTCCTTTTTCCACGATCACCTGGCACGCCTTATGCTCTTCCACATTAATGACAAAAGGCCCCTGCAGATTTACGCTCATCTTTGTCAGATCACTGGGAACAGTGACCGTTACCAGCACCAGGATGTTCTCCTCGGTAATGTGTCCCGCGCTGGCCAGAAGCTCATCGTCCACCTCCGGGTCATAATCCTGCTTCACCACAAGAGGATCCATCACAGGCATGGCAAATGCCGGCTCGTCCAGAGACTGCAGAAAACGGATCCCCACATCAGTCCCCTTCTCCTCATCGTGAAGCAGCGCGAACCGCTTTAAATCCGGAAATCCAATAATACCTTTTTCAAAGGTGATGATCTTGTCATCAGCGATCTCGATCTCTCCGAAAATCTTTGTCTCTATCTTCATTTTTCCTCTTTTCCGCCGCCTCATGCAGCTTTTGTGATATCAAATGTAGTTGAGAAGCGTAGCCTGCATCACTTTTCCGGCCGCCAGCAGCGCCGCCTCGTAAACCGTCGTCGCGCTCTTGAGCTGGATGGTGACATCCGCAATGTCAATATCCTCATTGCTGCTTTTCAGCGTTTCAAACGTGGTCTTCTGCGTCTTCATCCGGTTTTCGATCAGCTCCAGCTTGCTCCCCCGGTTACCGCAGTTTGTGATGCAGAGGTTCGCGTCGTCAAGATGCTTCTGAAAGGCCGTGATCCCGGACTCAAAAAGCTTCTGCTCTTTGTCTCTTGCCAGCGTCAGCGCCTTGTTCACCGCATCGAGCTGTTCCTCCAGGCGCGCCGTTTTTTCCTCGTCACCCTCCGACTTTTCCCTCAGCTTTGTCAGCCTGGATTTTACTTCCTCCAGATCCTTCACATTCTGCATGGCGGTAATCAGGTCGTCCGCTTCCCTTCCAATGCCATGCTTAAAGCACTCGTCAGCGGTGGAATTGACACGGATGGTCTGGTTGAATCCCACATCGTACTCGATGGACTGTCCCTTTTCTCCGTCCTCCAGATAACCGCTGTTGTACTTGATCTCCTTTTCCGGGTCGCCGGGGTCCGATGTGCAGGCAAAATAATGCTGGGGCCTTAAATCTCCCTTTTCCCAATGGGACTTCTGATACCCCACCCGGATCTCCCCTTCGTTGGCGGCGGTGGAAGCATCGTCCTTTATGGCCATCAGCTGGCCGTATCTGTTGTCTCCCATCAGCAGCTCTCCGGTCTCCGGCACAAAGACAATCGCGTCAGGATCGCCTGCGGCCACAGAATAAGGATCATCGTAAGAATGCACCGTCTGGATCACATCCGCGCCCCAGGTGACTGTCTCATAGACAGGTTTTCCGTCAGGACCGACCTCCGGCTCATAGATCGGATTTCCCTCTTCATCCACCGCGGGCAGTCCCGTAGCATCGTCCATTTTCTGCTTCATCTTCATCTGCTGGAAACTGATGGAGGGCGTCTCGCTGCCGTCTCCCAGACAGTCGTCGTAAGCCAGCCGGATCCGGTGGCATGTCACAGCAGTTACATCCTGCTCCTTCACCGTCATGCCATCTTCCATATAGTTGCTCTCGTTCAGATCCAGCAGCTTATCCGTATAGACCTTTGTCACGTCGTCCACATCACTCGTTCCCAGCTGTTCGGTAATGTCAAACAGCTGCGTCGTCTCCTCCGTGTAGCTCAGCGAGGTATCGGTGCGGTATCCGGTAAAGACGTATCTTCCCGCGTAATCCGCATCCCCGGTGGCATAGATCTCATTTGCCAGCGCTTTCATCTGTTCCAGAATGATCTCCCTGTCCTCGTTCTCAAGATAGTTGTTTGCGCCCTTGTTGCACTGGCTGATCATGTTGGTCAGAATCTGGGTCAGATTATTCAGCGCATCCTGTGTGACGTTGATCCAGCTCTCCGCGTCAGGGATGTTCTTGCTGTAATACTGGCTGACCTCCGTTACGCCGCTGCGCAGGCGGAGCGCCCGGATCGCCACCACGGGATCATCAGAAGGACGGTTGATCTTTTTTTCGGTAGACATCTGTGTGCTGAGCCGGTCCTCGTTGACCTTATTGGTGTTGATGTTGGACAGGTTGTTTCTCTGCATGATCTTGTTGGTAATTCTCATAATTCCTCTCATTCTGCCAAAACACTGGCTCTCAGAATCTTTATACTCCCGTCTCCAGGATCAGCCTGTCATACATTTCCGACAGCGTCTGGATCATCTGGCAGGCAAGATTGTAACCGTGCTGATATTTCACAAGGCTTACCGCTTCCTCGTCTTCGTCCACACCGGAGATGGACATCCTCCGGACGTCTATGGTGCCGGAAATATCGCTGAAGCTCTGCTGAAAGGTATTTGCCCTCTGGGCGTTCAGCGCCACATCCGAAAGCACACACTGCAGAAATTCGGAGGCGGAACATCCCCGGAAGCTCATCTTATTTTTGTCGGTGGCAAGCAGCTTCAGATCGTTCAAAAGATCGTTCTGCTCCACACCGTCACCCTGCGCATAACGGTTTGCCAGACGGGAAGGGTCGATCTCCATTGCCGCCAGGATGGCAAAGTTCATGGCCGTCAGACGGTAATAGCTGTCGTCGTTCACACCCACTGTAAATACCCCGTCGGAAAGCTGGTCCGCTGCCGCTTCCTCAGCCTGTGTGGCAAAACCGTCAGTATAATTCTTGATCTCTTCGTCCGCGTATTCCTTGGCGGCCGTCTCCGCCTCCTTCTGGGCCTCCGCGATCAGTTCCTTTTCCGCCTGGGCGCGAAGCTCATCGTCTGACGGCAGCTTCGCCGCAGGATCTTTGCTCATCAGATCCGCTGTGATGTCATTCACCCTCTGCGTGATCTCATCCTCCGGGGGCCGGCCGTCCGCATTGTCCTTGTATCGATAGACCTCCGCCTTCTTCGCCTGAAAGAGCTCCTCGTACTTATCTCCCACCAGTTCGTTATAGATCTCATCCTTCAGCTCTTCCAGAACCTGATCTCTGGTCTTGCCGTAATATTTGTCGTATCTGCCCTCGTCGGGAAAATCATACTGTTCCTCATCCCTTAAGTGGTTTCCGGTAAACATCATGATTCCCTTGCTGCCGTCGGAGGCGTACCCGCTGGTCAGAATATCGTTGAATTTCTGGGCAAAGGTACGGATCCACTCATTCATCTGATTCATATAATACGGAATGCCCTGATAAGAGATACTCGCACCGATGCTGGCGTTTTTTCCAACCCGGTCGTTGGTGATTCTCGTGGGATTCAGTTCCTTTTCCGACGACAGAGTAAACGTATAACTGTAGATGGGATTGCCCTCTTCATCATAGCTTATGCTGTACTCCCAGGAGTCATAATAAAATTCCTGATTCCCCAGGTTGAGTACACCGCCCTGATCGGAGAGATTACATTTATTCAGGTCCGCAAGATAGTCCTTGCCCACCTGGATCGTCACCGTGTCATTCTGCCCGCCGTTGGTGGTCCCGACTCCCGTGATCAGGCCCTGAAAATTTTCGTTGTTGTTGCCGTCCCGCAGCTCCACCAGCCCGCGCAAAGCCCCTCCCATGGCGGCGTTGTAAAGGTTGAACTTCTGGCCGTTATCCCAGTAAACATCGTAAAGGCCGTCAATATCCGTCTGGTTTACCTTCTCATAGCTCTCTCTTGCCACACATTCCAGACCGTTAAATTCGCTGCCGTCCACCAGCATCTGGCCGCCTGCGATCTTAATCATAAACCGGTTCGCGCCTGTTTCCCGGTCCGGATTGTTCGTGTCCTTAATGGGAATCTCCGACACCTCCACATCCACGATCTGGGAGAGCTGATCGATGAGAAGCGCTCTTCTGTCCCTGAGCTCGTTGGCCTTTACGCCGGTGAGCTCAATGGTATTGATCTGCTTGTTCAGCGTGGCGATCTCGCCGGCCAGAGAATTCAGCTCGTCTACCTTCAGCTTTAACTCCTGGTTGACGTCCTTCTGGAGTTTTTCCATATTGCCGCCCAGGTTGTTAAAATAAGTGGAAAGCGAGGACGCAAGCCCCACAAGCTGGGATTTTGCGGTGGCGCTGCCAGGGTCCTTCAACAGCTCCTGCAGACCGGAGATCATCATCTGGTCGAAAATGGACTTGAACCCCGGCGAAGCGGCAGTATCGTCAAAGTAATCCTCGATCATTGTCATGTAATACTGCTTCTGGTCATACTCGCCCAGCTGCGCGTTGTTGTTCCAGAATCTGTAATCGTAAAATTCGTCCCGGATCTGCTCAATGGCCAGCGTCTCCACGCCGGCGCCGGCGCAGCCATAGGTCTGGAATACTCTCAGGGCGTTGGCGGCCTGCTGCGTTACCTGCTGCCTGCTGTACCCCTTTGTGTCTGCGTTGGCAATATTGTTGGCCGTGGTATTCTGGGCGGCATTTGCAGCCAGAAGCCCCGTATACGCGATATTCAATCCAAAAAACGTTGAGGGCATTAAAAAGCCTCCTTCCCGTCGCTTACATGCCAAGTGTATTGATAATATGCTCCAGCATCTCGCTGATCACATTGATATAACGGCTGGAAGCGTTGTATGCATTCTGAAATCTGACCATGTTGGCCAGTTCTTCGTCGGAAGAAACGCCCACGATCTGCTCTCTTGCGCTGCAGATATTTTCCACGGTGGTCACCTGATTGTCATAAATGCTTCGCTGGACCCAGCCTGTATTGCTGACCTGGCTCACCAGATCCGTATAATACTCCACAAAAGAGGTTTTCTTCTTCACGTTGGGATTTAAGCTGTACGCTTCCTCCTCAAAGGCATCCTTCAGCTGGTCCGTGACAAGAATATCCTCCTCACTTTCTCTCGTCCGAAAGCCCAGAATGGCGGGCTGCTGCATCAGCTCCGGATGGATCATGAGATTACCGCAGGTGTAGAGCGTATTCAGCTGGGAAGCATCCTCCTCGTTGTACACCCAATACTCTTTTCCGTCCTCCCCGGTCACCTTCGTGTAGCCGTCCGTGGTTGCCTTGGAGAAAAGCTGTATGGGACTTCCGTCGCTCATCCGCAGATACCCTTCCCCATCGGATTCACAGTACCGGACATTTTTCAGCACCGTTCCGTCCGCCAGCGTCAAATCCCCTTCGGTCACGCCTGCACCTTCCGCCAGGATGGAATTTACTTTCGTAACCACATTGTGTATCAGCTGGTCAAATTCTGCCTGCACATTCATGACAATAGACTGGGAAATGCTGTCATAATCGCCGTCGATATCGGTGTAATTGGCCCTGTGGTCGCCGCGCGCAAGCAGCATGGACTTCAGACCGCCGATATCCGTATTTTTGTCGGAGGAAATCTCCCGATTTAAATTAAAGACCTCCGCGCCGTCTATCACATATTCTCTGCTGCCGTCCGCCAGAATGCGATAATCCGCGTTCTGAGGCCAGAACGGCGTATAAAATCCGGTGGTCGTGTCCAAATCCAGACCGATCTCATAACAGGTCGGTCCCTTTACGAAATCAACGCCTTCGATCTGCACCCAGACATTGCCGTCCATGTCCTCTCCGTACCGAATATCCGTCAGCGCCGCAAGTTCGTCGAGAATCTGGTTCCTCGTATCTCTCAGATCGTTGGCATGTTCCACCCCGCCGGCCTCAATAGCGCGGATACTGTCATTCAGCGCAAGGATCTGTTCTCCGTACTTGTTGATCTTATCCACCTGACTTTTGATCTTGGCGTTCAGATTGTCCTGATAATCGGAAAGGCCCTGATACACGGCGGCAGACCGTTCAATAAATTCCGACGCCTTCTGCACAAGAAGCCCCTGGTTCACGGAGCTTGCCGGATTCTTTGCCAGTTCCTGGATAGCGGTCCAGAAGTCCTCCACCGTGGTCTGAAAGGCCTCGCCGTTCATCTCCCCCAGCTGGGATTCCACTTCCTCGATGGCTTCCGACGACACTTCATAAAACATACTGCGCCCCGATTCCTTGCGGTATGTCTTGTCCAGGAAATAATCTCTCACTTGTTTTACACGGGAATATTCGACACCAAGACCCACCTGCTTGTTGTTGACAGCCTTGGGGTCCACAGAAAGCGTCACATAACGCCTGGCAGCCAGCTGCACCTGCTGTCTTGTGTAGCCGACCGTATCCACATTAGAAAGATTATGCGCTGTGGTGTTCAGCGCATTTTGACTGTGTTGTAATCCGGATGCTCCTACATATAAGCTGCCCATCAAAGGCATGGTCATCACCTCAACATTTCACGGGAATATGCAGTCATCACTGCTTTGCGTCAAAGCCGCTGCTCACAGTCCCCATGACATCTCCGGAGCTGTAAGCATTCCTTGTATAATTCGCTGTCTCCGGCGCAGCCCGCATGGACTGCACCAAATTCATCTCGAATTCAACCATTTCCAACGCATTTGTCAGCAGTTCTCTGTTCTGTTCGTTGGTTCGCTGCAATGTGTGAACTGCGCTCTGCAATCTGTCATGAGCCTCGGCCAGCTGCGCCTGCTCCTGAGGGCGGGCGGCCATCATCTCTATCAGTCTTGTGAGCTTCAGCTCCTTAACGTCCCTGTTTAATACATTGGCGATATCTGCAGTCACCTCAGCCCGTTTTTTTTCCAGGTTGTGGAGCCTGCTTACCACAATTTGCTCATCATCCGTGATTTTTTGCAAATGTTCAAGATCACCGCTGACAATCAGCGGCGTCTTTTTCTGAGACAGTTCCAATAGCCCCTCATATTCAGCGCTCTCCTGCATGAGCACCTCTATCAGATTTTCCATCAAGCTCGCCACGGAACCGTTACCTCATTTCCTCATACTTCTGCAGAAGCTTTTCTGCGAAGGTTCCATTGTCCACTCCGTAAGTACCGTTCTGAACCTTTGACTTAATGGAAGCCGTCAGTTCCTCCCTGACATCCGGGCTGGCCGCCACAGCGGCTTTGGCTGTCTGGAAATCCTTTCCAAGACTGCTGATCTGTACCTGATCGGAATGAGATACACCCGCGGACTGCTGCGTCTTGCTGATCTTCCTGGTCCGGTACATCTGCTGTACCTGACTGTATGCTTCGATACGCATTAAGGATCCCTCCTTCCTGTATTGCTCCGGCCATCATGGCCGTTGGTTTCATTCCTTATTATGTTTATCGGCAGTCCCACAAATTTCTTTAGGGCAAAAAAAATTTTTACTTCATCATCGACAGGACCATCAATGCGGTTTCACCCAGATTCGTGCCGCTGTCCATACTGCATTTCTGAAGATAGCGGTGCGCCTCCTCCTCTGTCATATGGTTCCTGTCCATCAGCAGTTCTTTCGCCTCTTTGATCACCGCCGCCTCCTCACTGCTCCTGGGCCGCGGCTGCAGACGAGCCTTCCGTCTCCGCCTGACAATCCCTTCTTCCAGCATCGCCACAGTGCTCACCAGATCAGGAACCTTCAGGGGCATGGCAAGACACACGATCCCCTCGCCCGCGCACTGGCTCAGGAAACGGTCCGAGGCCATCAGCAGCATTTCAAATCCCCGGGGAAGATATTCCTGCAGCTGAGAGTATACCATATCCGTCAGCTTATAGCTGCATATGACGATACCGTCATTTAAGCCGTCCGCCCAGCTGACAGCCTGCGCGCCGGTTGTACAGATTCCCGTCACCTGAAAACCGTTTTTCACAAGGACGTTCTTGACGCCCTTCGCGTCTTCCAGTCTCGGCAGCGCTACAATTATATTCGTCAAACGTCCACCTCCTCATCCGATCCGCTGCAGGAACAGGAGGCGCCTAATATCTGTACAGATACTGCTGAATTTCCCACTCGGAAACGTTGGCGCGGTAACTCTGCCACTCGGCTTCCTTGGCGGAAATATAGTTTTCCGAAATATGCTTTCCGAGGACATCCAAAATGAGAGGATCTTTTCTCAACTCATCCAGCGCGTCAATCAGCGTTCCGGGAAGGCACTCGATATTCAGCGCGCGCCGCTCCTCCTCCGTCATGGTATAGATGTTGCAGTCGACGCTTTTCGGAGGCTGTATCCTGTTTACAATTCCGTCCAGTCCCGCTTTCAGGCAGACGGCCAGCGTAAGGTAAGGATTAGCCGCGGAATCGGGGCTCCTGAGTTCTATTCTCGTCCCGGAACCGGCCACGGCCGGAATCCGGATCAGAGGGCTTCTGTTTGTGGCGCTCCACGCGATATATACGGGCGCCGCAAATCCCGGCACCAGCCGCTTATAAGAATTTACCAGCGGATTTGTGACAGCCGCCATGCCTTTGATATGCTGCATAATGCCGCCGATAAAATAATATGCCTCCCGGCTCAGTCCGTTCGGGTCGCTTCTGTCCGCAAATATGTTCTTTCCGTCCTTGTGAAGAGACATGTTGATGTGCATGCCCGAGCCGTTCACTCCCACCTTGGGTTTGGGCATAAAGGTGGCGTGAAGTCCGTGGCGTCTGGCAATGGTCCTGGCCGCCAGTTTAAATGTCATGATGTTGTCCGCGGTGGCCAATGCCTCGTCATAGCGGAAATCAATCTCATGCTGCACCGGCGCCATCTCATGATGGGACGCCTCGATGATCATCCCCATTTCCTCCAGAACCATGACGATATCGCGTCTCGCGTTCTCTCCCCCGTCCAGAGGGCCGATGTCAAAATAGCTGGCCTGTTCACTGGTCTCCGTGTCCGGCATGGCATTTTCATCTGTATGAAAAAGGAAGAACTCGCACTCCGGTCCCACCTCAAAGGTATATCCCAGTTCCCTGGCGTCAGCGATCGCCTTTTTCAGCACAAGCCTGGGATCCCCTGCAAAGGGCCTGCCGTCCGGATGATGCACATCGCACAGCATCCTCGCCACCTTTCCCTGCTGGGGCCTCCACGGCAGGATGGCAAAGGTGGTGGGATCCGGATAAAGGCACATGTCGGATTCTTCAATGCTCACAAAACCGTCTATTGCCGACCCGTCGAACATACATCTGTTGTCCAGCGCCTTTTCCAGCTGATTCGCCGTAACCGCGATATTTTTCAGATTGCCGAACATGTCGGTGAACTGCAGCCTGATAAATTCCACATCTTCTTCCTTTGCGATCCTTAAAATATCGTCTCTCGTATAATTGTTCATGTGATAAACCTCCGTTTCCGCCATCCGGCGCCAACATGCACACAAGGGCGGTCTTTTCCGTATATATAAGAATAGAAGACGCCCTTGCCCCGTTTCCATGATAACAACCGCCGGCGCACCTTGTCAATGGCATATTATTTCGTCCGCCCACATATTTATTATAAAGAAAAATGTCCGGAAAGGGTTTAAGGGAAATAAGGATGAGTGCCAAAACAAAAATTGTCGTACTCCACATGAAGGAACTGATCTATACTGGTATTTTTGCCATCCTGGGCATCCTGTTCGTGATTCTGCTGGTCGTGATGTTTCTCCCTGACAGGGAGGAAAAGCCGGCGCAGGATGAGGTTTCTGGGAGCACAGCCGCAGAGCCCCTCTATACGCCTGGCATTTACACCACGGAGCTGGTGCTGGGAAGCCAGGCTATCGACGTGGAGGTCATTGTAGACGAAAACAATATCACCTCCATACGCATGGTGAATCTGAATGATGCCGTGACAACCATGTATCCGCTGCTGGAGCCCACGTTTGATTCCATCTGCAGACAGGTATATGAGCTGCAGTCGCTGGACCAGGTTACATACACTTCCGAGAGCAAGTATACCTCCCTTGTACTGCTGGAAGCCATTCGGAACTCCCTGAACAAGGCTTCCGCATCGCCTTCTCCCTCCGCCAGCCCTTCCGCCAGATAGGAAATCGGCAGACCCGCGGGACAAAGTAAGATTCAGGGCGGGAATGCGCCGGTATCTGCCGCGCATTCCCGCCCTGGCATTGTTTTCAGCCGCACCCTCCGTTTCCGTCCGGCGTCTCGAGAGAAGCCAGCCAGATATCAGGGCAGGCATCCGACGGCATTCTGAGATCTCCTCTTGGAGACAAGGCGACGGTTCCGATCTTCGGACCGTCCGGCAGGCAGGATCGTTTAAACTGCTGGCTGAAAAATCTTCTGTAAAAGACCTTCAGCCACTTCAGAATCGTCTCTTCCCCATAGATCCCCCGGAAGGCCTGCTTTGCCACCCTGCAGATCTTGTCAGGCGGGAAACCCCACCGAAGCATATAATACAAAAAGAAATCGTGAAGCTCATAGGGTCCCACCAGCTCCTCCGTCTTCTGCGCTGTCTTTCCTTCTTGCGGAGGAAGAAGCTCCGGGCTCACCGGCGTGTCAAGCACATCCTCCAAAACCTCTTTTAACTCCCTGTCCCCACAGGTATCCGCATAGTAGCGGACCAGATGACGCACAAGGGTTTTCGGCACTCCCGCATTGACGCCGTACATGGACATGTGATCTCCGTTATAGGTAGCCCAGCCCAGCGCAAGCTCGGACATATCGCCAGTACCGATCACAAGACCGTTCCTCTGATTGGCAAGATCCATAAGCACCTGGGTCCGCTCTCTGGCCTGGCTGTTCTCATAGGTCACGTCGTGATCGTCCGGGTTTTGGCCGATATCGGAAAAATGCCGGACCACGGCGTCTCTAAGGTCAATCTCCAGCAGATCCGCTCCCACTATTTCCGCCATCCTGCAGGCGTTTCCATAGGTGCGGTCCGTCGTCCCGAAACAGGGCATTGTAACGGCAAGGATCCCCTTTCTGTCAAGGTTCATCAGGTCAAACGCCCGGACCGTCACCAGAAGGGCCAGGGTAGAATCCAAGCCGCCGGAAAGGCCTGCCACCGCGGTTTGACAACCTGTGTGTTCCAGCCGTTTCTTCAGTCCGTATGCCTGAATGGATAGGATTTCCTCACATCGTTCCTGGCGCTTCTCTTCCTGCGCCGGCACAAAAGGCGTGCAGCTGAACTTTCTCTCCAGCTGGGTTTCTCCGAACTTCAGGCAGAAAGACGTTTTTACGTAAGCCTGTCCCCCTTCTCCCCCGCCGAAGGTTCCCATACGTCTTCTCTCCTGAAGCAGTCTCTGGATGTCCAGATCCGCATAAACCGCACCGCACCAAAACCGCTTTCCCTGCGCAAGAATGACACCGTTCTCGGCGATCAGATTGTGGCCGCCGAACACCAGATCCTGCGTGGACTCTCCCTCTCCCGCGGAGGCATAGACATACCCGGAAAGCAGACGCGCGCTTGCGGATCTCACCAGAAGCTCCCGATACTCGTCCTTTCCCACCGTCTCGTTGGAGGCCGAAAGGTTTACAAGCACCGTAGCGCCCTGCAGGGCATGCGATGTTCCGGGAGACTGCGCCACCCACAGATCCTCGCAGATCTCGCACCCCACAACGAAACCCGGCACATTCCGGCATACAAACAGCTGATCCGTGCCGAAGGGCACTTCCCGGTCTCCCAGCCGGAAGGGCACGGTCTGTCTGTTTCCGGCGGCAAATTGACGCCCCTCGTAAAATTCTCCATAGGCAGGAATATTGGCCTTCGGAACGATCCCCAGCACCCTGCCGTCCTGAATGACAGCCGCCGCATTGTAAACCTTTCCTTCCCGCTCCAACGGCAGCCCTGCCATCACCAGCGCGTCCCTTCCGGCGGATGCCGCCGCGACCCGGAGCAGCTGTCGCTTTGCTTCATCCAGCAGGCGCGGCTGCAGGAACAGATCGCCGCAGGTGTATCCCGTCAGGCTAAGCTCCGGAAACACAATCAGCTTTGCGCCCCTGTCCCCTGCCTGCGCCATCAGCCTGCAGATCTCCCCCGCGTTGTACACAGGGTCCGCCACCCTGATCTTCGGCGTCACTGCCGCCACCTTTATAAAACCGTGCCGCATACCGTTTCCTTTCTCCCAATCTGCCGCGTCTGCGTTTAAAAGCTTTCCCTGTACAGCTGTCTGAGCCTGTCTACCCCGAACGTATAACGCGCGCCGCAGAAGCTGCAGCTTACCTCTGTCTCTTTTCCCTCATCAATCATGGAGCGCAGTTCCTTTTCCCCCAGACCGATCAGGACCTTTTCAATCTTTTCCCGGCTGCAGTCACAGGAAAACGCCGCCGGCACAGTATCGGTCATCCGAAACGACAGCCCCTCCAGAAGAATATCCAGCATCTGCTCCGGCGTGTTCCCCGCGTCCAGCACGGAGGTCACGGACGAAAAGCCCTGCAAATTTCTTTCCAGTCTGTCGATCACGCTCTCCTCCGCAAAGGGCATCAGCTGCAGGATAAAGCCTCCCGCCTGCCTTACGGTATTGCTGCGCTCCATGAGGACACCCAGCCCCACGGAGGACGGCACCTGTTCTGAGACGGTAAAATAATAGGTCAGATCCTCCGCGATCTCACCCGTCTGAAGCAGGGTCTGTCCCACATACGGCTCTTTCATCCCCAGATCCCGGACGACGCTTAAGGTTCCCCTTCCCACCGCGCCGCCCACATCCAGCTTTCCCGCCGCGTTTGCCGCAAGCAGCACATCCGGCACAACAGGATACCCCTTTACGTTTCCACGGGCGTCCGCCGTCACCGTCAGGCCCTTTACCGGACCGTCTCCCTTTACCTGAATGGTCAGAAGATCTCCTTCCCCCTTCAGCATGCCGCCCATCATAATCCCGGCGCTCAGAAGCCTCCCCAGCGCCGCCGTTACCACAGGGCTGGTATTATGGGCCCTTCTTGCCCTTTCCACCACGCCCTTCGTCGTACACGCGAAGGCTCTGATCTGCGCGTCCGCCGCCGTTCCTCTTACCATATAGTCTTCCATGTTTTCCTCATTTCCATTCGGCCGGCTGGAATAATCTCACCGTATCTTTCCGTGTTCCCCCGCCACAATGCGGATCCTTGCGCTCTTCGGCTCAACAGGCCCCAGAGTATCGGCGTCGTGCGCCTCCAGAAAAACCATCCCCGCCCTCGCCAGAAGCTCTGTCATCTGTTCCAGCGTATATCCTTTCTGAATATGCACCTCCCGGTATCTTCGGAAGATATCTTCCTCTTTCCTCACAAAAACAGTCAGGTCATATTCGTTGAAACCGGTTTCGGCATCATAATAATTTTCCCAGATAAAACTGCAGTCCTCCCGATTCTCCGCGATGGTGGCATCCCCGATAATTTCCCGGTACTTGTAATCCGTGTTGAAATCAAAAACAAAGATTCCCCCCGGAAACAGGTAATTATTCACCAGGGAAAAAACCTGCAGCAGCTCCTCCTCTTTCAGGATATAGTTCAGAGAGTCGCAGACACTGTATATCGTCCCCACGGTACTGTACAGCTCCAGCTCTCTCATATCCTGTCTCAGGTACAGAATGCCGGAACCGCTTTTTTCTCTTTTTTCCATGGCGGCGTTCAGCATGTCTTCCGACAGGTCCACTCCCATCACGTCGTATCCCAGACCGTACATCAGCTCCGCCATTGTTCCCGTTCCGCATCCCAAATCCAGTACCTGATTCCGCTCGGATTCCAGAGTCTCCTCCACTCCCCGTTCCGGCCGCGAAACCCCGTACTTTCTGATCAAAGTATCCAGCATACGGCTCCATTGCTCATAGGGAACATTATCCATCAGTTCGTCGTACACTCCCGCAAAACCGCCGTATATCTCCACCGCGTCTCACCTCTTCTCTCAGAAGTGCCCGTTTCCCCACATCCGTAAAAGCACCTGTCTGATGTGTTTTCCACTCCGCAGCAGCGGGTGCAAAATATGTCCCCGCGTTACTCTCCCAGCTTCATGGCAATCCCGAAGCCCACAGCAAACGCCAGAATTCCGGTCAGCACACGAAACGCCGTAAACGCCGGGAAGGTGCCCATCAGATAGATGGCCACAGGCGAAGAGACGATCAGCCCGATAATCGCCCAATAGGCATAGAGCGGGAATTTTTCAAAGATAACCTCAACCAGCTTGGCAATGGCAAAGATACCCGCCACAACTCCCAGGCCAAAGGGAATCAAAACGCCGCATCCGGCCAGAATCCCCTGCATATCAAAACCCGCCAGCGCAGAGAAAAAGTCTGTGATGGCATCGAGAACAGGATGGTAAAACCCCATGAGCATCAGAACCATGGAACCGCTCACACCGGGAATGACCATTGTCGCGGAGGCTATAATGCCCACTGCAAACAGCTTCAAAACGTTGACGACGTTCAGAGAAAGATCGGCTGCCGCCCTCTCCTCCCCGTTGCCCATGGAAGCGAACGCTACAACCAGCACAAAGAAAAGGAGAGCCGCGATCATATGTCCCGCGCTGATCTTATTGCCTTTTACTTTTTTCCAGATGGCCGGAAGACCTCCCAGGATCAATCCCACAAACAAAAGATTGGTCTGGATAGGGTACTTCTCAAACAGCCATTCCAGCCCAAAGGAGCTTGCCACAATGGCAATCAGCATGCCTGCCGCGATAGGCAGCAGAAACAATACGCTTTTCTTAAACTCTTTGAACAGGTGCGTGATACAATGGATCAGCCTGTCGTAAATGCCCATGGACACCATCATGGTGCCTCCGCTTACCCCCGGTATGATGTTCGCGATGCCGATAACCATTCCTTTTAACACACTCTTGATCATTTTTCTTCTCCATTCTTTTCTATTTATGTTTAGATATATTACAGGATCCCTCCTGTTTATTCCCAGGTACTGCGCTGTCATGTACCTGCATGGATCCGGCTGGCGCCGCATTTCCCGTATCCTGCCACATATCTGCCCAGGAAATCAAGAAGACGGTCCATCTGTTCGTCCGTCCCTATGGTGATACGCAGCGAGTTCGATATCCGCGGTCTGTCCCAGTGGCGCACATAGATATCGTTTTCCCTCAGCGCCTGAAAGATCTGCCCCGCAGGGATCGCCTCATGTGCGGCAAAAATAAAGTTTGCCCTGGAATCCGGAAACGAAAAGCCCAGCTTCTTCAATTCCCCCTTCACGCGCTCCCGCGTAGCAACAATCCTCCCGGTCACGGATTTAAAATACGCATCATCCCTCACCGCCTCCGCCCCAAGGATCTGAGAAGGCAGATTCAGGGTGTAAGAGTTGACAGAAAATTTCACATCATTCAGATATCCGATCATTTTTTCACTTCCGATGCAGAAGCCGATCCGCAGACCCGCCATGGACCTGGACTTGGAAAAGGTCTGCACCACCAGAAGATTATCATATTTTTTCAGCAGTGGCAGCGCGCTTTCCCCGCCGAAATCCACATATGCCTCATCCACAATGACAACCACGTCACGGTTGTCCATAAGGATCTGTTCCGCCACATCCAGACTTTCAAATACACCCGTGGGCGCGTTGGGATTCGGGAAGATCACGCCGCCGTTCGGCTGCCGGTAGTCCCCGGGCCGGATATGAAATTCCTGGTCCAGGGCGCAGGTTTTGTACGGTATTCCATACAGTTCGGCCCACACATCATAAAAGGAATACGTAATGTCCGGAAACAGGATGGGCTTCCCGCCATGAAAAAAGGTAAGAAACGCCATGGAGAGCACATCGTCAGATCCCACGCCCGCAAACACCTGTTTCGGGCTGACATGATAGTATTTTGCCAGAGCATTCACAAGCACCGAAGCATCCGGATCCGGATAGAGCCGGAGCCTGTCCCATTCCATCCGGGCCGCCAGTTTTGCCACACCGGGCGCAGGCGGGTATGGACACTCGTTTGTGTTTAATTTGATGACATTCTCTTTTTTCGGCTGTTCCCCCGCCACATAAGGGGTTACCTTTCGTACATTGTCTTCCCAGCTCACGTCTGTATTCCTCCAGTCTGCCGAAATTCCTTTCTCAGCTTGCGAAATCCGTTTTCAATCCACGGCGTTTTCCTGCCATCGGTCCTCCTCTTCCAGCTCTTCTCTGCACGCCTCTGCCTGATCCTGACATCCCAGGCGCTCATAGCAGTGGATCAGTCGCTCCAGGCTCTTGTTCCCTGTCTGAAGTGCCAGGATGGGCGATGTCTCATACACGGCGTTATAGTACCACATCGCAGCCTCCTCATAATCGCCGGTTTCCTCATAGAACCGGCCCATCTCAAAACAGATTTCCGAGCAGGCTTCCTCCGCGATCACCCTGGACGCATATTTAAAAAATTCCACCACGTCTCCCGCCAGCCTTGCCGCTCTCGCCGCCACACAGCAGGCCTCCGCGATCTCTTCCTTATCCCGGCCGGCCTCCTCCGCAGACGCCCGGAAAAAGACGGCGGCCCGGGCAAAATCCTCCTTGTCACCGGCCATCATGAGCTCGCGGGCATAGAGATTGTGAAGCCGCTTCGGCAGCCTGTAGCCTGCCTGCCAATGCCTTTCAAAGCTCGCAAGATCCCGCCCGGCATGGCTTTCCTGCGCCAGATGCCGAATGGAGATATCGCTGTCAAATACCACCGGGGTTAAACGCACTGTCTCATGGATGGGCGATTCCCACACAAACTCCCGCAGCCTTTTAAACAGCTTGGGGCGGTACTCTTCATCATAGTTATAGACCGTCCGAAACTGAAGCTGATTCGCATACTTCATCTGCACGATCTCAATCTGGGGAAGCAGCGTCTCCTTTAAAACCCGGAAGCGCTCCCTGTTCTCCGCGTCCAGAACCTCGTCCGCATCCGCGGAATAAATATACTCCTTCGTTGCCTTGGAAAACGCAAAATTTCTGGCGGCGCTGAAATCGTCAATCCACTCAAAATCAAAAACCCTGTCCGTGTACCGGGCAGCGATCTCTTTGGTGTGGTCCGTGGAGCCTGTGTCTACAATAATGATCTCATCCATGAGATCCGCTATACTGTCAAGACATCTTGCCAGAACATGTTCTTCATTTTTTACTATCATACACAGCGAGATCGTGATCAAAAAAACACCTGCCTTTCGCCAACGGGCGTGACTTAACAAACATTATCATACCAGAATCAGAGTTGCGGCACAACCGTTTCGCCGCAGATTTTAAAAATAATCAAAAGCATACAGAAGCCCGCTGTAAGGTACGGAAGAAAAGGGACGGGCCTTCTCAGCTTCCCTCCTTTTATAATGTTTCTTTTGATACACTGCACCGGCAAAAGCAGACAAAATGCCAACGCCATGTGCAATGTCATCTGCAGCAGACCCATTCCGATGCCCGCCTCTGCCGCCGCGCATACACAAAACCCATAACAATCCGCCTTCCCGTACAGTTTTGAAAACAGCACCATCTGAATAAACCAGAACACTGCCAGCTGCGCAAGTATTTCCGCACCGGCCCTGCCTCCGACGGTCCACAGACGCCCCCACAGCAGCACCGCCGATGGGGCCGCTCCCAGCCACCATACAAAATTATATACCTGACAGGTCAGGATATCCGTGACACACCCCAGCAGCAGACATCCCATGACAAATGCCAAAAGCAGCCGCCCTCCGAACCGGCCCGGCCCGAAGATCCACCAGAGCAGCCCGTCGCAGGCCAGCCCCGCCTGTAAAAGCATCCGCTTCATCTTCCGGGCCGTCTCCATTTTCCGGTCCAGCTTTTCTATCACATATAGCCCTGCTGCCACGGTTCCCAGGATCACCGCCGTCATCTCAGCCTGGTGCGGAATTCATCCAGCACCGTCCCTTCCACCTGCACAACCCCTACCGCCGGATGCTCCTCCAGCTTTTTTCCGTCCTTGTACGCCCGCACTGTGATCGTATAGGTCTGATTCGGCGCAACATCCAAAGGAATCATAAACTGCACCTGTTCCTCTTCCAAATACATTGGTGAATCCGTATAGACAAAGGTTTTGTTCAGGTCCGGATGTTCTTTCGTCATTTCCTCCGGAAACTCCACCTCCACGCGGTCGGCATACCCCCAGACCGAAAACCTGAGGATCCCGCTTTCTCCGTTTTTAAACAAAGGTTCCTGGGGTTCCAGGATTCTTTTCACGCTGGCCTCCAGCGCAAATTCTGTTGTACCGCAGGCCGCCTCCGCAATATTTCCTACATTGTCCACAGCGTGTGCGGTCACCGTAAAATCACCGCTGAATATGGGATCGTCTTCTGTGATATCTATAACGATACAGCCGGATTCGTCCGGCTTATAAGTCTTTTCAATGGCATTGTCCCGATTTGCAATGACCACATAAAACTCCCGCAGGCCGCTTAATGTATCCACGGCGCGGACCATCAGCGTCAGGCTGCCGTTTCTTTTGTCCAGCAGTTCTGCACCGTTTAAAGCTTCCATTCCGGTGATCACCGGCGCTTCCGCATCTCCGATCACCGTGATGCCGTTTTCCCGGTCCCTCTGACGATGGGAAAAAACGATCTCGCCGTCCCTGTCCGCTCCCACAGCCGGGAAGAGATCTATTTCAATCCCCGACAGTTCCGGTCCGGCCAGAAATTTCTGTACCGCGCAAAGCTCCCTATTTGCACTGGAACGGACGACAGCGGAATACGGGTACAGTTCCAGAGGCGGACGCCCCTGCTGAGAATAGGCCAGTTCCTCCGCCGCCACCCTGACATTGCCCTCCGTAATGGGTTGTGACGGCAGGAAGATAATATTCCCGGCGGTTTCTTCCCCTGCGGCGGTTTCAAAAATGATATAGTTGGGCTGATAATCCAAAGACGCCTGACCTTCCATATAAGCCCTGTAGCGCAGGGTAAACGGCGTCTCGCCGTCGCTTTTCACATACCAGACCCCTTTTTGAGATTCATATACCGTCTCTCCGGGCTCCATCTCTATGGGCGCCGTATACAGCGGCCATGCTACGCCACCGCCTTTTCCGTTTACGGCGATATGTGTGGTTTTGCTGAGATTTCCGGCTCTGTCCACAGCAGCCGCATGAAGATACTTTAATGTTTTTTCCTCCGTAAGCTCCAGAAAGCCGCAGCAGTCCCGGGTATAAATGCCATTTGCGGCAGTGACTTCCGTAAACGGCTCATCGTCCGCCAGGTAATAATATCCCTTTACCCCTGAAACCAGTGTGTCAGCGGTAATGTTGGAGCTGCACAACAAACCTGCTGTCTGACGCAGACAGGATTCCACCCGGTGGAAATACGTCGTTCCGTTGTCTCCGGGCTCCTTCCACGTTACTGCCACCCTGCCGCCGCCCGACGCGCTGATCTCAACGTCCTGAGATATTCTGTCCGGAGGCGCAAGGTCAGGAGCGGCAACGCCGGACAGATTCAGTTCTTCCACAAATCCCACCGTCCTGGCCAGGACGGACGCGCTGCCGTCACCCGCATTGACGCCTGCCTGCATCTCATACGTCATGGCATATTCGGTATTGACATAGCTGCTGCCTCCGCAGCCTGGTTTTGAGCTTATGACCTGCCCGTCGGCATATCCGCAGTAATACCTTTCTTCCAGACCGCAGTCAAGGGCATATTCCTCCGTCACCTCCCAAAATGTATGGCTTCCCGGAATATTTCCCTGTACGGGAAGATCTCCGCAGACGGTACAGTTCAGTACAAAGATTCCTCCGTGCTCTTCATGACAGCCGTTGCTGCCGCAGAAGGTATAGTGGGAATGGCTCAAAGTACCGCCGCAGCCCACGTTATGCAGCCATGTACTTGTCCCCCAGTACACCCTTGCCGGCTCGCAGACCTTCTCCGTCCGTTTTGTGACCCTGGTTCCATAACAGCCTCCTCCGGTCTCAGGATTTCCTGTGTGACCGTGGTAACAGGAAGACTGCTGATCGTGGTGGTGCGTTATATATTCGCCCGCCGCGCCTCCCTGAAAGCCTCCGCCGCCGCCCGCCATACCGCTCTGACCTGTGCTTCCCTTTATCAGGCCGGCCCCGCTTCCTCCAATACCGCCGTTTTCCATTATAGAAGCGCCTCCCCCGCCGCCTGCCGTCAACAGCATCCCTTTTCTGTCGCTGGAGATTGAGGTGCATCCGCCGCCGTTCCCGTAATGGGTTGCGGCTCCTCCGCCGTTATAACCGCTGCGTCCTCCCACCGAAACCGTAAGGATCTCACCCCTGGAAAGCCAGAAATCCCCGCTTACGCTTCCTCCCTGGCCGCCGCGCCTGACCCCGCAGTCACCTCCCTGAGCTCCTCTGGCTGTCAGCGTATACCGCCCCGTTGCCGGAACCGTAAACTGCCGTTTCACCCCTTCATTCCAAAAGGCAGAATCCACCACGGCGCTGTCTCCCACATCTCCGGTCTCCCTTACCCTTACCCAATTTTCTCCGTCAGGACTCTGATAGATCAGATATGTCTTGTCCTTGCCGTCAGACTGCTTCCAGCGCAGATCCACCGCTCCGGCCCCGCCGTTTTTCTCATAATTCTCTTCGGAGGTCAAAACCAGCTCTACCCACTGGGCATACAGCGTCATATCCTGCCGGGGTACAATCTCATCCCCGGGACCTCCCGCCGCATATCCGAATGTCCTGTCATAGTACCAGCCGCCGAAGGAATATCCTTCCCTTGCCGGTTCCGGCAGAATAACCGGATCCGCTTCATAACAGGCAGTGACAGTGTCTACATTTCCATCCTTTGCCGTGAATTGATAAGTGCTTCCCCGTAATGTCCCGTAAAAGGGCTGCTGCGAAGCCCATTCCGTAAAATGCATCCTGCCGGTCAGAGGCGCCATGTCCTCCCCGCCATTGACATCAAACATCACTTTATGTCCCGCGGGAGCTGTGACAGCCCCCGGATCCAACGTGATGCTGCTCCCGTAATCTCCCCAGACCACCGCCGCTTCTGCATTTCCCTGATAGCGTCCTTCGCCGGGATCGATACAGAGCGCGCTGTGTGAAGGCCGCCACTGGGCATACAATATCACTGTTTCCCCTTCCCCGGACGCCAGATTCCGGATTTTTGCCCCATCCCCGTAGCCTTCCCCGGTTCCGTCCGGCTTTGTGTTCCATCCCGCGAATTCATACCCGATACGGCTGTACCCATTCCGCGTCAGATTCCTGACAGGTGTTACCGCCGTTCCGTTGTACTCCGACGCATCATTGTACATATGCCAGCTTGGAGCCATGAATCCCCCATAGTTTTCCGTCGTGTTCGGATCATACACAACCTTGTACCTGTTTGCGGAGATGGCCTTGCAGGAATGGGCTCCTATAGGCGTCCCCTGTTCCACATTCCTGCACCAGGGACAAAGATAATAATAAATCATATCGCTTTTTAGATCCAGATAGTGGATGGTTTCCGCAGCCTCCCTGCTCATATAGACCAGCATACTCATAAGCCTTCCCCCGCAGTCCGCACAATAGGCAAACCATCCCGAGTAATAGGCTCTCCCGCACTTTTGTGTCCCATAATTCAGACCAAGGTAATTTTCAATGTCACAGTTTCCGTGAATACATGTTGCCGGCCGGTGGCTTACCACCCATTTCCCTACGGGAACCGTATCCCATCTTGCATAGCTGTAAAAATGCTCTCCCTCCATCGGTGCCCGCAGGGAGGAATGTATCCCTGTCTCCACCGTGCTGTCCAAACTGTACCACTCACAGTCCGTATCGCCTGCATTGGTAGTCCAGCCCTTCTGATCCGGGCTGAAGCTGACAAAAGGGCTGTTGTAAATCGTCCGTCTTTCCTCGGCATCCGCCTGCAGCGGCTCCGCAAGAAACAGCATTCCAAACAGCAGAATCCAAATGATATTTTGAAGTTTTTTCAATCCGCTTCCTCCTTTGCCTTCTCTATTCCAGAAGCTTCACCACCCGCAGGGAACCTCCTGCAAGAGAAGAATAAAAATCCGCCGCATCCGATTCCTCCAGATATACGTTTACACGCTGGGCCGCGGTGGAACGATCCGCATTGGGAATGGCGTTACCGGACGCATCAAACACCTGCTGCACATATACATTCCCCCATACCAGCCCGGCCGATTCCTCCCGGATGGAATAAATATTTATCCGATCTCCCGCCCGGAGAACACCGCCTGCCAGCTGGTAGATATCGTCTGCCTTAAATCCCGCCACAACCGGCTTCTCCAGTTCGGCCAGGATCAGGTTCAGTTTCCGGAACATTCCTTCCGTGAGCACCACTCCCTCTTCTATGTCATAGACAGCTACCAGACCGGCCGCCTGATCCGGCGAGTTCAGAGCGGTCCCCGGGACACAGCCCGCGTCCACCTGCTGTTCCCTGAAATATTGCATATAATTGTCTTCCGTGATCAGCTGACCCTCCGGTATCTTAGACGCGGCCATAAAAACCGTCTTCTTCTCATACCCGTCCAGTATGCTCTTCTCCATCTGGACCATAACCGCAAAGACCGCGGCAGAAGCCACCAGCGCCGCTATAATGCCGCCCGTTTTTCGTTTTCTCCGTTCTCCCATCCTGTCTGTTATCCTTTTCTCCTGTTTCATCCGGACTCCTCTCTGTCTGCTTTCCGTCAGACTATTTTTCATTTGCGGATGTGGCGTTTGTCACAATGTCCGCCAGTTTTCCCTTGCGCGCCTCGACCTCGACGCCGGGAAAACCCTTCTGCACATAGGAGATTTCGCTGTATACGCCCGTGGATTCAATCCTTGTTCCGTCCGGCGCGGACACTTCGCCCAGCTGTTCCCGCCATCGGCTCATCAGCCCGTTTTCGTCAAAGCTGCTGATTTCCACATCGTTTCCGCTGACGTTATAGACCGTATAATTCACGATTCTCACCGGTCCTCCTATCACTCCGTTTCCTCTACACTCCCACAGATCATCCAGATTCAGATTCTCTTTCACAGCCTTCCGATACCTGACATATGCCTGCACGGGATCTGTGATCGCAAGCCTGTGGGAAATGCCATATTCCTCTACATCCACTACTGCAGACGCCAGATTGGAAAGGGCCAGAGCGTCCTCCAGATACTGCGAAGAGCTTCTGTAAATATCCATCTGAAGCATCGCGCACAGAAAGATCCCCAGAAACAGTGTGAAAAACAGCCCTGCTATCCATCCTATCTGCCCGCTCTCAGTGCTTGGCCGTGGAAACCCTCTTCTCCTCAATCTCATATCCGTCCTCCAATTTCCCCCGGATGTTCAGCACAATGGGCTGGCCGTATCCCACCTGCTCCACGGTAGTACCCGTCAGCTCCGGCGCTGTCAGCCCCAGACTGTTCAGCTCCTGCAGAAGGGCAGTCCGATCCGATTCCGTCAGGCGGCCTGCGGTCTCCATCCGCAGAATATATTTTCTGGCCACCTGGTCCACCGCCGCTTTTTTGTTCACAAGTCCTGCGTTTTTCATATAAACAAGCATGACTACAGTCATAGCCAGCATACAAAGTCCTGCCGCTATCATGTCCCCAACGTTTCCCCTCTCCCGCTTCATTCTGACACTCCTGTCAGGATCTTCTGTGCTTCTGTGGTCATGGCTGTGACCAAAGTCTCAATAAATTTCTGCAGGCTGTCTTTCATGACCACGCAGAGCAGCAGAGCGATAATGCAAAGTCCCACCGTGACAAGGATTCCATCAATTCCCGGCTCCGTCTCCATTCCCCTGCGCAGCAGCCTGCGGAATCCCCCGCACTCGCCGCCGTCCTTTTCCACTTCCATTTTCCGTCTGTTCCAAGCGGTTTTTCCGTTTTCAAGTTTCTCCCGCAAATACTTTCTCATGTTTTTTCTCCTTCTGAAATTTTTATTTTTTCCGCCATGTCCGGCACCTCTTTAATCTTTAAAAGAAAGCCGTTTCAGAATCCTGCAGCCGCTCCAAACATGTATGTGACGCAGGCATACAGTGCAAGTCCCAGCACCACCGCCAGCACACCCAGCTGGTAAAAGGTGATCCTTCTGTCCAGCGCCGCTTTCCTTCGTTCCAAGACAGTACCTTCCATGTCTTTCACCTGTTCGCCGATATCTCCCAGCAGTTCCAGAGCCTGTCCGGACTCCAGCGCCTGAAGGACTATGATGCAGAGCGCGTCTATATAACGGTTGTCAAATTTGCCCTGAAAACGCTCCAGAGCGTCGTAAATATCCGCTTTCATGACAATGTCACCCGCCAGATCGAGGAGCGCTTCCCGCAGTCTCTTTTCCTGTACACTGCCGTAACACTCCGCCAAAGCATCCGTCAAATACACTCCTGCCCTGATCTGAATCTCCAGAGCATGGTATACCAGCTTCAGTTCCGGCAGGAGCCGCTCGTTATCTCTGCCGTTTAAATACAGGAGAAGCCAGCCCGGCAGGAAAAAGAGAACTCCCGCCGCTGCCGCTCCCACCATGGGGCTTACGCTGCCTGCCGCCGCCAGCCCCGAAAGGGCCAGCACGATTCGCAGGGCCAGATATCTGCCAGGTTCCACCCATTTCCCATAGTGAAAAACCGCGCCGTTTTTTGACAGCCACTGCTGCGAATTTCGATACCAGCTGCTGCCCCGTTCCTTTTTCTTTACAAATCCCGCAATTTCTTTCCATGTGGTCAGTATTATTTGCTCCGGATGATATTCCCTGCACAGCGAAGCAAACAGCGCCAGAGTCAGCGCCGCTGTGACAGCGGGCATCGTCCTCAGAAAAAACCAGATTTTTGTTCTGTCCAAACACGTTCTCCTTCCTGATCGGAATCTTCTTACGACTGTGCACGGTACAGCTGGCCGGCAAACATCCCGAAAATTCCGGCAAGAACAGCAATCCCGATCTTTCCCGGCAGCGTCTTTGTAAGCAGATCTCCCAAAGAAATTCCCGTCAGGGAACCCACGGCGGCCAACACTGCCGCCGACATTCCCAAAAGCAGCGCCATATTTACCAGGGCCTCCCGCAGAATCCCCCGCCTTTCCTGAGAAATCCGGAGATATTCCCGCAGGCTCCTGCGGCTGCTTTTTACGAGAGCAGAAAAATCCGCACAGTGCCGGATACTGATCTCCATGTTTCTTGCCAGCTCCTTAAATTTCGGATGTTCAATTTTTTCCGCCATGGAAAGCAGGGCAAGCCCCACATCCCCTGTGGTCCGCGCCTCACTGCAGCAGGCGTCCAGCGCGCTGCAGAGCGGTTCGTCCATATACCTGCTCACCTGGCCGAAAACACTGGCCGCCTCCGCTGCCGTCACACTGTAATTGCCCAGAAAGTCCAGCAGTTTCATCAGACTTCCGTTTACCCGCCGCAGATTTCTGGACCTTAAAATTCTGAGAACCAGCCCCTCCGCCGACGCCAAAAAGAGAACGGCGCCTGCAGCCGGCCATAAGCCCAGAAACAGCAGGACAACCAGAAAGATTCCTGCCCCAAGAACTGCGTTTCCCGCAATCCACCATTCCACAGTCAGGCCGGGAAAGCGAAGCTTCAGACCGCTGTACTGAAGCTGCCGCTCCAGAGAGAACAAAACCGAATGCTTTTGCTGCAGTTTTAGAAGCTGCTTTCTCCCTTCCAGGGTTCTCTGCCTGGACGCGGCGTTTAGATCGGCCGCCGTCCTTTGCACCAGTTCCGTAAGCTGCCGCAGAATACCAGCCTGCTGAAACAGAAGGCTGAATCCACAGCAAAGAAGTAAAAACAAGATCAGATAAACTATTGTTTTCAAGTAACCATCCCTTCCGCCTGTCCGGCTGTTTTAAAAAATTTTTTCATAGATCAGGTCTCTCTTCTGTGGATCCCAGCCTCTGCAGGCAAAAATTTCCTTCACCTTATAATGCTCCATAAAGATCAGCGTCTGAAAACAATCCATCATTTTCATCAGCTCATCTCTGGAATACCGGCTTTCGTACATGGCGTAATCCACCAGCTTGTCCGGCGCCCGGTCTGCAGAGGGCGCATGTATGGTGGCGGCACACAGCTGCCCCGTGTATGCAGCGTTTAAAAGGTATAATGCCTCCGCACCTTTTACTTCTCCAATGATAAAGAAATCCACATCCATCGTCAGACCCGCAATGCTGATATGCTCCAGATCATAACTGACCTGCTGTTCACCGGTGCCTGGCAGCGAATGCAGAAACATCATATCCGGGTGGAATCTGGTAGTGAGTTCATCTGCCTGCTGGGCCACCAGCACAGCTACATCGTCTGGAAGCGTCTCTTTCAACGCATTTAACAGGGTTGTTTTTCCGGAAGAATTTCCGCCGCAGATCAGGGTGGAGCCCTGCCGGAAACGCCGTACCAAAAGCTCCGCCGTGTCGCGGTCAAGCATTTCCTGTTCGATCAGATCTGTGAGCTGTGGAAAAGTTTTGGGAACTTTTCTGATACAAAGATACGGTTCGCTGTATGTGTTGACCAGGGGCATGGAAATCGTAAACCGCAGAATAAAATCCGGATGGCTCTCATTGTCCGTAAATCTTTGAATTGCGTTCAGATTGGAGATATTGACCTGATTTCTCGTGGCAATATAGTCGATAAACTGCCTGTATTCCTTGGGGGAGGCAAAGGCCACGTCCGCAGCCATCCGCCGTCCCCTTCTTTTAATGCGGATATTGTCATAGCTCACCACCCTGATATCGGAAACACTTCTGTCATCGATCAGCTCCGACAGCCGGGAATAGCCGAAAATGTATCGTTCAAAATCCTCCAGCAGTTTTTTCTGCATTTCTTTGGACGACGGGTAATATGTGGCTATGTGGCCTGCCGCCTCAGCCAGAAAGGCTTCCCTGGTGATCTGCCCCTTCCGCATCTGCATCAATGACTGCTGCTTCTGTGTGGTATAATCGTCCACAAGCGCCTGCAGCAGATCTGTCCCGGCGGCATTCTGTTGTGTATAAATGTTTTTCATCCCTCCTTTTCGGTTCCGGACAGACACAGTGCACATGCGTCCCACAAAACCCTAGTCAGATTTTCAGATCAGTAAAACGGTAACGTCGGCTGAAACAGCCGGAAATAAAATGACGAAAAAGACACTTAGACTTAAGCGCCGCTAAGTGATATTTAATCTACACCGAAAGACTGTATTTGTCAATACAGAAAAAATATTTTTTCTGGGTTTTCTAAAAAATTTTATTTTTCCTCCGTCACGATTCGGAAACAACAAAGCTGCACATCTCCCCAAAGGCGCAGGGTAAACGTGCACGGCGCAGTATTTTTCCCTCCGTCTTCCCCCGGCATACGACCGGGAAGAGCAAGCCGCACGTCCGCAAATACCGTCTTCCAGGTTTTTCTGCGCTCTACGGCCTCCCGTCTCCCGCGGTTGTCCGCCTCCTGCGGCGGTGCCTGAAGGTAGCTGCCGGTATCCCCCTGCCAGGACGCCGCAGGAATACCGTCAACCAGCACTTCCACACCGCCGCCCTGACGGCACATCAGATACAGGCTGACAGCCACAGGATTTTCGCCCAGCAGACAGTCCCGGTAAAAAAGGAACCCATCCCTCCCAAGATCCGCCACAGCGGCGGCGCAGAAGCCAAAATGTCCTTCCGTCAGGACAATGTTCTCATAATCGTCGTAACGGTCTGCCGCAATCCTGTCCGTCAGTCTCCGAAATCCCGTCTTTTTTCCGGGAATATGTACCGTTTCCGCCAGTCTGCGGTCCGCGCTGGACGGACCCGCAAATACAGTGTAATCTCCCTCTTCCACCATAAGGGAACCGCTTATGGCATCATAAAAACGAAACTCCTCCGTGCACACAGTCAGCTCCACCCTTCTTGTCTCGCCGGGTCTTACCTCCTTCAGCCTTTGAAATCCCAGAAGCTGCCGAAGCGGCTTTTTCACCCGGGACGGCGGCGCGATCCCGTATACCTGTGCCACCTCATCACTTGTCACCGAGCCGGTATTGGTCACAGAAAACACCACCCGGAGGCTGTTTTTTTCTTCCATGGCTACAGACAGATCAGAATATGCAAAATCGGTATAAGTGAGACCGTAACCGAACGGATACAGCGCCTGTCCAGGAAAGTACCGATAAGTGCGCCCGTTCTTTATCATGTCGTAATCGTCAATGTCCGGAAGCTGGCTGTCGTCCCTGTACCATGTCAGGTTCAGCCGTCCCGCCGGAGCATTCTTTCCAAAAAGCGTCTCCGCCATAGCGCTTCCCATGTCCTGTGCCCCCGTGGCACTCCACAAAACGGCATTGGCCCTTTTCTGTACCGTCCCAACGGCGTAGGGATAGTTGGAAAACAGGACTGTAATAAGCTGTGCCCCGCTGTCCGCCACCGCTTCCAGAAGCGCTTCCTGTGCAGGCGGCAGCGCAATGGTGGAGCGATCCACCTCTTCCTTTGCGGTAAGCATGGGATTACAGCCCAGAGCCAGAATTACCGTACGCTTTTTCTCTGCCAGCCTCCGGACGGTTTCCACGCCGGATTCCACTGTTTCCACCACGAATCTGGCCGGCTCCCCCTCGGAAACCGCCCAGAGGACACCGTCCCGGATCTGTAACGGATCGTCAAAGCGATCCGTGAGGCTCACGCTGCCGTCCCCATGCTCCAGAACGTGAAAGATTTCCTTTACGAACCAGTCAAAGACACTGTCTCTGTCCGCCCGGATCTTCTCTGCCTTCGGCCCTTCTGCGCCGTCCCCCGGGAAAAGCCGGGTGCTCAGATATTTTCCGGTCCGCAGACAGCGGAACACAAAGACGCCATCCCCCCAGTCCTCCCTGACAAATGAATCCGGAGCATCAGACAGAATCAGCTCCTCTTCCGGTCCCACCGCCAGTCCCTTGTCTCCTGCCCGGAACACAATCCTGTCCCATCCGTCCGCGGTCTCAGGCGCGTTCCCCAGGATTTCAGCCATGCCTTCGCGCAGTGTGGTTTTAAAGGGCGGCTCTCCGCCGTACCAGTCCTGATACCAGACATCCGCCAGCGGCCCCGCCAAAGCCAGGGAATCCTGCCGCATATCTTCCGGCAGCGGAAGAATGCCGTCATTTTTCAAAAGCACCACCGCTTCCCTTGACACCTGTCTGCAGACCGCCCTGTTCTCTTCAGAGACAAGATCATCCTCCGTCACCCGGTCAAAGGGATTTTGTCCCGGCGCATCAAAGAGGCCGAGACGCAGCTTTGTTCCAAACATATTCCGAATCGCCCCGTCGATTTCCTCCTGTGTTACAAGCCCCAGCTCCCATGCTTCCTTCGCTGCCCGGGCCACAAGCGCGGAATTGTCGGACATGGCATCCACGCCCGCCTTCAGCGCTGCAGCCAGCGTTTCTGCATGCGTACCGTAATAATGCTGACGGGTCACCACAAGCTCCATGGCGCCGCCGTCGCTGACAGCGTGCCTCAGCCCATATTTTTCCTTCAGAATCGTAAGGACTTCGGGATTGAGAATGCAGGGCGTTCCGTTGATTTTATTATACGCCGTCATGACAGCTTCCGCTTTTCCCTTTTCAATGACGCGCCGGAAGGGTTCCAGATACAGTTCGTATTTGTTGCGGGGATCAACGGACGCGCTTTTCCAGACGCGCCCGGCCTCCGTGTTATTTGCGTAAAAGTGTTTAAGCGTGGCCGCCACCCGGAGATACCGCGGATCTTCTCCCTGCATTCCCAGCACATAGGCGGACGCCATCTCTCCCGTCAGAAACGGATCCTCTCCGTACCCTTCCTCCGTTCTTCCCCATCTCGGATCCCGCTCCAGATCCACCGTAGGCGCCCAGCGGCTCAGCCCTCTGCCCTGATGACGGCGGCTCAGCACCCTCGCCTCCTTCCCCGTCACCTCACCGGCCCGCCGGATCAGCTCCGGATCCCATGTGGCGCTCATCCCTATAGGCTGCACAAATGATGTGGTAAGATCTGCCTTTCCTGGTCCAAGGAAATCGTTTCTGGCCTGTATCCCATGAGCCGCTTCCCCGCCCACACCCGTCTCCGGGATGCCAAACCGCTCCAGAGCAGGCACACTGGAGGCAAGACACTTAAGCTTTTCTTCCATGGTCATCTCCGACAAAAGCCAGTCAAGCCTTTCCTCCACAGTCAGCGAAGAATCCCAAAACGGATTATTCTTCTTAGGATCCGATTCATAAAATTCCATGTGCAAATCTCCTTGTGGTTTGTCTCTTAAAGTGGTATACTCTGTTTACAGTACAATTTTTCAGGCGAGGTATATGATATGGAAATGTTCCTTCTTTTAGCCGGCGGACTGCTGGTAATTATAATTGCCGTCGTGATCGCTGTCGTTGCGTCCGTAACCGCCGCCGTTGCCGCAGAGACAGACTCGGAGGACGATTGATTCCTCCAAAACTGCCTATTTTGTATTACTCTTCAGCGCGCCGTAAGCCGCCATGCGCAGCCTTCGCACCGCCGGGGTGGTTCCTGCGCCGCAACGCTGAATAAAGTATAAAAGGACAAATTCTTCCGTGGGATCCATGGTAACATAGTTTCCCGTCCAGCCGTCCCAGCCGAATTCTCCCTGCGAGCCAATGGTTCCTGCCGTCCCCTGGTCCTCCAGAACGCGCATCAGGCATCCGTATCCGCATCCGCTGTTGCTGTCCCAGTGGTAAGCCGCCTTCTGCTCGGCGCTCAGCCGGTTCTTTGTCATGAAATCCACCGTTTTCCGCCCCAGAATCTGACGCCCCTTATAAGCGCCTCCGCTTACCATCATCGTGCCGAAATGGGCGTAATCGTCCAGGGTGGACACCATTCCCGCACCGCCGGATTCAAAGGCCACGTCCTCTCCGTAGTATTCTCCCAGATGACTGCCCTGATGAGGAATCAGGCTGCCGTCCTCCGCAGGTTCATAATGCTGGGCGAACCTTCCCTGCTTCTCCTTCGGTACAAAAAATCCCGTATCCGGCATTTCCAGAGGCTCAAAAAGCTCCTCCCTCAAAAACCGGCCGAAGGTCCTGCCGGACACTGCCTCCACGACTCCGCCCAGGACATCCGCCGAGAAGCCGTACATCCAGGGGCCGCCGGGCTGATAACACAGAGGAACGGAAGCGATTCCCCGCATATATTCCTGCGTATCCACACGCTCTCCCCGCTCCCTGCGGGCTACCAATTCCTTCACAACCTTTTCCATGCGCCGCCCCGGTTCCGTAGACCCGTCGGGATAGGGAATGCCCGACGTCATGTTCAACAGGTCATAAAGCGTGGGTTCTCTGTCTGCGGGAATCTCCCCCTTTTCGTCGCTCCATACCTTCTGGCCCGCAAAACAGGGCAGATATTTCGACACAGGATCCCATAGGTCGATCTCCCCCCGTTCCGCAAGGATCATTACCGCCGCAGCCGTAATCGGTTTTGACATGGAGTACAGATGAATGATGGTGTCACGCTTCATGGGAATATGCCTGGCTTCGTCGGCCATGCCAAACGCATTGAAGTACAGCTCCTTTCCCTTGTGAAGCAGCAGCGCGCTGGCGCCTTTTACCCAGCCTCTTTCCACCTCATTCCGGATGATCCCGTCCATAGTCGTTTTCAGATCGTACATTTCTGTCCCGCCTTTCTGTGGGCAGGCGTTTTATGAACCGCCCGCCAGATGATCTATCTTGCATACAACTGCTATACAATGCTATATAATTTTAATATCACATGTAATTTATTCTGCGTTTCCTTTTACCTTCCGGGAGAGCTTTCTGAAAACATAAAAGTATGCCGGGATCAGAAAAGCGTCCGCGAAGACCCATGCGGCGGGGCTTCCAAACATAACGCCTGTAAACCCAAAGGCCGGGACCAGAACAAAGCCTGCCAAAGCTCTCGCCGCCATCTCGAACACACCGGCAAGTATGGCAAAGGTCGGGAAACCCATACCCTGAATTAAAAAACGTATGATATTTACAAGCGCCAGCGGAAAATAAAAGCATGTATTGACGATCATAAACATCCGCACGTTATTTATTATGGCCGCCTCAGATGCGTCCAGAAAAAGAGAGGCCAGGGGCCTTCCCAGAAATACGCTGATACACAGTGCAATCACAGAATACCCCGCCCCCAGAAGAATACAGGATTTCAGCCCTCTGCTGATCCGGTCCAGCCTTCCGGCCCCGGCATTCTGCCCGCCGTAGGTCGCCATGGTTGACCCCATGGCGTCAAAGGGACACGCCAGGAAGCCGCCGATCTTTCCGGATGCAGTCACCGCCGCAACCGCATCGGAACCCAGCGTATTGGTTGCACTCTGCAGGATGACGCTTCCGATGGCGGTAACGGAATACTGCAGCCCCATAGGCACTCCCATGCCGCACAGGACTCTCATCTTATGTCCGTCCGGCGCCCACTCCCCTTTCCGGATATGCAGGATCTCAAACTTTTTCACAATAAATAACAGGCAGCAGATTCCCGATACTCCCTGTGAAATCACGGTGGCAAGCGCCGCTCCTCTCACTCCCATCTCGAGATTCAGAATAAAGAACAGATCCAGTCCTATATTCAGAAAAGAGGACATGACCAAAAATATAACAGGTGTTTTGCTGTCCCCCAGAGCACGAATCACACCGGAAGTCATGTTGTAAAGAAACGTCACCGGGATCCCAAGAAAAATGACCCATATGTAGGCGTATGACCTGTCGATAATATTTTCCGGTGTGCGCATCCAGATCAGGATCTGGCGGCAGAGACAGGCAGTGATTATTGTCATCACCACCGCAAAGGCCGACGCCAGCCAGATGCAGTTCGCAACATAACGGCGAAGTCCCGGATGATCCCCCGCACCAAACTTGTGGGAAACCGGAATGGAAAAACCGCTGCACACGCCCATACAGAAGCCAATGATCAGAAAATTAATGGAACTCGTGTCCCCTACTGCTGCAAGGCACTCTTTCCCAAGAAAACGCCCTACGATCAGGGTGTCAACCAGACTGTAGAACTGCTGAAAAAGAAACCCGAACAAAAGCGGTACGGAAAATCCCAGGATCAGCTTCATGGGCGATCCTTCCGTCATATTTTTTGTCACAGAAGCGCCTCCTTTCCTCCCTGCAAAATCACGCCGGCCAAATCAAAATCCCCCGCTCTTACCCGTTCAGGAAGGCATCCATCACGTTCACGCTCTTCGCCATCTGCAGGATTCTGTCCTTCTCCCTGCGCATATAAGCTTCCAGCATGTCATTTTCCTCCCGGGTAAATCCCCTGCTGCTTATCATCTTATAGTCGGAAAGCCTTCCCTCCGCGTTCCGTTCCCCTTCCGTAAAAAGGACATATATCTCCCGTTTTCCGTCTTTGCTCACAATGGAAGATACAGACATATTCATGGCGTTCCTCCCGGAAATCTTTGATCTCGTACACGCTCCATGCCGGCAGCGGTTCTGGTACGCATCCTCATTGACTGATACTCATTTTAACGTTTCTTTTCCGTTTTATCAATAGGCAGGCGCAATTTTTTCCACCATCGCGACCGGCGCACAAAAGAGCCGTCCTCCGGATCTCCCGGGGACGGCCCTTCTTTCTCTTCTTATGCTGTCTCTTACGCGAACGGATTCTCCGTAGGATAAGGCAGGCTCTTAGGCTGATTGTAATTCAGGTCCTCAATGGGAACGCCGACATACTTAAACACCTCGTACAGAGCTTTTCCGAAATGGCCGAACGCCACTGCACCGTGGTGAGGATAATTCTTCTCGATCAGCACATGACGGTAGAAACGTCCCATCTCAGGGATTGCAAACACACCGATGCTGCCGAAAGACTTGGATGCAACAGGCAGAACCTCGCCCTCTGCTATGTAAGCGCGCAGCTTGCAGTCAGCAGTGGACTGCAGACGGTAGAAGGTGATATCTCCAGGTGCGATGTCGCCCTCCAGCGTACCGTTGGTCACTTCCACCGGCAGATTTCTCGCCATGATCTTCTGGTACTTCATGCTGCAGGCCGCAAGCTTTCTGGAGCAGGTGTTGCCGCAGTGAAAGCCCATGAAGGTATCCTTATGGGTATAGTTGAATTTGCCCTTGATGGACTCTTCATACATATCCGCGGGAACGGAGTTATTGATATCCAGCAGAGTAACCGCATCCTTGCTGACACAGGTTCCGATAAACTCGCTCAGGCAGCCGTAAATGTCAACTTCGCAGGATACGGGAATCCCCATACCGGTCAGGCGGCTGTTTACATAGCAGGGCACAAATCCGAACTGCGTCTGGAACGCGGGCCAGCACTTGCCGGCAATGGCCACATACTTGCGGTAGCCCTTGTGAGCCTCCACCCAGTCAAGAAGGGTCAGCTCATACTGAGCCAGCTTGGGAAGAACCTCCGGCTTCCTATTGCCGGATCCCAGTTCCTCTTCCATTTCCTTAATCTTCGCAGGGATCCTCTCATCTCCCGCATGCTTGTTGAAGGATTCAAACAGATCCAGCTCGGAATTTTCCTCGATCTCAACGCCCAGATTGTAGAGCTGCTGGATGGGCGCGTTGCAGGCCAGGAAATTCAGCGGTCTGGGGCCGAAGGAAATGATCTTCAGGTCATGCAGGCCGACGATAGCCCTTGCGATGGGAACGAACTCATTGATCATGTCCGCGCACTCTGCGGCGGTTCCCACGGGATACTCGGGGATGTACGCCTTTACGCCGCGCAGCTTCAGGTTATAGCTTGCGTTCAGCATTCCGCAGTATGCGTCGCCGCGGCCGTCCATCAGGTCTCCCTGACTCTCTTCCGCAGCCGCAATGAACATCGCGGGACCGTCAAAATGCTTTGCCAGCAGCGTCTCGGAAATCTCGGGGCCAAAGTTGCCGAGGTACACGCAGAGCGCGTTGCAGCCATTTTTCTTGATGTCCTCGAGAGCCTGTACCATATGGATCTCGCTCTCCACGATACAGACGGGGCACTCGTAGATGTCGTCGGCACCGTACTTCTTCGTGTATGCCTCCACCAGGGCCTTCCTCCTGTTCACGGACAGGCTCTCCGGGAAGCAGTCACGGCTGACTGCCACAATGCCGATCTTTACCTGTGGTAAATTGTTCATGTTTGAATCCTCCTATTATATTATTTTTATAACTTTCTGTTTTTTCGGTCAGTCGTTCAGATCAAGGTTCCTGCCCTTCAGGCCAAGGAAGCTTCCCGCGTCCAGACCGCCTTCTGCATGGCCGATGAGCCACTTGTTGGTTGCGGTGATCAGGCAGTCCTCATTGTCCGTCGTAGTGCCGGAGGCCTTTGCATGGTCTGCGGCCAGAGGATAATTCGTCCCTTTGGGAAGAATAATGGCAACCTGAAATCCTTTTCCGTCCACTCCGCAGGGCGCATAGTGCAGCGTGGTGGCATACACCTCCACCGCGGTCCCCTGGGGCACAAGAAACGCCTCCACTTTAGAGGTATCGTAAGTGAAATCCTCCTCCACATCCTGCAGAAGCCCCAGCATAAGAACCGCATCCGTGGCGGCCACATTGACCTCGGAGCTTCTGTGGTACTCAAGGGCGTTCAGCTTGGAATTGTGCCCGTTGCAATAGCCGATCTGAACCGGCATCTCGCCGTAGCAGACATCGGAAATAACCTTCTTCACCGGCAGAGCCTCCAGGGCTGCCACACCCGGCTCATAGACAACGCCCTCGGGAACAGGCGTGCTCTTCATGGCCTCCACCAGCTCCGTCATGTCCACATTGTTGATGACACGGCCATACTTGCGAAACTCGGGGCTGTTCACTGATAAGATCTTCATGTCACTCTTCCTTTCTTTTCTTTATTTCGTCAGGATCTCGAACAGCGGCCTGCATGCGGGATAGATCTCCTTAAACTGGGCATACCGCGCATCATACTTTGCCACCAGTTCAGGATCGGGCTCTACAGTATCCACGATCTTTACCACTTTTGCCGCGATCTCCTCCACGCTGCCGTATTCGCCGCAGGCGACTGCTGCCAGCATGGCGCCGCCCATGGCAGGCCCCTCTTCGCTCTCAATCACATCCACCTTCAGATTCAGCACGTTAGCGATAATCTTCTTCCAGAGAGGACTCTTTGCGCCGCCGCCGCAGATCTTGGTGCGCTTCAGATCGATTCCAAGGCTTCTCGCAACCTCCACGGAATCCCTCAGGGCAAAGGCGACACCTTCTAACACCGCCTGCGTCATGTCTGCCCTGGTGGTGTCCATCGTCATGCCGATAAAAGTCGCCCGTGCGTTGGGATTGTTATGAGGAGAACGCTCTCCCATCAGATAGGGCAGATAGAACACATGGTTCTCGCCCAGCTTTCCTATGGCCGCCTGTTCCGCGGCGTAATCCTTAGTACCGATGATCTCGTCCATCCACCACTTATTGCAGCTCGCCGCGCTGAGCATACAGCCCATCAGGTGATAATGGCCGTCCGCATGGGCAAAGGAGTGCAGCGCATTGTATTTATCCACGCCGAAGGTGCCGGAAGAGATAAAGACCGTTCCGCTGGTTCCCAGAGAAATGTTGCACATATTCTCTCCCACAGTGCCGGTTCCCACAGCCGCAGCCGCGTTGTCACCCGCACCCGCCGCAACGACGACATTTTCGGAAATACCCAGCTGGGAAGCGATCTCGGGCAGCACCGTTCCCACCTTTTCATAGCTCTCGTAACATGCTGCCAGCTGCTCCATCCTGATCCCGCAGATATCACACATTTCCTTTGACCAGCGGCGGTTTTTCACATCAAACAAAAGCATACCGGAGGCGTCGGACACATCCGTGCAGTGTACACCTGTCAGCCGATACGCAATATAATCTTTCGGAAGCATGATCTTTGCAATTCTGGCAAAATTCTCAGGCTCCTTGTTCTTTACCCACAGAATCTTCGGCGCGGTAAAACCGGCGAATGCGATATTGGCAGTATACTCCGACAGCTTTTCCTTGCCAATGACTGTGTTCAGATATTCCGTCTCCTCCGTGGTCCTGCCGTCGTTCCACAGGATCGCGGGTCTTATCACATTGTCGTCCTGATCCAGAATGACCAGGCCGTGCATCTGCCCGCCAAAGCTGATTCCTGCCACCTGGCTTTTGTCCACATCCTTTATCAGCTCTTTTATCCCGGCCATGGTCTGTTCATACCAGTCCTCCGGATTCTGCTCAGACCATCCCGGATGCGGGAAATACAGGGGATATTCCCTTGAAACGATATTGACGATCCTGCCCTCGCTGTCCATCAGCAAAAGCTTCACCGCCGACGTTCCCAGATCCACACCTATGTACAGCATTTGTAACCTCCTCCCGATTCTTGGGCAATTCGCAGATCTTGCGCCCTGTACTTCTATCATACCTGTTATCGCGAAAAAAATCAAGCCACATTCGCATTCGGGAGGTTTCTTATGTGACATTTCATGAACAAAGGCAGGCGCAGGGCGCCGGCCGCCTACTGCCTGAGCCGGAACTGTGCGATCATATCCTTCAGTGACCGCGCACACTCTCCCAGGTTTGACGAAATTGCAGAATTTTCTTCCGCGCTTGCCGCGTTGTTTTCCACCATCTCGCTGATCTTACGGAGATTCATGGAAATCTCATCCGCCGAGTTCTTCTGTGTCTCCACAAAGCTTACGATCTCATCCACCATCTTTGTGTTGCCCGCCGAATACTCCGCACTGTCGGAAATTGTCTTATCCGTCTTTGCGACAAGCTCTTTTCCTCTTTCAACGGACTCCAGAGAGCGATTGATTACATTGCTGATCTTTGCGCTGGACTGCGAGCTGCTGGCGGAAAGCGTGGAAATCTCGTCCGCGACCACCGCGAATCCTCTGCCGGCCTCCCCCGCTCTCGCCGCTTCGATCGAGGCATTCAGCGCCAAAAGGTTTGTCTGGCTTGCGATGGCGTTGATCTCCGTCACAAAACCCGCGATCTCGCCATAGCAGCTGACAATCTCGTCCATCGCCGTAACCAGCTCGTTCATCTCCGCGCTTCCCTGTACAAGGCATGAGCCCACATAATCCGTATTTTCCTTAATGGATGTGGCAAGCTCCGCGATCTTCTCCATGTTGCCGGTCAGATTCTTCATCTCCCCGGAGGCGTTCTGCACCGATTCGCTCTGCTGTGTAGCGGCCTGCGCCACATTTTCGCTTGTAGCCGACAGATCTGACGAATACTGAAGCACTGTTGCCGCCTGTGCGTCGATCTCCGCGAAGCTGTTGTTGAGCACATTCATAATATCTGCCAGTGCGTTCTTGATCTTCTCATAGTCCCCGGTGTACTCTCCGTCTACCTCAAAATTCAGATTCTTTTCCGAGATGGCGGTGACGGTGTCCGTAATTTCCGATATATAATGCCGCAGTCCCTTCATGGTATCGTTAAGGGCCACCGACAGCGCATTGACTTCCTCAGACTGTTCATCTACCTTAAAGTCGTAATCCAGCTGGCCGTCCGATATCTTCCTCACATTCGCCGCCAGGTCTTCCAGAGGGGCAAACATGGGATTGATCCCCTTCGTCAGCTGCCGCCGCACCAGCCAGCTCAGCCCGACACTCAGGACCGCCGCAATGATCAACGTGAGGAAAATCACAAGAAATATTTCCGTCAGGGATATGACGGCCACCACATTCCAGCCCGTAGATTCGGCTCTGGCGCTGATCGCGGATTTCAGCCCGCCCTTGTAATCCCAGATCAGCCGCGTGGAAAGCTCTTTTTCACAGACCTTCCGGTACTTTCCGCCAAGAGCTTCGTCCACCGTCGTGCTCTTCTTCGTATTAAGCGCGATCTCGTCGTCCGGATGGGTCAGGATCGTCCCTTCTCCCGACGTCAGGAACACATAATTGCCGCCGTCATAGGATCCCTCGATGAGAGACACCAGATCGTCCATGTACATATCCATTCCCGCTACGCCATAAAAGACGCCGTCCCTGTATATCGCCTTGGCCAGCGTAATACAGATATTTCCGGTCTGTTCATCCACATAAGGCTCGGACACATACACGTCGTCCCCGGAGGCCGCGCCGATATACCAGTCGCGCTCGGACACCACAAAGTCCGCATCCGGCACCCATCCGCCCGACATATAGGTCATAATTCCGTCCGAATAGATAACGTCATCCTCTTTCACACAGACATATACGGCGGACACATCGCTGTAAAGCCCCGCCATCCTGTCCACATAGCTGTAATAATCCGCGTCCTCCACTCCCAGCGGCGCCCCTGTGGCCACCGTGTCGATAAAGGACACCTTCTGGGACATCGTGTTATCGATCTGCGAGCTGTACAGCTGCACATGCTCCCTGTTGTTGCTTACCGTATAGGAAAGTAAGATCGCAAGCACAATCAGGCCCGCTAATGCGCACAGCCCCGTGATGATCCACTTTACCGACCGGTTCGCCTTTCTGTTGACATTTGTACTTAATTTCTGTAACTGCATCTTTCCGCACCCTTTCTCCCTGCCGTCCATGCTGCGTCCCCCCATACCGCCCTCTCGGACGGCAGGACACAGCTGGCATGACGTAAAAACAAATTTCCTTTATTATAAAACATTCATTTTCCGAATTCAACCGCGCTCCTCTGTTTTTCACGTTGTAATTCATGCATTTCACGTCATTTGGCCTTTGTGCTTTGAGATGATTCGGCAGACTTTCCGACGGCTCCTAAGCCCTGTGCTGCATTATCGGAGGATGATCTTCCTCGCGGCATTGATACCGATTTTATAGGGCAGGGGCCTCAAGTCGTGATCGGCCTCCTTCAGCTTCTCCCGGATGTTGATGTGCTGGGGGCAATGCATTTCGCACTTGCCGCAGCCCACGCACTGGGACGCGAAACCGGGTTCCTTCCGCATTCCCATGTTCTGGGCGAACTCAAAGCGCGCGGACGATTTTTTCTCCATGTACATCAGGTTGTAATAGTAGAAATTCCCCGGAATATCCACTCCTTTGGGACAGGGCATACAATATCTGCAGCCCGTGCAGCCCACTTTTTCCTTTTCGCGGATGATCTGCCGGATCTGGTCCACGACTGCAAGATCCTCCTTCGTCAGTTCCCCGGGGCCGGCCTGGGAGGCGACCCGGACATTCTCTTCCACCATTTCCACGGAGTTCATCCCGGAAAGTACACAGCCAATCTCCGGCTGGTTCCACAGCCAGCGCAGCCCCAGCTCGGCAGGCGTATAGCCCTTGCTGTGGGAATCCAGTATCTGCCGCGCCTTCTCCGGCAGGTTCACAAGCTTTCCGCCTCTGAGCGGCTCCATGATAATAACCGGGATCCCCTTTTCTGCCGCCGCCAAAAGCCCCTTTCTTCCCGCCTGGGTATGCTCGTCCAGATAATTATACTGAATCTGGCAGAAATCCCAGTCATAGGCGTCCAGGATTTTCAGGAACATTTCCGTATCTCCATGGTAGGAGAAGCCGATATTGCGGATGCTGCCTGCCGCCTTGTGCGCGTCGATCCAGCTCTCGATCCCGAAGGTTTTCAGCCGTTCCCACTCCACAAGATCCGTAAACATATGCATCAGATAATAATCGATATGATCGGTGCGGAGCCGGGAAAGCTCCTCTCCAAACGTTTTGTCGATGGCCCCGGAGGAACGCAGGATGTACTGGGGAAGCTTGGTCGCGATATACACCTTGTCGCGGCACCCGCTTTCTTCCAGAATACGACCGAGACATTCCTCACTCCCCGGGTAAATATATGCCGTGTCAAAATAATTCACGCCTTTTTCGATCGCGAGAAGCACTTCCCTTTTTGCCTTTTCGTAATCAATGACGTTTCCCCTTCTGGAAAAGCGCATGCAGCCGTAACCAAGCTGAGATATCTGATTGCCGTACCGGTCAGATCTGTATTTCATATCCTCACTCCTGTCTGTGATAAGGTCAGCGCTACTTTGCGTTGCTCGCCGCGATCTTCACACGGCTCCAAAGGTTGCTGATCAGTTTTCTGGTATTCTCATTATATTCAAACACCTCATCCTTGTCGTTATCCGTTCTCGGAAGGTAGGCACTGATTCCTTCAAAGTCACCGCCTTCGCCGGACAGCACCTCCATCACCTCTTCGTTGGCCGAGGTATATCCCACAAAGCTGGAATTGTCATAGGCGCCGTCATACTCGCAGGCGTAATTGATAAACGCATGTGCCAGTTCCGGATTCTCCGCGTTTGCGGGAATGACCATGGCGTCGGACCAGAGATTCGTTCCCGTCTGCGGCAGGTAATATCCCATGTTTTCGTTTTCGGACATGACATAAGTCGCGTCCCCGGAATAGATCAGCCCCAGCGCCTTCCGCCCCTGTGCCATATTGTCAATGATCTCATCCGTCACGATCTCCGGGTCCATTGTCTGCACACACCGCACCAGCCAGTCGTAGGCTTCCTGGATCTCCTTCTCATCTTCCGTATTCATGGAATACCCCAGCGCCTTCAGCGCCATCATAAAGCTGTCCCTCTCGGAATCGTACAGGTAAATGTCCCCCCGGTATTTTTCATCCAGAAAAATATTGAATCCCTCTCTTTCCAGGTCTTCCATATCCACCTTCGTCCTGTCGTAAACAATTCCCACGGTTCCCCAGAAATAAGGCACGGAATACTCGTTCTCCGGATCATACGGAAGATTTTTTACGGAATCGGTCAGGTTATCCAGCCCGCTCAGCGCGGAACGGTCCAGCTTCTGCAGATATCCCTCCTGGATCAGTCTCTGGATCATATAATCGCTGGGCACCAGGATATCGAAGGATTCCCCGTTTGCCACCTTTATATACATCTGTTCGTTGGAGTCAAAGGTTTCCATGACTACCTTCGCACCCGTCTCTTCCTCAAAATTGCCGATGATATTCTCGCCCGTGTATTCCCCCCAGGTATAAAAATGCAGGGTCTGTCCCTCAAAAGGGCGGGCCTTGCCGCTGCCGCCGGGGCGCAGAAACAGCACCAGCGCCGCCGCTGCCGCCGCCAGAACCGCCGCTGCCGGCACAAAGATCCGTCTCTTTTTCATTTCGTCCTTCGCCTTACGCTTCGCCGCAAGAATGGGAATCACGTTCACCAGGATCAACACCGCCGTGATGATGACCACCATCAGCGTGGAAGCCGCGTTGATGCTGGGGTTGATTCGTTTGCTCATGGTATAGACCACCATGCTTAAATTTTTCACTCCGCCGCCCGCGGCAAAATAAGAAATGATGAAATCATCCACTGACATGGTAAACGCGATCAGCGCGCCCGCCACGATCCCGGGCATGATCTGGGGGATAATAACCTTCGTCATGGCCTGAAGGGGCGTCGCGCCCAGATCCATCGCCGCATCCGCAATGTTCGGATCCAGAGAACGGATCTTGGGCATGACCGACAAGATCACGTAAGGGATGCAGAAGGCGATATGGGCCAGCAGCATGGTCAGATAGCCCTTGTCCACCCGGAACGTGATAAACAGCAGCATAAATCCAATCGCCGTCACGATCTCCGGATTCATCATGGGGAGATTATCCACCTGCTCCATAATGCTGCGGATCACCTTTCTGGATTTGCTCAGACCGATGGCTGAGACCGTACCCACTACCGTAGAGACAAAGGTTGCGATCAGCGCCACGGAAAAGGTAGTGTACAAAGCCTCCATCATGGTTCTGGATTCCAGCATCCGCTTATACCAGCGCAGAGAAAAACCTGTAAAACCAGTCAGAGATCTTCCTTCATTAAAGGAGAACACGATCATATAAAGGATCGGCAGATAGAAGAAAGCGATCGTGAAAACCATCAAGACCTTCCCCACGGGACGTTTTCCTTTTTTCTTCATAGAATCCTCCGTTTCTGGGCATTTCAGCACCGAAATCCATCTCAATAATTCTTTTCGCCTTCCCCGCCCTGATTTCTGCTTTCCAGTCTGCGCACCACAGCCATCAACAGCATCATGATAAACGCCATGACCATGGAGACAGCGCTTCCAAAATTCCATTCTCCCACGGTGATGAACTGGTTTTCAATCAGATTGCCGATCAGGAAATACTGGCCCCCGCCCAGCAGCTTTGGAATAAAGAAAGAACTCACCGCCGGCAGGAACACCAGCGTAATGCCGTTTACCACTCCCGGAAGGGAAAGGGGAAGCGTAACCCTGAAAAAAGCCTGGGCCGGATTCGCTCCCAGATCCGATCCCGCCTCCAGCAGCGCTCCATCCATCTTGCACAGGGAGGTGTTAATCTGCAGGATCATAAAGGGCAGAAAATTATAGACCATCCCAAGAAGAACAGCCCCCTCCGTATACAGCAGTTCCCTTTCTCCGGGCAGGAAAAAGGAAACGATTCTCTGGATCAGCCCTCCCTCCGTGAGCAGGCCGATCCATGCGTAGGTCCTGACCAGCATATTGATCCACATTGGGATCGTAATGCAGAGAATCAGCCGGCTTTGCAGCCGCTCCCCGCATCTGGAAATAAAATATGCCACGGGATACCCCAGCAGAAGACAGATAACCGTCGTCTTCACCGCGATCCACAGGGAACGCCAGAGGATCTTCAGGAAATCCGGATCCGTAAAGAACGTAACGTAATGATCCAGCGTGACGGAGAAGGAAAAAATGCTGTTTCCCGGCTCCGTGACCGAGTAAAAGGCGATCAGCGCCATAGGCAGCACCAGCATGACCGCTGCCCACACAAGATAGGGGATCGCCAGCTGTGAAAATCGTTTCATGTTTTTCTTCCCTCCTGAATCACTCCGGCATTCTCGCCATGACATGGATATCCTCCGGGAAAAAGGTAAGACCCACCTCCTGGCCCTCCTGCGTGTAATCCGTGGTGTGGATCTTAAATTCCCGGCCCGGCGTCCAGAAGGTGATCGGATAAATCCCTTCCGTGACCGTGTCCGGATCAAAATCATAATCCACGGTGATTTCTACACTCTCGTTTTCGTTGCTCAGCTTCCACGCCTGGGCGTTGGCCCATGTCCGGATGTCAATATCCAGCGCCTGCGACTCCCGGATCTCGTCCACGGTGGTCATAAAGTTAAAGGCCATGACGCCTTCATTCGCCTTTTCGTTTCTGACAAAGGGCTGATTGACCACATGAATGGTGCGTTCCACGCTCAGTCCGCCGGCCGTTGAAAACCGGACCGGATAATCTCCTTCCTTTTCCTCCAGCTCATACTCGATCCTTGCGATGGAGATGTACTCGTCGCTGGCCGGATCCCACGCCTGGGCGTTGGAACGGGCAATGATCTCTTTGTCATCGAGCTTTTTCACGTCTTCAATATCCACATAGAAGTCCGTGGCGCTCATCTTTTCCTTTCCGTCGCCGCTGACCGCGTCCCGGTTCTGGGTCACCTGCATATTCACCGTGACCTTTGTTCCGGGGACGGTCTCCACCATGATCTCATAATGAACGCCTTTAAACAGTACGCTCAAAACTTCTCCTGTCATCTTGCCGTCTTTTACGTCCACAATGTCGATATCTTCCGGACGGATGACCACATCCACCGGTTCGTTTTCCTTAAAGCCGTAATCCACACAGTCAAAGGTGAGATCGTCAAACCGCACCTTGTAGTCCTGCGGCATGACGCCCGGGATGATGTTGCTCTCGCCGATAAAGTTCGCCACATACCGGTTTGCCGGTTCATTGTAGATTTCCTGCGGCGTTCCGATCTGCTGGATCTCGCCGCCCCTGATCACCACGATCTTGTCCGACATGGTCAGCGCCTCCTCCTGATCATGGGTGACAAAGACAAAGGTAATGCCCACTTCCTGCTGGATCCGCTTCAGTTCATACTGCATTTCCTTGCGCAGCTTTAAGTCCAGCGCCGCCAGGGGCTCATCCAGAAGAAGCACCTTCGGCTCGTTGACAAGGGCCCGGGCAATCGCCACCCTCTGCTGCTGTCCGCCGGACAGGAGCGCGGTGTTCTTGTTTTCATACCCCTCCAGGCCGATCAGCTTGAGCATCTTCATAACCTTCTGCTCGATCACGTCCTTCCCCATCTTTTTGATCTTCAGGCCGAACGCAATGTTTTCATACACATTCAGATGGGGAAACAGCGCATATTTCTGGAAGACCGTGTTGACCTCCCTCTTATAGGGAGGTTTCCCGCTGATCTCCTCCCCGTCAAAGATCACCTGTCCCTCGTCGGCACTCAGGAAACCGCCCAGAATCCGCAGCAGAGTAGTCTTCCCGCACCCGCTGGGGCCTAAGAGAGTGACAAATTCATTTTCGTAAATATCAAGGCTTACGCCTTTTAAGACGATCTGATTGTCGAAACTTTTCACGATATTGCGAAATTCGATTAATTTTTTCCCCTGCATCTGCCGTCTTCTCCTCTCCAAATCTGTCCTTTTCCCGTCAGTCATTTTTTACGTGTAGAAACACGCATAATTATACACATCTTCCGCGTAATTGCAATAGTCTGGGCGAAAAAAAGAGGAAGATGTCTTCCTTGTCAAACCGCGCGTATGTTGATATAATAATTAAGTTCTTGTTCCTTCCCGGAACACCTTTATCCACGAAAGGGGGATATCAGAATGACAAAATCTTTTCTCAGAGCGATCACCGGGCTTGCCGGCGCGTCTGCCGTCCTGCTTCTCGGCGGCTGCGGCAAAAGCGTCGGAAAGGGGATAACGCTTGATCCCGAAAACCCTACGCAGATCACAATATGGCACTACTACAACGGTTCCCAGCAGGCGGCCTTCGACCAGCTTGTAGAAGAGTTCAACCGTACCCAGGGAAAAGAGCTGGGTATCTACGTGACCGCCAACAGCCAGGGCAATGTAAGCGATCTGGAGAGCAGTGTGCTGGCATCCTTTCAAAAAGAAGTAGGGAGCAGCGAACCGCCCGATATCTTCTCCTCTTACGCGGACACCGCTTATACCATCGACCAGCTCGGCATGCTTATCAATCTGGAAGACTACATGACGCAGGAGGAGCTGGACACTTATGTAGATTCCTTTGTGGAAGAGGGGCGTATCGGCGAAAACGGAGAGCTGCGCATCTTCCCCACCGCAAAATCCAGCGAGATCTTCATGATGAGCAAAACGGACTGGGAGCCTTTTGCGGCGGCGACGGGTGCATCCCTGGACGACCTTGCCACTCTGGAGGGTGTAGCGGCCACGGCTGAGGCTTACTATGAATGGACAGATGCCCAGACCCCCGACATCCCCGACGACGGCAGGGCCTTCTACGGCAGGGACGCCATGGCTAACCTGTTTTTGATAGGCTCCATGCAGCTTGGCACAGAGCTGTTTCAGGTAAAGGATGCTGGGGTAACGATCCAGGCAGACAAAAATGTAATGCGCAGAATCTGGGATACTTATTATGTTCCATATGTAAAAGGATATTTTTCCTCTTATGGCAGGTTCCGTTCAGACGACGTCAAGATCGGGGAAATCATTGCTTATACGGGTTCCACATCCTCCGCCAATTATTTCCCGGACGAGATAGAAACGGCAGACGGCACGAAACACATCGATTATATTATTCTGCCCGCCCCCATATTTGAGGGCGGAACACCCTATGCGGTACAGCAGGGCGCCGGAATGGTTGTCACCAAAAGCACGCCGGAAAGGGAATACGCAGCTGTCACCTTTTTAAAGTGGTTCACCGCCGAGGAAAACAATCTGCTCTTTGGCTGTACCTCCGGTTATATGCCCGTAAAGAAAAACGCATTCTCCGCCGAAATGCTGGATAAGACCATTGCTGACAATGACCTGCAGGTGCCGGGCAAAACCTATGAAACCCTGGTCTCCTGTTTCGACACGGCAAAGACTACCACCCTGTACACCAATAAGGCTTTCGACCACGGCGCTGCCGCCCGCAATGTATTGGAGTACAACCTTTCCGACAAGGCCGAAGCAGACCGCGCAGAGGTTCTGGAACGGATGGCGCAGGGCAGTTCTCTTGAGGAGGCCTGCGCTGACCTGATCGACGATCAGGCCTTTGAAGACTGGTTCGCTTCCTTTACAGCCGCGCTGAACGAGGCGGCGCAAGGATCGTCCCCCGCATCGTAAACCGCAGGGAACACCGGTAAGCCCCGCCTTTGTGCTTTAAAACACAGAACCTGAGATTCAGATTCAGAAGGAGATCCCGCGATTTGAACGCAAAATCCAACCATACCGCAAAACCCAGACGCATATTCCGGCTCTTCCTGGTCCCCCTGCTCTGCCTGATCATCATGCAGGCAGCAATTTCCTTTGGGACCGTATACTTAAGCGGTGCCTTTTCCACGATCCGCAACTACGCCCCGGACCGGCTTAAGCAGGTCACGGAGACCCGCAGCATCATTCTGGAAAACGATATGACACAAAGATGGACCGCTCTGGAGGAGGAATATGAGCTGGCGGGACATCTGCTGTCGGAGCATCTGGCGCAGAAGGGCATGTCCTTAACCGAGTTTCTGAAGGATCCCGCCGCGCAGGATGACTATTTTACGGCCCTCTTTCCCACATGGGGATACCTTCTGCGCAAAAACTCCACAACAGGTGCTTTTATCATTCTGGGCCAGCCGGATTCCACCAACAACGACAGCACACTGAAGGCACTCTACATTCGCGACAGCGATCCGGACACCAACCCCGCGGATTACTCCGATCTGCTTTTAACGATAGGACCGTCGCAGATCACCAGAGATTACCGGGTCCCCTTTGATATTTACTGGAAAACGGCCCTTTCCCTAAAGCCCTGGGGTGAGTCGGAGGCGGACAGCTTCTTTTACCAGCCTTACCTGACAGCCTGCCGGAATCCTTCCGCCAGGGTAATGGACTGCTGCTACTGGAGCGCGCCTTTCTGCCTGGAGGGACGGGAGGATACCGATCCCTATCGGATGATCACCTACTCGATTCCTCTCATCGCAGAGGACCAGACGGTATACGGCGTCATGGGAATTGAAATCTCCTTATCCCGTCTGTCGGAATGTCTCCCCTACAGGGAGGTAAACTCCAACCATGAGGGCGGCTACCTGCTGCTTAGAAAGGAGGCGGAAAATTCCTATCGGGTGATCTGCGCGACCGGTTTATTTTCCAATGACACCGTTGACGGTAAAAATACGTTGGAGCTGGCAGAAACAACACTGCCGGATTTATACCGGATCAACGCCCTGGGCCGGAAGGATCCTCTCTATCTGACAGCGAATCCTCTGACTCTCTACAATACCAATACCCCATTTTATGAACAGGGATGGTATCTGGCAGGGATGGAAACCCACGACGCTCTGTTCGGCAGCAGTGCCAGACTGTCCGGCATCTTCGTTACAGCTACCCTTTTTGCGTTGGCCATAGCGGTCTTTCTGTCCTATCTGCTCGTAAGGAAGATCACCGGGCCCATCCTGCGTCTGTCCGAATGTATCCGGACCAGTCCAGAAAATGAATTAAAGACTTTTGACAAAGGCGCCATTGCGGAGATCGATGAACTGTACGATACGATCCATCATCTGACCGAGCGGCAGAAAAAGACAGAATGGGATCTGCAGGAAGAAAGAGAACGGTATCGTCTTGCCCTCCAGAACAACTCCGATATCCTTGTCACCTACGACCCGGAACAGGATCTGGCAACCTTCTACAATCTGGATAACAGCGGCACAGAAACCCATATAGAAAACCTGATGCAGAAGCTGGCAAAGGAAAACTACATCCATCCCGCCGACAAGCGGGTGGTCCTGGCACGGATCCAAAATATCCAAACCGGGCTTTCTGTCTCCTTCCGCACCAACTGGATGACCGAGGATCACGAGTACCAGTGGTGTGAACTGACAGGACGTATCCTGACGGATGCCGACGGAAACCATAAGACCTTCATCGGTTCCATGCACAACATTCACGATCTGAAAACCAGGGAACTTGCAGCAAGCGAATCCATGTATCTGGATCCGCTCACAAAGCTATATCTGCGCTCCTCCGGAGAAGATATTGTGCGCAGCCAGATCCGCAGCGGGCGGGGAGGCTGTCTGCTGCTGATCGATGTGCGCAATTTCCTGCAGCTCAACGAGGAATACGGCATGGCGGTGGGCGATGTCATTCTCGAGGAACTGGGCCATATGCTGCTGGACTGGAAAAACAGGAACAATGCCGCACAAAGCGTACTGATCCGCTTTGGCGGCGATGAATTTATGCTTTGGCTGGATGATTATTCCGATGCCGCAGCAGCGGCGGCCGCCCAGGAATTCTGCGATGCCACAAGACGTCTCTACGCCGATGGGGACCTGAATCTGGAACTGATCTGCGGCGGTGCGCGCTGTGAGGAAGCGGATTACGACAAACTGAGGGCCAATGCCCGCTGCGCTCTCTCCTATGCTTCCGCCCATAATATACCCTGCTGCTTTTATCATGAACTGCCGGCGGACAGCCAGACAGCGCCAAAACAGATCACTCCCATCGAACACTCCGACGCGGACACACACAGCATTGTACCGATCACGTTCAGCTTTTTTGACAAGAGCAGTGAAGTGGACAACATTCTGACCATCCTGCTCCCAAAGCTGGGAAGATATTTTGCAGCGGACGATATCCTGCTGATCGCCGCAAACAGGGAATTTTTCACGGTAAAGCCCACGCACCAGTGGCACAGGTGTCCCGACACGGAGCCCGACCATGCGCTGATCCACTTTTCGCCCCAGGATTTCGATGGGTTAAACCAGGCCCTTTGGCGGGAACGTCCCTCTTATCTGTCCGTATCCAGACTCAATCAGAATATGTGCCGTTTTCTGCGGGTCGAAAGCGGGAAATGCGGCTACGTCTTCCCGCTCTATGACAACAATAATTATACCGGCGCGCTCCTGTTCCTGAGGGAGAGCAGCGCCCAGAACTGGACGGAGGATCAGGCCAGGGAAATCCTGGAAGTGGTCAAAATCATCGAGGCCAATATCAACAGGCAGCGGTACGATTCCGCCAGCCGGGCCAAAAGCGACTTTCTCTCCCGCATGAGCCATGAGATCCGCACTCCCATGAATGCCATCATCGGCATGACCTATATCGCGCAAAACCATATCAAAGATCCGGAAAAGATTGCCGAGGACCTAAGCAAGATCAGCCAGTCCTCACAGTATCTGCTGGGACTGATCAACGACATACTGGATATGTCCAGAATTGAGAGCGGAAAACTGACACTGGAATGCTCGGACTTTAACTTAAACGATATGACAGAAAATATCACTACCCTTATCAGGCCCCAGGCACAGGCGAAGGATATCGTCTTTGAAACAGATATTTCCTTGTCCTGCCCTTATGTAGCGGGAGACTCCCTGCATCTGAATCAGGTATTGATCAACCTTCTCGGCAACGCGGTCAAATTTACGCCCGCCGACGGCCGCATCACGCTGACGGTACACCAGGAGGCAGACGGTAAAACATACTTCTCTGTCCGCGATACCGGTATCGGCGTAAGCCCTGAAAATCAATCCCGCATCTTTGAATCCTTCGAGCAGGCGGAAGGGAGCACCACCAGAAAATACGGCGGGACAGGCCTGGGGCTCGCCATCAGCAGACGCCTGGTACAGATGATGGGCGGCAGTCTCAGCCTGAACAGTGAACCGGGAAAAGGAAGCGACTTTTTCTTTACCATCACGCTTCCCCTGGTCAGACCGCAGGAACAGAGCAATCATCCGGCGCGGCCCGATTCCGGCATACCGACGCTCTCCTCCGCAGAAGGCCTGCATATTCTTCTGGTGGAAGACAATGAACTAAACATTGAGATCGCACAGACCATTCTGGAAACGGAAGGCGCTGTGGTGGATCTCGCCCGCAACGGCCAGGAGGCTGTAGACCGTTTCCTCTCCGGGAATCCGGACCGCTATGACCTGATCCTGATGGATATTCAGATGCCCGTTATGGACGGTCTGGAGGCCACCCGCATGATCCGGCGTTCCGATCACCCGAGAGCCGCCACGATCCCCATTATCGCCATGACAGCAAACGCCTTCGACGAGGACATGAAAAAATCGGTGGAAAGCGGTATGAACGGTCATCTTTCAAAGCCTATTGAGATCGACAAGTTCTTCCAGACCATTTCCCAGTTTGTGAAGGAAAGACCCCACTGACCTGTTTTCCGGCGGATGCAGGTTTTTGTCCGGACGGGCGGCTTTTCATGATTCCAGCTTTTCACAATTCCAGCTTTTCAAAAAACCGGGAGCCTGCCGTCGCATCTTCCCGCTGATTCAGAAAATAGGCCTTCATTTCGGGATGATCCTCTCCGATATCCTTCAGGATCATCCCCATATTTTCTTCCGTCAGGCATCCCAGAGCGGCGAACAGCTCATAATACTCCCGCTCGTCCCCGTGTTCCCCAAGAAGCACCTGCCAGGTCTCCTCGCTTGCGCATCCCCTGGTATGCGCAAGGAGATAGTCCCTCGCCGTCTCCCGGTCCTGAGACGTCAGGCCCTCGGAGTGGAGAAGTCTCAGAAACAGAAGCCTTACCTTCATTTTTCTCCGCCCGTTCCGATAGGCCGCCGGATCCGTGCTGCCGTAATCTTCCTCCCCGCACAGCACCTGTCTGGAATATCCTTCCTGATCGGAAGTTCCAAGCACCGCCAGCATCCTGGCGTCCCAGCGTTTCAGCCACTCCACGCTCCCCGCTTCCTTAAGGTCCAGCAGATAGGGCGCGTCCGCCACGGTAGCCGCGGCGGCTAGAAGCGCCGCAACCGTCTGACTTTTCCCTCGAACCGTAAGTTTTTTCAGCTTTCCGCATTCCAGGAACACTTTTTTCCCAAACCTAATGTCCCGATCAGGAAATTCCACCCGTTCCAGATTGTCGCAGTAAGCGAACGCCCAGTCCCCGATCTCTTCCACCGTGTCCGGGAGAGAAACTTTTCTCAGATCCTTTTTGCTTAAAAAAGCCTTCTTTTCCACGGCCGTCACCGGATATCCTTCCAGTTCGCCGGGTACGGCCACTTCCCCCGCAAACCCCTGCCATCCGGTGATCCATGCGTTTCCCCGCCTTATGTCGTAATACAGACAGCCGTCAGAAAACGGCAGTTCTTTCTCCCTCATACCGCGCCCCCTAGATATCCAGCTCTTCGATCTGCGCCTGAAGCTCCCGGCTGCGTTCGCCGAGCATCAGTTCCTTATTGTGACGTCTGTAATCTTCGCTCCCGAAGGCCGCGATAAACTGGGAACTGAAACTGTTTACGGTGAGCTGTGTCATCAAAACCAGCATCTCATTTCCTTTCGCGAACGCCTTCTCCGCAAAGTCAAACAGCGCGTGCAGCTCCCTTTCCGTTCTCTCCGCCTCCCCTTTCATCACAGCCACCCGCCCGTCATAGCGCTCCTTCAGGAGACAAAAGGCTGCCTTCTTATCTGCGGCGCTGCCCGCATACAATTCTTTCCCGCTCTCTTCCAGAAAACGGACGACCCGGCGGTGCTTTCTGCGGTCTCCGTCCGACAAAGCCCCCGCGAGGTCAAGGGACTCCAGCAGCTTACGCCGCCCTGCGGCCTGTCTGTCGATCAGAGCAAGCACCTGCTCCGTCCCGGTATCGTCCGCAAGCCCCTTCACCGCCTGCAGAGACGTCCTAAGGTCGGACAGGACCTCCCCCTGTTCCATCACGTCTTTCATATCCGCCTGAACCCGGTCCAGCAGCATACCGAGAAGAGAAAGCCTCTCGTCAAAAGCCGCCGCTTTTGCGCGTTCCACGGCGCTGGCGGGCGCATGTCCCTCCAGGATTTCCTCAATGCGGTAATCCGTTTTATACTTTTGGTACAGATCATAGTAGGCCGTGAACTCTTTTACGACCTTCCCGTTTCTCAGATACTGTCCCGTCAGATTCTCGTCCACCGGCAGCCCCTCTTCCTCGTAAAGATACAGGATCTGGGATAAATCCTCCCAGCCGCGGGCCGTTACGTAACTTCTCCCTCTTTCCGTCATCTCCATGCAGTAAAAATGATCCTTTTTCAGATCCAGATAATTTACAATAGCGGCATGCAGATGTCTTTCTCCGGCATACTCTCTCCACACCCGGTAGTCCGGCTCCACCTCCAGTATCTTAAGCCTGTCCAGCGTCACCACGTCAAACTCCCGCACCGCCTTATTGTACTCCGGAGGATTGCCCGCGGTCACGATCACCCAGCCTTCCGGCACCCTGTGGCGTCCAAAAACCTTATACTGGAGGAACTGAAGCATGGAGGGCGCAAGCGTCTCCGAAACACAGTTGATCTCATCCAGAAAAAGAATGCCCTCGCGGATGCCGCTGGCTTCCATGGTGTCATAGACGGAAGCGATGATTTCGCTCATGGTATATTCGGACACGCTGTACTCCTGTCCCCCATAGGTCTTCTGCGTGATAAAGGGAAGTCCCAGTGCGGACTGGCGGGTGTGGTGCGTCATGGAGTAGGATACCAGCGCGATTCCTAGCTCCTGCGCAATCTGCTCCATAACCGCGGTCTTTCCGATTCCGGGCGCGCCCAGCAGAAAAATGGGACGCTGCCTGACCACCGGCACACGATAGGCGCCGAACTCATCCTTTTTCAGGTACAAACGAATGGAAGTCCTGATATATTCCTTTGCCTGCTTAATGTTCATATGTCTCTCTCATCCTCCAGTTCGTCGCTGTCCAGTATCACCTTCCTGCTCCAGGGAGGTACCGGCGCCCGTTCCCCGTCCTCATCCAAAAAGGCGAAGATCACCTCATAATCCGGCATCCGCTCCGGATAGATCCCATAGCCGTCCGTAAAATAGATCAGCCCCTTCAGATTTTCAAACTCCCCTCTGGTGCGCAGCTCTTCGATATAGGAAAATACCGGCCGGAAGTCTGTTGCCCCAAACCCGGTCAGTTTTCCGTAACGTACGAATTTTTCAAAGTCGTCGTCCCCTGTGATCTTTGTATCGCAGCGCACCTCGTTGTCGCACTGAAGGATATGGACATTGATCTTATGAAAAAAATTCTCGCCGGATTTTAAAAGCGAATAGGTTTTCCGCAGAAATGCCTTCACCGTCTCCCCTCTGCACGAGGCCGACGTATCGATGGCGATCACAAATTCCTTTACCTTGTGAACCTCTTTGTACTCCAGCGGTTCGATCAGCGGCAGATTCCCGTAATGATCCAGCCCATAGGTATAGTAGATATAATCAAATTCTTCGTCATTCACCGTGATATCTTCCCCCGTCACGGTAAAATGCCGCAGAAGCTCGCCGTAGTCACAGCGGTCCCTCGTAGCTTCCTCCAGATTTTGTTCCAGAGTTTCCTCGCCGGATCTGGCCTTTGTAAAGGATTTCAAATCCGCCTTCAGACGCTCGCTGATCTTTTTCCACTGTTCCGCAGTCACCTGCAGTTCCTCGCGCGGTTTCCAAAGCGTATGTGCATCCCGGGCGAAAATCCTCTCCAGTTCCTCCTGTTGTCCCTGTGTCGGCGGGTTATGGCGCAGATACCGATAGATCCGCTCCGCCGTAAGGGCCCCCACCTCTTCCCGCATGCCGTTCAGCTTCCGCCTGACATCCCCGTCCCGCTCCAGCGCCGCGCCGGGAAAATCCAGCTCCAGGATCACGTTTTCCACCGCGATGTCCGCCGCAAGGTCCCACAGGGGCATCTCCAGCTTTTCATATTGAAAGTTATGGGAAAAAATACAGTGAAGGAGCAGGTGAAGGTAACAGCGCGTCAAATATCGGGGTTCCTTTTTATAGGCCTTCAGGACGAAGACAGGATCATAATAACAGTGCTGCCCGTCCGTAGCCATACAGAGCGTCCGGCTCCTTTCCTGCCGTTCCAGTCCGCTTAAGGCTGCGTCAAAAAAACGCAGATGCATCAGAATGTCGTCCCGGGCCAGCGTCAGGACCCGGGAAGCGAGAGCGCTTATTTTTTTCTCGTCAGAAGACATCGCGGGAAGTACCTCCTGTCTGTTATCCGGTATCGGCGGCTGTCAGTCTTATTTTTTGCCGGGCAAACAAAATGCGCTGCCGGCTTTCAGCCGGCGGCGCATATCAGACCGATCAGGAATGATCCGGCGGAACGATCCGGATATGAACCTCTTCCAGCTGTCTGGAATCCACCTCTGCGGGGGCGCCCATCATCACATCCTGCGCGTTCTTGTTCATGGGGAAGGGGATAATTTCCCTTATGCTCTCTTCCCCGGTGATCAGCATCACCATACGGTCCACGCCGGGCGCAATTCCCGCGTGGGGCGGCGCGCCATAGCAGAACGCATTGTACATGGCAGGGAACTTCGCCTTCACATCCTCTTCCCCGAGTCCGACCAGCCGGAAGGCTTTGATCATAATTTCGGGATCATGGTTCCGCACGGCCCCGGAAGAAAGCTCCACGCCGTTGCAGACCAGATCATACTGATAAGCCAGGATGCTTAAAGGATCCTGCTCTTCCAGGGCCTTTGCCCCGCCCTGGGGCATGGAGAAAGGATTGTGGCAGAATTCCAGCTCTCCCGATTCCTCCCCGATCTCATACATAGGGAAATCCACGATCCAGCAGAATTCGTAACAATTCTCTTTTTTATGAGCCGGGCAGACAGCGCCCAGCATCTTGCGAAGCACACCTGCCGTCTTCTGGGCAGCCTGCTTTTTCCCGGCAGCCACCCCTACAAAGTCCCCTGGCTTCAGGCCAAGCGCCTCCACAACCCGGTCTTTCCGCTCCGTCAGGAATTTGGAGATACCTCCCACAAACTGGCCGCTCTCATCCAGCCTGAACCAGTAAACCTTGTTCCCGCTCTGGACTTCCACATCGGCACACAATTGATCAATGACCTTCCGCGTTCCCTCAAAACCGGACACCGCCACCGCCTTGACAGTCTGTCCCGCAAAGGGTTCAAAACCGCAGTCCGCCATACAGTCTGTGGCATCCTGAACGATCAGGTCAATCCGCAGATCCGGCTTATCCGTCCCGTAGATTTCCAGCGCGTCCGCATAGGAAATCCTCCGGAAGGGCGCTGTACTGACATTCTGATATGCTCCGTACTTGGAGAAAACAGGCGGAAGAACCTCTTCCATAACCTGAAACACATCCTCCTGACTGGCAAAGGCCATCTCCATGTCAAGCTGATAAAACTCGCCCGGAGAACGATCCGCCCGGGCGTCCTCATCCCGGAAGCAGGGAGCAATTTGAAAATAGCGGTCAAATCCCGAGGCCATCAAGAGCTGCTTGAACTGCTGGGGCGCCTGGGGAAGCGCATAAAATTTCCCGGGATGATTGCGGGAAGGCACCAGATAATCCCTTGCTCCCTCGGGGGAGGAACAGGTCAGGATAGGCGTCGTGATCTCCATAAACCCATGGGCCGTCATGCTGGCGCGCAGATCGGCGACGATCCTGCTGCGCAGGACGATCCGATCCCTGACCGCGGGATTGCGCAGATCAAGGTAACGATATTTTAAACGGGTATTCTCATCCGCCTCCTTGGAACGTGAAATCTGAAAGGGAAGCTCATTATAGCGGCATCTTCCCAGCACTTCTATTTCGGAAGGGACTACTTCGATCTCCCCGGTGGCAATGGTGTCCGTCTTATTGGACCGCTCTCTCACCGTCCCCTGAACAGATATGGTGGACTCATAGTTCAGGTCCTCTATCTTCGCCATCATCTCTTCCGTCTCGATGACGACCTGCGTCACGCCGTAAAAATCCCTCAGGATCAAAAAGCCGAGATTTTTGCTTACCTTCCGAAGATTGTCATACCAGCCTGCCAGCGTAACCCGGGCTCCTGCGTCGCTTATCCTGAGTTCGCCGCAGGTATGTGTTCTTCCCTGCATCTTTCTACTGTCCTTTCCATGTTTGTTATTGTCTGAAATTTAAAAATATTTTACTCTCCGGCAAGGGGAAAGTCAAGACAAGAAGCCAGAATCCCAAATTACAAGCCAGAATCCCAAATTACAAGAAGCAAAAATCTCAAATTACAAGCCAGGATCTCAATTGCAGGAAACCCGAACCCTCATCACATGGTGCGATTTCTATATACCGGAAGCCCCTGGCCGTGTTATTCTGAAAAAGGAAACGCTGTTTTAACCGGTTGAAAAATTTTCATTTTCTTATGACTTTTTTGTGACCGTTTTCTTTACAAAATTGTTTTATTGATGAAAGGAGGAGGTCGGGCAATGAAACAAACCATATCTATCCGACAGCTGGAAGAAGCCTACGACGCTTACGGCACAGCTGTATACCGTCTGGCAATGGCTTTCCTGGGCCAGCGCTTAGACGCAGAGGATATCACCCAGGAAACTTTTTGCCGGCTGCTGTACCGCGCTCCCGTTTTTTCAAATGAGGAGCATCTGAAACGCTGGCTTCTCCAGGTCGCCGCAAACCTGTGCCGGAACCAGCTTCGGGGCTTCTGGAGGAAACGGGTGGCGCAGCTGGACGACACCATTCCCGCCATTGTCCCGGAGGAACGGGAGGCCCTGAAGGCCGTCCTGAATCTTCCGGATAAGTACAAGCTGCCCGTTCATCTGTACTATTATGAGGGATACTCGGTAGCTGAAATTGCAGAAATCCTGAAACTCGGACAATCGGCAGTGAAGATGCGGCTGAAACGGGGCCGCGAATTGTTGAAAACAGAATTGGAGGGATTAAATTGAACATCAACGACTATCGAAATGCGATGGACCATATCGTCCCGGACAATGATTTAAGAAAACGAATCCTTTGCCAGAAAAAACCTCAGAATCGTTATGTCCCGGTTCGCCGGATCCTCGCCTGCACCTTGACGGCCGTTCTCCTGCTGACCTGCGGCACCTGTGTCGCCCTGGCTGCCAGCCCCAAGCTGCGGACCGCGGTGCTGTCCTTCTTTCACCTGAAGGAACGGGAGCATGTGCCCGGCCAGAACGACATCCCTCAGAACAGCACTGACCAAACCGAAACGGAACAGCCCAGCGTCGTCTCGCCCGATATCAGCCAGGCCAGCATCGGCGATCTGGTCAAAGCCCAGTATATCGAAATGGACCAGTATTACGGCCTCTCCGGCAGTCTGCTCAATCAACTGACCTGGAGCGATGACGGACGGACGCTTTTGGATGCAAAGTTCTGGGAGCTTCGGGATAACGACCTGATTCCCGTCCAGCCGGACATGCAGACCAGCAAAATTGACATTACCTTCCGGGACATTCACTATCAGGGCAGCCTTTACTGGTTCATCCGAAACGGAGAACTGTACTTTTTCCAGGGCACTCCTTACGGCGTCGACACGCACCCCGAGGACGAATGGTACGTGGAGACCATCCCGGGGCATACCGATGTTGTGCTTCTCAAACTGGCCCAGGGCAGTCAGATAGAATACACCGAATACCCCATGCTCTACTATCCGGGCACCGGCCGGACAGAAGACTTTCTGGCGGGTACGGACGCCGAGCAGCTGGAACATGCCTACGACTATTCCTGGTCAAAGGACATGCGCAGAGTGTTGATCTCCTGCAGCGTCGGCACAGACGGACTGCAGGAATGGCTGTGCGACCTGGATGCCGCAACCCTCACCCGTCTCGACGAGCTGACCGGGATGGGCGAGAATGTCAGCGCCGGCTTCGCAGACAACGACACGCTGATCCTTACCACCCACACCGTGTCAAAAGACGAAACCTGGATGACCGTCACCTGCTACGCTTATGATATTCCCACCGGACAGACGATCAAAACCCTGGACGAAACGCATTTTTACCGATGGTGGGATGAACCGTATGGCGCACAGCTGTTCGGCACCCGCTGCGTTCTGATCGATCAGGACGGGCAGGTACGGCTGGCCGACTTAAAAACCGGAACCCAGACCGTGATAGAAGGCTTCCGATATCAGGCGGGAGACAACTTCATGCCCAGCCCCTCCGGAAATAAGCTGCTGTATTATGCCTCCGACTCCGGGACAGACGGTCTCGGCATCACCCAGCTTGGCGTCGCGGATCTGGATAAGGGAACGTTTATCGCCTTCGACAGAGACGGATATGAAAATCTGTATGAGGAAGGCATCGGATGGAGCAGCGACAGCACAGTGAGCATCCGTGCCCGCTCGTCCGACAGAGAAACCCAATATCTGATCCTATATACGTTCTGACCACAGGGAGTTCCCTTTCCGGGGAACTCCCTGTTTAAAATGTTTTCTCCAGATCAGCCACATAGAAAGCATTCATACAACATTTCAGAACCTGTTTTGCCAATCGGGGCTTCCGGCGCAAGTTTTTCAGTCATCCTTTTTTCCGGTTACCTGCTCTCTCTTGTGTTTTTCACTGTTGTCCATGGCTGCGCCGGTGATCAGACAGGCCACCAGGCCAATCCCAAAACCCAGTTTCGGAGACGAAAGCACAATGCCCAGAAGAAGGCCCAGGCAGATCCCGATCACCAGATAGATCCCCAGCCAATTGCTCTTGCCCTTGATAATAGAGTACCGTTCCGTTTGCCGATCCCCTTCCCGGTAGACGAACCCGGCCTTGCCAAGCGCCTTCACTGCCTTGTCGTTGTCATGCTCCGCCTCTGCCGTCACCTCATAGACATTCGGATGCCGGAAGGCCCAGTTCACCATCATGCGGATCGCCTCAGTCCCATAGCCCTGATTCCGATATTCTTCCTCCAGTTCCACTTTCAACGGTACGGTCCCACGGACTTTTTCCCCGTCAAAGGACGCCTTTCCGATCTGCTTCTTCCCATTTTTTGTAAAGGAAATGATCCAATCGGCATTCCACGGATCCTTTTCGTCCGAGGGTTCTATCGTTATCTGCGACGATTTCAGCAAATTTTTCTTGTCCATATCCGGTCCGTCCTTTCTCTGCCTTTTCCTGTTTTCTATATTCTTTCCATATACTTATCGTACGCCCTTGATTTTATCGGTCTTTCTGCCCCATGCCTTTATCATACCGCTTTTTAAGAAAAACATTAGTCCGTTTAGGAATAATATGTCCATATCCTTCCGGGATCCTGTTAGCAGCATATAAATTATCTTAAATCATTTTCAGGCATTCTGCAACAAAAAGGAAGTGAATTTTCATTGGAGTAACTGAAACAAATTACAACAAGGAAAGGTGGTCTTTTTATGAGGTATTTTCAAATCAATGTACGGAAAAATCCGACAGAACATGGGTTTATGCCGACGCTGCAGCTCTATCTGGTGGAAAACAGCGACAAGCTGCGACCAATCGTTATTATTGCACCGGGCGGAGGGTATACGATGCTGGTTGACAGTGATCGGGATCGAATAGCCATGCAGTTTAATGCCGCGGGCTTCCACGCAGCTGTTCTAAACTACAGTGTAGAACCACATCATTTTCCAACACCGCAGCAGGATCTTATGTCGGCGATACAGCTGGTTCGGGAACATGCCAGCGAATGGGGGATCCTGGAAAACGGGATTGCAATCTGCGGATTCTCTGCAGGAGGCCATTTATGCGCCAGCGTCAGCACTCTTTGGCATAGACTGGGTGACGAGAAGTGTCGACCCAACGCAGCCATTCTGTGCTATGGTATCCTTACTGCAAAGTTAAATCATTGCAAAATGTTTTTACAAGACCATGTGGGCAGTGATAATGCGGAAAAATTAAAACTGGTATCCAGCGATGAACAGGTAAGCGAATATACACCGCCAACGTTTTTGTATAATACTTTCGAAGACAAGCTGACAAATGTTGAGAATGTGCTGTACTATGCTGAGAGCCTGAAAAAGCATGGAATACCTTTTGAAATGCACATCTTTCCAAAAGGCGCTCACGGCACGTCCTGGTGTGACGGAACGATCTGGGCCACATCTGCGCAGGGGCGAGATACAAATTACATCCATCTTTCTATTGAGTGGATGCGTGAACTGTTTGGACTGATTGGAGAAAAATCATGAATGTCAAAGAATACCTGAGCAAACACAATGCCGTGGAAATAAAGGTCGGGCAAAGCGGCGCAGATGTGTATGAAATCGATGGAAAGTACATTTTAAAGCATGTGGTACGTCAGAAACTGGCGGATGAACGATTTGATTCGTATACCCATGAGGCGTTATTCTACCAGGCGCAAAGCACGCGGGAAAAAGCATACCTTCCCAAAGTGCTGGAAACCGGCATATCAGAAAATGAAATCCTGATTTTAATGAAAAAATATAACCGCTTAAAGCGCGGTGCGATGGATGGGGAGTTGATTCGCAGGATTGCAATGGCATTGGCTGCGCTGCACACAGACGAAGTTCCCACATTTATAAACCATGTCGAAAAGAGATCGAATCTGTTGCCTGCAGAAAAAATCGCAGAATGCTTAAGCGGGTGGGAAAGCGTGCTGGCTGAGCATCCGGGCGTGTTTGAAGCAAAAACGGTGGAAGAAATCGCCGGCAAAATCAATGAACTCATTTTGTGGCACAATTCCGAAGAACATGTACTGGTTCACGGCGATTGCCATTGGGAGAACCTTTTGGAAGACGAGACGGGCAATATTCTTCTTTGCGATTGGCAGAGCGTTAATTTTGGCGGAGCATCTGGAGACCTGAGTTTTTTTGTAAGCAGACTCGGTGGAGATGGCGTTCAGTTTAATGCGATAACACTTTTGGATGCCTATGTAAAAGCAATCTTAGAACTTTCCGGGAAACGGATCGAGCCGCAGGATATGATCAACCACATGAACGCATCCAATGTGATCACTTCCTTTGTCTTCTGGCATCAGTATCTTCATGGCAGCAGCGCGGAACGGGTGCGGGAGATATACGGTAAGATGACAGAGGCTTTTAACAATTGCTTTTTCTGAGAGCAAAGAGTATAATGCTCTTGTCGAAATATCGGAAACAGGACGGAGTAAACTGATGAATAAAATTGTGAAAGGGATCCTTCGCTTCTTAATAGAAGTGATAGTCATAACTGTTCTAATTGTCGGAATCCATATATTTATGAATGGTATGTATCTTTTGGGATTGCCCGATTTAGAGGATATTCAATCTGTCAGTATTTCATATCCGAGCGTTACAGATGATGTTAAGGAAATTTCAAGCTATGAGGATATTGAGTCAGCATTGAAGCTAACAGGCTTTTTGAAATATGATATATTCAAGAAAGCCACTAGTGAAGAAGCGCCTTTGATTACAATCACCTATCATCTTAAGGATGGAACAGATAAAACAATTTCCGCTAACAATACTACTGTCTGGTGGAATAACAAACCTTATGCAATCAAAGACAAAGAAATGTTTATCAACATAACAGAAGGAATTTTCTTTTTAGAAGATTTACAAGCAAGGTAAAAAGATATTTTGGTTCACCGAAATCAAACGCCCATTTCCGATACGACTGACACATTCCAGCCGCCGGAAAAGGGCGTTTGGTCTTATATTTTGGATTTCCGATTACCACCGCACCGCTGATGTTGTTGTCATGCTTTATGCGGTGTTGCCATTTACTGGTTTAATAAATAACTCTCAAACAATCCATCCTCTCATTTATATTATTTCAAAGCTTTTAAGATTACATCTGTAATAATCGGAGTATAGAATTTCGATCTCGGTGAATCCTGTGCTTGCAACACAACAACCATATCATGCTCGGGATAAACATGCAGTTCTTGACCACCACGACCTAGTCCCCTGTATCCGCTGCCGTCCTCATTAATCCACCAATAATAACCATAATTTTCAATATGTGCGGTTGTAGCCTCATCTATATATTCAGCCGTAATAATCTGCTTATTGTTTAACTTCCCATGATTCAAATAAAGAAGGCCAAACTTCGCAAGATCGATTGCAGATAACTCAATGCAACCTTTTACCTGTGTTAAGTCATGATAAACAGTACTGGTCGGCGTCATAATAAAAGGGTCACAGTCAATTCCAACATATGGAAACATATATTCATTTAATATGTCGTATACCGTTTTCCCGGTTAATCTTTCAATACAAGCATTCAGCAAATAAATATCTGTCACCTTATATTTAAAGTCTGTATTCGGTGTATTCACAATATTGCAATCCGAAATTGCCTGCAGCCAATCTTTTGAACGTTTTAACTGCTCACGCATTGGGTCATTCAAGTGAGGTCCATTTTTCCAATAAAATCCGGATGTCATTGTCAGTAATGTCTTTAAAGTAATCAATTTATGAAATACATTTGCCTCATCATTAAAATACTCCGGCAAAATCTGAGTAATTGGTATATTAAGGCTTTCAATCAAATTATTTTTAAGGCATACTCCTATTGCCGTCGATGCAACACTTTTTTCTATCGAATGTAATGCATGCTTTGTTTCTCTATTACATTTTTCACCGTACCATTCAAACACTATTTTTTGATTTTTTATGATAAGAACACTTCTCATCAATCGATATTTGTTGGCTCTGATGAAATCATCAATTGAATAAATAACATTCTCATCTAATCCGTTTTCCAACAATTCGCCTTCTGACAGTTCAAACATATTTACCTGTACCCCATTTCTTTTTTACTTTAAATAGCCGCCAATAATAGAATTTGAATTCTCTTTTAATAATTCCGGAGTTCCTTCCGCAATTAAATAACCACCTTCAACTCCGCCTTTTGGTCCCAACTCAAAAAGATAATCACAGCAGGATAAAACATCGATATCATGCTCCGTAACAATAACTGTATTACCAGCATTACAAATTTCTCTCAACAAATAAATAAGATGTTCAGAGTCTTTCGGTGATAAACCGACAGTAGGTTCATCCAATATATAGATATTATCTTTATTTCTACTTTTTCCCAATTCTTTTGCTAATTTAATTCTTTGGGCCTCTCCTCCAGATATAGTGGTAGTCTTTTGTCCCAATTTGATATATCCCATGCCTACTTTATCAAGTAAACATAAAATTTGATATATTTTGGGAACGTCTTTAAAAAATCCACTTGCTTCCTTTACGGTCATCTCAAGCACTTCGGCAATATTTTTATTATGGTACTTAACATCAAGCACTTCCTCTATGTATCCAGTTCCATGGCATTGATCACAGATCATATTACTATCACCAAACCCAACATTATAAACCAAGAATCCCTGTCCTCCGCAAGTTGGACAACCTCCTTCAGCATTTAAACTGAAAAAGCTCATATCAAACCCAAAATCTTTTGCGTCCTCTGTCTCCGCAAATAATTTTCGAATGACATCAAAAACACCGGTATATGTAGCAATATTCGATGTTTTCGCTCGTCCGATTGGTTGTTGATTGATTACATAACACTTATTTATATATTCCGTTCCATGAATCTCCACATCATCAAGTTCTCCTGGATAGTCATAAATATCTTCATCCTCATTCTGTATGACACGATTTCGAATAAGCATTTTTAATTTAGGAACAAGTGTATGTGCGATCAAACTTGATTTTCCGCTACCTGAAACACCCGCAAAGCCTACCATTTTATATAACGGAATCGACAATGACACGTTTTTTAAGTTATGAATTTTTGCACCACATATACGAAGTCTCTCATCGTAATGTAATGCAGGGGCATTTTTCGTTTGATGCTTATAATTTTCAATAAAATACTTTCTATCCTTCAAATATTTAGCTATAACTGAATCTTCACAGTTTAAAAATTCCTTATATTCGCCCTGAAAAATCAATTCGCCGCCCTCGGTTCCGGCTCCCGGTCCGATTTCAACGATATAATCCGCAATCGAAATGATACTTTCATCATGCTCTACCACAATAACTGTATTTCCCGCAGACACAATATTTTTCAAAACCTCAATAAGTTTTTCCTTCTCTCTCTCATGCAATCCTATTGATGGTTCATCAAATATAAATGTCAATGAATCAAAATCAGACATAATGAATGCACTAATACAAAGTCTCTGCAACTCTCCTCCCGATAAAGTCGGAATCGGTCTTGACATCGACAAATGACCAAGTCCCAACATAACCAAATATTGAATTCTTAGTCTGATTGCATTTACAATCTTTTTGTTTTTATCATCTTCTACGTTTAATAAAAATTTTTCCAACTCATTCAGAGACATATTGCTCACTTCTGTAAATGTTCGATCTTGCAATTTGGTATGTGACGCAATCTGATTTAATCCAACACCATGACATCGCGGACATATTATCTTTTTCCCATATTCTCCCGTTATAATATCTATTTGACGTGAACTTATTAAATTATATTTTGAAGCATTCATAATTAAAGGCATAATGCCCGGAAAATTTTCTTTTCGATCACCGTACTTTAATTTTTGCAACTGCTCATCTGTTAACTCACCGAGTGTCTGCGAAGGAAATAGTCCATTTTGTTCCAGAAAAGCCCTATACTTTTTCTGTGATTTGCCTCTATCCAAAAAGCCAAGTAATAACGTGTTTAATTTAGCATTACTGTCTTCAAATATTTTTTCCTCATCAAATACCTTTTTTTCACCTGTACCCAAACAATGCAAGCACATACCATTGGGTGAATTCTTCTGAAACATATCTACGGACAATGGTTTTCCGTCATCATATTCAGGATCAGTAACTCCGCTTACTGAAAACAAAGAAGCCAAAGCATTCATTAATCTTGTTTTAGTTCCAACCGTACTTAAGGGATTGCTTTGCCTGATTATTCGTTGTTCCACTCCGATTGTCGGAGACAAACCTTCGATGCGTTCAAAATCATTGCTTGTCTCCAGCGAAAACTGAGATTCGGTTATGGATAAATATTTTCTCTTTCCTTCTTCATATAAAACATCAAATGCGAAACTAGATTTTCCGCTTCCGGAAACACCAGTAATCGCCGTTAATTTCCCTTTAGGTATACAAATATCAATGTTTTTAAGATTATGTTTCTTAACCCCATATGCCTTTATATAGTTTCCCATTTTATCCTGTATGATGTTACTAAAACATCACTTGTTCCTTCCTCTTTCTTTCAATCGTTAACTTACTATGGTAAATCTCTTCCCGAAAAAAGATTACCTATAAAATCAGCAAATTCCTCGCGTCCGGTGGAAGTTGGGATTGCAAGTCAGCTCTTTTCCTGTGCCAAAATTATATGCGTCGAGTAGACAGTCTCGACACTCCTTTCTCAGTTTTATTTTGTGAAAGGCTTGCCTACTGCCCCTCACAGAACCG
>CANQWM010000013.1 GCA_947627535.1 uncultured Acetatifactor sp.
GAGCTTGACCGTCCCACCCTTGTCCGGCTCATTCAGAAAATCGAGGTCGGCGAGAAATATCAGGTGAATGACCACATGGAACGGACATCAACATCTACTACAATTTCGTAGGCTTTGTGGAACTGTAAACCTGTCATGCTTTATGCAAGGTTGACTAACTCCATGTTCCATATAAAGTTCGCAATTCCCTTTTATACAGATGCATTGATGTTAGATCCTGTTAATGCTTTCGCATAACTCAAATCCTACCCCTATGCAGAATACGCACAGGTAGAGTTTCTATTAACCGGCGGTCGGATAGTAAAATGTAATTGCAGCCACAACATGATCTTTTATCAGCAGTCCCAGATAAATTGGCAGCGTATCTACATCATTTAAATTAATATCCGCTGCCATTACATAATCAAACTGATCCGTCCAGCTGTAATACTCTTTTCCCTCATAGTCCCAAGCACTATCTCTCCCGGCATAACTCAGAGGATACGCGATTCCATTCCACCCCATAAATGAGATACTCTCGTCATAATAAATATAATTATCTTCAAAATCTATAACTGACGTGACCATATTTGGGTATCGTTTTAAAACATCTTCTTCCTTCATTCCTACTTTTAATCCATTGGCAAGTTCATAAGTATCATCTACAATGGACCAGCCAAGTAAAGTATATTCTTCCGGTCTGGAATCGTAATTAGCGTAATAATATTCCACACCGTCAATCGTAACGGTATACCAGGTTCCAAGGCTGGTGCCCGGCAGATCGCCCACAAGTTTCTGCACCTCTCCTGTCTGCACTGCATCCTCAAAGCCATACTCCTGAATTTCCGGTTTCATCGTAACCTCTTCCGGTTCAAAAGAATAAAGACCTAATTTAGCATCATAAAAATAAAAGCGATAGTAATAATTGATCAGTCGTAAAGTCCTCCTAAACACCATATCTCCGTAATCGAAGTATATGGCTGCTGCTTTTTCCTTCGGGTCCGTTATACTATAATAGCTATTAGCATTCATATCCTCTTCCATGCTCTGTTCCATATATTCTTCCCAGAGCTGCTGCTTTACTTCCACCATGTCCAGTTCGGCAGCACACAACCGGTATATCTTATCCATCTCTTCACGGCATCCGTTATAGTAGCTTTCGGCATCTGCATAATACTGTTCCGGATCTTCCCGCTCCTTCAAACTACTGTCATAAGTCAGTTCCACCAGGTAATAAAGGGAATCCAGATAACTCTGTCTCTCGCTTATCCCTGATTCTTCCATTGAGATATCCGTAAATAAGGAATTCTCTGTAACCCATTCACGGACTGCCTCCTCGGTAAATTCATGCCATTCAACCTCCGGGGTTTCATCAAACGAAGTTTTTATCCCATTCCATACATTTTCCTCCACTGGAATATCATTTATAGTATAGGAGACATTCCATGTATCCTCTTTTATATGCACTTTATCATCTGAAACGATAGAATTTCCGATAAAGTACAGCTTCTTAATCCAATTGTCACCGGCACCCGCGTCACCCCCATGGGAACCATCTTCTTTCAAGTTCTCCAGGGATCTGTAGTCAATTTCGTTTCCGTATATCTCGCCGTCTTTATATCTTAAAATAACGTACCCCATATAATCATCTATTTCCAGCACGACTTCCGGCACTTGATCGCCATCCATGTCCACAACGGCAAACCGCGGCGTTACCAGAGGCGCATTATTGTATATGACCTCATTTAAACATACATAGCTTTCCTGCATGACATCTGCATAAGGTACGTAATTGAATAAATAGAAAAAAGGTCTCTCGCTCAACAGTACCGCCCGAAAAGTCTCACCGACAGTCAGAGACACATCATCCTCCGGAGAGGGTTCTGCAGAATCTGTCGGTTCAGATTCACTCTCCGCAGATTCATCGTCGGTATATTCATTTGTAATATCCGTATTTCCCTCAGCTGCCTTCTGTTTGCCGCAGGCAGTGCATAAAAGCAACAGAAGCGCCATTCCAGTTAAAAACAGTTTTCTTATTATAGATTTCATTTTGCTTGCTCCCTCATTGTACGGATCGAAGGATATTTTCTCTATCCTTCCGTATTCCTCCATGTCAAGGCTTAAATCAAACTTGGCTCCGAATTCCACTGGGTTTGATTCAAAAACCTTGCTATTATTGTACTACGAATATGGCGAAAAGTCAGCAAAAATCAAGGATATTCAGCCTAATCAGCAGACACTAATTAACACTTTAACAGATTTGGAATTTGGTGCTTGATCACATATTTTCTTTGACAATAAGAAAATGAGAAATCCCAAAAACCAATGAAGCAGCGATCAAAGCAGGATGACAAAGTAAAATACCATTCAGCAGGAACAAAACGACGGGAACCAATGCTAATCCGTAGAGAACGAACACTCCGCCATTTGCCTTTTTGAGCCAGAGAAAGCTGTAAATCACCAACAACAGTGTCGTTAAGCATATCCAAATGAACATTTCTGCTACCGAACCAAAACCAAATTTCCATTTTCTTGTGAAAATAGGAAGAATCATAAGAGCCATACAACCATATCTTCCGATTTGTTCAAAGATATTGACCACCAAATATTTGCTGTTAAAACTATCAGACAACCCTTTTCGTGCAACGATTACATTGATTAAAATAAGCCATACCACCGCCGTCATATTGATCCAGTTAATCCAATTAAAACTCATAGTCTTCCTTCCAATAAATTAAGAATATAGCTAAAAACACTTTTCCATCAAAAAGAATTATACAATTTTAATGCAAATGTGTTATTAGAGAATACATCTAATCAAATTACATGAATGCCTTTTTCCTTTAATTGCTTTTCGATATATAATAGTGTAGATTTAGCAGTTCCTTTATTTTGAAAAGCCGGATTCACACAAAGTCTATGTACGATATAAAATAGCCCATCTTTATATTTCCATTTGCCGTTTTCATATGCTTTTTCACATTCTTGATTTAAGGTATACATAACCGCTATTTGACCATTCACTAACCTGACATAAAGTTGACAGAATTTACTTAATCCAACAGTTTGCCTTTTATTTTTTGTATTTCTATTTCAGAAACTCCTTTCAACAGCAGATAGTTTTCAACCGTTTTATACTTCTCTCTTAAATATTTTAACGTATTCACTATATATTCGGTATTCAAATACAATAAATAATCGGGGAGAATACCTTTCGCTGTTTGAATCATCTCATACAGATAAACATTTGATATTTCATAATCTGCATATATATCAACATCCGACACCCCTGCCAATAAAAGCAATAATGCAGAAATGATTCCCGTTCTGTCTTTACCTTCCTGACAATGAAATAATATACCGCCATCAGAGTTTGCCATTGTCCCAAAAATATCAGCAATAGCTGTATCATTCTCAATCATGCGATAGTAATTTTCAATGACGTCATTTACTGAATTTGGAGCTTTGGCATTTATAGATAAAGGATAGTTACAGCAAGTAAATCTGCTATCAGATACAAAGGCATTAGGACTCATGTTCGCAATCTTTTCATTCCTTAAATCTATAACTGTTCTTATATTATGCCTTATCAAAAATTCTTTCACATCATCAGGTACAATAAGTGGTGCATCACTGCGAATAAATCTTTGCGGTTTAACACAGTTCTTGTTTGCCGTTGGCGTATATCCTAAATCTCTTGTATTAAAGGTATTATTCCAGTTATATCTTTGCATTATATTATTCTCCGAAATTTCGATTGAACAAAATCGCTTCGCGATGGCCTGCCCAGGCTGTGGCGCAGCGATTTTGTTCAACTGGGAGTTAGATTTGCCTTTGCAGGTAAACCATATCTATCAGTTGTTTGCCACATTCATATATTGGATGGTCATAGTGTTCGATAAAGAAATTACTAACAATATGTGATCGGACGAAACCGCATCGCTCATAAAACGGGATCGTCAGCGGACTATCACCCGTCCCGACCTGTAAAACCGAATTCTGTCCCCCGTACTTATCCGCAATGAACTCAATCAACGCTTTGCCATATCCCATCCCGTGATATGCAAGCTCTGTTGCTATATTCTTTATCTCCAGAACACCATTTCCCTCATCTGTAACTACACATTCAGCCTTTACGCCGTTATCAATAAGAACAAACATTGTTCCCCTGTCAAGATAGCGATCGATCATATCCTCCTGCTCATCCGCCAATAGCAGTAAAGTAAGATAGTCTTTTTTCTTTGTTTTTATCTCTACAATCTCCATTTTAAGCCTCAATAACCACCGTTTTTTGAGTATATCAAAAATATCCTTTGCTTTCAACCACGCAAATGCAATCCTCAACAATGCTATACTTCCCAATCATCCTGCAGATACAGCAGATCCCCGCGCCAGCCGCTCAAAAACCGTTTCCGGCCTTTCCATAGAAACCGACTCCTAACAGGTATAGTATTTCCTTCCAGTCCACATAGTATCTATGTCGTCCCTTTGTGGAGAATCCTATTTCTACTATAAGCAATATTGAAATATTGTCAAAACACTTGACATTGTAAACCAAAACGCTTACTATAAAAGTATAGTCGAAGGGAGATGATTACATGGCTACCACTCCAACACAAATTCGTATTGATGCAAATATTAAACGTGAAGCAACAGCCCTATTTTCAAAGCTTGGTTTGGATATGTCAAGCGCAGTAAATCTTTTTCTGCATCAATGTGTCCTCCGCGGCGGTCTGCCTTTTGCAGTAGAGGTTCCACAATACAGCGACAAAACGCTCAACGCGATGGCCGAAGCCAGAAAAATATCCCGAGATCCTGACATCAGGGGGTACAACAGCATGGAAGAATTAAAGGCGGCACTTGACGACTGATGTACCAAGTCAAATTTACCGCTGCTTACAAGAAAATGATATTTTTAAAAAATAAACCACTTCAGTAATGGACAAAAGCTTTCACAGCGAATCGCTCCCGCTTGCCGCGGTACTGTATGAAACCTTATACATCACAAGTTTGATACAATTTCGCGGCAAGCAATTTTCTGCCCATTTTGAAAGGGTGGGTACATCCATTCAATCGCCCCCAATGTTCATAATATCAAGAATTTCCCCGGTCTATGAATCATCCCGACGAAGAAATGAAAATGATCCGCCATTTAAGAAATGCCTTATCTTATTGAACATTAGCGGTGCAAATAAGAGTGAAATAAGTCTTTTCCGGCTCCATAAAAAAATGTTACGCTGTCGCATCCGAAACAATAAGTTTCCTCCACTTTCTTGTCCGGCTTAACAGATTTCAAAAGGTCGGAAGTCAGGGCAGTGTCCAACTGTTCCCCGGCGCTTTCAGGAAGTTTCACGCCTGCTGCCGTTACCTTCCCCAGACAGGATCGCTTCAACCGCACCCCGCTTTTCATACAAAACACAGCCGCCAACGTGATCGTCCGCTAATATATCGCCTTCACGCAAAGCGGTGAACAACGGCGACTTTAGCGCCTGTCTCAGAGAGGTATCACGCACATTGATGTCCGAATACGGAGAAAATGGGCAGGGCTCTGCTCCGCCGTGGGAATTGATATGGAAGAAGCCCCGGCCCGCGGCAATACAGCCGCCGGAGCTTTTCTCGTCGCCGGGAAATGACACAAATACCATCTCCTGATATTCCTTACGCAGCCGCGCAATTCCCTCTTTCAAGATCGCGCGCTCCGCTTCGCCCGGGGCGAGTTCCCTGCTTTCCTCTGTTACAGGTACAAATTCTACATAGACCACCAGCTTGCAGCCGCGCTCCGCCAGCGTGTCAAGAAATTCCTGTGAAATGACCTCGTGGACATTTCGCGTTGTCACCGTGGCAGAAACACCAAACAGCAATTCCTTATTATGTAGTGCGTCCATGTTGGAGATCAGTTTTTCATAGACGCCTTTTCCGCGGCGCTCGTCGGTTTCCTCTTTTCCGCCCTCGATGCTCATAACCGGGATCAGATTGCGGCACTTGTCAAACAGCTTAAAGTAAGCGTCATCCATATAGGTGCCGTTTGTAAAAATCGGGAAGATGATATTCGGCATCTTCCCCGCCGCCTCAATAATGTCCCGGCGCAGCATCGGCTCACCGCCGGCCAGAAGGATATAGCTCACTCCGATTTCATCCGCTTCCTGAAAGATCGCAAGCCATTCCTCATCGGTAAGCTGGCTGACCGGCGCTGCATCCACGGTGGCGTGGTTGCAGCGGGAATAGCAGCCGGCACAGTGGAGGTTGCAGCTGCTGGTGATACTGGCGATCAAAAACGGGGGAATGTGTTCGCCTGCTTTTTCCGCCTCCGCCCGACGCTTTGACGCTCTTTTGCTGGCTGCCGCAAACCTGACCATGAAAGCGCTCTCACGAGGATTTTTCAGGGTTGCTTTCAGAGACTCGGCAACGATCGTCTCAACACCATGCGTCATATATGCCTGAATGTCAAATTTTTCGTCCATAACATGACCTCCTTGCTGCAAACACTTCCTCTTTGTTCCGGCACAAATGATCAGACTACGAAAATAAAAGTTACAGCATAAGAAACAAATAAAACTGTACTTTCTTCTTGTTCAAGCAATTTTATAATTAAATTCCATAAAGGCGTCTCAGGTCGTTGGAAATATGCTCCGGCTCCGGGTAGACAAACCCTTCGGTAATGCCAAACACCCGCAGGCTCTCCAGAAAATACTGCCTTCTGTCCGCCGGGATGATGATCTTATACAGTGTCTCCTGATCGCAGATATCCGCCAGCTTGCGGAGAGAATTATGGACCGTGAAGTTTGCCTGCTGGGAATACATACGCATATTGCTTTCCGTGGAGCGGCAGGCAATAATCTTGTCCGCCAGCTCCGGGTTATGGCCCCTCTCCTTAAACGCCGGCAGAAGCATATCCTGAGACGTATCCGCATCCAGCGGGTAGATATAGTCCCCGAACCCTTCCCTCTCGTTCAGCCGCGCAGGAGCAAGGACCCAAACGCAGGCGTCCACGCCGGGATTCTTATAATAGGTCTCTGTAGCGAAAAAAACCGCGATCAGCGGAGACTGGCTCCAGTCCAGAAGCCGGGTGGGAAGGCCGTAATGCTGCATCAGCGACATCCACGCCGCATAATTCTTTTTGTCGGGGCACTTCTCCAGAATCGGCTTTGTCCTGACATAAAAGTCATTGACCAGCATCCGTTCGCATTGTATCCTCCGCTCACTTCTCTGGATGGAGGGAAGCAGCACGAGTCCCGCGTCCATAACGCCGCGATACCACAGCCGCAGTCCATGCACCTGATAGATTTTATGGACGAAATTCAACAATTCGTCGATGGTCCTTACCTTCTGCTCGATCATTTTCTGCTCCCCATTCCGCGATAGGTTTCTTTCCTCAATCTCTTTCAAAGATCCTGACATCCACGCCCTTTTCCGTAGGCGTCACTTCGGATACCAGCGCAGCCTTCTGCCAGTGGGCCAGCGCCTTGCTGTCCGTTACAAGAATCGGGACACATGCGTCCAGACTCGGGCCGTTGTTCTCAATAAAGATCCGGCATTCCGCGCCGGTATAATCTCTTCCCTCCAGCATGTACCTGGCGGAAAGGCGCTTCAGGCTGCCATTCTCCAGCTTCTGGGTGTCCACCCCGCTCCCCACGGTTTTTCCCGTAAAGAACTCCCCTTCCGCCGTGCCGGTAAAGGGAAGCATCACAACCGCTTCCGTGCCGTTGTTTACGTCAAAAGAGCCCGTAAGAGTCACATGTATGGTCAACAATAACCGCATTGTCCCTTCCTCTCCAAATACATGCACATGGCATTACAGATATTTTATCAGTTCCTCCCGCACGCCGTCCATGCGGCTGTCGGAAAGGCCGAAGCTCATCTCCCGGTAGCTCCAGGCGGCTCTCGCAATGCCGTACTTTTCAAAGACGCTGTTGATCACCCGATACCATTTCAGGGCATCCTCCGGCGTCACTTTGTCGATCACGCCGTATTCTCCGCAGTAGACATCCGTGCCGTATTCCTTCGCCTTTTCCAGGGCGGGAAGAAAGAGCTTTTCAAACATTTCAGGCGTGATCTCAAGATCCTCAAAGCGGTATCGTGCGTTCTGGTCGATCTCTTTTGCCCAGGTTGCGCCCTGATGGGTAAATTCCAAAGGCGCGTAACAGTGGAAATTGTAGATCACCTTTCCGTCATAAGGCTTTTCCAGATCCTTCACTGCCTCCGGGCTGTTGTTCCAGTAGCTTCCCACCAGGATCAGCGTATCGGGGGCATAGACCCGGATCCTGCGGATACACTTCCGTATGATCCGGTTCCAGACCGTGATGACACTCTGGTCCGTGACCTCGTTCAGCAGTTCAAACGCCGCCCGGTCAGAACGGCTTCCAAAACACTTTGCCAGTTCCTCCCAGAGTCTGTAAAAGCGTTCCTGGTATTTTTCACTCTCGAAAAATCCGCTTTCCTGCTCTCCGAAATCAAAGGAAAAACCCGCCGTCTTATGCAGGTCGATCACGGTGTTCAGTCCATGCTTCTCCGCCAGATCCAGCGCCCTCTCAATGCGCGCAAAGCCATCCTCCTTATAACTTCCATCCTCATTTTCCAAAATATTGTAGTCAATGGGGAGCCTTACATGATCCAGCCCCCAGGAAGCAATCTTCTCAAAATCCTGCTCCGTGATAAAATGATCCAGCCGCTCTGTGCTGTAATCGCACTGAGACAGCCATCCCCCCAGATCTACACCCTTGTAAAATCCTTTTTCCTTTAACATCTGCTGCCACCTTTCTGCTTTGATCTGCACTCTTGTTTTTTGTCTTGTTTTTCTTATCTCTGTCTTACTTTTGTCTTATCTCTGCCGTATTCCTGTCTTATTCTTGTCTTATCCCTGCCTTATCTCTGTCTCATCTCTCTTATCTCTGTCTTGTCTCTGCCTTATCTCTGCCTTATCTCTGTCTTATCTTTGTCTTATCTTTGTCTCGTTTCTTATGCCTTATCTTGCTCCTATCTCTGTCCCATCTCTGCCTCATTTCTGTCTCATTTCTTTCCCGCTCCCGTTTTCTTTCCGTCCCGGGTATCCGCCCGGAATCCCCTGCCCGGCTTGCCTGCCCTTTCGCAGCCTGTCTGCATTTCATCCGACCCGAATCTCCCTGCCGCCCAGCGCTTTCGCAACCTGTCCGCGTTTCATCCGACCCGGACCTCTCCGCCGCCCTGCGCTTTCGCAGCCTGTCTGCGTTTCATCCGACCCGGATCTCTCCGCTGCCCTGCCCTTCCGCAGCCTGTCCGCGTTTCATCCGATTCGGATCTCTCCGCCGCCCTGCGCTGCGCTTCTGTACACGGCAAACAGCGTCCGCATGGTATTTTCCGCGTCCCGGGGAGAAAAATACTTTCCCTCATCGTAATACCGCCGGATCAGCCTTTCGTGACTGCTGCCCCAGTAGGCCTTCCCTGTTTTCGGCGGCTCGTCCTCGGCCAGCAGCGTATCCCCGCACCAAAGCTGGTTGTCCCTGTAGCGCACCGTCCCCTTTTCAAAGACAGTTTCCAGAAAAGGCGCGGAGTTTTCGCCATAGCCGTTGGTGGCATAAAACACACCGCTGACGCCGCCCGGAAGGCCAAGATGCGCCATGCAGGTATCTTCTACCTCGATCACATCCTCCAGCGAAAAATTCGCCGTCAAGGCCCTTACGGTCTCTGCCCCTCCGAAAAGATAACTGAAATAATCCAGCGTATGGATGGCCTGATTGATCATAAGTCCCCCGCCTTCCGTGGCATAACGGCCTCTCCATCCGCCCTGTTCATAATAGGCTCTGTCCCGATGCCAGGTGAGAACCGCTTTGACCGCCTTGACCTTTCCCAGACCGCCCTCCCGGATCAGTTCCCGCAGTTTTACGATACCGGGATTCAGCCGGTTCTGAAATACCACGCAGACCCGCTCTGCACCGTCCATCTTGAGCAGGGCGTCCAGCTCCTCTTCCGTCCTGGTCAGCGGCTTTTCCGCGACCACGTCCTTTCCCGCTTCCAGCGCTCTGCGTATCATCTCATAATGAAGGTAATGCGGCGTACAGATATGAACACTTTGGATATCCGGATCCTGCAGCATCCTGTCAAAATCCTCATACGCCACGGCGCCGTACTGTGCCCGGCAGGCTTCCCTTCGCCCGGAATCCACATCACAGACCGCATACAGCCTCGCCCGGTCCGTCGTCTCCAGCGCTTTGGCGTGAACAGGTCCTATCGCGCCGTAGCCCACAATACATACATTTTTCATGGAAAGTCTCTCCCTTTTACCGGAATCCCTTTGTCTGAAGGAACTTGTAACTCATCTTCATGGACTCGAAGGGATCCCGTCTGCAGGTATCCTGCTCCACCAGCGCCCATCTTACCCCCGCCATGTCGCAGGCTTTGATGATCCCGTCCCAGTCCAGACTTCCCTCTCCCACCTCCGCCATCTCCGTGGTATTGTCCGCGTTGGCCTTCAGGTCCTTGAAGTGAACCGCCATGGCCCGCTCTCCAAGACATTCGATAAACCCGGCGGGATCCATGCCGCCCACCTGAAGCCAGTAGGTATCTGCAATAAATCTTACCCTGTCCGGATCCGTCTCCCGGATCAGGCGATCCATGATAAATACGCCGTCCTGTTTTGCGAACTCCAGCACGTGGTTGTGGTATCCGAGGTACAGTCCTTCTTTTTCCAGCGCATCCGCCGCCCGGTTCATGCCCTTTATAAACTCCGTGACTCCCTCGCTGCTTTTGCTGTATGAGAACGGCATCATCCCAATACCGCAGAGAGTGCAGCCCAGCGTCCGGTTGTACTCTATGATCTCTTCGATATGGTTTACAAAATCCTCATACGCCCTGTGGGTTACGACCGTCTCCAGTCCATAGCGGTCGAGGATCGGCCGCATCTCTGCCGCCGCCAGAGACGTTCCCGAGATCTGGACCACCTTGTATCCGATCTCGCTTACTCTTCTGCAGGTCTCTTCAAAACCTTCTATGGTGCCGATATGTTCTCTCAGTGTGTAAAACTGAGCGCCAATGCGTCTGTCCATTTTTACTCCGTTTCTGCGTTTTTCACTCCGCATTTCAGGTTTTGCTTTTCAGTTCAAGCTTTTCATTTCACATTTTTCGGTTCATGCTTTTCGGTTCACACTTTTCATTTCATGCTTTTCATTTCACGCTTTTCATTTCATGCTTTTCATTTCACGCTTTTCATTTCATGCTTTTCATTTCATGCTTTTCGGTTCACATTTTTCGGTTCACATTTTTCATTTCACGCTTTCCCTTCCGGGTTTCGCTCCTTCAACCACGCCGTCTCCGGCGGCGCGAACGATCATTGGAAACTGCCCGGCCTCCAATCAATATGTGCCCTTTGTATCCGCGATCACCTGCGACGCCTTCTTCACTACCCTGGACGCCCGGATCTTTTCCTGCAGCAGCTCATAAAATCTGTCGTCCGGGAAGTGCCCTACATCCACCGTCTCCCCCGTCCATCCGCTTAAGTGGATGGCGTTTGAGATGGTGAGCCCCAGGATTCCTTCCTCCCCCGGCGCAAGCAGGGGCGTTCCTTTCCGCACGGCATCCGCAAAATTATTCAGGATTCCAACATGCTGCGCCCCGCCGGAAAAGTCAGCCGGCACGTTGCACTCCCAGCACTCCGGCCTTCCAAAGGGCTGTGTGTTTGTTCTGTTAAACTCCCGCTCCGAAATCACGTTGCGCAGAAACGTCAGTTTATTGTTCTCCACCACGATCTTACCCATGTCGCAGGCGATCTCAAGGCGGTTGGTTCCCGGCGCTTCTCCCGTGGAAGTGATGTATTCCCCCGTGGTGCCATTGTCATACTCAAAAAACGCCATCACGTCGTCTTCCACTTCAATGTCGTAATATTTCCCAAAGCTCACCTTGGCAAAAATCCTGTCCGGCATGCCGAACATCCACTGCCAGAGGTCCAGCTGATGGGGGTTCTGGTTGATCAGGGCGCCGCCTCCTTCCTCCCTCCAGGTGGAACGCCAGCTGCTGCTGTCATGATACGCCTGCGGCCTGTACCAGTCCGTGACGATCCATGTGATGCGCTTGATATGGCCCAGATCGCCTCTGCGGATCATCTCCCGCAGCTTCTGATAGACCGGATTTGTCCTCTGGTTGTACATAATGCCAAACACCTTCCCGGACTTCGCGGCAGTCTCATTCATCTCCTTTACCTGCTTCGTATAAACCCCTGCAGGTTTTTCCGTGAGCACATGCAGACCGTTTTGAAAAGCCTCGATTGCCAGCCCGGGGTGGCTGTAGTGAGGCACGGCGATCAGCACCGCGTCGCAAAGCCCGCTTTTGTACAGATCCGCTGCTTTCTCAAATACGGCAAGCTGCGGATGAGCGGCTGCCGCCGCTTCCCGCCTTGCCGGCGCGATATCACAGACGGCGGTCAGTTCCATGTCCGGCACCTTCCCCGCCGTGAGGTTCGCCACATGTCCCGTTCCCATGTTTCCGTACCCGATAATGCCGATCCTCAGTTTTTCCATCCTTATAACATTCTCCCTTTTCCTATTTTCCTTTTTCTTTTTTCTATTTTCTGTTTCCTATTTTTGTTTTTCCTATTTTTCTATTTTCTGTTTCCTATTTTTCTTTTTCTGCCTCTCTTTATTTCCTTCTACAGAACCCTGTCCAATATCTCGCACAGCGCCCGGTAGGCCAGCGTAAAGGTTCCCTCGCCGCCCTCCGGAAGATCCAGCATCTTTCCGCCCAGTTCCAGACCTGCCAGACCCTCGAAGCTGCCAAGGTGGGGCTCCAGACTTAAGTACCCGTCATACCCGTCCGCAAACAGCTGCCTCAGAATGCTCTCCACATTGCCGTCCCCGGCGCCGGAGGGCACTACCCTGCCGTCCTCCATGCAGGCGTCCTTAATGTGCACATAAGCAATGTATTTTCCCAGCCGCCTGTAAGCATACTCCGTATCCTGTCTGCACTGGACAAAATTTGCCGGGTCAAAGACCGCCCGGAAGGAATCGCAGCCCAGTTCCTCCATCAGGTCGGCGCATCTGTCCGCCGTATCGCCGTAAATTCCCTTCTCATTTTCATGCAGCAGCACCACGCCCTTTTCCCGGGCATAGCCGATCATTTCCCTCAGTCTTGCGAGAACCTCCCTGCGCTCCTGCGGCGTCCAGACATCGCCCCCGTCGTGATAAAAGCTGAACATCCTGATATATGCCGCATCCAACTGTTTTGCGATCTCTACTACCCGTTGAAAGAGAGCGAAATGCCCGGAAAACGGTTCTTTCAGATTCACCTTCCCTATGGGAGATCCGATAGAAGAGACCCGTATCCCGTTTCTTTCCATCTTATCCCGAAGCGTCGATACCTCCGCATCCGTTAGCTCAGAAATGCTCTTGCCGTCGATTCCTCTGGGCGCAAAATAATTGATTCCAAGCTTGCGCAAAACCTGAAACTGAACATCCACCGACGGGTGGATCTCATCCGAAAAACCGCTCAGCTTTTCATACATTTCCATTCCCTCCCACTTCACGCCTTTGCGCAGAAAGATTCCGATTCACTACTTCCACGTTACCACAGAATGGGGAAAAAAGCCATCCGAAATTTTCCTTTTTTCTCCGCTTTTGCAACAGTTCAGCCTGCGCCATTCGCAAAGCCGCTCAGGCGCGCTATCCGGCGCTGCGAACAATCAATATCTTCCGTCACAGCTCCAGACAGATATACTCCCCAAGGTGCTTCAGGGATTCCCTTCTGTGTGTGATGATCAGGAGAATACCGGACTCCATGGCCGAGCGGATATTCTGCAGGATCCGCTTCTCATGGTCCGCATCCAAAGCGGAGAGCGCCTCGTCCAGGATCAGAATCTGAGGACGATGAAGAAGCATCCTGGCAAGCACCAGACGCTGCCTCTGACCCCCGGAAAGGCGAATCCCATTCTCACCGATCACGGTTTCCATTCCCTGCGGCAGGGTGCGGATAAAGTCGGCGATACATGTCTGCCCGCAGGCATTCCACATCTCTTCCTCCGTGGCGTTCGGATTTCCGATCCGCAGATTTTCCCTGACGGATAAATGAAACAGACAGGAATCCTGCATCACGATGCCCGCCTTCCGGAAAAAATCCCGGTCAGAATAGCCGGATCTGGCCAGGCCGTTGTACCGGATCTCCCCCTGTCCCGGCGAAAGCAGCCCTGCCAGCAGGCGGGCCAGGGTACTTTTCCCGCTGCCGCTTTTTCCCAGAATCGCAAGGCATTGACCTGTCTGCAGCTGCAGGCTGACGTTTTGCAGCAGGGGCGTCCCCTCGTAGGAAAAGGATACGTCCGATACCGTAAGCTCCGTAAAGCGCCGGCACCTCTCTGATTCGCAGCCAACATTCGACGCCTTTTTCAGATCGGAATCGAATTCCGCGGCCAGCCGTCCCTCCATCCGCTGCAAGGCCGGTTCCAGCTCCCCCTGTCTGACATAACCGTCCATCATTGCCAGTAATGTATTCATTGCCGTCCCAAAATACTCCATGAACGCCAGCAGAACGGCCACCGAGGAATATCCGTACAGCGCCAGCACGCCGCCGAACAGATACAGTCCCATTTTTGTGAGAAATTCATCCTTAAACGCAATCAGCGTGCGGTTTGCAAACCAGAATAAATGCGTATGCAAAAAAGCTTTTCCCATACGCTCCTGATGCTCTGCCAGCTGCCGCTGCGTCTGCTCTTCCAGATTTTCCGCCCGTATTTCCTTCCAGCATTGGAGACTGCGGAACAGAAATCCGTCTGAATCCGATTGTTCCTTTAAAAGAATCTGATGATAACGGCTATTCTTTTTTCTGACATTCCTGGTAATGGCCAGGGAGACCGGCGCCATACACAGGCTTGGGACCGCCAGACGTACATCCAAAAAGAGCATGACCGCCACAGTGGGCACCATGCCCAGAAACTGCAGGCAAAGATGCATCCTTCCCATAACCCACTCTGCGGCTGCCTGTGGATCATCCCAGACCATGCGCTTGCGCTCACCGTTTTCCAGTGCCTTCAGGTCGGGAAAAGACATCTCCGACATCTCTCTCATCATACGTCTTCTCCACCCTGCAGCAGCGCCGAGAGCGATCCGATGATACTGCTTTCTTTCCAGATATCCCGCCAATGTCTGAAGCAGATAAACCGCCAGGTATCCACCAAAGATCGCCGGGACCCATCCAAGCCTCCCACCAGTGATCACCTTCTCAAGAAAGAGCAGATAACAGTACGGCGGAACCAACGCCAGCAACTGTTTAAAAAGGTATACCACGCCGTATAAGCAGACAGAACGCCTCTGGTCCTTTTTCCAAAGTTCCCATACCGGCCGCCTCGACAACCGGAAACAAAATTTTTTCATTCAGATTTTTCCTTCCATGGCACTTTCTCCAAGATCAGGTAACAAATCTGCAGAATAGTAACTATTCCGCATTATGTAGCCGCCGCATACAGGGCACGATATTCCTCACATTCCCGGAGCAGTTCCTCATGCCGTCCGATGCCTGCCACCGTTCCCGCTTTCAATACTACGATGCGGTCGGCCTCCAGAATCGTGGCAAAGCGATGGGCGGCGGAAACAACGCAGGCATCCGCCGCCCATTTCCGGATCGTGCAGTTGACGGATTCCTCTGTGGCGGCGTCCAGAGCGCTTGTGGCTTCATCCAGCAGCAGCACCGCCGGCCGTTTCCACAGGGCCCTGGCCACCGCAAGTCTCTGGCGCTCCCCTCCGGAGAGTTCATCCTCCTTCAGGTCCCGCCCCAAAACCGTATCCAGACCACCGGGCAGCTTTTCGATCCGTTCCCGGAGACACAGATCCTCCAGCAGTTCCCACAGAGCGGCGTCCTGAAAGGGTTCCTCTTTCAGACAGATGTTTCGACGAATGCTTTCCCGAAACAGCACGGGATGCTGCAGTACAATTCCCATCTGCCTGCGCAGCTCCTGTCGTTGAAAGTCCCTGATCTCATGCGCTCCAAACAGGATTTCTCCCTGCCGGGCATCATACAGCCGAAACAGCAGCTGCAGCAGCGTACTCTTCCCGTCTCCGCTTTGTCCGACTAGGGCAATGCGTTCCCCCGCATTTACCCTAAAGTCCACATCCCGCAGGATCCAATCTTCCCGGATCTTTGCCTCTTCCAAATAAGAAAAGCTTACCTTCCGCACCACGATACCTTCTTTTGGGAGTTGCGGCGAGACGGCCTTCTTTTCCGCTTCCTCCGGCTCCATGTCAAAAATCTCTTTTACACGCTCCGCACCGGCCAGGTTGCCCGCCATACCCTGCAGCTTTATGTTGATACCCTTCAAATAGGTCACGCTTCTTTCATAATACGCCGCGCACGCCACAAAATCGCCCACACTGATCTTTCCGGAAGCCGTCAGCCAGGCGCTGCAGCCGAAAACCGCCAGCCGACCCGCCAGCAGCAGAAACGTGTTGACCCGGTCAGCCAGAAATTCCAGCCAGCTGACAGAGATCTCCTGCCCCAATAACGCTTCCGTCCTGTTTTCCTGTTCGCCGTACAGGTACTCTCCCGCGCCCAGCAGCTTCACTTCCTCCATGCCGTTCAGCATCTCTGTCTGCCAGGCATTCAGATTGCCTCTTTCATCCGCAAGCCTTCTGTTCTGCGCTTTCAGCCGCGCCGTAAAGTACAGATTTCCCCATACCACCGCAGGTGCAATGACAAGAGCCGCCGCCCCCAGCAGCAGGCTCTTGCCGGTGAGATAGAAAAAAGCCGCGAACATCTGGATTGCGTTTTCCAGCGTATAGAAACAACTTCGGTGGATCAGTTCCAGAATACATTCCACATCCCCGTCCAGACGCTGCAGGATGTCTCCGCTTTTGATGTCGTTCCACCTTTCGGCGCGAATTTTCATCAGATGGCAAAAGGCTTTTTTGCGAATATTGACAAGATAAGTGATTTTCAGCTTTGCCCACAGGTAGTTTAAACCGCCGTGAAAAGCCTGATTGACCAGATACAACCCTGCGTAAACGGCAAAGTAAGAAAAGAAAAGCATAAAATCACGCCGGTACAGCACGGCATCCACCAGAAGACCGATTACCCTGTTATAACAGGAGGCAGTAATCGCCGTGACCAGCACCGTTCCCAAAAGCCCCGTCAGGCGAAGACGGTATCCGCGTGTTGTTTCATAGACAAAAGCCCTTAAACCGGAATTAAAAATATCCCGTGAACATTTTCGCACAGGCATGGACCACCACCTCTCCCTCCCTTTTCAAATAATCCGACAGATACCGTACAAAATCGCTGCCCGCTTTCTGAATCTTCTCTCCCAGAGCCGTATCCTTTTCCACAAGAAAGCGGTATAACGAATCTAAATCGTCAATGTGCAATTCATTTTCATAAATCTGACAGGTCAAAGAACTGCAGGCCGCCTGAAGATTCCGCTCCACACTCATGTAACGCCTCCTCTGTCTCTCCATTACCGCTTCCATACTGAAATCCTGAGAAAACCCTTTCAGGAGTCCGTCCAGATCCGTCACAAGGTCCTGACGGTTAAAGTTGGTACACAGCCGCCCTTCTTTCTTTAAAGCCCTCTTTACACGCTCTAAAAAGACCTGCGGCTCATCGATGTAGTGCCACATATGCAGCGCAATCACACAATCGTACCGTTCCTCTCCGAAATCCGTATGGTTCGCATCCATCTGCTGATACGAAAAACTTACATTCTTTTCAAGAAATCCCCGGTTCTGCCGTTCAAAGGACTGCATCCAGTTTAGTCCCCCTTCAAACTTATCCGCCAGATGGATATGAACATCTGCGGGAATCTTGTTCCAGCTTTGCTGCCATATCAGCCCTCCGCCGGCTCCCACATCCAATACGTTCTCTCCCTTCCGCAGCTTTAGCTGGCGGAACAGCCAGGGGTACCAATCCCTCTGACGAACGCCGAACCGTTCCCATACATCATAGATCCTTTGCATCTTGTTATTGCTGGTGACCAGCCTGATCAACCCGGAAAGCTCGGAGAGTTCGATATCCCGGTCCGCACAATTGTCGGCCACTTCATCCAGCGTGCGGACGACCTGATCCAGCTGTTCCTTCTTTTGCAGCAAAAGCCTTTTCTGCTCCCACAGCAGTTCGCGGATGGAAATATTCCTCTCCTTCTTCATGATGGTGCCGATCTCTTCCAGAGACAATCCAAGATATTTCAGCATCACGATCTCCTGCAGCTGGATCAGGGAATTCTTGTCATACAAACGATATTTCCCCTCCGAATATCCAATCGGCGTCAGTAAGTTTTTCTGGTCATAAAACCGGATCGTCCGTGGAGATACCCTGGCCAAAACGGCAAGCTCGCCCGCGGTATAATATTCTTCCATTTCACACCTCCTGAAACGTCTCAATGGGCCCTTGTTGTTTTAGTATAAGGGTTTACGCTGCGGCAATGTCAATAGATAAATTTCATCATGCGTAAAACCTGCAGAAATAAAAAAGGGACATCACAAATAACCGATTTCCGGTTATTGTGACACTCCCTTTTCTCATTCTGTCCCGAAAATATGCCGCAGGCGCGGGATTACACCTTGAAAGATGCAACCGTCCTGTTCAGAGACTCGCTGAGTCTCTCCAGTTCCTCCATCTGGGAAAGCACATCCTTTGAATTTACGTTGGAGTTTTCCACAGTCTGCTTCATTTTCTCCATATAATCCGCGATCTCACCTACCAATTCCGTAATGGCGCTGAGAGATTCGTTGATTCCGGTCATGCTGGCGCTCATCTCCTGAGAGGAAGCGCCGAGATCGCTGGAGATATCGCTGTAGAACGCGGCGTCCTTCTCATACATCTGCGCCAGACCGGTCATTCCCTTATAGTCTTCCATCACTCTTTGGTTCATAAATTCCAGCAGTTTGGAAGAGCTCTCGGACAGGAAGGACACATTCTCCGTCACGCTTTCCGTCACCTGCCGGATCTTGTCAACAGCCAGCCTGGAATTATCCGCCAGCTGCCGGATCTCCTCCGCCACAACGGCAAAGCCTTTTCCGGCCTCTCCTGCCCTCGCCGCCTCGATGGAAGCATTCAGGGCCAGCAGGTTGGTCTGGGAACTGATGGAGAGGATCTCCTCTGTCAGGGTATCGATCTCCTTTACCCTCTGGCTGTCTGCAATGGCCTTCTCAAGCTCTCCCTTGCTGCCTTCATAGAGCGCCATAGCCGCACTTGCCGACTTTTCGGAATTTTCATGCTGTCTGCCGGCGCGTTCCATAATATCGCTGGACTGCGCCGCGGCCTCGCTTGCCTTTCTTGCCACATTGTCTATGGCCTCTCCCAGCTCCCGGGCCGTCTGACGGATGCTCTCCGCCAGCTCCTTCGCTTCTTCGGTCTGGCTCATAACCCGGCCCGCGGAATCCGCAATGCTTACAATATCCCGGTTCAGCCCCGTCATTTTCGTGGAGGTTCCCTCCGCGATGGCGCCGATGCTGCCCGCCTCCTGCTTGGTGTTCAGAATAATGCCACGGATCTGTTGCTTCACCTCTACGGTGGCAGTCTTGATCTGTTCCGTCTCGTCTTTATACTGGCTGGGAATTCCCCGCTCCATCACAGTGTTTTCCGAAAAGTCTCCGGACGCAAACTGCTTCAGCATCTGAACCGGCGCCAGCAGCTTTCCGATCAGGCTTGCCATGAATACGGCCACCAGCACAATAACCAGCACCACCACGATCATGGGAAGCATGCTCATGGCGATCAGGGATCCTGCAACGTTCGCCCTGGGTTCCGCCACGCCCAGACGCCATCCGCAGCCTGAGATCTCCGCCAGCGCAAAATAACATTTCGTGCCGTCATAGTCCTTCAGGAGAATTTGATCCCCGCCCGCGTCCGCCAGCAGGCTTTCCAGCCCCGGCATCACGTCCGTCACCGAAACCGCGGAATCCTTTGTGGGTTCAAAGTCCTTGTTCCTGTGGGCCACGTAATTGCCTGCGCTGTCCACAAGGAACCCGTAAACGCCGTCGGCGTAATTGATATTGTTGGTCAGGTCCGTCACCGTACCCAGCGAGACGTCCAGGCCGATCACCGACGCCACCTCGCCTTCTATCACCACCGGCACGGCAATCGTCATGCACATCTGGCCCGTTATCGCGTCCAGATAGGGGTCCATCACAATGATCCGCCTCTCCGAAGAAGCCTGTATGTACCAGCCTCTCTGCACCGGATCGTAATCGGGGGCCACTTCCGCCTCGTGGTTTGACTGAATAAATCTGCTGTCAGGCGTTCCGCAGTAAAGGTTCAAAAGCTCATCCCGGCCGGCCGCATGGGTATCCACCACTGTCTGGAGGAAATCCGTCTCCAGGCTTCCCACAGCCTCTATGCTTGCCGCCGTTCCTTCCGCAAGCATCTTCTCGCTCTCGATCCATGCGTTGATCTCCTCCGCATACCGGTCCGCATACAGCTGCAGTTCCTGTGCCTGATCGTTCATCAGGCGGTTCGCCGCTATTGTCACGACGCCGACCGTCGTAAGAAGAATGCTCACGACCACGATACAGATCACGCTGAAGGTCAATTTTCCCTTGATTGTCCTCATAGGCGAGTGCCCCTTTCTCACGGTAATTCGATAAAGTTTTCTCTTACACGTTCCCCAACTCATTATACCACATGCGCAGAAAAGGAAGCGCCGCGCATGCGGCATCATGGCTATGTAATAGCCATGGATTCTGCACCAGCAGAATTATTATACCACATTCCGTGAAAAACAGAAAGCATGATTTGAGTAAAAATCATACGCTTTTAAGTTTTCCGGTTCAAAGGCCAACCCCCTTTTCCCCGCTCACGATAAAACCAACATCCTCCACGCTGCCGCCTGCGGCAATCTCCCCGTTATAATCCACGGAAGAAATGGTAAGCCTGCTGCCCGAGACCTGATAGCTTCCGTTCCAGCCGTCCGACAGCGTGATGTCACAGCCAAAATCCAGCTCCACCGTCCAGCCGCTGCAGGCCGTATCCCCCGTATTTGTGATCGTCAGCGTATACTGAAGACAGTCCCGTCCGTCCTGCTCCCAGGAATTGGCAAGCACGGCGGAGATCTGCAGACCGTTCCCACCGTTTAAGACCACCGCCGTCCGATCCTGCGCGCCGCCTTCCTCCGTCCGGCTGTTCTCGCCCTGGTCCTGTCCCTCATCCTGTCTGCCGCTCTGTTTCCGGCCGTCGTCCGCACCTTTGGTATCTCCGCCTCCCTCCGGCTTTTCCATCCGGGAATTTCCCGCCCCATCGGCGCTTTCTCCGGTGAGAAGTTCATACAGCCATTTCCCCGTCTCGCTCAGGTCCTCCGCTCCGAAGCCGCTTGTCCTGCTGCAACTGCTCTTTAAGAGCGCGGACGTCTCCGCCTTGTTGGACAGGTTCCAGGCCACATAGCTGATCCCGTACTGTTCCAGCGTGTCAATCCACTGATCCGCCTCATCCCGGTCGATCCCGCCGTTTCCGCTGGCATCACAGATACCGTACTCCGACACAAAAACGGGAAGCCCGGCATCGACAGCGTCCGCCAGGGTCTTCCGCAGGGACTCCCTGTGGGTGGCGGCGTAAAAATGAAGGGTGTACATGATATTCTCTCTGTCCGTGATGGGGTCTGCCGCGGCCTGATCCAGATACTGACACCAGTTGGGCGTTCCCACCAGGATCACCCCGTCGCTGTCATTCTCCCGGATGACGTCGATCACCTGTTCGGCATAGGACTTCACATCGCTCCAGGAGGTGCCGCCGTTGGGCTCGTTGCATACCTCATAAATCACGTTGGTGGAATCCGCATATTCCTCAGACATCTCATCAAAAAAGGCTTTTGCTTCCTCCAGATGTGCATTGGGATTTCCGTCTGATAAAATGTGCCAGTCGATGATCACATACAGACCGCATTCCGTTGCGTATGCCACGCCGTCCCGGATAAGCGCCTTCAGATTCTCTTTGTCGCCGTCCGTGCAGTAACCGCCGCTCTCCGCGGTGTACATGGCAAGACGGATCACGTCAGCTCCCCATTCTTCCTTCAGCTGGGCAAAACAGTCCTCATTCACATACTCTGGATACCATGCAAGGCCATGGGTACTGATTCCCCGAAGCACAACGGGATTCCCGTCCGAGTCCACAAGACCGGTCCCCTTCACGGAAAGCGCCGGCAATCCGCCTTCGCCTTCTTCCCGGTCCCGTCCGTTTTGGGGTGTTTCCAGCTCCGGGTTGTCCTTCCCTTGGGCATTCTGCCCTGAAATCCCCTTCTGCGGGATATCCTCCTCCGGGTTTTCCTTCCCTGAAATGCCCTCCGGGGTATCCTCTTCCGAAATCTCCTTCCCTGAAATATCCTCCTCAGATATATCCTGCTCCAAGATGCCCTGCCCCGGAATCTCCTTCTTGGAAAGGTCCTGAAAAAGGGACCAGATTTTCTCTGCCTTCTCTCTTTCCCGCCTCGACGTTACGGTCTCTTCCTGGCCGCATCCCACAGCCGTCACGTTCAGAAATAATAACAGAACCAGAAAAAATACTGACCGTCTCTTCCAACGCCGACGATTCCTTTTTTCTCCCTCGCTTCTCATTTTGACTCCATTTCCGCGCTGTTTTCCGCGCTTGTCCGGCCTGTTTCCTGCGATCCGCAGGATCCTCTTTTTTTCACAATGCCGGCAGATATTTTTCGTACAGCATGTTCTGGTCATCAATGCACTGCCAGCTGCTGCTGGAGCCCGCGGTAACGCACAGATACTCTCTGCCGTTTCCGTCTACAGACAGACTGGCCGCGCAGCTGCCGGACTGATTGACAAATCCGGTCTTGCCGCAGAGAACCTCTCCATGGGTATCCCTGTCCTCGATTCTGCGGAGAAACCAATTGGACAGCAGGATGCCTTCCGGATGCTGTGTCGTCTGCGCCGTGGTATAGGTATGCGCGGACAGCACCTGCCTGCAGAACGGATTGTCAGCCGCCTCCTTCAGAATGACAGCAATATCATACACGGTACTGTAGTGAGCCTCGTCATAAATTCCCACACAGTTTGTAAAATGGGTGGTTTCAGCAAGCCCCATTTCTTCCAGCTTTTTATTCATCAGCTCCACAAAGGCTTCCTGCGAGCCGGCGGTATAAACGGCAAGCCCTACCGCCGCGTCTGCACCGGAGGGAAGCACCGTGCCGTAAAACAGGTCTCTGACCGGAATCTGCTCATCTATCTGAAATCCAGCGATGCTGCAGTCGTTTACATAGCTGTAATCGGTAATATCTATGGTCATGGTAAAGAGATCATCCAGGATCGCCTCTGTACCGTCCCGGATTCCCAGCGTGTCCGCCGCGGTAAGGACCGTTAAAATCTTGGTCATGGAAGCAGGACTGATTCCCGCATGGTACTCCTTCCCTGCCAGAACCGTCTGAGACGCCACATCGATCAGAATCCCATACTGGCTGACGATCTCTTCCCCAAAGCCTTCCGTTGCCGATGTGGGAGAAGCTTCAAAGACAACGGGCCGGTCTTCTTCCGGCTGTGCTGTGACTTCTCCACTGCCGTCTCCCGGCTGCCCTGTGACTTCTCCATCACCGTCTCCCGGCTGTCCTGTGATCTCTCCACCGCCGGTTTCCTGCGCGCCGTCCGGGCTGCCTGTTTTTTCTCCCTCCCCGGACAGGACTGCGCTCTTTTGGCCTGCCGCAGCATCCTTCCGGAATCCGGCGCCCACTGTTCGGAATGTTTCCTTTACCTTTTCCAGACAGCGCTCCATACCGGCGCTGTTTTCAGGAGCAGACTGTACCTCCCCGCCGGAAACTGCGGCGCGGATCAGAGCGCACACACCGATCCCCGCCGCGGCAAGCAGCGCTGCCGCCGCGCCAAGTATGCACCGATGCAGGATCTGTACCCTGTGCTTTTGACGTCTCATTTCCTCCATATGCTGTTTCCGTTTCAGAACCCGCTGCCGCTCCGCTTCCTCCTCTTCCTCTGCGTCCCGCACTGTATCTGTTTTTTCTTCTCTTCGTACCTGTTCCATTAATCCGCGCCTTTCCGTATTCTTTCGGTCCCGGTACTCCCTGTCCCGCTTCCCTGTTCCCTCTCCTGTCCAGCCTTCCGGTTACGTTCTTCTGGCCTGTATCCGTCAGGCCATCCTTACCGTCTGATGCCTTATGATATCCGCAAATTCCGCTCCCGCGGCCCTGGCCAGATCCTTCGGCGCCAGAACAAGCTGGGAGCCGATTCGCCCGCCGCTGACAACGATCTCCGGCAGGGTCTCCGCCGAGCTGTCGATTCTGGTCACATACTGCTTTTTCATCCCCACCGCGGTACAGCCGCCTCGGATGTAGCCCGTAACGCTGTTGATCTCTTTTACAGGGATCATCTCCACGCTCTTTTCTCCCACGCTTCTGGCCGCCGCCTTCAGATCCAGTTCCTCCGCAATGGGAATCACAAAAACAAAGTAATTTCTGCTGCTTCCCACGGTCACCAGTGTCTTATAAACCTTTTCATGGGGCAGGGAAAGCATGTCCGCAACCTGGATGCCGTCCACAAATTCGCCGCACTCGTAAGTCAGGTGGCGGAAGGGAATCTTCATCGTCTCCAGAATCCGCATTGCATTGGTCTTTATTTCCTTTTGTTTCGCCATATCCGCCTCCATCGTTCCATAAATGTCATTTCAGGGTATGATAAACCGCCCTGTCATACTCGTACAGCATCAGCGCCGCCGCCACAGCAATATTCAGGGAAGACTGTCCTTCCGCCATGGGAATCTTGACAAAATCCGTACACCGGTCCAGAATCTCTTTTCTGACGCCGCTGCTCTCGTTCCCCACCACAATCGCAAGATTGGGAACGTCATACCTCGTGTCATACAGATTCGCGGATTGAAAGCGTGCACTAGTACCCAAAATCTTAAAGTTTTGCCCCCGCAGAAGCTCCATGAGTTCAAAATCGTCCGTACAGTAATAGAGCGGGATCCTTCCCACCGCGCCTCTTGCGCCCCTGATGGCGTTTTTGTTAAAGGGATGGACCGACCCGCTTAACAGGATGACAGCGTCCGCGCCGGAAGCGTCGGCCGTCCGCAGGACCATTCCCAGATTATCCGGGTTTGATATCCCGTCCAGAATCAGGAAAAAATTTCTGCGGTCCGAGAGGATCAGTTCGCGCTGGTCATGCATCTTCAGCCTGACACTGCACAGAACCTCCGGCACAGGATTCGTATTTGTCATCGCCGCCATAATGCCCTGACCTGTCCTGTAGGGCGTCACGTTGTTCTTTTCACACAGCTCCAGAAGACCATTGATACTGTCGCTGTCAAGACTGTCACAGTAAATCAGCTTTTCCACCTGCAGGCTGTCTTCCAACGCTCGTTTGACCAGGAGCATACCTTCCATCACAATGTGCCCCGTATCAATTCGGTTTTTCAGAGTTGTATACTGCCGGAACTCGGATACGATCTCCTCTTTTTTAGAGGCAATGACCCGGACGGTCTTTTTTCTACCGTTTGCATGAATATCACTTAGTTCGGCCAGTCTTCTGCCCCTGACATGATAGGAGACCTCCGCCGGTTCCGTTCCGGACAAATATTCCGCCGCCACACGGTAATAAACGGCGTCAAAATAACAGGTAACTTCCTTTTGCACGGGCAGGCGCCTGAAAAGGTCCCGTACCGCTCTCTCACAGTCTGCCGCAATCAGATATGCCCCGCCGTCCGGATCATAAATCCCGACGCCCCGCAGGACGTTGATTACACTGACATGACAGACAAGTCCCTTATCTGCCTGTCTCAGGCGGTCAAGATAGTTTTCCGCCTGTCTGAGATATTCTTCGGATCCCTCCTGCCGCTTAAATCCCTCAAGATAGGAGGCCAGAAATTGTATGCTCTCTTCGTATTGTTCCAATCTGTCTGCCATACTTTCATGACGGGGCTGCGCCCTCTTCCCTCCATGGTCTAATAAAATCAGACACCCCAGCTTTATCCTAAACAAAGCAGGATGTAGAGAGGATCTCTCCGTACTCAATCGCCCGATCTATACCGAGCGCAGCCTGCATCATCATGGCATGTCCGCTTACGACAACGCAGGAACAGCTCCTGTATTTCTCCAGACACTTCCATACCCTCCTGCGCACCATCTCTGTACTCTCCCATTTTCTGGGAACTTCATCGGGATAAATGCCTCCATATTTATCATGCTCTTTACACAGCGCCAGGAAATCTTTTTCCTCCGTGACAGTGTGCGTTAAATCCACTTCCCACTCATGCAGGTCATTCTCGACCGCCACGTCCACGCCCAGGAACCTGGACAGAATGGCCGCGCCCTGCATCGTCCTTGTATAGGGAGAGGAGACAATGATATCCACCTTTCGATCAGCCAGCTTCCGGCAGCTTTCCTCTATCTGTCTTTTTCCCCTCTCCGTTAGGCCCGCGTAATCTTTCCCAAAAGGAAATCTGCTCCAGGAGCCCACACTGTCATAATCCGGTTCGCCATGCCGGACAAATAAAAAAGTCGTCATATTATGACCTTTCTTTGTCAATCGGTTTATGTATGATATCGGTTCAGTTTAACATCGCCCCTTCGGCCTGTCAAGATTTTTCACTGTATTTTTAGCGTTGATCATTCGCCTGAAACATAATAATAATCTGAAATTGACGAAACTAAATAGCAGGGAAAGACTTCCCCCGATACAGTTCATCTACGGCGTCCGACAAAACCATTCATTAGATTTTAGTTGCCCTGCTAACAGATCCTACAGATAATGAATGGCAATCGCAAGATTTAAGTATCCCGCAAAGGTCACCCAGACCAGATACGGCACAAGCAAAAGCCCCGCCCTGCGGTCAATGGGCAGAAACTGGCGTATGGTCAGGTAGATCAAAAGCCACAGCAGAAGCAGCCAGGCGAAGGCAAAGAAATAGACCTTCAGTTCAAAGAAGAGCAGGGGCCATACCATGTTCAAAAGCAGCTGATTCCCGTACAGGGAAAGGGCAAGTCTCCTGTCGCTGCCCTGGGATTCATAGACCCTCCAGGCCGCAACGCCCATCAGTATGTAGAGAATCGTCCAGACAATGGGAAACAGCCAGCCTGGCGGCGCCAGAGGCGGCTTATAAAGATCCGCATACTGCCGCATTCCCCCTCCTGTGAGCAGTGCGCTCAGGATGCCGGTGCCCAGACTGATGAAAAGGCTGACCGTCAGCGACTTTATCTCTCCGGCATTCAGGTCCGGTTTCCGGATCACGGGTTTCGTGAGGACGGGTTTTCTGAAGACAGGTTTCCGAAAGACAGGTTTTGTTAACACAGGTTTTTTCATAACAGATTTTATCGTTGCTTTCCATGTTTTCCTTACAGTATATGCGGAAACAACCCCAAAAAGTCCCGGGCTGTCAATCCTATACCGGATCGCGCATCCCCCGGACAGGCAAAAGCAGGGCGGCATAACCGAAATCATGCCGCCCCGCAAAATCCTATCTTTCTTATAACGCCCCCGGTTCCCCGGAGCCTTCTTTCTCTGACCGGTCTTTTGAAGGTCAATCCTTCTTTGCCAGTTCTGCGCGCAGCTTCTCGGTGAGGGCGGGAACGATCTTATTCAGGTCGCCTACCACGCCGTAATCCGCAACGTCAAAAATGGGAGCGGTCTCATCCTTGTTGATGGCAACGATGATGTCGGATTCCTCCATTCCTGCCAGATGCTGGATCGCGCCGGAGATACCGATCGCGAAGTATACGTTGGGCCGGACAGTCTTACCGGTCTGGCCAACCTGAAGATCCTTGGGCTTCCAGCCGGCGTCAACCACGGCACGGGAACAGCTCACCTGGCCGCCGAGAACCTCCGCCAGATCCTCCAGCATCTTAAAGTTCTCGGGGCCGCCCATTCCGCGTCCGCCGGACACCAGAATCTTGGCATCCATAATGTCAACGGTATTTGTCACGGCCTTTACCACGTCCATGATCTCCACATACTTGTGGTCAGGGGTAAATCCGGGATTGAACTCTTCCACATTGGCCTTTACGCCAGGCTTTCTCTCTCTCTTCTGCATCACGCCGGGACGCACGGTAGCCATCTGAGGTCTGAAGTCAGGGCACGCGATGGTGGCAATGGTATTGCCGCCAAATGCGGGACGGGTCATCAGAAGCTGGTTATGCTTCTGCTCCTTGCCGGGAACGGGCGCCAGCGGGAAATCCCCGATCTCAAGCTGGGTGCAGTCGGCGGTCAGGCCGGTATGGATCCTGGCGGATACGCGGGGACCAAGGTCACGGCCGATAGCGGTTGCGCCGACCAGAAAGATCTCAGGCTTATATTTTCTGATCACGGAAGCCAGCGCATGCGCATAGGGCTCGGTTCTGTATTCCTTCAGCTCGGGATCATCCACAACGATCACCCTGTCAGCGCCGTACTCCGCAAGCTGGTCCGCCAGATCCCTTACGTTGCTTCCCACCAGAACAGCAGTTACCTCGGTGCCAAGAGCCTCGGCCAGATCCTTGCCCTTGCCGATCAGCTCGAAGGCGATATTATTTACACAATTGTCTACCTGCTGTGCGAAGACATATACACCTTTATATTCTTCTAAATTCATTGTTCTTCCTCCATGTTATATTTTACATCTTTGCGCCCATCAAATGACATGCTTCTCTTTCAGCTTGCCTACAATATAATCAACGGACTCTGTGGGATCCAGGTTTACTTTCTCGCCTGCTCCCTTTCTCACCTTGTCGGAAGCCTTTGCAATCTGGGTAGGAGAGCCCTTCAGACCCAGGTTGGAATCGTCAACGTCCTTCAAATCTGCTCTGCCCCATACGGTGATCTCAGCCTTGCATGCGTCGAAGATTCCGCCGGGAGTCATATATCTGGGCTCGTTCAGCTCTGCCAGCGCGGTAATCAGGCAGGGCATTTTTGCCTTCAGCACATGGTATCTGTCGTCAAACTGACGCTCCACGATCACGCTGTCTCCCTCAATCTTCAGGTTCTGCGCATAGGAGATAACGGGGATGTCAAGGTGCTCGGAAATCTGGGGTCCGACCTGCGCGGTGTCACCGTCGATGGCCTGACGGCCAGTGATGATCAGATCATACTCCATATTTCTCAGCGCGCCAGCCAGGGTCTGGGAAGTAGCCCAGGTATCTGCGCCGCCCAGCACTCTGTCAGTCACAAGAACGCCCTTGTCCGCGCCCATTGCCATCGCCTCGCGCAGCACATCCTCCGCCTTGGGAAGGCCCATGGTAAGAACGGTTACCTCCGCGCCGTACTGATCCTTTAACCTCAGCGCAGCCTCCAGACCGGCCTTGTCGTCGGGATTCATAATCGTCATCATGGCAGCTCTGTCCAGAGTACCGTCGGGATTGAATTTCACGCCGCCCTTGGTATCGGGGACCTGCTTGATACAAACAACAACTTTCATTGTATTTTCTCTCCTTCTATATTAGTTTGAATTGACCGTCTGTGGTTTTATTTCAGCAGCGCGGCGCTGATGACCATTTTCTGAACCTCGCTGGTTCCCTCATAGATCTCGGTGATCTTTGCGTCACGCATCATGCGCTCCACATCATACTCTCTGGTGTAGCCGTAACCGCCGTGAAGCTGAACCGCCTTGGTGGTAACCTCCATTGCAGTCTCCGCCGCATAAAGCTTTGCCTGAGCCGCCTCGAAGCCGTACTCCTTCTGGTTTGCCTTTGCCATTGCTGCCTTGTAGACCAGAAGCTGTGCGGCCTGCACCTTGGTTGCCATGTCAGCCAGCTGGAACTGGGTATTCTGCTGTGCGGCAATGGACTTGCCGAACTGCTTTCTCTCCTTGGTGTACGCGATGGTTCTGTCCAGCGCGCCTTCCGCGATGCCCAGAGCCTGCGCAGCGATACCGATACGGCCGCCGTCCAGCGTATGCATTGCGATCTTGAAGCCCTGGCCCGGCTTGCCCAGCATGTTTTCCTGAGGCACCCTGCAGTCGGTAAAGATCAGCTCATAAGTGGATGAACCGCGGATTCCCATCTTCTTCTCCTTGGTTCCGAAGGAGAAACCAGGCATTCCCTTTTCCACAATGAAAGCGGAAATTTCTTTCATCATCCTGCCGCGCTTCTCGATCATGCCGGTAACGGCGAAGATCACATAGACATCCGCTTCCTTACCGTTTGTGATAAAGATCTTGGAGCCGTTGATCACATACTCGTTTCCGTCCAGTACAGCCTTGGTCTGCTGCCCCTGGGCGTCAGTGCCCGCGCCGGGCTCGGTCAGGCCGAATGCGCCCAGCTTCTCGCCCTTTGCCAGAGGAACAAGATATTTCTGCTTCTGTTCCTCGGTGCCGAACGTCATGATGGGATCACAGCACAGAGAGGTGTGAGCGGATACAATAACGCCCGTGGTGCCGCAGACCTTGGACAGCTCTTCCACACACATCACATATGTAAGAGGATCGCAGCCCTGTCCGCCGTACTCCTTGGGAACGGGAATTCCCAGAAAACCGTTCTTCGCCATCTTTTCAACGGTTCCTCTGGGGAAAACCTCGGTCTCATCCACTTCCTGAGCCAGAGGCTTGACTTCCTTTTCGGCAAACTCCTTAAACAGGGCGCGTGCCATTTCATGTTCTTTGCGCAACGTAAAATCCATGATTACCATTCCTCCATTTATTTATGTTGAATTTCGGCGGAACCGGCAGCATTCTCCGGAGTCCGCCGTTTTTTCTTTTCTTACAGACGTCTTACTTCTTGCTGTAGTCATAGAAACCAACGCCGGTCTTCTTGCCCAGCTTGCCCGCGCGCACCATCTTGCGGAGCAGGGGATGAGGACGATACTTGGGATCGCCGGTCTCGCTCTGCAGTACCTCCATGATAGCCAGCACGATATCAAGCCCTACCAGATCGCCCAGAGCCAGCGGTCCCATGGGATGGGATGCGCCCAGCTGCATTGCCGTATCGATATCCTGTACGCTGGCAATGCCTTCTGCGTAGATCCCAATGGCTTCGTTGATCATGGGGATCAGGATCCTGTTCACTACAAATCCCGGCGCTTCCTTTACTTCTACCGGAGTCTTGCCAATCTGTGTGGCGATGTCCTTTATCTTCTCCACAAGCTCTGCGGGGGTGTTTGCACCTGCGATCACCTCCACCAGCTTCATCCTGTCTGCGGGATTAAAGAAGTGCATGCCGATCATGGGTCTGTCAAGGCCTGCCCCGATCTCCGTGATGGAAAGGGACGATGTATTGGTGGCAAAAATGCACTCGGGCTTTACAATGGACTGCAGCTCCTGGAACGTGGTCTTTTTAATCTGCATATTTTCGGGCGCAACCTCGATCACAAGATCACAGTCCGTGCAGATGTCCTTTAAACCGGTCACAATCTTTGCCGCGATGGCATCCGCCTTCTCCTGTGTGATCTTCTCCTTGCCCACAAGGAAATTCAGATTTTTCAGGATTCTTGCCTTGCCGCCGTCTGCGAACTCCTGCTTGATGTCGCAAAGACAAACGTCATAGCCGTCCGTCATGGCAAACGCCTGAGCGATTCCGGCACCCATGGTGCCCGCGCCGATAATACCTACTTTCATTGAAAGAACCTCCTTTTACAATCTCTTTTTAACTACAATTTAAACTGTATTTTTCATACAGCTTTTCCCACTATGTCTGAAAACGCTTTTTCCAATCTTTCCTGTTTTCGTCAGCAGTTCTTGAACGGCTCCTTTACCTTCTCCTTGTTCTTGTCAAGGAAGAACGCCATGCCATACTTCTGGTCCTCGGTCTCGAAGCAGTCGCCGAACAGCTTCTCTTCGATTTCAATCGCCCTGTCCATGTCCGCTTCCAATCCCTCGTTGATGGCCTTCTTGCAGTTGCGGACCGCGATGGGCGCGTTCTTTGCAATGCCTGCCGCCATCTTCTCCGCAGCGGGGAGCAGTTCCTCCTGAGGATAAACGGCGTTCACAAGGCCGATCCGGTACGCTTCGTCCGCCTTGATATTGCGGGCGGTGTAGATCATCTGCTTTGCCATGCCTGCGCCCACGAGACGGGCCAGCCTCTGGGTCCCGCCGAAGCCGGGCGTAATGCCAAGCCCTGTCTCAGGCTGTCCGAACACTGCGTTATCGGAACAGATACGGATGTCGCAGCTCATGGAAATCTCACAGCCGCCGCCCAGCGCAAAGCCGTTGACCGCCGCGATCACAGGGATGGGGAATGTCTCCAGCCTGCGGAACACGTCGTTTCCCTTCTTTCCGAAGGCTTCGCCCTGCGCCTTGGTCAGGGTGCTCATCTCCGCGATATCAGCCCCTGCCACAAAGGATTTCTGTCCTGCGCCGGTGAGGATCAGGCAGCGCACAACGTCAAGATCCACGCTGTCCAGAGTGGCATCCAGTTCCTCAAGCACCTGGGAGTTCAGGGCGTTAAGCGCCTTCTCCCGGTTGATGGTAATGATGGCGTAATTGCCTTTTTGTTCATACAGTATAAACTCCATTTTATTCCTCCACGTTGATCGTTGATCTGTTTGATCTGTTTTTCAGGGCTGCAGAGCCGCCCCGGTTCTTTTCGCAACAAAGAGAATACCCTCCCGCCGTGCGCGGTTTGGTATTCTCTCCTGTTATGCTGCAGGTTAATCCTCGATCTTTACGATCGTCGCGCAGCCCATACCGCCGCCGATGCACAGGGTGGCAAGTCCGGTCTTCGCACCTCTCGCCTGCATCTCATAGAGCAGGGTCACAAGGATACGGCATCCGGATGCGCCCACGGGATGGCCAAGTGCGATGGCGCCGCCGTTGGGGTTCAACTGCTTATCTACGTCGATGCCCAGATCCTTGCCTACGGCAACGGACTGCGCCGCAAACGCCTCGTTGGCTTCGATGATGTCAAAGTCTTCGATCTTCATGCCGGTCTTTGCCATTACCTTTCTGGTCGCGGCAACGGGGCCGATTCCCATCACTTCGGGGCGGACGCCTGCCAGAGCGCCTGCGACATAAGTCGCCATAGGCTTCACGCCAAGCTCTTTCGCCTTTTCCTCGCTCATCACCACAATGGCAGCCGCACCGTCATTGATACCGGAAGCGTTTCCGGCAGTCACGAATCCGCCCGGGTTAATGGGACGGAGTTTTGCAAGACCTTCCATGGTGGAACCGGGTCTGGGACCTTCGTCCGTGTCGAAAATGACGGTCTCCTTCTTTTTCTTTACCTCTACGGGAACGATCTCCGCCTTGAACGCGCCGGACTTCTGCGCCGCTTCCGTCTTCTGCTGGCTCTTTAATGCGAACTCATCCAGTTCTTCTCTGGTAAGTCCCCACTCCTCACAGATATTGTCGGCGGTCTTGATCATGTGGTAATCATTGAAGGCATCCCACAGGGCATCCTTAATCATGGTATCCACCAGTACGCCGTTGTTCATTCTGTATCCGTAACGGCCCTGAGGGATCGCATAGGGAGCCATGGACATGTTCTCCATACCGCCTGCCACAACGATGTCGGCATCCCCTGCCAGAATCATCTGAGCGGCCTGGTTTACGCAGTTTAAGCCCGAACCGCAGACGACATTCATGGTCACAGCGGGAACCTCCACGGGAAGTCCTGCCTTGATGGACGCCTGACGCGCTACATTCTGGCCCTGGCCTGCCTGGATCACACAGCCCATGTAGACCTGATCAACGGCCTCGGGCGCAACACCGGCCCTCTTCAGCGCTTCCTTGATAACGATTGCACCCAGATCCGCGGCGGGAGTGGTGCTCAGGGAGCCGCCCATAGTACCGATAGCGGTACGGCAGGCTCCGGCTAAAACTACTTTTTTTGCCATTTGATTTTCCTCCGATTGCTTTTAATAGTGATTGTTATTTTTTTGTCATTTCTGTAAGCTTTAGTTTATCATAGTCGGGGCTTATTTGCAACGGCTTTTCTCAAATTGATAAAAAAATAACAATTTCCTGCCGACCCTCAAATACAGCATCCGCCGCACCCCATTCCTTGTGTCAGCCAGCCCCACTCTTTGTTGCGGCGTCCGGTTAATCAAAATGCTCTTCCAACCACCGGGAAATGTCCGCCTCTTCCGGGCCGCAGACCGCAATCGCTTCGCAGATCCGGCGAATCTGCGCTTCGTCCGCCAGAAGATCCTCCGCGATCTTCTCCGGTTTTTCTCCCTTCTGAAGCTTGCCCCAGACCTGATGGATCAGAAGACGGCGTTCCCCCTGGGTACGGCCCTGTTCCAGACCCTGAGCCAAACCTTGTGTCAGTCCGCGCTCAAGACCCTGTTCCAGACCCTTCGCCATACCACGTTTCAGCCCCTGTTTTCTGCCCTGCTCCAGACCGCGTTCCATGCCATCCTCCACGCCCTCTTCGTACCTCACCTCCAGAGCGTCATCCATGTTAAACTGCGTAAACAGCATATTCTCCACCTCCGACCCATGCTTCGTCACGAAGTCTGAAAAGATCCCTTCCCGCACACTGTCCTTCACCGCAAGGGTAACCGCACTGTCACGGTCCTCACCTTCCTTTATGTATGTCCTCACCCGTTCGATAAACCAGGAATACTCATACAGCGGCACGCAGTCCCGAAGCAGCCTGTGTCCCGCCGGAAGATTAATGTTGATCATCTTTACCTTCAATTCTAACATAGGATCTTTGGTTTTGACAATATACCCGTCCGAAAGTTTTAATACTTTTTCACCGGGTACGTCCCTTGTCCCGTTGTAAAACAGATAAAACTCCGGCGTCGGGATCGGGACACGCTTCTCCCGATACAGATTTCGGTCCTGCAGAAGCTTTTCCATGGTACGGCCGTAATAGAGTATGCTCCGCAGGGGCATATTCTCATTGATCGTGGACTGGTGCTCGCTGATGACCAGCATCCGCTCCTTTACGGTAAAGCCCAGATCGTTTTTGCGGGCCAAAAACAGCACGCCCTCCAGCGTGGTGATCCGGATATCCTCTGGGGCGGTCTTTTCGCCGGAAAGGGCCGTATAGAGTTTGGCGGCATTTTCCGGCTCGCTGAAAAGAGCCGTGAACACGTCGGACTTTAACTCCCGGTTGGACACTTTGGGGATTCTTTCTCTGGCTCTGCCTTGGGTTTTAGTTTGGGTTTCGTTTTTGTTTCCGTTCCTGGTTTTGTTTTTATTTCTGTTTGTTGTTCCGTCTTTTGCCCGGTTCTTCGTTCTGTCCTTTTTTTCGTCTTTTGTCTGGCTTTTTATTCCGTCCTTTTTTCCGTTTTTCGTTCTGTCCTTTCCCTCGTCTTTTGTTTCGTTTTTCGTTTTGTCCTCTGTCATAGGCAGACTCCTCCTGTGAGATGAATTGTTGTCTTGAAAAATGCCGCAGAAATTGCGTGAAAAAAGAAGATTTGATTTTTCAAGGATAGGTTGATTGTAACAGGGAAAGAAGATTTTGTAAAGAACTTAATTTCTCCCGGATAACACCGGATAAAACCGCTGGACGCGCAGGAAGATTCCGAACCCGCCGTTATTGTGCGATCCAGCAAAAAGCCGCCATGGGAACACCACTGCCGCTGCACACATTGACCTTTTCCGGGTAACAGCTTCCCGTTTTTCCAAAATAACGAACGCCGCAGATTGTCTCATCGCTGGTCACAGTGACGGTATCTCCTGCGAGCACAACGCTTTCCGGCGCCTTCCATTTGTCGTCACAGGAAAGGATTTCAAATCCGGCCGGTTCGCCGCCACCGCTTGTCTTCAAACCGTCTCCGGTAAAATGAAACTGCAGCACCACCTCGTTGTCCGCAGCCGAAAGACAGGCGCTGTAAGTGGGCGCACCCGTATTCTGCAGTTCCTCGTCTGTGTAGGAACTGTACAGAACCGGCATGGCAATTTCCACAGCCCGCTTTGCCATGGGCCATTTGCAGTACGGGTGAAGCTGGTTTGTGTACTGACGGTTTTTCCACAGATCGGAAGATACGGCGATAAACGTATTGGGGACCAGAGATGGAATGTTTCCCATATAGGAACGAACACGCCCAACGTTGATATAGGCCCAGTCGTCTCCGGTATAAGAATCAGGTTTGGAATATTCCGTGGTAAGCTCCATCACAAATATGGGAAAATCATGATAATTCTGATCAATTCTGTCCCTGTAATCCTGAACCATGGCCGCAAAACGCTCCGGATATAACTCCGGCAGATTTCTCGACGCATCACTTTCGCCCTGATACCAGATCATCCCGCTGACGGTAAAGTTTAAAAAAGGCGAAATATACTGATTAAAGATAAAACGTGATCGCTGCAGACCGCTGACGCTGTCCCCATAATACCCGTTTCTCTTCTCGTTGTATTCATCCGCCCCGCACTTTTGAGCTGTCTTAGCAGACATAAAAGCAGACAGCTGAAATCCCGAATCGCTGCATTCTATAATTCCCACAGGAATTTCATTGTCCGTGCGCTCAATAATCTGTTTTGCAAAGAAATAGCCCACGGCACTGGTTTCCATGGCCGCGGTCTCGGGTTTCTGCCAGCCACGGCCGTGCATCACGTCCTCCGCCACGACGGAAGTGATGTCCCCGCCCATGGTGGGATCGCCCATCATATTGCGGATCACCCGGATATTATCGGCATTCGAGATATCCGAGCGGGTAAAGTCCTTATTATATGCGTCGTCATTCCGGGCGTCCTCCAGATAATTTGCCACCATATATGCGGCGTTGGACTGACCGATGCACAGGTACACATCGCCCACCAGCACATTTTCAAATACCGTTTCGGAGGAAGCGCCGTATACCCGAAGAGAATGTCCCTGTTCCGCGGACGCTTCCAGTGTCCCGTCCAATGTGATCAGCCACTTTCCGTCTCTCACCACGGCGGAACCCTTAAGCCCTTTAAATTCGGCGCATATCGTATTGCCGTCCTCTCCCGGCGCTTCCCCCCATATCCGGATATAGTCGTCGCGCTGCAGTATCATATCGTCGCTGAAAGCGCGGGAGACGCTGAAGGTGCCCACGGTGGGGGACACATCTTCCGACTTCTCCATGACAGGCGCCGTCCTGCAGATAAAAAGGGGAGCTTCAGCCGCCGGAGATTCTTCCGGCAGCGGAGTCTCCGCCTGCCCGGACGGCGGCTCTGTTGCCGTTGTGTCCTCCTGAACAGGCTACTCCGACAACGCCGGAGGCACCGGCGTTACCGGGAACTGCCGGAAGCTCTCCAACCCTTCCGGCGCGGAGGCGCATCCGGCAAACGCCATACCCACAAAACAAAAGGTCAGGATCCATCTGACAATTCCCGCATAAGATTTCATTTTCCTCTCCCCGTGCCTTAACGCATACTATTCCCTGATCCGTTCAAAAGCTCCTGCGCGCTGACCTGACGGTACGGGCAAAAGGGGACGCCGGAAAACCAGAGGGCGGGCTCCTTCTGTACCTGTCAGGGCATCTGACATGCTATTATAGTACGCACAGAAAAAAACTGCAAGAAAAATTCTCCTGCTGCAAATTCCCCATTACATATTTTCCCGCCTTTTACCGCCTGTCCGCACTTATGTCCAGCGGATGCACTTAGGTTCAGCGGAACTCTTTTCGTTCCCCAAAAAATATGCTATCATATCTGTAGCTGCATACCCTGTATGCCATACAGCGGTATAGAATAAATATTTGAAGATTTGAAAAACGCCGGATCCCGGCAGAAAGAGTACCGACTTCCATGGAACAGTTATCCTTCTTTGATTCAGAAACCGAAAACACCCTCTCCCCCGTCACCGCTCCCCTTGCGGACCGGATGCGCCCCCGGGACCTTGAAGACTATATCGGGCAGGAGCATCTTCTGGGAAAGGGCAGGATCCTGCGGCAGATGCTGGAACGGGACCAGATCTGCTCCATGATCTTCTGGGGGCCTCCCGGCGTGGGGAAAACCACTCTGGCGAAAATCATCGCCCGCCGGACAAAGTCCTCCTTCGTAAACTTCAGCGCAGTCACCAGCGGGATCAAAGAGATCAAGGAGATCATGAAGCAGGCGGAAGACAACCGTGCCTACGGCGTCCGAACCCTCTGCTTTGTGGACGAGATCCATCGTTTCAACAAGGCCCAGCAGGACGCCTTCCTCCCTTATGTGGAGCGGGGCAGCATCACCCTCATCGGCGCCACCACGGAGAACCCTTCCTTTGAGATCAACGCGGCACTCCTGTCCCGGTGCAAGGTGTTCGTGCTCAAGGAACTGACCACGGAAAATCTGACGGAGCTTTTGCGCCGGACGCTGCAGGACGAGCGCGGCTTCGGCAAAACGGAAATCCATCTGGAGGAAGACCTGCTTCGCACCATCGCCGCCTTTGCAAACGGCGACGCCCGCACTGCGTTAAACACTCTGGAAATGGCGGTTCTAAATGGGGAGATTTCCCCGGAGGGCGCTATCACCGTCACCCCGGAAACTCTGGAACAGTGTCTCGGAAAGAAAACGCTTTTATATGACAAAAAAGGCGAAGAACATTACAACCTGATCTCCGCCCTGCACAAATCCATGCGCAATTCCGATCCCGACGCCGCGGTCTACTGGCTGGCAAGGATGCTGGAGGCCGGAGAGGATCCCCTCTTTATCGCCCGCAGGCTGATCCGGTTCGCCAGCGAGGACATCGGTCTCGCGGACAGCCAGGCCCTTCCTCTGGCAGTAGCGGCTTATCAGGCCTGCCACTTCAACGGCATGCCGGAATGCAACCTGAATCTGGCCCAGACCGTGATCTATCTTTCCCTGGCGCCCCGTTCCAACGCCGTATACCGGGCCTATGAGACGGCCAAAGCTGACGCTGTAAGCAGGCTGGCGGAGCCTGTTCCCCTCAACATCCGAAACGCGCCTACAAAGCTGATGTCAGATCTTCATTACGGCGAGGGCTATACCTACGCCCACGACACGGAGGAAAAGATCGCGCGGATGACCTGTCTGCCGGAAGGTTTGAAAGACAGACGTTACTATCTTCCCACGGAGGAAGGCGCGGAACGCGAGTGGAAAAAACGGCTGGAGAAAAGCCGGGAATTCCGCCTGGGAGAAAATGCCGAATAACCTTGTATGGTCTTTTCTTTATCCCTGCCCTTAAGGAGTTTCCGTGTCCTCCGTATGGTTGCCGGATGCCGCCTTGTATTCCTCCACCGCCGGATCCACGATTCTGCCGGTCCGCACCCACTCTCTGGTGTCGCCCACCTTCTCTGTCTCCTGCGTATGCTTTGCCAGAAAACGGGTCAGGGCGTAAAGATCAATCCAGATCTCATTGTCGCTCTCTTTCTGGGACTCGTCAAAGATCAGCTCCAGTCCCCAGTGCAGATGCGTTACTTCTATATTATTGACATTTTCTTCGGTGCTGTAGCCCGTATGTCCCATATATCCGATGACATCTCCGGCAGTGACCACGCTTCCCTCCTCCAGGCCCTCCGCGTAAGGATAGTTCTGCCGCAGATGCGCATAGTAATAATATCGCCTGCCATCAAAGCTGCGGATTCCGATGCGCCAGCCCCCGTACTGGTTCCAGCCCAGAGCCTCCACCACGCCGGATTCCACACAGATGATGGGTGTGCCGATCCGGCCCATCATATCATGTCCCAGATGCCGCCTTTGATATCCATAGCTTCTTCCCGCGCCGAAATCATCGTAATGGCTGTACTCAAACCCCCTGGCCAGAGGAAAATATCCCTTTAGTCCATAGCAGTCCCGATAGGTCACATTGCCGGCCCCATCCACGCATTCCTCCTTAAATTCTCCCACCAGGCCTCCCAGCGCCGCATCGTAAGCGTCCTGATAATAGGGAAAATACTTCAGATCCGCCGTCAGCTCCTCAAAGGTCTTCTCTCCTTCAAAGACGTCCTGTGCTGCCTTTTCCATGATTTTCAGAGCCTGCTTGTCAAAGGTGCCGCCGGTTCTGGCCGCCGTGTAGGCCAACAGATCCACCCAGCCGATCTCATGCTCCGTTCCGTGGGTCTTTACATCCCACTCATAGGCACAACACAAAGCTTCGTAAGAAACCGTGAAATCCACCCACTTTATGTAATCCTGTTCTATGGAGAGGGCATTCGTGCCAAAACTCTGTTCCGCCCGGCTCTGCGCTCTCCCCGCGACCAACACCGCAAGCAGCGCCACCACGCCGCATTCTACCAGAATGCCCTTCCTCAGCCGGTCAATATATCCGTTCCTCCGTTCTCCGCCCATATTCGGCTCCGTCACATTTATCACTGAAAATATATGTGCTGCGCCGCTTTGTCATGCCTGAAGGAATCAAATCCCAGTCGCGGGTACAACAGCCCCCGCAAAATAAAACCGTCCCTTCCTTTCTGGAAAGAGACGGTCTCTCATGGCTTACGCCCCTGGTTCGTTTTTACATCTCCGGCTCGATCAGTCCGTAGGTATCTCCCTTCCTCTTATAAACCACGTTCACTTGATCCGTCTCCGCATTGATAAACACAAAGAAATTATGGCCAAGCAGTTCCATCTGAATGCAGGCGTCCTCCGGATACATGGGTTTGATGCCAAACTTCTTGGTGCGGACGATTCTGATCTCCTCCTCGTCCATGTAATCGTTCTCTACATACATCTGGCTGAACGAACCTGCTGCCTGCTGCCTGTCCACGATTTTGGTCTTATATTTCTTAAGCTGCCTCTCGATGATCTCCTCCACAAGATCGATGGATACATACATATCGTTGCTGACCTGCTCGGAACGGATAATATTTCCCTTTACAGGGATCGTCACCTCGATCTTCTGACGGTCCTTCTCCACACTCAGTGTCACATGTACTTCGGTGTCAGGACGAAAGTATTTTTCCAGCTTCCCGATTTTCTCCTCCACAGCCGATCTCAATCCGGGTGTAACCTCAATGTTTCTTCCCACAATAACGAATTTCATTTAAATCACCCCTTTGTTGTTTATTGTGTAGTCATTATATCATATTGACACGGCTTCTTGCAACAATTTCACTGATTATTTACTTGTTTTTGACATTACATAAGTCAACCTCAAATTCGATTTTTTTGGACAAAAAAAATTTTTTATCACATCTTCACAAAACAAATGTTCCAATAGTAAGCGTTATTTTATTCCCCAAAACAAGGGCAAAATGTGTGGATAATGTGTATAACTTGGTGTATAAGTCACTTTTATCGTGTTTTCGGTGCTTTTGTCTGTGGATAACTTTTTATTCAATCGCATTAAACTTATGGCCGTTATTTCGTTTGTTCTTGCTTTTTTGTGCAAGTTGTACATCATCAAAAAAACCTTCCCATTTCCGCGCCCCAGAATATTTTGACAACTCCCTTTGTTTTGTGAAAAAGAAAAGGCCGCACCCTTTGGATGCGGCCTGCAGACCCTGTCTCAGAAAATTCTGCGGATAGCAAGAATCTTTCTATAATCTACGTTAGATACGATGATGCCTGTCTTCTTATTGGAAGCGTGAACAATCTGTCCGTTTCCTATGTAAAGAGCCACATGACCGGAATAGCAGATCAGATCCCCTGGCTGGGCGTTCTCCAATCCATCCACCGCATATCCCTGGGAGCGGTCAGATGCCGAAGAGTGCGGCAGGCTTACGCCGAAATGCGCATATACGCTCATCACAAACCCAGAACAATCCGCTCCCTTGGTCAGGCTTGTACCACCATACACATAAGGATTTCCCACAAACTGAAGGGCATACTCCGCAACAGCGACACCCTCCTCGCTTCCGCTGCCTACAGAATAATCTGCGGCGGGTGCGGTATTAACATTCGCCTCTTCCGTTTCCCGATTGGTCTTCCTGGACGCCGCAGCAGCTGCCTGCGCCTTTTTACGCTCCTCTTCTTCCTTCTTCAGACGCGCTTCTTCCTCTTCTCTGGACTCGGCTTGAACAAACTCACTGTGCAGTTCCGTATAATCGGTAGAAATCCAGCCGGTTCCTTCCTCCACGTCTACCTGTACCCATCCTTCTACCTCGTCAAGAACCAGCAGTTCGTCTCCCTCCGGCACCATACTCAGTATCGAAGCCTCAATACTGGGCTCCTTACGGACAAACAGCGTCTGAGTAGTTACCTTTGCAAACCGCTTGCCTACCTGCTTTGCGATTTCCACCGCCGCATCGCCGGTAACACAATAATCCGCCTTTACATAACCTGTCACGCTGCCGGAGCTGATCTTATACCAGCCGTTTTCCTCGCCGAGGAAGGTTCCCACAGAATTATCATACAGCTTTCCGAGGATCTCACCCTCTTCGCTGGGAATGCTTCTGACATTGACATATCGCTTGACCTGAGCGATCACCAGATTGCGGAACATGTCTTCTTCTGTAGGTTCGTCGCTCTGCGTCTTATCCAGCCCGGTAAGTTCCGCTATGGAATCCAGTTGCCACGAGAAATCCGTGTTTTCCATCCTGTTTCCCTGTGCAAGGGCATATCCCACGCCGCCGCTCATAAAAACGGAAGAAGATTCCGCTGCCTGCGCCGTAACTGCGGGGCAGGAGAAAGCAAATAATACTGCCGCCGCGCCCAATATCACTCTTTGAGTCCTCCGGATCATTTCGACTCCTTTCTTCCGAATCGTAAACTTTTATATGTAAGTAACTTCTTTGAAACAAATTTATTACAAAATTGTTAAGTGCATTAATAAATATAGCACCGTTCCCTGCATTTGTCAACAGCAGGATTTTACTTTTTCTCTGCATTCATCTACCGGCCAAATTGTTACATTTCTGAGAAATTTGAATTAGGGCAGCTGCCAGACAGGGACAGAGAAAGACGAGTGGAACGCGATTGCGCTCTCCTGGCGGCTTTTCCTGTCTCTGCTTCCACCAGCTGTTAATCTTTTAAACTGGCATGATGAAAAATATCTATATTGTCACTTTCTGCCATGCCATTTTTGTGTATAATACAAAACACGCCGGCAATAAAACATTTTTGATAGGAGTAGTAGGAAATGAATGGTCAGCAAAAAAACAGATACGAACTGCTGGGGCATGCGCCGTCATGGCGCTGGAACGTATCCCGGCAGACATCCGTGCCGCAGGCGGAGTATCCCGCATGAGTGATCCAAAAATGATGAAAGGAATCCAGGAGGCAGTCTCAATTCCCGTCATGGCCAAATGCCGCATTGGCCATTTTGTGGAGGCGCAGATACTGGAAGCCATTGAAATCGACTATATAGCTGAAAGCGAAGTGCTTTCCCCAGCCGATGACAAATACCATATCGACAAGACGCGCTTCCAGGTCCCCTTTGTTTGCGGAGCCAGAGATCTGGGGGAAGCATTAAGAAAAATTGCCGAAGGCGCGTCCATGATCCGCACCAAGGGAGAACCCGGTACTGGAGATGTGGTTCAGGCTGTCCGCCACATGAGAGCTATGAACGCGGAGCGGCGATGCTCGGCTGGGAACTGGATGATCTGATCAGCCGGACGATTCTTGCCATGAGAAGCTGTGAAAAAGACTAACCACGCTGATACCGCGCGTAATACTCTGCATTAATCTGTTCGATTTCTTTGTTTCCATCTATATAATCCTGATACATGTCAAAAGGATTCCCTCCACCAAGCCAGCAGGAAGAACAGTTTTCACATCCCCCTCCGCAATCAAGTGACTGTCTGATAATCTGCTCCCGCTCTTCTCTCGTTGTATCCTTAATCAGTAAACTCATAAATAACCTCCTCCAGAATACCACTAATACCACTCACTCATATAACACGATTCCTTTTCCCGCTGCTCATTCCGTATCATATCCTTCCAAGAAGGTATGTTTCTTCCCATTTTGCTTATAGGCAACCACTGTGTCCAGATTCACATTTTCCACACTCTTAAATATGTTTCCTTCTACATATGGATTGCTCTGTTTCAACGTCCTGATCAGTTCTTTTATCTCCACCCGTTTGGAACGATTTTCCTCATTATTACAAGTGCTGCAGGTATCGGTGAACTTGCAGGCACATTGTATAAAATGGAGTCCGTTGTAATCCCTCCACGCCTTGATAGCCTCTTCCCTGACCAGATACAAAGGACGTATCAGTTCCATGCCCTCAAAATTTGTACTGTGAAGCTTCGGCATCATTGTCTGTACCTGCGCGCCGTAAAGCATGCCCATAAGAATTGTTTCAATCACATCATCATAGTGATGTCCCAGCGCAATTTTATTGCATCCCAGCTCCTTTGCAAAATGATACAAATGCCCGCGCCTCATTCTGGCACATAAATAACAGGGGGATTTTTCCACATGGTACACTGAGTCAAAAATATCCGATTCAAAGACAGTAATAGGTATCTTTAGATTCCGTGCATTTTCTTCGATTACCCTGCGGTTTGCTGCGCTGTATCCCGGATCCATCACAAGGAACTTTACGGTAAAGTCAAATTTATTATGTAACTTCAATTCCTGAAAACATTTCGCCATCAGCATGGAATCTTTTCCCCCGGAAATACATACCGCTATCGCATCTCCCGGCTTTACCAGTTCATAAGTTGTAATCGCTTTTGTAAACTTAGACCAGATTGTTTTTTTGAATTTTTTACGCAGGCTCTGCTCTACATCCTTTGCCTTATCCTGTTTCTGCGGTTCGCTCATCCTGTCCATAAGCCACGCAATATATCCGCCATCAAGGCTTTCCGCATCCAGTCCCTTTTCCCTTAAATTTTCCGCCACCTCATTACTGACTATGCCTCTGCTGCAGCAGATAATCAGTTTTTTTGAAACATCTGTTTTTTCACTGTTTTCAATTTCCTCCGGCTTTATTGCAACAGCTCCCGCTATCCCTCCATGATCGATCTCTATCTGGCTGCGAATATCTATAATCTGATAGGTGCTTTCATCCATCTTTTTCATTTCTTCCACCGAAATACCCATATCAATCCTGCCTCATTTCTTCGCTGCACAAATTTTTTACTACTTCGCCCGCAATGATCAATCCTGCCACAGAGAGTACAAATACTGCTGATAATAGACGGGAGGCGCCCATTTTCGGACGCCAGCAGGCATACCAAAGGTCATGTCAGCAGTAACCTTTTGATCGGGCTTGGAAAGGCTTCATCCTGTCACAGTTTCATCCTTTTCATCCCTATTGCAATGATTACAAGAATTGCGGCAGTACGCATCCGCCGCCATGGCCGCGTTGGCGCCGTCGGACACGGCGGTGACGATCTGCCGAATCGGCTTCTTCCGCACATCTCCCGCCGCAAAGAGACCGGGCATCTGTGTGGCACAGTCTTCTCCCGCCAGCACATAGCCTCCCTCGTCGCAAGCCGTCAGATCCCTTACCAGCTCTGTGCCCGGCCGGATTCCCACGGCGATAAAAAGGCCCGCCACCGGAAGATGGAACGTCTCGTTGGTCTTGAGATTTCTGATCCGCAGCCCTTCCACCGCATCCGTCCCGCAGATTTCCTCCACCACGTGACTGTAGAGAATTTCCACGTTGGGCAGCGATTTCAGCTGTTCCTGCAAAACCGCCGCGCCCCGCAGTTCGTCCCGCCTGTGGATCAGATAAACCTTCTCACAGGCGCGGGCGAGAAAGATCGCATCCTCCAGCGCGACATCCCCGCCGCCTGCCACCGCTACCGTCTTTCCCCGGAAAAACGCGCCGTCACAGGTAGCGCAGTAGGATACTCCCATGCCGGAAAGCTCTTCCTCCCCCGGCACTCCCAGATGGGCGTGGACGGCGCCTGTGGCAAGGATCACGGTCTTTGCCTCCAGCTCCTCCGTCTGCGTGCGCACCACCTTTACGCCGCCCCTGTCTTCTATGGCAAGGACCTCCGCTTCTTTAAATTCCACGCCCAGCTTGTCCGCATGCTGGCGGAACTGTACGCCCATATCGAATCCGTTTATGCCGGGCAGGCCGAGATAATTGTCCACTTCGTAAGTATTCAGCACCTGCCCGCCGCTCATGGAATTTTTTTCAAGCACCAGCAGATTCAGACCCGCTCTTTTTCCATACACGGCTGCCGAAAGCCCCGCGGGGCCGGAGCCAATAATAATCAGATCGTACATAAACAACCTCCTCTTTCCTTCTTATCAGTGTATCAGTTTCGGGGTGGAAAAGCAAGGCGGGAATGTGATATACTAGAGGAGAGTTCAGCCGGCAGTCATGTTGGGCGAAAAATTGTGCTCGCACAAATTTTTCGCCTAACATGGCTGTCGAGGGAGCGCCATTTCATGAGCAAAGGCAGGCGCGCAGCGCCGGACAGCGCGGCAGCGCGGCTTTACGAATGGCGCGGGCTGAACTGTTACAAAAGAACAGCAAAACGAATCCTGACAGAAAGGCACATTCCATGACAGCTTCTTTTTTACCCGCCGCACTGATCACCGGCGCCTCCCGGGGCATCGGACGCGCGGCCGCGGAGGTTTTCGCCGCCGCAGGCTACCGTCTGACGCTCACCTGCCAAAAGTCCACAGAAGAGCTGGAATCGCTGGCCAACGACCTGGCTTCCCGCTTTCGGATTCCCTGCCGCGCGGTCCGCTCCGACGCCGCAGACCCGGATTCCGTCTCGGAGCTCTTTGCGTCTTTGGACCGTCTGGACGTGCTGGTAAACAACGCCGGCATCTCCCATTTCGGCCTGCTCACGGAAATGACCGTGGAGGAATGGCGCTGGGTCATGGCGGTAAACCTGGATTCCTGCTTTTACGCCTGCCGGGCAGCCATCCCTCTGATGCTGAAAAACCACAGGGGCCGGATCGTCAATGTTTCCTCCGTCTGGGGCGCCCAGGGCGCTTCCATGGAGGTGGCCTACTCCGCTTCCAAGGGCGGGGTCAACGCCTTCACCAAAGCGCTGGCCAAAGAGCTGGCCCCCAGCAACATACAGGTAAATGCCGTGGCCTGCGGCGTTATCGACACCGCCATGAACGCCCGTCTTTCCGCGTCGGAACGAAAAGCCCTGCAGGATGAGATCCCTGCGGACCGGTTCGGCTCCCCGCAGGAAGCCGCAGAACTGATCCTTCAGGTCGCTCAGGCTCCCGCCTATATGACCGGCCAGATCATCACCATGGACGGGGGCTGGTACTGACATAAACCGCGCCGCGCTTACCTTGTCTGATTCCGCTCCTCCTCAAACATGTCCGTCTCCGCAGCCAGCGCCTTAAAATCCATGGCGGGCACCAGCTCGTCCATGGTCTTCTGTCTCTCTGCCGGATTTTTTGCGTCCTTGCAGCGCAGGATCAGATGCTCCTTTTCTGTTTCCGTCATATCGTTATAATTCTGAACATTAGGATTGATCTCCATCTACACACACTCCTTCTTTCAAGATCGTGAAAAAAGGGCGGCCATACATCAGCCGCCCTGACGACACTATCAGTGTGTGCAGAAACCTCAAAACAATACCCTGCGCCTTCTGGCAGATATCTCCTTCTTTCGTGCGCAAATTAATTTGAAAAACAGATATCCTGCTCTTTCCGCAGTTCGTAACAGATCACTTCACTGCCTTCCAGATTTTCCCGGTGCATATCCACGGCAGTGATCCGCCGGTTGCCGTAGGTAATATAATAGTAGATTCCCCGGTCCACATTACAGCAGGAGCTGTAGAGAGTGTACTCAAATTTTCCGTTTTCCACCCGGACGCAGCCCTTCGGCATTTCCACCGCTCCCAGAATATGGAAAAACTGACCCACGCTTTCCGCCTCGTCGTCGGAAGATGGAGAATTCAGCTTGGTAAACACAGCCCTCACAAAGCGGGAGGAAGAAGACGCATCGCCCGGCATTCCCATCGCACCCATGCCCCGGCTGTAGAGGGAAAGATCCAGAGTGTCGGAAAAGCGGTTCTGCGGCTGATCGGGGGACAGATTTCTGTAATTGTTCAGCGTGAACAGCTGCATGTCAAAGGACGGATTGTTGGTCAGCACTCCCACCGGATTTTCGTGGACCTTCAGTCCGTCTTTTACGGATTCCACCGTAAGCGATCCCTCCCGGTCCGAAAGGATCCAGTGCAGGGGCGTCAGCGGAAATTCCGGGCTGAAGGGAATCTGCACAAGATTCAGATTCGCAAGCAGCCGTCTGGCCTCTTTTAAGTCCGCACACTGTCCAAGAATCCACGGAATGAACTCAAAGGGCGTGATGTTGTCCTGGTCCGGCGCTTCCGGCTTGTAATCGGCGTTTCCCGGGAAATTCAGCCCCGCCATGCTGAGTCCCTTTTCGTTGGTGGCGTCATAGTAGAGCGGATACCCTCCCATCACCGTAGCCATGCCGATGATGGCGTAATGGCTGTCAAGACAGGGGGCCTTGCGAAACTGCAGCGGATAATTCCGCGGCGTCACCGTCACGGTCTCCCTGTAGGATATCTCAAGATCGAGATTCCTTCCGAAATAATGATCCTTTGCCGCGTAAGCAACTGCTGTACACATCTTTTGCTCCTCCTTCCATTTTGTAAAACCTGTTGTCTGCGTCAAACAATCCTGCAGTCAGTATCCTTTTACTGTTGGGCGGCAGCCGTCTTCCGCTCCGCCTCCTCTATGCTCTCATAGCCGTACATCCGCACGCTGTTTCCCATGATATCACGCGCCAGATTCTTTCCCTCTCTGGCATATCTCACAATATATCTGCCATAAAGCTCCAGCATCTTGTCGGAATATGTTCCCAGCTCCCCCCGAAGATACGTCTCATAGGAGGTGTCAAAGGGATTGTCCTCATAGCTGTGGATACTTCTGGCATTGTCAGCAAGCGCAGGATACTCTCCGGCAAATTCCTCCATCCAGCCCACCTGTATCCCGCAGATCTGCCTGATAATAGCCTTCTTTTCCTCCGACAGTTCAGGGAAATGATCTCGGAACTGTTCGTATTGTTCCGGCGCAGTGCTCTCCATCATTCTGCCGTATTTTTCCTCGATCAGATTATGGCCTCTGGTATATTCTCTCCGAAAATCATAGAGATATTGCATCAGCATTGTCTTGTCCCAGGTCAGATACTGGCTCCTTCGCATAATGGAAAAGGTTGGCCAGTCATTCTGGCAGCTTGCCCTGCCGCCCTCGTTCTTTACCTTGTCAAAGGCATCAAACTCCAGCTTCGCGATGTCCATCGCAAGCTCCTCCCGGCTCTTTGCCGCAAGGGACGCCTTGAAAACCAGTTCTTTGGAGTGCGCGTCCAGATAGGATTCGATATCACTGATCAGATCCCGGCTGTACAACTCCCTGGCAAAACGCTCTCCCAATTTTTCAATGGCAAGAAACGCCGCCTTGTCATCTTTTCCCACGTTTCGCCCGATCTCTTCCAAAAGCGCCGCCGTCTCTCTGCCGGCCTCGGATTCTTTCAGACTGCGGAACAGCCATTTGTCATGGGGCGGATACTTTCCTTCGATATAATGCTGCAGCTTCATGGCTGCCCTGATGCCGTCCCACACCATCATCCCGGCGGTAAGTTTATCGCCCCTCCTGTACATCCGGAGAGAATTATACTGGGCGGCCTGGGAAAAGCCCGCCGCCGCTTCCGCCAGCTTCAGGTATCGGATCTGTTCCGGATATCCCTCCTTCAGCCGGTCGCGGAACGCGCAAAAGATACCCTCGTCGTCCCGGAAAACCTCCCCGTTCACGGCGGCGGCCAGCGCGTAATCCGGCACATTCCGCCAGTCAATGGCCTCATAGCGGTCCGCTCCCGTAAGAGACCTGTAAAAATCTGAGATCCGCCATACGCCCCGCCGGCCCTGTCCGTTTACCGCCGGCGCTCTCCGGTATCCCTGAAATTCCACCGGCAGCGCAAGATATGCCTTCTCCAGCGCTTTCCCAATCTCTTCATACGTTTCGTCCGTCACCCACAGACAGAAATCCGGACCCCAGTCGTGATCCCGGGAAGCCTCATCGTCATATCCGAAGCAGTCCGACCCTCTTCCCACCAGTCCCACCGCGATCCGGCTCTCATAGGCACCGAACTGCTCCCTGATCATGGGTCTGCCGCACGCCTCATAGTACGCCCTGCACAGGGAAAGTCCGTCGGCCCATATTCCATCCCGGCCGTCACTTTCCGTCAGCGCCTGCCTGCAGGCCGTCACGTGCTCCCGCAGTCTGTTGTATGATTCGTTCTGTCCGAGAGCGCGCTCCACGATCTCCATGGCCCGGGTGTAAAACTCCAGCGCGCTCTGAAATTCTTTTTTCTGATAATGGTAAGCCCCCAGAGAAGCAAGCGCCGCCGCAAAATGGCTGTCCTCCACGCCGAGACTGCCAAAGATCTTTACCGACTTTTGCGCGTAGTCTCTGGCTTCCTCCTGTTCTCCCAGCTGTATGCAGGTAGCCGCAAGATTGGCGTTTGTAACACCCGTCTCATATGCGGCGTTGTTGGCTTCCGCGATCTTAAGCGCCCGCAGCTGACAGGCTTTCGCCTTTTCGTATTCCCCCATCTCCTGATAGAGCAGGCTGAAATTATTCTGCAGTCCCGCCACCAGCATATTGTCCCCGTCAAACAGCCGGCCATACAGCTCCTGTACCTCAAGGTAATATTTCAGGGACTCCTGCAGTCTCCCGCCTGCCCGGCAGGCGTTCGCAACATTCAGTAAGGTCGTGGCATAGGGAACCGTCCCCGCAAGCCCCATCCGCTCCGCCAGCAAAATCGCCTGCTCGCCAATCTTCCCCGCATCTTCGGTCCGGCCTGCTTCCCGGTAATACCCCAGCAGTTCATTCAAAAGCTGGAGCAGGCTGGCATCATCCTGTTCCCGCGCCGCCTGTTCGGCGCTTTCCGTCATCAGCCTTTCGGCCTCCTCCCCTCTGTTTTCCTCCAAAAGGGCATCCACTTCTTTTAAAATGTTCTGAATTTCCATGCTGTCTCTGTTCTTCCCCCGTCCTGTCCGCCCTGGCTTTCACGCCTGTTCCATCTTTTCAAGGTACGCAAGGCTTTCCCTGATTTTTTCCGGCCCGTTTACCTCCAGAAGGCGGCTCACGCCCTGTAAATTGTTCTGGCTTACCTGGTCAAACACATACCGCCATTCGATCTTTCCCCTGCCCAGCGCAAGGTGGTCGTCTGTCTGAAGGCAATTGTCATTTAAGTGAAAATGTTTGATATATGGGCGAAGCGTCCCGAACCATTCCCCCGGGTCTCCCTTGCAGAGCATCAGGTGCGCCACATCCACACAGATTCCGAAATTCGGTTCACCTTCCAGTCTCCTGGCAAGATCCAGCATTGACTTCGGGGATCTTTCCTGCACATTTTCACAGTAGACAGCAAGACCGGGATTACAGGCCAGCAGATCTTTTATCACATCCGCCGTTTTGTCCAGCCAGTTTTCATAGTACCCCGCCCCGTTAAGGAATTTCGGCTCCAGTCCGGAATGAAACACCACCGCCCTGCAGCCGAGCCGTCCTGCGATCTGCGCCGACTGCTGCATCCTCCTGACACTATGGCTTCTGATCCCCTCGTCTCTGCTGAAAGGAACCAGGTCAAAAAAGGCCCCGTGCATAGTATCCAATCCAGGCGGCCGACCCAGGCTCCGGTACAGACATATCCTCTCCTCCAGCGCCTGTTCGTCGTCCAAAAGCTGTGGATCAAAAAAATCGTTATACTCAAAACCCAGGGAATGACGCTCTGCAAAATCCACATAAGTTTCCAATTCCCGGATGTCCGGTATGATCTCAATCATCGCGTTTCTTCACTACCTTCCCGCAGCACCCCGGAGCCTGTCAATGAATCAGCTGGGTCCGGCCGTTGTCCTCCGCCAGCGCTTCTCTGAAAAGCCCCAGAACCTCTCTGTCTATCTTTCCCTTGTCCGCCATTTCATCCAGAACCTCCAGCGCCTTATCCCTCTCCATGGAGGTCTTGTAAGGCCGGTCCGAACTGGTCAGCGCCTCAAACACGTCCACGACAGCCAATATTCTGGCTTCAAACGGTATCTCCTCCCCCTTCAGGCCCTTTGGATAACCGCTTCCGTCCAGCAGTTCATGATGGGCGCCCGCCCATTGGATGATATGTGGATAGCGCTTATCGTAGTTCATCTTTTCCAGGTATCTGACCGTATATTCCACATGGGACCTGATCACTTCCCGTTCCCCATTCGTCAGGTTCCCGGATGGAACAGAGAGGCATTCCCTCTCCTCCGAGGTCAGATAAGGAATGTCCTGACCGTCGGCGCCATGATATACCCAGCCTCCCAGCTCCTTCACATAAGCTGCCTCGTCCTCGGAAAGCCGGTTCCTGCGGTTTAACTCCTCCACCCTGTCCTGCGCATCCCCGATCCGCCTTGTCATTTTCTCCCACTCTTCCCGGTCGATTCTGCCCTCCAGATAATCAATGCGGTACAGCGCGCTCAGGCGGGCAAAACGCTCCTGCACCAGAGGCAGCCTGTTCCCCAGACGTGTCTTTTTGTCAAGGATCTCGTTTGGAATCACAAGCTTGCCAATATCATGCAGCAGCGCCGCCATCAGGATTTCATCCCGTTCCACAGAATGAAAAAAATGATCCGTTCTCCCCGCGTCATGCTGTCGGTTGATATAATCCACCAGCATCCTCACATAGAGATGTACGTTTCTGGAATGATAATAATTATAGGGAATGCGGGCGTCAATGGCGTCTGTAAAAACCTGGGTGACGGACAGCATAAGCTGTTCAATTTCCTGCACAAACCTCATATTGGAAACCGCTACCGCCGCCTGGGAGCCAAGGGACTGCACCACCCGTTCGCAGGATTCGTCAAAGGGGATGACTCTTCCCTGTCCGTCCGCAGCGTTGATCAGCTGCACCACGCCGATCAGCTGATCCTCATGGTTCACAAGCGGAAACACAAGCATGGAAACAGTCCGATACCCTGTCAGCTCGTCGTACTCCCTGGGGCCGCTGAAGTCAAACTCATCGCAGTCGTAAGCGTCCGGAATATTCAGAAGCCTTCTGTGGATCGCTGCATAAGCGCAGACCTTCGTCTCATCCATGGGAACCGGCGGAAACTGCTCCCCGCTCTTGCCATTCCGGTCAATGCCAATGGACTGGGTCTTCATCACACAGAAATTCAGCCGTTCCCCGTCATAAAGATAGAGAGTTCCGCCGTCGCAGCAGGTCAGCTCCATGGCACAGTCAATGATCTTTGACAGAAGCTTGTCATAATCGTGCTCCGCCGTAAGCTGGATCCCTATTTCCAGTATCTTATCCGCCTGTAGCTTCTCCATACCATTTCCTTTTCCGCCGCCTGCGCAGCTCTTCCCCTAAAATTTCAACGCATATGCCTCTACCCGGTCCTGACGTCCCTTCAGGGAAAGTTCACCGATATTCTCTGCCTGGAACCTGTCTTTTACCTGTTCGTAAAGCTGTCGGCTGATCAGCACCTGTCCCGGCTTTGCCTGGCTCTCCAGACGCTCGGCCACATTGACCGTATCTCCGATGGCGGTGTAATCCATCCGGAAATCGCACCCGATGTTTCCCACCACCGCCCGGCCGCAGTGAACGCCTACGCCGCAGGCAATACGCCTTCCAAAATCCCTCTCCAGCCCGTCGTTGAGTTCCTCCACAAAATGAACGATGTCGATCCCGGTCTGAACGGCCTTCGCAAGATAGTCGTCCACATCCAGCGGGGCATTGTACACTGCCATCACGGCATCCCCGATAAATTTATCCAGCGTCCCCTCATTTTGAAAGATGGCTTCCGTCACCCGGCCAAGGTATCGGTTCAATATACCCACCACCTGATCGGGCGGCAGCCCCTCCGACAGGGAAGTAAACCCTCTGATATCCACAAACAGAACCGCGATCTGGCAGTTTCTTCCGCCCAGCTCTATCTGGAAGCTTCCGCTCCTGCTCAGTTCATCCACTACCTGAGGCGCCATGTAGGTCCGGAACATCTGAAGGATCCTTCGTTTCCGGAACCGCTCCGTCAAATAACCAAACGCCAGCCTGGTCAGAAAAATGACCGCCACCGCCGCCACAGGCGTCAGGCACCTCCAGTAAAGACCGCCGTCGTAAAGACGCTTCGCTGCAAACGGCACCGCCAGTTCCAGCAAAGCGGCCCCCGCCAGATTTACGGCAAACCTGCCGCTGCAGGCAAGCAGCGTATATCCCCCCGCGATCACAGCGGCAAGCAGCGCGCAGGTCCAAACAGGAAGATCCGTATAGGTCCGGCCGTCCAGAAGCGCATTGACGTGGTTGGCCTGCACCTCCACACCGTTCATCACCCTGCTTCTCGCAATCGGCACCATGTACTGGTCCATCATGCCGGAGGAATAGGCCCCCACCAGCACAATGCTGTCTTGAAAGACCTTTCCGTCCAGCCGTCCCTCCGCCACGTCGGCAAAGGAGTAAAGCTCATACATGCCGGGCTCCGCCGTATAGTCAAACCCGTAAAGCCCTCTTTCGTCCGTCTTCGGAAGGACTGCCTGCTCCCCTCTGCTCTCCTGGTAATTTTCATATACGGCCCAGGCAAAGTTATACTCTCTGGAATCCCCCGCATCCGCCCAGAGCATGGATCTGCGCACATAATTATCGCTGTCCGGCATCGTGTCGGTAAACCCGTGCCGTGTCACCTCCCGCAGCGCTTCATAGGGCTGTTCGATCTGCTCCACGTACAGGGTATTCATGCGCAGCGTCCCGTCCGTCTGCCGCTCCAGGCGCGTCCCGTAATCCACGTACGAGGCCATCACCACATGCTCATATTCTGCTGCCGCCCGGGCAAGGGCATCGTCCCCCTCCGGATCCAGTCCGCCGAAATAGTTGATATCGAAAGCAATCACCGCCGGCGCATGTTCCGGATCAAAAGCATTGAGCAGATCGGCTGCCCGCTGCCTGGTCCAGCCGGAAAACGGCCCGTACTCCTCCAGGGTCTTCTCATCGATGCCGATGATCTTGATCCGGTTATCCACCGGCTGTTTACGGAGAAAGATACTGTCCGCAAAGGAATATTCCAGCCGCCCCAGGGGCGCCCAGAAGGTCAGGAAAGCGGCTGCCAGCGCGACGGCAGCCGCCAGAAGGACTCTTTGAAGCCCCGGTATTTTCTTCTCTTTCCGCTGTCTGTTTCCGTTCATATTGATATCACAGATCTTCTGCAATCCCTTTGATTACGGCGTGGAAAATATAGACCTTTCCCGTTTCCAGCTCCGTTACCCCGCTGATAGAGGTTCCGTCATCCAGCTGCCAGTCGATGCTTCCCTCTTTTAACGTCTCCGGAAGCATGTTTTCTGCGGGTCCGTTCAGGGTCTGCGCTCCGGGCGCCATCTCTTCCATATCGATCAGGTCGCCGTATCCGTTTTCTTTGGTGTCGGTAACATACAGCACCTGACAGCCGCCCGATACCTCCTGCCAGGATGCACGCAGCGCGGTGACGCCTTTTACCGTACCTGTCCTTGTCCCCCAAAGCGGACCGGTTCCCCAGCCCTTCAGCAGATATCCCGGCCTGGAAGGCTGATTGTAGCCCCTGTATTCCGTTTCGGCGCTGATTATGGGAATCTCGTTAATATGGCTTCCCTCTTTTACGCTTCCGCAGTAGTAATTGGAAGTGGCGGAATCTCTTAAAATCACAGGATAATAATATTTATTCTCTTTCCCATCTATCCAGACAGGGAAAAGATACACATTTTTCTCTTCTATGGTCTGCCGGGAAAAATCCCACTTTTCTCCCCTTTCCGTGTACCAGCCCTCAAATACGAACTGATCCGTGGCGCCGGGAACATCATTCATCGCCGGAGCCTGGGGCTCCACGACGGACGCGCCTGCAGCCAGAAGCTGTAGATCATAGACGCCGGGTGACTGAGACGAGATGTGGGCAACCGCCCCTTCCGTTTCCGCGGAAGAGGAAATGATATCCGGCAGGTAAAAAATAACTTTCCTCCGCATTTCACCGCTTTCGGTCTGGGTTCCCACCGTTTCGTTCAGTCCCGCTTCCTTCCAGGCGTCCCTGTCCTCCTGCGCCACCTCTGGCTTCTGTGTCGGCTCTGCATCAGGTCTCTGCGTGGGCGCTGGCGTCGGTGTGGACGCTGCGCCGGGTTCCTGGGTAGGCGCGGGCGTCGGTGTGGGCGCTGCGACGGGTTCCTGTGTGGGCACGGGTGTCGGTGTGGGCGCTGCAGTAGGAGCAGGCGTCGGCGCCGATTCCTGCGCCGGCTGCCGGACAGGCTGGGACGTTGGTGTCACGACAGACTGCTCTGCAGAATTTTCCGCCATTGCAGGCAATTCCGGGTCGACCGGTTCCGCCGTGGGAAGAGGAGTCGCTTTTGTCTTAGGCTTTGCCGTCGCGGCAGGTTTTGGCGTACCGGCAGTCTCAGGAGAAGGGGTGGGAACAGGCTCTGCCGTTTCCGCCGGTTCAGGAGACGCTTCTTCCCTTGCCGCGGCGTTTTCCTCTGCCTTACTGCCATCTAAAGCCGCATCCCTGTCCGTCCCGTCGTTTCCTGCGGCAAGCTCCTCCAGAACGGCGTCGCCCAGATCCAGTTCTCTGCCGCTTTCGTTGATTTTTAACAGCCGCTGGATCATCTGAGAATCTATCTTATCCGCCGTGATTTTTTCCCTTTCCACAATAAACCGGGGCACATCATCCGCCGTAAACTGCATGTACTCACCGCCGCCATACAAAACAGGCTCCTGCCCTTCCAGACTTGCCTCCACCTTTCCTTCATAGACCAGCACTTCGATATTTCCCTGGCCGCCGGAGCCGTTCGCCCTGGTCTCAAACACCGTTCCGCGGACCGACATGGTGGCGCTGGGCGTCACGATTTCATAAGAAGCATTCTCTCCGAGGGGATTCTGGATTTCGTTCAGCACGCTGCCTGCCTCCAGATGGATCGTTGTCCTTCCGTCCGCCGCGCTGCCCTCGGCGTCCACCTGTATGGAACCGCTCTCCCCCAGCATCACATACTTGTCGTCGTCCAGGCGAAGCACTACATAGGAATCCGCCGAGGTACTCACATGGTCACCGGAGATCAAGTTCATATTGACCGATGCGTCCAGGCTGCCGACGCTCTCCCGCAAAATGGTGACACTGCCTTCCAACTCCACCACACGTATGGACCGATAGGACTTTTCTCCGCCTCTTAAGATCAGTACCACTGCCAGTATCACCACAGCCGCCCCGGCGGCGGATGCCGCAATGATCCGTTTCTTTTGCTTTCCCTTTGCGTCCATTTATGTTTCCTCACCAAACATTTCAGCCAATATCTATGCCGTTATTATCATACTCCATCTTGCATTTTTCTGTCAACGTAAGAATCCGCCCGCCCCGCACAGAGGGATAACTTTTTGCTATTCCTAAGAAAGCAATTCCAGGAAATCCTCCCTGCTCATGGCGCCAAGGCTGTCGGCATCCCCCCTGACTACCTGCTCCGCCAGCAGCCGCTTGCTCTCCTGAAGCTCCTGGATCTTTTTTTCCACCGTCTCCATCGCGATCAGTTTATAGACCACGACCTTCTTTGTCTGTCCGATACGATGGGTTCTGTCAGTGGCCTGATTCTGGGCCGCAAGGTTCCACCAGGGATCGTAATGTATGACCACGTCCGCCCCGGTCAGATTCAGCCCCACGCCGCCGGCCTTTAAAGAGATCAGGAATACGGGAACGTCTCCCCCGTTAAATTCCTTCACCAGCTGCAGCCGCTTTTCCTTCGGGGTCGAACCGGTTATGGTGTAATAGGCAAAGCCGGCTTCCTCCAGTCTCCGTCCGATCCTCTCCAGCATCGACGTAAACTGGGAAAACAGCAGGATCCTGTGGCCGCCTTCCGCCGCGTTCCTCACCAGATCCAGACAGGCCTCCAGCTTTGCGGAGCCTCCCTCATAATTTTCAAAGCAAAGCGCCGGATCACAACAGATCTGCCGCAGCCTTGTGAGCTCCGCCAGAACCTGTATCTTATTCTGCCGAAATTCCTCCGCCCCCTGAGAAAAAAGAGTCTGCCTGATATGTACCACCTGAGCGTCATACAGCTGTCTCTGAGCGTCCTCCAGTCTGACATACCTGCTTTCCTCCAGCTTTTCCGGAAGGTCCTTCAGCACATCTTCCTTCAGCCTCCGCAGAATAAAGGGCGCCGTCATCCGCTGCAGACGAAGAAGCGCGGCGTCGTCCTCCTTCCGCACGATCGGAGCCTCCAGCTCCTTCTTGAACACCTCATATCCATACAGGTAGCCCGGCATCAAAAAGTCGAAAATGCTCCAAAGCTCGCTGAGTCCGTTCTCCACAGGCGTTCCCGTCAGAGCATACCGGGTGCTGCTCTTTATCACCTTTACTGCCTTTGCGGCCGCTGTAGTATGATTCTTAATGTACTGGGCCTCATCTATGATGTGACAGAAAAATTCCTTATCTTCGTAAGCTTCGATGTCCCTCTTTAACAGATCATAGGAAGTCACGATCACGTCATACTTCTGACAGCCTTTCAGCTTCTCCGCTCTCTCCTCCTGCGTTCCGGCAATGATCTCCCAGGACAGCGCCGGAGCGAAACGCCGCAGCTCCTCTCCCCAGTTGTACACAAGGGAAGCCGGGGCCACTATCAGCGACGTTCCCTGCTTTCCCTCCTGTTTTGCGGCAAGAAGCACAGCGATGGCCTGAACCGTTTTGCCAAGCCCCATATCGTCTGCCAGAATGCCGCCAAAGCCGTAAGCAGCCAGCATACGCAGCCAGCGGTATCCCGTTTTCTGGTATCCCCTGAGTACCTTTTCCAGAGACGCCGGCACCTCAAAATCCGCATCCTTCACCGTGTTAAAATTCCGTGCCAGCTCCCGGAATCGGCTGTCCCTTTCGGCGTAGACCTCTTCGTTCTTCTCCAAAAGCCGGTCCAGGTAAAGCGCCCTGTACAAGGGCAGTTTTATCTTCCCCCGGATCAGATCCTTCGGCGACATTCTCAGAGCGTCCGTCATCTCCTGAAGCGTCTCCAGGGAAGCGTCCTCCATACTGATAAAATCGCCGTTCTTCAGCCGATGGTATTTCTTCTTCATCCTGTAGCTCTTCAGAATGTCAAGCAGCTCTTCCGGCGGAATATCCTCGGTGGATATGTCGAGATCCAGCAGGTTGCGCGACACCGATATTCCCACACGCACCTGCAGCCTGCGGTTGACATGCATACCCCCGAACCGTTTTGTGCACTGTACCTCCCCTAGGCCAAGCAGCGTGTCCACACCCCCGTTTAAGACCTGATACATCCGTTCTTCCTCGCCGCCGCAGTGAAGCTCCTTCTTTTCCGGATCATAACAGGGAAACCACTGTTGTGTCAGGAACAGGATTTCCCTCTCCCGCATTCCGTCGCGGAAATGCTCCGGTTCCTTTTCCTCCTCCATCAGATCCAGAACGGACACCTGGCGTTCTCCGTATCTTGCGGCAATGCGGCAGCTCATGTTCCCCTGCTCCGCATCCAGATAAAACACAAACTCTGCCTGCGGGAGCAGATAGCTTTCTATGTCCTCCAGCTGTTCTTCGACAATGTCGACGACACCCTCCAGCTGCGGAAGCACATTGTGATAAAACTCCGTCAGGGCGTTTCTCCCCACCTGAAAAGAGAGAGAATCAACATTTCCCATCCCCGCCAGCAGTCTGATCCGGCCAAGAAATTCTTCCTGTATCCGGCACAAGGCACCTTCCCCTATATAATAAGCGGTCCGCACCCCATGATAAAAAAACGGCATATTGCAGTCCACGGTGACACCGTGGAAAACGTGCCTGCTGCTGATCGCATTTTTCCGTATTGTCATGGTAACGCGGGGATTCTGTTCTTTTCCATGCAGGATCCCTTTTTCGCCGGTTTCCTTATTTTCAAACTCGATCCCGTCATCTCCAAGCAGGTCATACACTTCGTCCAGTCTCCAGCCGGATACCGAAAACTCACCTGTTTTAGACAGGGCCCGCCTGTTGTAATTTCCGGAATTGATCAGCCTCGTCTCAAAGGCCTGCTCCTCACGGACAATCCTGCCGACATAGTCGATCCATTTCCTGCTATCCTCCGCAAAATTAGACCGGCTGAGATTGAGTTCCGTGCCGCTTCCGAATGTCATAATGGAAGATTCCTGCACGCCGTTGTAAAATTCAAACAGATTTTTAATAACGAACAGCCTGCCCGCTCCCACCCGGAAGGAAACGACAAGTTCCCCCTTCCTGACGGTCATTCTCGGCTGAAGCGACAGAGTTTCCTTCGATCCCCTGGAATTGGAGACCATGAAATTCGCGCGCTGTTCCGCAAAAGTCTGGAGCAGAAGCATGGCACGCTTATCCGTTGCGTCCCCCAGATTCTTTCCTTTCATGTACCTTTGTGTCAGGAGCATCAGCGCGGTCAGATAGGCGCAGTATTCCTTTCTGTAATAAAAAGAATAATAATGCTTTCTGCACGCGCTGCATCCGCATTCTCCGTACAGGACCTTATCTCTGGATAACATAAGGCGCATCGGGAATGTCCTCTTTACTTCCCGTCCTTCCCCTGAAACCTCCGCAACAGGTTCGTTCCGCCCGTCCATATACCCGACCTGCACGTTTTCAAGTTTTACCTGGCCGCTTTCCGCCAGCTCCCCGCCGCTGCGGACAGCAGCCTGCAGCGCATGCATGGATTTAAACAGCGCATCCCCGTCAAAATACTCGTAGCTGTCCAGTCCGGCATAATTTGTCTCTTTCTTTACGCCCCCAGCCGTTTGTCCCTCCGCTGTTGTCCTGTCCTCCAAAGCAGACTCTTCCTCCCGCCTGTTCAGCACGATATATTCTCCGTCGTCTGCCATCGCCTGAACCGCCGGCATCTCTTTTTTGGTCCCTTTGTCACCCTTTTCGTCGTGTATCATGATATCCTTCCCGTCTAAAATGCTCACACTCTGCTCATTGCAAACCGCTTTTATCATACCCCATAGCGTTTATCCTGTCAATGAGCGCTTTGTCCCCAGTCAGGAGATCATGCCGCGAAAATGGGCGCTTTTCAGAACTGAAAATAAATGAAGGTAGACGCATCATATTCCGGTCCATAAAATCCGAAAATCAAAATGGCAAAAATCAGGCCATAATATACCAGCCATCGGAACCAGACATTCTGCGCCGCCAGCGTTCCCTTGATATCTGCCTTTTTTCGTCTCCGGCCGTCTGCCAGCATCAGCACAAACAGCCCCGCCAGCATCACCACAAAATCTTTTTCCGGCAGAATGATCGTGTTGATGCAGAGCAGGCTGTTGGGATTAAAGAAGGTAAACAATCCGATATTTGTCACACTGTGCCAGAGCATCTGCAGGGCCGTTCCCAGACTGTCCGCACGGAAAAAGAGCCATGCAAAATCCACAAATCCAAACGTGATTCCCCTCTGCAGCAGGCGATAGCTGCCGCAGTCTGTACGGATGTGCAGCCGTTTCTGCAGGCTGGCGCGAAACCGCCCGGTCAGATCACCCGCCACCTGATAGAGGCCGTTCAGCAGTCCCCAGACAATATAGTTCCAGCCGGCCCCATGCCAGAGACCGCTTAAAGAAAAGGTCAATAAAATATTGCGGTATTTTCTCCATCTGCCCCGGCGGTTTCCTCCCAGGGGAATATAAATATAGTCCCGGAACCATGAGGTCAGGGAAATGTGCCAATTTCGCCAGAATTCGCTGACCGAAACCGCATGGTATGGGCTGTTGAAATTTTTGGTGAGGGTAAATCCCATGACCCTGGCCGCTCCCACGGCAATGTCAGAATACCCCCCGAAATCGCAATAGATCTGAAACGCAAAAAGAATGGTGGCAAGGCCAATCTGCATCCCCGAATAAATGGTGTAATGGTCATACACTTCCGTGACCAGAATGGCGATTCGGTCAGCAATCACAAGCTTCTGAAAGAACCCCCAGCCCATCAAAAGCAGACCGCTTTTGACCCTCTCCAGATCAAAGGGATGCTCTTCCTTCAGCTGATGCATCAGATTCCCGCTTCGTTCAATGGGCCCGGCCACTAATTGCGGGAAAAAAGAAAGGAACAAAGCATACTGCAGAAAATTTCGTTCCGCCGAAATTTTTTTCCGATAAACGTCAAGCAGGTATCCCATCGCCTGAAAGGTATAAAAGGAGATCCCTACCGGCAGCAGAACATCGAAAGCAGGCATTTTTACGGAAAGCCCAAACAGCTGCAAGCCTTTCACGAGGCTGTCCGCTATAAAGACAGCATATTTGAAAAACAATAAAACACCGAGATTCCACAGCACCCCAACAGCCAGGTGCCATCTTTTCCAGGTGTCTTTTTTCTTCCGCCTGTCATCCCTGTCCATCAGAATTGCGATCACCCACGAAACCACGGTAGTCCCAAGGATCAACAGAAGATAGGCCGGATTCCAGCTGGCATAAAAATAATAGCTGGCCCCCAAAAGCCACAGGTTTTTATATCGCCGCGGGATCCAGAAATACCCTGCTGCCACTATGGGAAAAAAGATCAGAAAACCGGTTGAATTGAACAGCACAAGTATACCTCCCCGCGGTCTTAGTCATTGTAAATTTTCAAACACAAATTTTGTCACTTTATCCGCTCCGTCTTTATTCAGATGATGATACCCGTTATAAATATCCTCAAAATCCTGGCTTGACAAACCGATTTCCTCATAATGCTCATTGCAGTCCAGGTAAAACAGCTTTTCGCTTTCCGCCAGATCTTCCATCTTCCCTTTCCAGTCCTCATAGTTGATGGATTTGATATACCCGTCATACATGGGCGCCATGACAAGATACAGCGTAATATCCTCCTCCCTGCAAAGCTGCGCCAGCTTATGAAAGTACTCGATATTGATCGCTGAAATTACTTTGGGCGCAGAATTATACGCTGCCGTATCATACAAAGCCTTTGTCTCTTCCGTCATTTTTGTTTCGCTTGGATGAAAAGAGGAATACTGCCAGATTTCCTTTGTATAAAAGGCCAGATTAGAACCGACAGTCCAAATATCCGCCCAGTTGCCATGACAGCGCAGGATCGGAAATACGGCATAGCTCCAGTTCTCCGGAAGATACTGTTTGGTAATCGCTTCCAGTTTGGTCAGGCCGAAACGCATTCCATCTATATTGGATTCTTTCTTCCAGTCCCGATCCGGCGTTTCTGTCCCGTAAAGCCAGTTATTGTTGTCATCCAATGCAAAGGCTTCCAGGACGATCCTATCCGGATGCTGATAATGCAGCGCTTCCTTTACGTTAAAATATGTCTGGACCACATTTTGAGAATTGGAGGCCAGGATGTAACTGTCCTGTCCCGTCATTTCGGAAATGATCTCCGGGTCAAAGGAAGAATAAGCGTGGCTGTTCCCCACGATCAAAATATCAACCTCTCCTCTCCGGAGGCGGTAGAAACGCTGCCACGTGCGGAAAATTGCATTGGAAGGGTACAGCAATAATACCGCTGTGCGCAGGAGGACAAAGAACAGCAGCAGAAACAGGAGTACCTTTCCATACTTTTTTCCATGCAGCTGCCGTCTCCCCGGCATAAGATACCACGCCCCTTTCCTGGCACATTATATCACCGGATACCCCGTACAGTCAATATTAATACCCCTTACAGATGTTTTTTCTTGTCACCCACAGAATATAAAATATAAGGAGAGGTGTATTTATGGATTATAAATTTTTGGGAAAACGAATACGGGAAGAACGTCTGAGATTACATCTGACACAAGCCGAGCTTGCGGAAGCCGTCGACATCTCAGACACTTATATGGGGGCCATTGAACGCGGGGAACGCAGTCTTACGCTGGACACGCTTGTGAGATTAGTCAACCGGCTGGGAGTGACCGTTGATTACATACTGGCGGATTCCGTATCCGACAGCGATTCCAACGTTCTGGAACAATTCCGGCAGATTACGGACGGACAGCCCCTGGGCCGAAAGCAGATGGCCATCAATGTGCTGCGCACACTTTTTTCCTATTTTGAAAATTTTGAAAACGACGGGGAAGTATGATCCGGAGATTTCCGGAAAAACAGATCTGCTTAATCCTCCATGGCGACAAACAGGTTTCCATTCCGGGAAAACCATGCTATATTTTATAGTGTCAGATTGCATCCAAAGCCCGTTGGCATTATCTGACGCTTTTGCTGTTTTCATTTGACGGCATTGCATTTCCTGCCGCCATCCTAAGCTTTATCCACCGCAACAGAGGTATCCGCCCATGACAGAACGCGCAACAGAAACCTCTCCCCTGTACTGGGGAGACCTGCCATATCATTCTCTTAACTATCACCTGAAGCAGACTTTCGGAGAAAAAGTCTACCGGCTGTCTTTAAACGGCGGTATGACCTGTCCCAACCGGGACGGCACGATCGGGACCGGCGGCTGTATCTTCTGCAGCGCCGGCGGCTCCGGGGATTTTGCCGCCTCTGCCTCCCTGCCGATCAGGGAACAGATCGCACAGGCCAGGGCGCAAATTGCTTCAAAGACAGACTGCCGCAGATTTATCGCTTACTTTCAGGCCTACACCAACACTTACGCGCCTGTCGAACGGCTGCGAAGCCTCTTTTCAGAAGCGATTTCCCATCCCGACGTTGTAGCGCTTTCCATCGCAACCCGGTGCGACTGTCTTCCTCCGCAGATCCTTTTGCTGCTGGCGGAGCTGAACCGGATCAAACCCGTCTGGGTGGAGCTTGGCCTTCAGACCATGCACGAGAAAACGCGCAAAGCGATCCGAAGCGGTTTTACCCTCTCCCAATATGAAGAAGCCGTGGCCGCGCTCCGCGCCTGCGGCATCGACGTGATTACCCACCTGATCCTGGGGCTCCCCGGAGAGGACCGGGATATGATGCGTGCTTCCGTCTCCTATGCGGCCTCCCTGCCCATACAGGGGATAAAGCTCCAGCTGCTCCATATACTGGAAGGCACCCAGCTGGGCGAACAATATAAACGAGGGGAGCTTTCCCGGGACCCTGCCGGTTCCATCGCGGACTCGCCGGAATCCTACTGCCGCTTTGTGGCGGAATGCGTCTCGCTGCTTCCGCCCGAGATGGTCATCCACCGGCTCACCGGCGACGGTCCGCGCCGCCTGCTGCTGTCCCCGCTCTGGAGCACAGACAAGAAGCATGTGCTAAACACCCTGAGACGAACCTTTACGGAACTTAACCTGTGGCAGGGAAAGAACTTTGTCCGGAAGGCTTAAGGCGCCTGCTATGATTGCAGCTGCCCTTTTAGGTAGCTCTCCCCCGGTCCCAGATAGCTGTAAGGCAGTTTGGTATCTGCTGAATCTTCAAAAAGAATATATGGATGCCCTGTCTCCGGACGGTTTTTCGCTTGCAAACTGCTTCTACTCCCGTCCCATTGGACTGCAGAATGTCCGTGTGCTTTCTCCCGATTCCTTAAATGAATTTTTATCCCTGTATGAACGGCTGGAAACCGGGACCTCATCGAAATGTTTTGGCAGCACAGTAATCCGCAACGCCTATGCCTCCCTTTTGCTGCTCCTGATCAATCGGGAATTTCAGTCGGATCCTTCCGTCTGCCATAATATGATGCCTCCTTATATTATCAGCAGTATGCAGTATATCTCCTCTCATTTGGCAGAGCCCATACGCCTCTCCGTACTTGCGGAAAAGTATCATATCAGCGAATGCTACCTCAGCTCACAATTTAAGTTTCACACCGGTATGACCCTGCGCTCCTACCTTCTGGATCGAAAGATCAGCTGTGCGAAGCTTCTCCTTCAAAAAGGCGCAAGCGTTACGGAAGCATGCTTTGGTTCCGGTTTTAACGACTACGCAAACTTCATCCGCAGTTTCAAAAAGGCCACGGGAGTTTCCCCCGGAAAATTCCGGCAGATCAAAGGCTGATCCAACGCTATACAGAATGGCAGCTGCTATCATTTCCAATCCAATTTCATGCAGGGATGCTGCACTCCTCATAACCAAACGCTTTTATTTGGAAGCCATCTTATATACATCTTCCTCCAGCGCTTTCCTGCGGCGATGTTCATGAGCTATTTCTTCCTGGATCTCATCCATACGCCTGAAGATATCCAGTATGACTTCCTGTTCATTTTCAGGCTGCAAGTCCATTTCCTGCTGTTCCCGCTTTTTGATCTCTTTTCTGAAAAGCGTTTTGAAAAGAACCCTCACAGCAGGCTGTATGAAAAACAACTGTGTAAAAAACGCAAACGGGAAGTTAAAGCAGACCAGTTTTAACCAATTTGCAAGCAATGTAATCACACGAAAGCCCATATAATATGGATAATAGAGAAATGCGGCAATCAAGCTCATCGCGGGACACATAATACCGACCGTTGCGCATATGATCGCTGTTTCAAATATCATCGGATGGTTTTTGGCTGGGTTAAAAATCCTGCTTGCCAGTTTAAAGGAAGCGGGGCTTCCAACAAGATTTTCCAGTAAATATGCAAGGCAGAACTCAATAAGGATGCACGCCCAAAGAGGCAGATATGTCCCACACATATAAACTCCTCCCTGTTTGTTCAGTGCCTCAATGACACCTGTGGCCTGGTTCATTTCCATCAGGGCGCTTCCGTTTACTACATACAAGCTGTAAAACACATAAGCATGTACTGTTATCACGACTGTGATAAACGCATACACCATTCTTTGAAATTGATTCCTTGGCATAATAAATTTCTCCTCCTGTTTGGGCGCAAAAAAATACACATAGCAACCCGACGCCGTAAAACATACTCTGTAATCAGATTTACGTGCCAAGCACTACATGTGTCATTATGCGCAATATTTATTTTTGTCATTTGACAGGATACCACAGTTTGTTCTGAAATGCAAGCGGTTTCGCCAGTGGATTCGTCAATCCCGACTTCCGTCGTAGTACTAGGATTTTTCCGTCGTTTTTGAACCGAAAGTCATCTATGGCTTATCAGGAAATTC
>CANQWM010000014.1 GCA_947627535.1 uncultured Acetatifactor sp.
GATGGAATGCTTGTATTTACTGTAAAATATTAAATTTTCAAGATACTATTTTGAAGGCTTTTGACCCCGGCATCATGGCATTAAAAACATAAACCTAATTGACTTTATGAAAAATGGTCAAAAATTTTAACTTTTTTGGTGCGCAATAGATACAACACGCCCCGATTTTATATAGAATTCGGGACAAACTTGCAGAACTCATAGCATCCGAAAGGGGCTAACAGATCTTTTTAGCTTGGATGCGTTTAGTGCGGAGGGGCGGATGCATGGGATTTTCAGCAAGGAGATGGACTTCAAAAACACAAAACAAAAATCATCAAAAAAATAAAATAATACATATCAAAAACGCAAAACGAATGTTGACAGCGTCTATCTTAAATACTATAATTGGATAAAAATAAGTGATTATGTTGGGGCGTGTATTATGGGAGAATATTTACCAAGAGTGGTAGATGAAGAACTTGATTTGCGTATGGCAGCTTTTGGGGCCGCTCTGATTATAGGTCCTAAGTGGTGTGGAAAAACTACTACAGGTGAACAAAAGGCAAAAAGCATTCTTCGTATGCAGGATCCGGACAGACGTGAAGGATACCTTGCCACGGCTTCTGCAAAACCATCGCTCCTCTTAAAAGGCGAAAATCCTCGACTGATCGATGAATGGCAAGTGGCACCTGTTTTGTGGGATGCCGTAAGGACCGCGGTAGATCAGAGACAGGAGGAAGGATTGTTTATTTTGACTGGATCTACTTCCGTAGATAACAATCATATTATGCATTCTGGTACGGGACGAATTTCCAGAATGAAAATGTATCCGATGAGCCTGTTTGAGTCGAAAGAATCGAATGGGGCGATTTCTTTGAAAAAATTATTTGATGATCCATATATGGATATTGATGGAATCATTTCTGAACTTACCGTTGAGGAATTGATTTTTTCTGCCTGCCGCGGGGGTTGGCCGGCTTCGTTGAAACGAAAGAATGATACTGCGAAGCTTCTGATCGCGAAAGACTATTTGAACAATATCTGTGAATCGGATATATCAACAGTAGATGGTGTGCAGCGTAATCCAGTATGGACGAATTTGATTTTACGTTCTTATGCCCGCAATGTTTCCACACTGACAAAAAAAGCAAATATTTATAAGGATGTGGCAGCCAATGCGGACAGTATGACGCTTGTGACAATGAATGCATACCTGAATGCATTAGAAAAATTGTTTGTAATCGAAGATATTGACGCATGGTGTCCGGCTATAAGACCGGCAACAACAATCCGTGCAGGGAAAAAAAGATGTTTTACCGATCCATCTATCCCGGTAGCTTCAATGGGATTGTCGCCGGAGTATTTGCAGACGGATTTAAAAACATTCGGTTTTATTTTTGAAAATCTTTGTATCCGTGATTTGCGGATTTATTCTCAGGCATTAGGCGGAAAGTTATCATACTATCATGATCGTTACGGTCTGGAAGCAGATGCCGTCCTTCATTTAAATGACGGTAGGTATGCGCTGATTGAATTCAAACTGGGAAGCCGTGAAATTGAGGAGGGTGCAAGACATTTATTGGAAATTTCAAATTTGGTTAGAAAATATAATGAAAAGGAAAAGCAGGTTCCGCTTAGAGAACCGGATTTGCTTATCATTATTACCGGTGGTGAGATGGCTTATTGCCGTGCAGACGGAGTCAAGGTTATACCAATTGGTACTTTAAGGAATTGATAGGGAATACACTCAAATTCACGGAACTGTTTATCAGATAAAATAGCTGGGAGATGAGGACGATGCAGATGAATCTCAGAGAATTTACAGAAACGGTGGACAGAGAAACGAAAGAGATGAGCAGAGAGGAACTGTGGCTTTTGGTTCATAGTCTTGTGCGCAAGATGCCGAAGGAGGCGAGAGAAGAATTTCTGGATCTGATCGGGCGCGTGCGGAAAATAGAAACGGAGGATGGTGACATTCATGTTCTGGCAAGAGAGAGGGACAGAGAGGATATCCATGCATTAGTAACCCGGCTGGAAGGACAGTTCCATGAGATTGAGAAAGGTACTCTTGCGCTCCAAGCGGATGGATACGAGGATTATTCGTCAGGGTACTGGGATTCAGACTGGGTTTATGAATATGAAGATCCGAAAGGAATTGGACAAATATTTGAACAGGCAGATAGACTGATACAGCACTGTGTGAACGAGGGGTTCTATGAGGAAGCAGTAAAACTCTTCAATCTTACAGTGGGGACGGAAGTCTATGCCGATGACGGCGGCGATGGGATAACGCTTGGTCTTAGAGAACTGGTTCGGGAACATTTAGCGTCGGTGGACTGCGAGGGGCTCATCATGTGCGGACTTTACGCCGTATATCAGAATACGGAGCCCGAAAAAAGGGCGCAGGAGCTGTACAATTATCTGAACAATACTTTTTTTACAGGTACGCGGTTGGAGGCGATGCTGAGTGTTGGACGGGAAGAGCTGGAAGGACAGGAAATGTTCTGGAAATCCTGGATCCGGCTGTTGACGGATAAACCTGGAGATACAGCGGGAGGGTATTTAGAGGAGGCCGTTCTGTTCCAGTGCACAGAGGAAGAAATGATTGAGGCAGCGCATAAGGCGGCATCCCTGCATCCCGGCCTGTATCTGGCCGTTGTAGAAAGGCTTGCGGAAAATGATGCGGCCTGCGCTCTGGATACCGGAAGGACTGCTCTGAAAGAGGTTGATGTAACGTATAAAATACGTGGGAGCATAGCTTTGGCAACGGCGGAAGCGGCACTGAAAACGGGCGAAAGGAAATTGGCTGAACAATGCTGGCTGGAGGCGTTCAAGTCAGACACCACCGCGGTGAATTATCTTCGGATCGCGGCAGAGTGTGAGAAACCTGAACTGTACCGGAAGGAACTGATGCAGGCGATACATAGCTGCCAACCTTTTTCCAATGATAGCTATAGTGGGAACAGTGATTATGGACATCGGTATGAATCTTATCGGGAGACGAGCAGAAACTTCATAGATGACAAAGAAAAGTTTCTCCTGTGTTTTCTGAGAGGAGACTTTGACGCCGCAATGGAAAAATGTACCAAAGTGAAAAAAGGGTTGGGCTGGACGGGGCATGTGATCAAGTGTGGGATTCCGCTGTTTCTCTTGCTGCTGCTTCAAAGCGATACGCTGTCAGCCGGATGCAGAGAACAGTTGAAGACTGTGGTTTTTGAAATGAGATTTCAAAAGGAAAACTATGAGAAAGGGCTTTATAAAGAAGCTGAGTCACAGGAAAAATCTGTAAAACATGAGGATATGGATATTTTGGAGGAGGCTTTTTCAAAATGGAAGGCTCGTCAGGTCATATCAGCAGATCAGGCAGAAAAGTATCTTGTTCAGTTGAACCGGTTGATCGATATGAGAGTGAAGGCGATTGTATCCGGACAGCATCGAAGACATTACGCCAGTGTCGCAGCGCTGGCCGCTGCATTGGGAGAAGTGAAGGAATCAAGAGGGGAATCATTTGCGAAGGACAGAATTTTGTTGGACTATAGGGCGGAATTTCCCAGGCATTCCTCTTTTCATGCGGAGCTACGGGCGTATGGGATGCCAAATACGAAAAAGAGATAGGAAGATACTTTATTATTTGCAGGCCATAATCCAGTGGAAATTGGCGTTTCCTTCATAATCTGTGCGGAATTAATACACGGAGTGGAAAACATAGTGGTGCGCAATAGCTCCAACACCCCGGTCATTATCAAGTATTCCTTTGGCGTATGACCGCGCACAACAAGGCGGCGACCTATGCCTGTATCTGAAACCTGCCTTAATCGCTGGTAGATTTCTTCACAGTCGCATGGTATAATGATTCTGCTGATGCAGAATCCATGGCTATTTCATAGCCATAATGCCGCATGCGCGGCATATTATACCGGTAATCCACCGCTTGAAAAGTAAATGCCGCTTACGCGGCGCTTCCCTTTCTGCGCTTGTGGTATAATGATTCTGCTGGCGCAGAATCCATGGCTGTTGCACAGCCATGATGCCGCTACGCGGCATATTATACCAGGGACCCACGGCTTGAAAAGTAAATGCCGCTGAAGCAGCGCTTCCTTTTCTGCGCGTGTGGTATAATGATTCTGCATGTCAAACACATAACTGAGCCGCGAATCTGATTTTGGAGGTAAAAATGCGAATCATACTGTGTATCGTAAGCGTCCTTTTTGGCGGGTTATCCATGATAGCCGCTTTCAGTCAAGTGAAAAGTGAAAGAAAACCGATTTCTGCCATAATCATGATTACCGGCTCTTTGCTGCTGCTGGCCGCCGTTATATGCAATATAATCGGGCAGCGGGTGGATTTCATGATCGCATTGCCTGGATGCGCCGCAATTTGTGCCGCCGCGATTTGGAACGGGGTAAAGGGCGGACAACTTCACATACAGCATCACATCATACGTATTGCGTTGTCCCTTATACTGATTGTCGGGTTTGCGGTTTTATGAGGGGAACAGAGAATATGGATGACGGTATCTCAATCAAAGAGGGTGCTTTTTGGGTTCTCGTATGGTTTGGCGTAATGCTGTTATATACACTTTTGGATGTGGCGGTACAAACGCTCTCTGCGATGATTTGCGGCATTGTCCTGGGTCTGCTTTACATCCGGACAGGCTCGATTATCTGTTGTATAACAGCGCACGCGGGATATAATATGATTTCATATTTTACAACGATTCTTCCGGTTCTCAAAAAGCCGTGAATACCAGAAGGGCACATTCGACAGTTACTTATGGCAGCTCATCGAGAACAAGCAGAAATTTGACTCGCTCAACCACAAATTTGTGATGAAGGTGGAAACAAAAGAAAAACGGAAAGAGATGGACATATAAAATTCATGATGATGAGCCAAAATTTATTGCTAAAACGGTGGAAACATCATAAAATATAGTTAGAAAAGTCTGAATAAGCAAAGAATAACTATGTTTAAAATGAGTCATACTGACAAAGGAGGCGTATCTTATGGCAACTTCAAGCATTACGAAGAATTTTATCATATCTGGTCAGAAACAGGTGGAAATGTTTGCTGATGTGATTGAAGCGTCTGCCAACGACCAGACACCTCGTGTTCCGATCAATGTTACCTATTTGCAGGGAGCAGATGAGATATTAAAATTCATGGAGAAAAGGAAGAAAGCGGATGCAACAGACAAATAATTTTATTGTGCTGAACATTCGTGAACGGTAAGACGTAAACTTGCAAGATTTAGTGAGATGGATAGAAGAGAGCAAACATATAATATAGCAGCTTATTTGATTGCGCAGCTTGGAAAAAACTATAGTGACAGAGCAAAAGGCAGAATAACGAGACAGGAACTGTTGGAAGCTGCTATAAGACAGCTTCAAATTTTGCAGTATCAGGTTGGTGGCATGGTGGCATTTGTGGAGGCAGATAATAATGAAAAGTTGCTTTCCTTTTATGAAAATTATGGATTTAAGCGTTTTGACACCAGACAGACCTCATCAAGCACAGACGAATCGCATGAGCTTGTCATGCGCCTTTTTTACTTTGGGAAGTACCGTCTTGTGAAATGTGCAGGGCGGTATTTTTTCTGATTAACTTATTAAGTATATGAAGTATACATCCAAACAGCCACAATATAATCGCAAGAACCAAAAGAATAATAATCGGAACTAAACCAAAATACACTTTCTAAATTTAATCCTATTGCTATTGTTGCGATGAATATAACAAATAGATACACTTCCCGGCAGCTCCAAAGAATAAAAACTTTTTGCAATAAATTTCGGTTAAATGTCTGTCAGAAGAACTGGCAGGGGGACATCACTCATGCCTGCAGCTGGAATGCCACGGCGATGAAGAACCATTACCTGATGATGCAGATATCAGATATGGTAAAGCAGCTGTATGAATGGTTCTTTCTGGAGGCACTGGGGATAAAAAAGAAAAAAATATATCTTCCGAACTGTTAGAAAGCTTTGGCCAGCAGCTAACAGACAGGGAAGATATAAATGGGAGTGACACGCACTGCGCGCCAGTCGTCTGAGATAAGTATAGCAAAAGAAGTGATGCCTGACAAGAGGGAAATGAAAAAAATATTCACAAAAAAGCCAAAAAAGCCAAAAAAGCCACCATTTATTGAGTTTGAATCGTGCCAACTGAAGAGATTCACCACAAGCTGCCTTTGAGTGAAGGTGGTACGCACGATCGAAGTAACCTGATCGCGCTGTGCAAGTCGTGTCACTCAACCATACACGCGAAGAGAGGGAACTATTGGAAAAACCGTTGCGGGCAGGGGAGGGTGAAATCTCTACAGGACATGCTTACAGGGAACGGCGCGGGGTCACGCGTGTAAAATTGCGAAATAGAAGACGGGGGTATGCCAAACTGAAATCACCTCAGATTTCGATTGACAAACAGCTTGTTTGATTGTAATATTTAATTGAAATTCGGCATAAATCAAAAATGCCGAAAATAAATTAAAAGAAATCGAGGCGGAAAAGATGGCATGTACAGAAGGGCTTTCCGAGGATCAAAAGATCTTTTCCATGCAGGAGCTTAAGAGTAAAGGCTTCTCACAGTATAAGGTCAACAAGCTGGTCAGTGAAGGAAAGCTTATAAAACTGAATAAGAGTTATTACGAGAACACAGAGTATCGCGGAAAAGAATCCGACTTCTATTATATTGAAGCTTATGCTCCGAAGGGAGTGATCTGCCTGCTCAGTGCTGCGGTTTATTATCATCTGACGACATTCATTCCGGATGCAGTCGATGTTGCTATTCCAAGAAAGGATAAGATATCCACTATGCCGGACTGGCCACAGATGAATGTTCATCATTATACAGATGACAGACATGAGCTGGGAGTCACAACGATCAGGGAAGGTAAGAATGAATTCCAGATCTACGATATGGAAAAAACTGTCGTTGATATCGTGTTTTACAGGGAAAAGGTCGGGATAGAAGAGACAAAAGAAATCCTTGTGACCTATCTGCAGCGAAAAGATCGGAATCTGAACCGGCTTCTGAAGTATGCAGAACTGATGAAATGTGAGAAAGCGATGAGACAATATCTGGAGGTACTCGTATGATAAGTGCAATTTCGGTAAAGGACAGATTGAAGAATCAGGCAATTGCAAGTGGAAAGACGTTTCAGGAAATGCTGACGGCGTATGGGTTGGAAAGAACGGTATACAGACTGTCGGTGTCAGAATATGTGGAGAACTTTACTTTGAAGGGCGGCATATTCTTATATGCGCTCTTTGAAGGAGAGTTTGCGAGAGCCACAAGAGATATTGATCTTCTGGCAAAGAATATATCGAATAATGTGGGAGATATGAAGAAAATTTTTGCAAGCATATTTTCTGTCAAGTGTGATGATGCACTTCGGTATGATCTGGATACCTTAGAGGTCAAGGATATAACTGAATTTAAGGAATACCATGGTGTGAATGTGTCTATTATGGCATATTTGGACAAGACCAGGGTTCCGGTATCAATTGATATCGGATTTGGGGATGTGGTATATCCGGACAGAGTGAAAATGGAGTTCCCCGTGCTGCTTGATATGGAAGCACCGGAAATTTATGCGTATTCTATTTCCTCGGTGATATCAGAGAAGTTTGAGGCTATTGTATCTCTTGGAGATGCCAATAGCAGATATAAGGACTTCTATGATATTTATATACTTGCTGATCGGTATGATCTTGATGGAATGGAGTTGAAAGGGGCCGTTAAAGAAACCTTTGAGCACAGGGGAACCGGATTCAATGATATATTTGCTTTCACAGATGACTTTATAACAAGTAGGATTCATCAGAACAGGTGGAAGGCGTTTCTGAAAAAGAAGAAGACACTGGTGAAGGCAGAACTAAATGATGTGGTAAATTTGCTGCGGACACTATTGTTACCGGTTGTCAATAGTATAACTGATGATACAGAATATACTGCAAAGTGGGATCATGAATCCCAAAGATGGAAAGAGAAAACTGAATACAAAGGTGCCGGTGCCTGGCTTTGGAAGTAATTTGCTGTAAAATATGATGTTGTATTTAACAACAAAAAGAATATAATAAAATTAAAGGCAGAGGGAAATGAAATTAGCCAAGAAAGAAATGAAAATTATGTCAAATATCAAACCGATATCTGACTTACGCAATTATTCTGACGTCTTGCGTGATGTGGCAGTGGGAGCTCCCGTTTTCCTGACAAAGAACGGACGTGGTCGTTATGCGATTGTAGATATTCAGGATTATGAGAAGTCGAGAGCAACAATTGCTCTCCTGGATGAACTGGCGAAAGGGAAAAAAGCGGGAGAGGAAAAGGGGTGGCTTTCAGCGGAAGATGTGAGGGCTCATTTCAGGAGCAGAAAGAATGAAATATAAGATAAAATATTCTCCGGAGGCCTTGAAAGATCTGGACGAAATTTGGGAGTATATCCTCTTGGAACTTGCCAACCCGGATGCGGCGGAAGATATATGGCGTTTTATCGTGTGGAGGAGAAGACAGTACGGATGGATCGTGTTTTATATCAGGGACGTGATTATCTTCGGGTGCTTTTTGGAGGTGCATTTTCCGGAACATAAAAGTTTACAGGAGAAGGCGAATGTACTACGATCTCTTTGGATTATGTAGGATTTCAATGGAGCCGCATGGTTTACAATCAGAAAATCGAATAGTCTTTATGGACTGAAAACAGTGTGTGTCAGGACCAGGGCAGCCGATTCAACTTTAAGAATTAAGCACTTACGTTTCGTAAAAATACTATGCGTAGGTGCTTTTTTTGCGTGTTTTTTACAAGCGGTGCATCTTGCGAGATATCGTTGCAACAATATATCTCTTTTATCAAAAAGGAGAGCAACATGCACAATGTAAAATCATCATCGGTAAATCTGGATAAGTATTTGGAGACAAAAAACGATATTTGACCTATGAAGATGCCAGGAACAAGAAAAGAAGTGGAAGATATAGGTTACCCCCCCTTAAGGCATGTTGTTTATGTCCTTTTTAATGGACATGTGTAGTGGTATAAATGAATTACCCAACACTCAAAACATAAAAACGATAATAAGTAGAGACATTTTGAAGAAGGGAGATGTTTAGTATGGCACTTTACGATTGGAATCACGATGGTAAGAAAGATTGGCAGGATAATTTTATTGAGTATCAAATTTATAAAGATGCTACCGGACAGAAAAATAATTCTTCTCATACTCCAAGTAATGGGATATCTACATTTGGCGCTATTTTAAGCACCGTGGGCGGATTGTTTTTGGGAACTTTGATCGTTGCATTATTTGCCGGTGACAATGTGAAGAATGTACCAGTGATAATCATAATCATTTTGTGGATTATCTGCAGTGCAGTATTAGCGGTATTTTGTGATAATCGTGGAATATAAACGATATGCAGGAAGGAGAGGATAAAAATGGTTAGCAGTGTACAGAAAGCATTTCCAGCATGTATAAAAAGCGTAAAAAGAGGATGAGTTTTGAGATGACATGCGGAGGGATTCTGTGGTAAATAAGTTGAGTTTGCAGATAGAAGACTGACCATAATATATGTGGGAGAAATATATTGAACGGGGATGACAAAATGGCACAGTTGGATTCATATTTGAAACGTATATATTCAGAATATGAAATAAGTTATCTTGAAGATTATTTTGATCTGTATGATTTTACACCCAATGAGGATCTAAGAAAAATTTTGGCTGCATTTCATACAAATATCAATAAATGGTTTTTATTTAAAATGGCATTCTGTATCCGCTCATAAGTGGCATTTGTTTGACAACTATGGATAATCATGATACGATTAAACCTGCAAATTTAACAATTTTTGGAGGACATAAATATGGTAATCGCATTAAGAATACGTAACATTTAACAGCATGAAACTTTTGATTGATAGTTTCATGCGCAAGTAAATGGCAGAAAAAACTATTTAATCAAGGAGAAAACCTATGAAGTTTCAAGATAATGTTATCAGAGAATATTTAAAAAATGTATATTTTGTTGCAGGAACACCTTGCGGAGGAAAGACAACGGTTTCAAGAGGGTTAGGGGAAAAATATCATATCCCTGTTTACCATATCGATGAGATGTTTCCTGTCCATCAAAGAATGTCTGATGTAAAATATCAACCATCTATGAATAAGTCGTTTAAGGATGCAGATGAATTTTTTGGCAGAACAGTAGAAGAATATGCCATCTTACACTTTCAGAGGCAGAATTGCTTACTACTTCAGACAGAATCATATTTATGATTAAAGAACCAGAAGATCTGGTTAATGATTACTGCAGCAGACCAGACCATCAGGGGTTTAATGATTTCATACATAGTGCAACTGATGTTGAAACGGCAAAGGCAACATGTAATGAGACATTAAAAAGTTTAAATGATAAACATTATCAGGCAATTAAGGAAAGTGGTTACTTTTGGCTGGAGCGAGATGCAAATAGAAGTGTTGAGGAAACGATGGAACTTGTTGCCAAACATTTTGGTATGAAGTAATTGTTAAGTAATTTACTTATAAAGCAACGGAAAACGGCGTGACTTTCGTCACGCCGTTTTTTAATCCTCTTTCAGAATAAGCGTCACACGCGCCGTTTTACTGTGCGGCTGTGACAGAAGTAATGTGGGGGTTTACTCCCTCGTACCAGTACAGGAATCCCTCCATGTCGATCACGTCACCGATATTCAGAGCCTTCACAGCTGCATAGACATCGGTGGTGTTGTCGCAGAGATAGGACTCAACGGTAAAGGTGTAGGTATTGCCGTTCAGAGAGACGTTGAAGTACAGGTCGCTTCCGTCCTCGCCGGAGCCGTCCCAGTTATAAAGGAACGCAACGTCGTTTCCGTCCGCATCCTTGGAAGCCTCTACGGTCATTCCCTTAAAGGCAACCCTCTCGTTCTGATGAGCGATCAGGTCGTCGGTTCCCAGAAGGGAAGTTACATCCGCGGGATCCGCTACATAGGTGTCGCCATCCAGGATCTCAAAGGTTGCACCTTCTGCCACTTCCACCTCGCCGGACCACTCGGTCTTGTAGCCGGTTACTCTGATCTTGGTGCCGGTCTCAAGCTTTGCGTAGTCCTCTTCGGAGCAGTTCATGTTGTAGATGAAGTATGCGCCGTCGGGGCTCTGTGCATAGACGGTGGCCTTGTTGTCCCACCAGGACTGCTTTGCCTGAACATAGGTCTCGATCACGACCTCGGAGTCGAGGGCGGCTGCCATGTATTCCTCGTGGGTCATAACGCCCTCCGCACTCTCATTTCCGTTGTCAGGCGTTTCCGCGTCAGCGCTGCTGTCAGGCGTCTCGTCGCCTGCGTCGGCACTGTCATCCGGTGTTTCATTTTCTGTGCTGTTTTCGATAGTCTCATTGTTGTCGTTAGACGTGCTGCCTTCGGAATTGCCTGAGCATCCGGTCATGGTAAAGATGCCAAGGGCAAATACCAGCGAAAGAGCTGCTGCAAAACGAATTGCTTTTTTCATATTCTTTGCCTCCTCGTAAATCTGTAATGTACATTACATAGCCATTATACACTAAAATTAATAGAAATCAACGGTTAATTATCGGATATGGACTTTTTTTCCCGGTTTTTCTTCCGCAGAACGTTAAAACATACATAACTCAGGATCAGAATCCATGCGCCGGCCAGGGAACAGAGCAGGAGGACGGAAGCGGCCGGAAGCCTTCCGCTTTTCGGCGTCATCTGATCCAGATGGTGCAGAGAAGCCGTATCGTCATAAAGCGTCTCGATGAAGGAGCTGTCCACCGTCTTGCCCCGCCTTACGGCCTTTGTCACCTCCTCGATGAGCTGGCCTGCGGCGTCGCGCAGATCCGCGGAGCCGTTGAATACCGGGGTCACAAAAGTTTCTCCCACATGGTCGAGAAGAAGCTTTGCCGCCTGGATCTTTACCTCGTAATGGACGTCGCAATCCTCGCCCATCCGGGACAGATAATCCTGATATTCCGGGCTGTTCTGGGCCTTTGAGGTCACGGGTACATACCCTTCCGTCTCGGAATAGGCGATCTGGACGTCGTTGGTCAGAAGATACTGGGCGAACAGCCAGGAGGCAAGGACCTCCTGTGGATTCTCCTTATTAAAAATACAGACGGAAGGCCCCTGGGAGATCATACAGGGATTTTCGGGGTCAAACTGTGGTATGGGCATTACGGCCGTCTCGAACCGGACAATTTTTTCTTCGCTGATATCTATGAGCGGCGCGTCGCTGCCCATCCAGGTGGCGCCCGCGGTGGAGTCCACGGCGAAAACGCACTGTCCCGCGTTCAGGAAATTCGCGGGATAGCTTGAGATCTTAAAGGTGGAGAAGGCGCCCTTTTTGGCATGCTCCGCCACGGTATACAGAAGATCTTTCGTCACGTCGTTGAAAAGCAGGATTTCGCCGCTGTCTGTGGAATATCCGGCGCCTTTCTGCCGCAGCATCTGGATCATCATATTGTCCGTGGATTTATAGAGAAAAGGGATCATTACATTCTGGCCGTTGATCCGGTAGGTGCCGTCCGCATTCTTTTCTGCGGCCGCGTCCGCCACCTCCCAGATAAAATCCCAGGTCAGGGTGTCCGGCAGCGTGTACCCAAGGGCTTCCACATAAGTCTTGTTGATATAGCAGGCCTCCGTGGAGCGCATGTAGGGGATGGCGTAGTGCTGGCCGTCGATGCTGCACTCGGCGAGAAACTGGGGAATGATCTCGTCAAGGGCGGGGGAATCGAACTTAAGGCTGCTTCCTCCAAGCCCGTATTTTTCGTCCGCGAACAGTCCGTCCAGCGGGACGACACTGTTGTTCCCAGTGAGATACGTGGCGATGTGGTCCGGGTAGGTGATGCAGACGTTGGGCGTGGTGTTGGTGGAAATATTGGTGATCACGTCGTTGTAGATCCGGCTGTAATCCGTGTACAGGCGCATGGTGACGGTGATGTTCGGATACAGCTTCTGAAAGTCGTCGATGGCCTTCTCGTAGATTCTGGTCTGCGTCACGTTGGTGTCGTTTTTGGCCCAGAAGGTGATCTCATACTGCTTCGACGTGTCAAATTCCTCCGGGATCTGGAACCGGCTCTGTTCCTTCGCGCCGTGGCAGGCCGTGAGCGTGAGCAGGGCGCAGGCACACAGAAGCATCCGGAAAAGCTTTTCTTTTACGAATCTCATCCTTTCGTACCTCCTCTCGAGACGCCGGCCATGATCATCCGGCGGAAGAACAGGAACAGGACGATCAGGGGCAGGGAGATCACAACCACCGCCGCCATCATGGCGGGGATGTTCTCACGGCCGAAACCGTTCTCCCGGATGGCCTGGATCCCGTTTGACACAAGAAAATAATTCTGGTCGTCCGTGACCAGCCTGGGCCATACATAGGAGTTCCAGCACTCGATGGCCTTCAGGATGGTGATGGTGACGATGGTAGGCCGGCAGAGCGGGATCATCACCCGGAACAGATATTTCAGATCCGAGGTGCCGTCCACCTTGGCGGCATAGTAGAGCTGATCCGGAACCTGCTCAAAATTTTCCTTCAGCAGGTAAATATAAAAGACCGAGGTCACGGAAGGCAGGATCAGGCCCGTGAAGGTATTGCGCAGATCAAGGTTTGTGACGGTCACATAGTTTGTGATGACCACCAGCTCGTTGGGAATCATCATCAGCGACAGAAATATCACAAACACCAGATTTTTCCCGCGAAAGTCAAGCCGTGCGAAGGCGTAGGCTGACAGTACGGTCACAGCCAGCATCAGAGCCGTCGTGCCCACGGTAAAGAGAATGGTGTTCGCAAAATATCGGGCCAGCGGCACCGCCGTGAAGGCTTCCGCGTAATTTTCCAGAGTGGGGGAGAGGGTAAAAAGTTTCGGGATATATTCCGAGTTATAGGCGCCGTAGCTCTTTACCGATGTCAGCACCATCCAGTAAAAGGGAAACAGGACCACAAGCCCCCAGAAGGTGAGAAAGACGTATGTGACCGCTTTCAGAGCCGTCCGGCGCGCGCGGAAGGCTTTTCCCGTCTCCGTTATCATCGATTCTTCTTTTTTCAGGTCTTTCATATCATACCCTGCCTTTCTTTTCCGTTCCCGTCACGAAAAATAGTGTACATGTTTTCTGCTGACCAGCAGGTTGATACAGGTAATGGTCAGCACGATGGCGAAGAGCAGGACGGCCGCCGCGGAAGCATAGGACGGATAACCGCCGCTGTTTCCGTAAAGCATGTCGTACACATAGCCCACGATGGTGTTCATCCCGGCCGCGTTCAGGTCTGTTCCGAAGAGCGCAACCGCGTCGCTGTAGGCCTTGAACGCGCCGATAAAGCCCGTGATGATCAGGTAGACCAGGGTGGGGGAGATCATGGGAAGGGTAAGCCGGAAAAAGATCCGCAGACCGGAGGTACCGTCGATCTTCGCGGCGTTGTAGTAGGTCTGGTTGACCGATGCCAGCGCACTGGTCAGGATCAGGATCTTAAAGGGCATGACCACCCAGATCGTATACAGGCACAGCACAAACATCTTTGCGGCGTAAGGCCCGTCGATAAAGTCGATGGAGCCTGCGCCGAACCAGTTGAGAAGCAGGTTGACGAACCCGTCCGTATAGGCGGTCTTCTTAAACAGGATCATGAACACAAGGCCGACGGCCAGCGTGTTCGTCACATAGGGCAGGAAGAAGATGGTCTGGAACAGCTCCCGCAGGGGCCGGATGGAGCTCAGTCCCACGGAGATCAGCAGAGACAGGCCCGTGGACACGGGAACAGTGATGACCACCAGAAGAAACGTATTTTTCAGCGCCTGCAGGAAGTAGGGATCCCGCAGCACGTAGGAATAGTTGTAAAGCCCCGTCCCGCTGTAGGTCTGGGAAGCGAAATTATATCCTTCCTCCACGGAATAGACGAACACGTCGATCAGGGGATATACCAGGAAACATCCCAGAAACAGAATCGCCGGCAGAAGATACAGCCAGCCTTTCAAACTTTTTTTCTCCATGAGCGGTCACTCCTTAACAGATTCTTTCCCCGGTGTCTTTTCGGAATACAAATACCTTGCTTGGTTTGAGATCAAACCGCACTGTTCCGGAGCCGGGTTCCACCTGGCTCTCTCCATTGACGATGGCCCTGATCACGGGGCTGTCGCAGGCCGGGTGGGTGCAGATCACGCTGATATCCCGGCCCATCACCTCCACACGGTCAAGGCTGCAGACGAACGCTCCCTGGGGCGTGGGGAGAAAGCCCTCGGGCCGGACGCCCACCGTCACTTCCTCATCGGGAATGCCTTTTACTTCCGAAACGGCGCAGTCGCCGATAAACAGGCGGCCGTCTTTTACGCTTCCGGCAAATGTGTTGATGGGGGGATTCCCCAGAAACTTTGCCACGAAGAGATTGCAGGGCGCGTCATAGACCTCCTGGGGCTGTCCGATCTGCTGGATCTCGCCGTCCTTCATGACGATGATGATGTCGGAGATACTCATGGCCTCCTCCTGATCGTGGGTCACGAAGACCGTTGTAATCCCGGTCTCCCGCTGGATCCTGCGGATCTCTTCTCGGGTCTGGAGCCGCAGTCTGGCGTCAAGGTTTGACAGGGGTTCGTCCATCAGGAGGATCCGCGGCATTTTGACCAGCGCCCTTGCGATGGCGACACGCTGCTGCTGGCCGCCGGAGAGCTCTGCGGGCTTCCGGTCCATGAGACCGTCGATCTGTACCAGCCGGGCCGCCTCGTCGGCCTTTTGTTCCATCTGGGCCTTTGTCAGCCTGTCGGCGCCCTTTCGGTTCTGAAGCGGGAACAGAATGTTCTGCCGCACGGTAAGGTGCGGATAGAGAGCGTAATTCTGGAACACCATGCCCACTTCTCTCTTTTCCGGCGGAAGATCCGTTACGTCCTCATCTCCGAAGAAGATTCTGCCCTCCGTGGGCTTTAACAGGCCGCAGAGCAGATTCAGGGCGGTACTCTTTCCGCAGCCGGAAGGCCCCAGCAGGCCCACCAGCTTTCCGTCGGGGATCTCAAAATCAAAATGGTTTACGGCGGTCACTTCCCCGGCGGCTTTCCTGCCCCGGCCAGGGAATTTTTTGGTCAGATTCTGTAATGTAACTTTCATAGGGTTCCTTTCACGGGTTCAAATGAAATCGGCTTCCTTATTGTTTAAAGATTGTTTAAAGATTATTATAAACGGTAAAAAGGCGGTTGGCAACCGTTACTTATCATTTGGAAATCGGGGGTTCGTTCTTTTGCAGAAAACAGAAAGGTTCAGGATCGTCCCTCTTGCCTGCGGGGAAGGACCGTGGTACAATGTCCGTGGAAAAATCTGATTTTGCAGCAATGGAGGAAGACAATGCCTTACAGATACGAAACGCACCTGCATACGGCGGAGGGCAGCAAATGTGCCACCGCGTCGGGAGCGGAGATGGCGAGGGCCCACAGGGAAAAGGGTTATACAGGCATTTTTGTCACGGATCATTTTTTTAACGGCAACACCGCTGTGCCCCAGGACCTTCCCTGGAGAGAGCGGGTGGAGCTGTTCTGCAGGGGATATGAAAACGCCAGGGAAGAGGGAGCAAAGATAGGACTTGACGTATTTTTCGGGTTTGAGTACGGCTATCATGGCGCGGATTTTCTGGTCTATAACCTGGACAAGGAGTGGCTGCTGGCGCATGAGGATATTGACAGGATCCCGCCGGAGGAGGCGTTTGCGCAGATCCATCGGGACGGCGGTTTCATCGTGCATGCCCATCCGTTTCGGGAGGCGGATTATCTCGGCAGACGGATTCAGCTCTTTCCAAAGGATGTGGACGGGGTAGAAACGGTGAACGGAGGGCAGCTTAAGTCGCCCTGGATGAACGAACGGGCGGCTGTCTATGCGAAAATGTATGATCTGCCTGTCACGGCCGGTTCGGACAGCCACCATCTTTCCGCGTTGTTTAGAAGCAGCGTGGAAACCCAGGAACCCATAGAGACGCCGGGGGACTATCTGAAAAGAATGAGGGAGGGGCGGCTGAAGCTGTTGGAGGAACCGGATTGTTTCAGCCGGAACTGACATCCCACAGACGCAGCATCACGGGAGAAAGAGTTGGAAAAGAAAAACATTGTTTCTTATGAAGAGGCGGTGCGCTATATCGGAGAGATTCCCCGCTTTACCGCCAAACATAATATGGAGGATACAAAGGCGTTTCTGCACAGCCTTGGGGATCCCGACCGGAAAATGAAGATTATCCATGTGGCGGGCACAAACGGAAAAGGCTCCGTTTGTGCCTATCTGCGCAGTATCCTGGAGGCGGCGGGGTACAGGGTGGCGGTGTTTACCTCGCCCCATCTGGTGGATATCAGGGAGCGTTTCCAGGTGGCGGGGGAGATGATCTCCCAGGCGGATTTTCTTACGGCCTTTCGGCGGGTTTATGAGACGCTTGACTGGGACGGGCTGGAACGGGAGGCGACGGAAGCCTTCCATCCCTCCTACTTTGAATTTCTGTTTTTTATGGCCATGCTGTATTTCGCGGAGCAGTCCCCCGATTACTGCATCCTGGAGACGGGGCTGGGCGGCAGGCTGGACGCCACAAATTCGGTGGCGCATAAGGAACTGGCGGTGATTACCCGGATCGGTCTGGACCATACGGAATATCTGGGGGATACCCTGGAGCAGATCGCGGGGGAGAAGGCCGGCATCATGGCGGCCGGAACACCTGCCGTGATATGGGATACCTGTCCGGAGACCACTGCCGTTTTTCGGCGGAAAGCGTCGGATCTTGGTATCTGTGCGCGATTTGTGTCGGAAAAGGATTATTCTTTCCAAAAAATTATGAATAAAACCATTGATTTTTCTTTGCACACTGGGTATTATGGTTATATTAGCCTCATTTTGCGCACCATCGCTCTTTACCAGATGGAAAACGCGGCTCTGGCGGTGCGGGCCATAGAGGTCCTGGACCGGGGAAAAACCGTTACGGCGGAGCAGATAAGGGCGGGAGCGGCCGCCTGCTTCTGGGCAGGGCGGATGGAAGAGGTCCTGCCGGAGGTTTATGTGGACGGCGCCCATAACGGGGACGGCATCCGGGCGTTTCTTAAGACCGTGGCCAGGGACGGGCTGACATCTTCGGACAGAAGCCTGTTATTCGGAGTGGTAAAGGATAAGGACAGCGGCGTAATGGCCAAGGAACTGGCCAAGTCCGGTCTGTTCGGCCGGATTGCGGTAACAGGCCTGCGGACAGAGCGGGGGACGGCGCCCGAGACGGTAGGACAGTTGTTTGACCGGTATGAACCGTGCAGTGTTAAGCTGTACAAAAATGTGAAAGAGGCGTTTGAGGGCCTGCTTTCGGACAGGCGGCCCACGGAGCGCGTTTACATTGCCGGAAGTCTGTATCTGGCAGGCGAGATAAAGGAGTTGGTCAGCCATGATAAATTTTGAGGAAGAATTAAAAAAATTTCATCCCAGCCTTGAGGTGGAGGATGCGGAAGATGCCATCTACAATCAGGATCTGACCGATATGGCGGATCTGCTTGTGAAAATGATAAAGGAATCGGAAGAAAAACCGAACGACAACGAGGTGTCATAATGTTTTGTTATAACTGCGGCTGTCATCTGTCAGAGCATGACTTTTGCACCGCCTGCGGAGCGGACGTCTCCCTGTATAAAAAGATCCTTTCTGTCTCCAATCTGTATTACAACGAGGGTCTTGAAAAGGCGAACGTCAGGGATCTTACGGGGGCGGTCACAAGCCTGCGGCAGAGTTTGAAATTCAACAAGAACAATATAGAAGCACGCAATCTTCTGGGACTGGTGTATTTTGAGATGGGCGAGGTGGTAGCGGCCCTGAGCGAATGGGTCATCAGCAAGAATCTGCGCCCGGAAAAAAACATAGCCGACGATTATATCGACAGGCTTCAGTCAAATTCCACCCGCCTGGACTCCATTAACCAGACCATCAAGAAATACAATCAGGCTCTTGCGTATTGTATGCAGGACAGCAAGGACCTGGCTGTGATACAGCTGAAAAAGGTGCTTTCCTTAAATCCCCGGTTCATCCGGGCCCACCAGCTTCTCGCCCTGCTCTATATGGACAGCGAGGAGTGGGAGAGAGCGGAGCGGGAGCTGCATAAGTGCATGGACATCGACCGGAACAACACCCAGACCCTGCGCTATCTGAAAGAAGTGGAAGCGATGCTGGTGCCGGACGAGAACGTGCGCCAGCCCGCGAAGCGGAAAAAGGAGGAAGCCGTCCGTTATCAGAGCGACAACGAGATTATCATCCAGCCCTTCAACGTGAAGGAACCAAAGCGGGGCGGCGCGTCCACGCTGGTGAACATCGGCATTGGCCTTGTGATCGGCCTGGCAGTCACCTATTTCCTGCTGGTGCCCGCGGCGGAATCCAATGCGAAAAACGAAGCGCAGGCGGCCGTCACGGAGATCAGCAACGAACTGAACGCAAAGACGGCCAGAATTCAGGAGCTGGAAGCGCAGGTGGAACATTCCGGTCAGGAGATCGAAAGTCTGAACCAGGAACTGGAAGACATTGTGGGCGCGGACGGAACGCTTCATACCATCGACGGCCTTCTGACCGCCGCCGCGTCGTATCTTGAGACACAGGATCTGGAAGCCACAGCCGCAAGCCTGGAGACCATCGCCCAGTCCGTGGACCTGAATGAGACCTCCGAGGGGTTCCAGAGTCTGTATCATATGCTGTTAGCGTCCATCGGGCCTGATCTGTCCAAGTCTTATTACGATCAGGGTTACGAGGCGTACCGCACAGGCGATTATGGGACGGCCATCGATCTTTTATCAAAGGCGGTCAACTATGATGAAACAAATGCGGACGCCCTGCTTCAGCTGGGGCAGGCGTATGACAAAAACGGCAATGCCGCGGAGGCTGCCGCCACTTATGACAAGGTGATCGGCCTGTTCCCTGACACACCAAATGCCAGAAGGGCCCAGAGCCTGAAGAACGCGCTGGCCGGCCAGTAAGCCGGGAAATGCGGAGCGGATAAAGACACAATTGTATAGAAATACGCAGGAAGAGGACCCGTGGGAAACTGTGGGTTCTCTTTTCTGTTTTTGATTTATGGACAGGCAAGGAGGGTGTCATATGGACCAGGTTATGGCGGAAGATTTTCAGGTGATCGACAACTGTCTGATGATCAGGCTCCCCGAGGAGATCGATCATCACAGGGCGGGCTATATCAGCGAGACGGCGGACAGGTATCTTTTGCGGGAGGAGGTGCAGAACGTGGTGTTTGACTTTGAAAATACCCGGTTTATGGATTCCTCGGGGATCGGCATCATTATGGGTCGGTATCGAAAGATATCCTGCTTCGGGGGAAAGGTCTATGCGGTCAACGCGGACAGCCAGATTCAGCGGATTCTGCGGGTATCGGGGCTTTACAGGATCGTGGAGACAGTAAAGTAAAATAAACTATTAGCCGTATGTGTACGGCGGAATGCGAGGTAATGATGAAAAACGAGATGGAGATCATATTTGACGCCGTATCTGACAATGAATCCTTTGCCAGAGTGGCTGTGGCCGCGTTCGTGTCCCATTTGAATCCCACGCTGGAGGAGCTGGCGGATATTAAGACCGCCGTGTCGGAAGCCGTGACAAATTCCATCATCCACGGTTACGAGAATCTGTACGGATACGGCAGGCCGGGGAGGTGTCCGGCAAGCCGGAAGGAGACAAATCCCGGGAAGGTATGGGTGCGGTGTGTGCTGGAAGGAGACCTGTTACATATCAGGGTGACGGATCAGGGCAGGGGGATGGACAACGTGGAACAGGCCATGGAACCGCTCTTTACGACGAAACCGGAGCTGGAGAGATCCGGCATGGGGTTTGCCTTTATGGAAGCTTTTATGGATGATCTGGAGGTGGAGAGCACGCCCGGGCAGGGAACGGTGGTATCCATGACAAAAAAGCTGGGCACCGGCGGCTGGATCGAGGGTGAGGAGTAGGACATGGAGGAACTGTCGGTACTGATCGCACGTTCACAGGCGGGAGAAAGCAGGGCAAGAGAGGTACTGATAGAAAAAAATCTGGGGCTGGTACATCACATTGTGCGGCGGTTCGCGGGCAGGGGCTGCGATATGGAGGATCTGTTTCAGATCGGTACTATCGGCCTGATAAAAGCCATTGACAATTTTGATCTGAATCTGGGCGTAAAGTTCTCCACCTACGCAGTACCCATGATCACCGGGGAAATCAAGCGCTTTCTCCGGGACGACGGCATGGTAAAGGTCTCCAGGACCGTCAAGGAAAACGGCGCCAGGGTCAGGCTTGCAAGACAGCGGCTGCAGATATCGGAGGGGAGGGAACCAACGCTGCAGGAGATCGTGCAGGAGACGGGGCTCAGCTCGGAAGATGTGGTTCTTGCCATGGAGGCGTCCGTGGAGGTGGAATCTATTTACAGCGCCGTCTATCAGGACGACGGCAGCGAGGTCTATCTGGTGGACAGGGTAGTAAGGGGCGAAAGCGGCAGCGTGGGAAGCAGTATGGCAGGCGTCTCGGACAGTGAAGATGCGGAGAAGGAGGAGCTGTTGAACCATATGCTGTTAAGGCAGCTGCTGGACAGTCTGGAGCCCTCCGAGAGGGAACTGATCTGTATGCGTTATTTTCAGGATAAAACCCAGACGGAGATCGCGGGTATCCTTGGGATCAGCCAGGTCCAGGTCAGCCGTATGGAGAAAAGAATCCTGCTTCGGCTGCGGGAGAGGGCGAAGCTCTGACAGGATGTTTTAATTTTTTATAAAAAGCAGAATTTACCGCTTTTCTTTGTCGGTCTTATCGTATATGATGAAAGGGAAAGAAGGAACTTTTTGGAGATAAGCAGGCATATATATCTATACAGTATGATACTGCAGCTGTATCAGAAAGGCGGGAGTACACATGGAGATGAGATCGGGCAGAGACGGACGGGCGGAGGAACGCCGGCGGATACGGGAGGAGAGGCGGCGCAGGACGGGCGGACGCATTTTAGCCATGATCTGCAGTCTTGTGATCCTTGTGGCGGTGATGTACGGCGGACTGGCGGTTTACGACAGGTTTCAGGAGAAGCCGGAACCGGTCCAATCGAACCGGGTCGGCGGCCTTGGCCTGGACGAGAATGGAAATCTGGTGGATGGGGACGGTAATGTGATCGAAGTTGCGTCCGGCACCGTTGTCTGCACCCAGGAGGAGCTGGACGCGAGGATGGCCCAAACCGCTCTCACGGCCCAGGGCGAAGGGATGGAAGAGGTGCTGGACGCCATCAGACAATCCCTGTCCGACGGCAGTTCGGTGCTGGAGACCCTGCGGCCCCTCTATCCGGACCATATAGTCCTCGCCAGCGGCGGGCAGTATCATTTTGTGCCGATCAACCGCCAACTGGCCCAGAGCCGGCTTCTGACGGAAAATCTGAATATTCTGGAATCGGGAGAGATTCAGTATCTGGAAAACGGCGAAGTGATCTCCCACAGAGGGATCGATGTTTCAAAGCATCAAGGCAGCATTGACTGGAATCTGGTGGCGCAGGACGGCGTGGAGTTTGCGTTTATCAGGGTAGGAAACAGGGGGTACGGCGAGAGCGGAAAGCTTATGTCGGACGACTGCTTTGAGGATAATATCAAGGGGGCCCTGGCGGCGGGAATCAAGGTCGGCGTGTACTTTTACAGCCAGGCGGTCAACGAGACGGAGGTTCTGGAAGAGGCCAATTTCGTTCTGGAAAAGATAGCGCCTTATCAGGTGGATTGTCCCGTGGTGTTCGATGTGGAAAAGGTGAGTTCCGGAGGCAGGATGAACAATATCACCGTGGAGGAGCGGACGCACCTGACGAAGGTTTTCTGCGATACCATAAAAAATGCGGGCTACAGGCCCATGATCTATCACAACACGGAGATGGGCGCCCTGATGCTGGATCTTGGGCAGCTGGAGGAGTATGACAAATGGTTCGCGGCCTATACGGACACGCTCTACTATCCTTACGAGTATAAGGTCTGGCAGTATTCGGCCACCGGCAGGGTTCCGGGAATCCAGAAAGACGTGGACCTGAATATTTCCTTCGCGCCGATCTGGGAATAAAAAACGCGGCCTGATAAGTCCTTGTGCATAGTTTTTCCCTTTTTGTCCAAAACTATTTTTGATTTTGGGAAAGGAAGAACCTGCATGAGGACTGTTTTTTTAGCTGTTTTTGGGGCGGGATACGGACTTTTGGCGGCGGCGGGGGTGTTTACCGTCCTTGTGGCGGTGGGGCTGGTGCCGCGGTTTGCCGGAAAGACCCACACCGCAGACAAGGTGGTCTTATATGAGGAAATGGTGATCTTCGGGACGCTGTCCGGCTGTGCGCTCAGCATTTTTTCCCGGTATCTGCAGCCCGGCGCCTGGCTGCAGCAAAGATTCCCGGAGCAGATTCCAGCGCTGCTTTTAGCCGGAGAAGTATGTCAGGGAATTTTCGGGATTTTTTCCGGTATGTTCATCGGATGTCTTGCGCTGGCCATTGCGGAGATGCTGGACAGTATCCCTATCTTTGCAAGAAGAATTTCCTTCCGGCACGGCATTGGCATTGCAATTCTTGGGATGGCGCTTGGAAAGCTGTGCGGTTCTCTGGCGTATTTCGCCGCGGAGCTTCACAGAACCGCTTCTTAGAACGGGCGGGGAAAGAGGGAGTTATGTCCAATACGACGGTTTATCTGAAATGTGAGAGAAATATCGAGGTGCAGTCCGAGGACGTGCAGATGACGGATTTGGGAAGCCTGCACTGTTCGGACACAGCGGTCTGTGCAAGACTGAGGGCTTTGAAGGTGCATCATTTTTCCGCCGGTTCTCCGCGCAGGTGCGTGATCAGCGCGCTGAAGCTGGTGGAACTGATCGAAAAAACCTGCCCCGGGGTTTCCGTTCAGGTTCTGGGGGAGCCGGATGTGCTTGTGGAGCGGGTGGAGGTAAAAAAGCGGGGGCGGGGCGCTCTGGCGCTGAAGGTTGCGCTGGTCTGTCTGGTCAGCTTTTTCGGAACCGCCTTTACCATCATGGCCTACCATAACGACGTAGGGATCAACGACGTTTTTACACAGGTCTACAGGATTGTGATGAACCGGGAGCCGGGAGGGCTGAATGTACTGGAGGTATCCTATTCCCTGGGCCTTGCGCTGGGAATCATCGTCTTTTTTAACCATGTGGGCGGGAGGCGGCTGACCAAGGATCCCACGCCCATCGAGGTTGCGATGCGAAATTATGAGGAGGACGTGGACAAAACGCTGATCGCCACAGCCGGCCGGGAGGGACACGAGGAGGAAGCCTGACGGAATCCTCCGGCGGTTACATAAACTGCGGGGATCCGGGGCATACTGAGAAAAAAAGCGGACCGGACGTCTTCACGGCGCGGGGCCGCGGGAAAGGACGGAACAGAACATGACAGCGGACAGTGAAAAGAGCAGGGAGCAGAAGCGGCAGGAGAAGGAGTACGAACAGTATGTGAAGGAGGTGACCCCTACCCACAGTCTTGTTCTCCAGATGCTGAAGGCATTTCTTACAGGCGGCGCAATCTGCTGTATCGGACAGTTTATTTTAAATTATGGGGACCGGATGGGACTGGACAAGCAGACGGCGGGCAGTTGGTGTTCTCTGATCCTGGTGCTTTTGTCCGTATTGCTGACGGGCTTTAACATCTTCCCCAAGATTGCAAAATGGGGCGGGGCGGGGGCTTTGGTGCCGATCACGGGGTTTGCCAATTCCGTGGCTGCGCCCGCCATCGAATTCAAATCGGAAGGACAGGTGTTTGGCATCGGCTGTAAGATATTTACCATCGCCGGGCCGGTCATCCTCTATGGTATTTTTTCCAGCTGGCTGCTGGGGCTGGTCTACTGGGTGCTGAAATTTTTTCAGTGAGATTTTTTTATGAGATTTTTTACGAGAGCTATCTTTTTTGTGGCAAGATTTCAAAAAGTGTGGTATACTACCCCAAAGAGAAAAAAATCGGAGCATTATGCTCCGGTTTGGAGGAGTGGAAGCAGTGATCAATATATACAGTTTTATTCTGCTGATCCTGGAACTGGTTGTGGTCGTCTGCTGCGTGCTTGTCGGCAGGAAAAAAGGAAACTATTATACATCTGACCTGCAGCGTCTGATGGTATCCGGCATGATCGCCGCGTTCTGCAATATCCTTTTTATGCAGGCGACGGATGTAAGTCTTGCCAAATTTTTTCTGAGTCTGACCTTTATTGGAATCGATGGGATCGTCCTCTTTATGACCCGTTTCATTTTAAGCTACACGAATACGCAGCTGCACACGAGGTTTTTCCAGTACCTGTCCTGGGGCTGCGGAGTGGTGGATGCCGCGTCTCTTTTGACCAACAACTTTTCCAACCACATGTTCCGGCTGGAGCGGGTGGAATGGATGGGGGAGGAGTGCTGGCTGCCCCACTACATGCCGCTTCACTACACCCATGTGGGCTATTGCTATGTTCTTTCCGTCTTTGTGATTGCGGTGCTGATCAATCGTCTCGTGCGGTCCCCGAAACCGTACCGGAAGATGTACTGGTCTGTTTTGACGGTGTTCTGGGTGACGCTGATTAGCAATATAGTCTGTTATTTTTGGGTTCTTCCCATCAATCTGGCGATGTTGTTCTACGGGTGGCTGGCAATATCCTTCTGCTATTTTCTGGTGAACTCGTCTCCGAAGGGACTGGTGGAAGGCATTCTTGCCAATGTGGTGGAGGATATCGACAACGGGATCGTGTGCTTTGACTTTAACGGCAATTGCATTTATGCGAATGCCAAGGCCAAGGCGCTGCTGTCTGTCTCGGACGATAAGGTGGGCGAGATCACGGATCATTTTTATACAAAGTGGGTAAGGGACCATGCGCCGGATTCCGTGGATTATGAGTACTGGGACAAGGAATATCCGGTGGACGGAGAGGAGCATCACTTCCATATCGAGTTCCAGAGGCTGAAGGGCAACGGCAACGCTACCATCGGGTTCTTTTACAAGCTTACGGACAAGACCGCGGCCATGAAGGCGTTTGAGGATGGGCAGTATCTCGCGACCCATGACCGGCTGACCGGCCTGTATAACAAGGATTATTTTTTCCAGAAGGCGGAGGAGATCATCCGGCGTCATCCGGAAAAAGAGTGGTACATGGTCTGTACCAACATAAAGAATTTCAAGCTCCTGAACGATCTGTTCGGCGAGGAGATGAGCGACAAGATCCTGGTGGCGCAGGCAGCCCTGTTAAAGTATACCAACATAGAGGACTGCATACAGGGCCGAATTTCGAGCGAAAAGTTTGCCATGCTGATCTCCAGGGAGAACTTTAACGCGGAGATGACCGTAAAGAATCTGGGACGGCTCCAGTATATGATTGATGGCAGGAATTACAAGCTGAACATTGCCATGGGCGTCTATCATATCACGGATCCGGAGGAGAGTCCTCAGGAAATGTACGAGAAGTCCAGCATGGCGGTGGATTCCCAGGTGGGAGACTATCAGAAAACGGTTGTCTATTATGACGCGAAGCTTCTGCAGCAGGTTGTGAAGGAAAAGAACATGGCCGAGGAATTTGAAAACGCGCTCCGGACAAAACAGTTCCGGATGTTCCTTCAGCCCCAGATGGATGTGGAGGGTAATGTGCTGGGAGCGGAGGCCCTGGCGAGATGGCAGCATCCTCAGCGGGGGCTTATCTTCCCGGCGGACTTTCTCTCCGTGGTGGAAAAGACGCGCCTGATCAGCCGCCTGGACGAGTATATGTGGGAGCAGGCGGCGGAAAAGTTGCATGAATGGAAGGAGCAGGGGCACGGGCAGGCCCATATCTCCGTGAACATATCCGCAAAGGATTTCTATTATATAGACATTTATGAGACTCTGGTACAGATCGTAAAGAAGTATGAGATCGATCCCTCCAGAATGAACCTGGAGATTTCCGAGACGGAGCTACTGTCGGACGCGGAGCCTCAGATCAAGGAGCTGAACCGGCTGCAGGAGTTTGGATTTTCCGTTCAGATCGACGATTTTGGCAAGGGGTATTCGTCGCTGAACATGCTTCAGGGAATCAAGGCAGATCTGCTGAAGGTGGATATGAAGCTGATCGGCGATATCCCCGATCCGGTGAAGATGAAGAAGCTCCTGAGCGCCATCTTTACCATGGCGAGAGCGCTTGATATGGAAGTGATCACGGAGAGCGTGGAGACGAAGGAACAGGTGGAGCTGCTGACCGAGCTGGGATGCAGTGTGTTTCAGGGGTATTATTTCTCCCGGCCCATGCCGGTGGAAGAATATGAGGAAAAGTATCTGAAGAACAGCTGAGGCGGCCTTCGGAAAGGATGGCATCGGGATGCAGAAAGGTTTTGTGGGAATACTGACCGCAGCCCTGCTGGCGGCAGCGCCGTGGGGATGGGGAGGACTTTGGGCGGAGGGGCATCCGTCTTTTAACCAGGGTTATGAACAGGGAAACCCGGGCGGAGCCGCCGTCCTTTTGAGCGCCCGGAAAGAGGAAACCGTGGAGCAGGATAAGGATGGTCCTGCGTTTTTTGGAGTCCGGGACATTTATCTTGCGCTGGGATGCAGGGCGGATTACCTTGACGGGGTTGCCGCCGCAGACGGCTCGGGTGCGGATCTGACGGAGAGGATCATGGTGGATGACAGCCGGGTGAATCCGGAACAGGAGGGAACCTACCAGGTGACCTACCGGGTGGAGGACGACTTCGGAACGGAGACGTCGTGTTTTGCCGAGGTGACGGTGGTATCGGCGCAGGAGCTGCAGGAGATGATCGGGAACCGCAGCATCAGCGCGGATGAGGTAAAGATTATCGGTGCCGCCAATCCCTATGACATCGGCGCGTCCGGTCAGGATGAGATCGAAACGGCGCTGGAGGAGGCAAGGCCGGCGATCGTACAGCTTTACCATCAGGGCGAAAGCAGTTACAGCGCGGGTTCCGGGTATGTGATGGAGATCACGGAGGACGCCATCTATATCTGCAGCGACCGTCATGTGGTGGAACAGTACGATGACTGGGAGGTCTATTTTTATGACGGCACTGTGGTGTCGGGCCGGGCGCTGGGCTGCAGCGACAGCTATGACGTGGGCGTGGTGACGGTGGAGACGGCAGATGTGCCGGAGGAGCTTTTCGGGCGGCTTGGGACTGTACATATCGACAGAGAATACTGGAGCGGGCTGAATGATGACCGGATCGATGTGGGACTTTTGCGGGTGGACCGTCAGGGAGGGGTCATGCATACCTCTCTGGGAATCCTGCTCAAGGTAAAACAGTATTTTGCCTGGGGCGACAACAGGGACCACACGGAGATGACCGCGAAGCTGGAGCACGGAGATTCGGGCTCCGCTGTTTTCGACGGCTGTGGAAACCTGATCGGCATGGCTTACGCTTATTCTACCTCGCCAAGGAGATACTGGTGCGTGCCTCTGGACGGTATTCTGGACTGTTATGAGGAGATCACGGGACGAACGGTATTTGTGTACTGACGGTCTGCTTTTCCGGCGGATGACACAAAGGCGGAAAACAGTTACAGGAAGGGAGATCGGATATGTATCAAATCATAGACGGGAAAAAGATTTCCCAGCAGATCAAGGATGAGCTGAAGGAGAAGGTGGCGGCGCTGAAGGCGCAGGGAAAGACTATTACGCTGGCGGTGATCCAGGTCGGCAGCGACCCGGCCTCCGGCGTATACGTGGGAAACAAGAAGAAAGCCTGCGCCTATATCGGCATTGAGTCCAGAGCATATGAGCTTCCGGAGGAGACCACCCAAGAGGAGCTTCTGCAGCTTGTGGCGCAGCTGAATGCGGATGAGACGGTGGGAGGCATTCTGGTACAGCTTCCCCTGCCCGGACATATCAGCGAGGATAAGGTGCTGCTTGCCATCGATCCGAAGAAGGATGTGGACGGTTTCCATCCCGTCAATGTTGGCAATCTGAGCATCGGGCGGCCGGGATTCGTGTCCTGTACGCCGGCGGGCGTGATCCAGCTTTTAAAGCGTTCCGGCATTGAGATCCAGGGGAAGGAATGTGTGGTGCTGGGCAGGAGCAATATTGTGGGAAAGCCCATGGCAATGCTGCTTTTACGGGAAAACGGGACGGTTACGGTCTGTCATTCCCGGACCAAAAATCTCAAGGAGATCACAAAGCGCGCCGATATTCTGGTCGTGGCCGTGGGAAAACCGAAGTTTGTGACCGGGGATTATGTGAAGGAAGGCGCGGTGGTCATTGACGTGGGGATTCACAGGAATGCGGACAACAGGCTCTGCGGCGACGTGGACTTTGACAGCGTTGCGCCCCATACTTCGGCCATTACGCCCGTACCCGGCGGCGTAGGCCCCATGACCGTTGCCATGCTGATGTACAACTGTGTGGAGGGCGGCGCAAAAAACGCTTGCAATCAGCGGATTCTGTGATAGAATAGTAAAGACAATTGCATAATGAGAGGTTTATAAAACGAAGAGGAGAAGAGCAACTATGAAAAAGAAACTCTGCAGTTTACTTTTGGCGGCCCTTCTGGCAATGGCTGTACTGAGCGGATGCACAGACGGCACAGGAGAGTCTTCGGAGAATAATTTCTCAGCTGTTGTAGGAATACAACAGGATATCGACAGTCTTGACCCTCATCTGGCAACGGCGGCAGGAACTAAGGAAATTTTATTCAACATTTTTGAAGGACTGGTAAAGTCCGACGAAAACGGAAATCTGATCGATGCTGTGGCCGAAAGCCACACGGTCTCCCAGGATGGTCTGGTATATACCTTTACCCTGAGAGACAATGTGAAGTTCCATAACGGGAACGCTGTGACGGCCGAGGATGTGAAATACTCTCTGGAGAGGGTATCGGGACTGCTGGACGGTACGCCGTTAGTCTCCGCGCTGAGCACGATCAAATCCGTAGATATTCTTGACGAAAAGACGGTTCAGGTGACAGTGGAGAGTCCAAATACGGAGCTGATCTACAGCTTCACGGCAGCCATTATTCCCTCCGGCAGCGGAGAGGAGGAAGGGACATCTCCTGTGGGCACGGGACCGTTTTCTTTTGTTTCCTACACGCCCCAGGAGGGGATCGTGCTGAAGAAGAATCCCGACTACTGGCAGGAGGGCCTGCCGTATCTGGATCAGGTCACCTTCCGAATCGTGGGCAGCGCGGAAACGGCGCTGATGGAGCTGCAATCCGGCGCCATCGACATTTATCCGTATCTGACCGATTCCCAGGCCCAGACGCTGAAGGAGGGAAACACCCATCAGGTGGTGGCATCCCCTTCTAACGTGGTACAGGCGCTGTTTTTGAACAATGCAGTGGCGCCCTTGGACAATGTGCTGGTGCGTCAGGCGATCCTGTACGCCATCGACAAGGAAGAGATCAACGAGTATGTGGGCGGGGGCACCGGTTCCCTGATCGGTTCCGCCATGCTGCCTTCCCTGGCGGATAACTATGTTGATCTGAACAGTGTCTATGGCACTAAGGCAAATGTGGAGAAGGCCAAGGAGCTTCTGGCCGAGGCCGGATATGCGGACGGATTCGATCTTGTGATCGACATTCCCTCCAACTATGAGTTTCATATGCAGACGGGAGAGGTCATCGTGGAGCAGCTGAAGGCGGTGGGAATCAATGCCTCCATCAATCCGGTGGAATGGGATACCTGGCTGAGCGATATCTACAATGGCCGCAATTACACCGCTACCATCAGTGGCATCACCTGTGACCAGACGCCGGGCTACCTGCTGAACAGGTTCCAGACCCAGTCTTCCAAGAATTTCATCAACTACAGCAACGCGGAATACGATGAGGTTTACTTAAAGGCACAGGCGGAACAGGATATGGAGAAGAAGGCCGGCTATTACAAACAGCTGCAGCAGATCCTGGCAGACGACGCGGCCACGGCGTTTCTTCAGGTGCCGGGCAACATGACGGCCATCAGCAACCGGCTGGAGGGCTATAAATTTTATCCGATTTATGTACAGGATATGAGTACGGTATCCGTGAAAAAGTAAGACCGGTAAAAATCGGTCCAGATCCATCTATCACAAATTCAGGGAAAGGAGGCGGCAGCGTGGCTTATCTCGGCAAAAAATTGATTACTCTCATTATGACATTGTTTCTGGTCTCCGCTGCCGCTTTTCTTGCCTTTCAGATCATCCCCGGGGATGTTGTGACGTCTATTCTGGGAACGGAGGCGACGCCCGAGAGGGAAGAACAGCTCCGGGAGGAGCTGGGGTTTAACGACCCGCCCGTGATGAGATACCTTCACTGGGTGGGAGGACTTTTGCGGGGGGACCTTGGGACCAGCTACCGGTATTCCAAGAACATGAACGAGAGGATGCCTGTATCGGAGCTGATCGGCGACAAGCTTCCCGTGACCCTTTGGCTTGCGGCGCTGTCTACGGTACTGATTATCGTGATCTCCCTTCCGCTGGGCGTGCTTTGGGCAAAGAGCCGCAGTCATGCGGTGGATGCGGCTTTAGGCGTTGTGACCCAGACGGCCATGGCTGTTCCGTCTTTTTTTCTGGGAATCCTTGTCACGTATTGTTTCGGCGTGGTCCTGAAGCTGTTCACGCCCGGAAAATATGTGAGCTACAGGCAGAGCTTTTCCGGCTTTCTCGGTTATCTGATCTTTCCCGCGCTTTCCATTGCCATACCCAAGATCGCCATGACGGCCCGTTTTCTGCGAAATTCCATGCTGACAGAGCTTGGGGCCGACTATGTGAGGACAGCCTGCGGGAAGGGCTGCAGCCAGCGGCGCGTCATGTACGGCCATGTCCTGCGGAACGCCCTGATGCCTGTGGTAACCTTTCTCGGCATGATCATTTCCGAGATCGTGGCCGGCAGCATTGTCATAGAGCAGGTATTCGGCCTGCCAGGGATCGGGCGTCTGCTGATCAGTTCCATTTCCAACAGGGATTTTCCTGTGGTGGAAATCCTGATCCTGTATATTACCTCCGCGGTGATCCTGGTGTATTTTCTGGTGGACATTCTCTACCGCGTGATTGATCCCAGGATCAGTGAAAAGTAAGCGGGAAAGGAGACAGCCGTTTTTATGCCAGCGCATGTTACGAAAAAACGGAATAAATATCTTACAGCCGGGCTGATTATGACAGGCACCGCGGTACTGCTGGGGATCCTGGCTTTCTTCTGGACGCCCTGGAGTACGACGGCCATGTCCGCGTCAGAGCGCTTCGCGGCGCCGTCTTTCCGGCATCTTTTCGGAACGGACAACTTCGGCCGGGATATCTTTTCCCGGGTGATGAAGGGGATGGGGACAAGCGTCATGATCAGCGCGCTGGTAGTTCTTCTCTCCGCTTCCGTGGGGATTTTTCTGGGGGCGCTCACCGGTTATTTCGGAGGCGTTCTGGATGAGATCGTGATGCGTGTGACGGATGCGGTAAACGGCTTTCCCAGTATTCTTCTGGCGCTGGTGGTCATCAGCGTTCTGGGAACCGGCAGGCAGAATCTGATCCTTTCTCTCGGAATCGTGTTTTCGCCCAGCTACATCCGCATTGTGAGAAGCGAGTATCTGCGCCTGAGAGACGCGGACTACATAAAGCGCGCCCGGCTGATGGGCGTGGGGAAAGGAAGGATTCTCTTTGTGCACATCCTTCCCAATATTTTACCGGTCTTCTGGGTATCCGTGATGATCGGTCTGAACAATGCCATTCTGGCGGAGTCCGGCATGAGCTATCTCGGGATCGGCGTTCAGCCGCCGGATGCCAGTCTTGGCAATATGCTTTCGGACGCTCAGGGGTATCTGCAGACGGCGCCGTGGTACGCGCTGGCGCCGGGGCTGGCCATTGTCTGGATCGTGCTGGGATTTTCCCTGTTCAGCGAGGGGATCAGGAGGCTGGGAGAATGATTAGGATAGAAAATCTCTCCGTGGCTTTTGACGGCCCGGAGGTTGTAAAAAACGTATCCCTTGAGATAGGAGACGGCGAGATTTTGGGCGTTGTGGGGGAGTCCGGCTGCGGGAAGTCCGTGACGGCGCTGACACTGATGGGGCTGTCGCCCAGGACGGCCCGGGTTACCTCCGGACGCATTCTGTATGACGACGTGACGCTTCTGGAGGCGGGAAAGCCCCGGGATGAGGCGCTGTACCGCAGATATCAGGGAGCACGGATGTCCATGGTGTTCCAGGAGCCCATGACCTCCCTGAATCCCACCCAGAGAGTGGGAAGACAGGTGGAGGAAACTCTGCGGCTTCACACAAAGCTCACATCCCAGGAGCGGAAAGAAAAGGTGCTTGAGACCTTCCGAGCCGTGGGGCTTAAGGGGGAGGAAATTGTTTACCGCAGCTATCCCCACCAGCTCTCCGGCGGCATGCGCCAGAGAGTGATGATCGCCATGGCCGTGATCCTGCATCCGGGACTTCTTGTGGCAGATGAGCCCACAACCGCTCTGGATGTGACCGTTCAGAACCAGATCATCAGCCTGCTTGGGGAGATCAATAAAAAACAGAAAAACGCCATGCTCTTTATCACCCATGACCTGAATCTGGCCAGACGGCTGTGCAGCCGGGTGGCTGTGATGAAGGATGGCCGTATCGTGGAGACCGGAGAGACAGAGCAGATCTTCGAGCATCCTGTTCAGGAATATACGAGGCAGCTGATCCAGGCGGTGCCCTCCCGGTTAAAGGAACGGAAGCGTGAGAAGGGGCCGCGGGAAAACGGGCGGGGTTATGCGGCGCCTGTCGTAAAGGTGCAGGATCTGTCCGTCTATTACCAGGAGGGCAGCAACAGTCTCTTTGGCCGCAAAAAGCGCCGCTGCGTGGTGAAGGGGGCGGATTTTGAACTCTATGCCGGTGAAAGCCTTGGACTTGTGGGCGAGAGCGGATGCGGCAAGACGACGCTTTCCAGGGCCGTGCTGGGAATGATACGGGATATCGACGGCAGTGTGGTCCATAACACGCTGCGGCCCCAGATGATCTTTCAGGACCCATACGGCAGTTTAAATCCGGCGAAGACGGTGGGATGGCTGCTGCAGGAGCCCCTGCGGGCCCGGGGGGCCATTGACGCTTCCCTGGCTCTGTCGAAAGAGGAGATGGAGGAAGCGGCCTATGACATGCTCCGCCGGGTCGGCCTGGAAGCGTGCTATTTTCACAGGAGGCCATCGCAGCTCTCCGGCGGCCAGAGACAGCGGATCAGCATCGCCCAGGCGCTGATTACAAATCCCGGTTTTATCGTGGCGGATGAGCCGGTGTCGGCCCTTGACGTGACCGTTCAGGCCCAGATCATGGAGCTGCTGCGGAATTTTCAGCAGGAAATGAAGCTGGCCTGTCTGTTTATCTCCCATGATATCAATGTGGTTTACAAAATGTGTGACAGGATCATGGTCATGAAGGACGGCAGAATCATCGAGTCAGGAGACACGCAGGAGATCTTTGCGTCTCCCCGGGAAGAATACACCCGGCAGCTTTTGATCGGTTCCTGAAGAAACGTAAGAACGCCAGGACATACTTTTCCTCCCGAAGGCATAAAATGCAATGCAGACAACCTTCGGGAGGTTTTTTCGTGTTTGAACAATACAGTATACGGCAGACAGCCGTGGAACTGAAAACGGACAGTGAGAGAGGGCTGAGCGCGGCGGAGGCGGCTGCGAGGCTGAAGCGGGACGGACCGAACGAAATGAAGGCCGCGAAAAAAAAGACGCCGGTGGAATCCTTTCTGGAACAGCTGAATGATCCGTTGATCTATGTGCTGATGGTGGCCGCGGTGGTGTCGGTGCTTTTGGGGGAGATCAGCGACGCGGTGATCATCGGCGTTGTGGTCGTGCTGAACGCGGCGGTGGGAATGCTGCAGGAGGGAAAGGCCAAAAGGGCGCTGGAGACCCTGAAAAAGCTGGCGAGTCCGAAGGCAATGGTGATCCGCGAGGGAAAGCGGTTGGAGATTCCGGCATCGGAGCTTGTGAAGGGGGATCTTGTGTACCTGGAGGCGGGATGCCAGATTCCGGCGGATATGAGGCTGACTGCGGCGGTAAACCTAAAGACAGAGGAATCCGCGCTGACGGGGGAATCCGTTCCCATGGAGAAAGACGCAGACTTTACGGCCGGTCGGGGACAAAAGCTTCCTCTGGGGGACAGGCGGAATATGGCCTATATGTCCACTGTTGTTACATATGGCAGGGGGGAGGGCATTGTCACCGCAACGGGAATGGATACGGAGCTGGGACATATCGCCAGGATGATCACAGAGGCGAAAGAGGAGATGACGCCCCTCCAGAAGCGTCTGGGAGAGCTTGGGAAGGTGCTGAGCCTTTTAAGCCTTCTTTTATGCGCGGCGCTGTTCGTGATCGCGGTGCTGCAGCACAGGAATATTCCCGAGATGCTGATCACCGCGATCAGTCTGGCGGTTGCGGCGGTGCCGGAGGGGCTGCCGGCGGTGGTAACCATCTGTCTGGCGCTGAGTGTGACGAGAATGGTACGGGTGAACACCATTGTCCGCAGGCTGCCTTCGGTGGAAACCCTGGGAGCGGTCAGCGTGGTATGCTCCGACAAGACGGGAACCCTGACACAGAACAGGATGACCGTGGAAATGTGCTATCTGAACGATGAACTGCGGCCTGCGTCAGAGGTGCGCATGGAGGAATGTCCCGACTTCTTTTACGGCATGACGGTGTGCAATGACGCCGAAATATTCATGGGAAGCCGGACCGGAGATCCCACGGAGCTTGCCCTTTTGGACCTGACGGCAGAAATGGGACTGGAAAAGCGGCAGCTGGAGCAGATCCTTCCCAGGATCGGCGAGCTTTCCTTCGATTCGGAGCGGAAGATGATGACGACGCTCCACAGACGGGAGCACAGGCCGGGGGCGGAGCTGAGAGCCGCCAGCTCCGTGGCTGACAGGGTCAGTTATACAAAGGGGGCGCCGGACGAGGTGCTCAAGCGCTGTTCTAGGGTACAGACCGCCGGCGGACCTGTGGCGATGACGGATGACCGCCGCAGAAGGATCGGGCGGGCCGTGGAGAAGATGTCCGGGGAGGCGCTCCGGACGCTGGCGGTGGCGATGCGGCTGGGGGTGGATGAGCCCAGGGAAGAACAGCTGACCTTTCTTGGCGTTGTCGGGATGCGGGATCCTGCCAGGCCGGAGGCGGCAAAAGCGGTGGCGGACTTTAAGGAGGCGGGCGTCACCACGGTGATGATCACGGGGGACCACGTGGATACCGCCCTGGCCATCGGCAGGCAGCTTGGAATCGTGCAGCAGGCCAGGGAGTGTCTCACCGGTGAACAGATGGAGCGGCTTTCGGACGGGGAGCTGAGAGAGCGGCTTTCAGACGTCAGGGTCTTTGCCAGAGTTTCTCCGGCCCAGAAGGTGCGGATCGTGGACGGATTCCGGGCGAGAGGGGAGATCGTGGCCATGACCGGGGACGGGGTGAATGACGCGCCCTCCCTGAAGAAGGCGGATATCGGAATCGCAATGGGAAGGTCAGGCACGGATGTGGCGAGACAGGCCTCGGACATGATCCTGACGGACGACAATTTTGCCACCATACGCCGCGCCATCGAAGAGGGAAGGGGCGTCTATGAAAATATCCGGAAGTCCGTGATCTTCCTGCTCTCCTCCAATCTCGGGGAGATCATTACCATGTTCCTCGCGGTGATCTGCGGCCTGGCTTCCCCGTTAAAGTCAAGCCACATCCTCTGGATCAACCTGATCACGGATTCTCTTCCGGCGCTGGCGCTGGGAGTGGATCGAAACGACGGTGCCGGTCTCATGCGGCAGAAGCCCAGAAAGGCGTCGGAGAGCCTGTTTGCCAGAGGGGGTCTGGCCTGCACCTGTTTTTACGGGGCGTTGATCGCATCGGTGAGCCTGACGGCTTTTCTGATGCTGCCCTGCACGGTGGTACGGATGCAGGGGCTGCCGTTAAGCCTGGGCCAGATATCCCATGTCCTGCAGAACGGGGATCTTTTGGCCAGGGCGCAGACCTATGCGTTTACGGTCCTGGGCATGTCCCAGCTCTTTCACGCGGTGGGAATGCGCGACGTACACAGATCGGTTTTCCGCATGAACCATCTGGAAAACAAACTGATGATCCTGGCCTGTGCGGTGGGATTTCTGCTGCAGTTCGCGGTGACGGAGGTGCCTTTTCTGATCGGGGCGTTCGGAACCTCCTCCCTGTCCGGGCAGGAGTGGCTGAGGCTGATCGGACTTTCCGCCATGCCCCTTCTGGCACATGAGTTTATGGCGCTGCTGCTTCGGCCGGAAGGCTGAGGCGTTTCCTTCGGCGGCTTCGGATACCGCAGAGCAGGATTTTAGATACCGCATGGCAGGGGCGTTTGACAGTAAACAGGAACCATGGTATATTGAAGATGCTAGAAATACCCACAGACGGAAAGGGTTCCTGCCATGGGGAAAAAACAGAGAAATATTTTATGCGTTATTGTGAAAGCTGTGATAGTGGGGCTTTCGCTGCTGGCATTTGGCAAGAGTATTTTTATCAGTCTTGATATCGACGAATCCTATGCGGCGGCTGCGGGGTATCGGCTCATGCAGGGCGACAGACTGCTGAGCGAGATGTGGGAACCGCACCAGTTCAGCGCATTTCTGGCCGCGCTTTTTACGGCGCCCTTTGTGTGGATACGGGGCGATACGCAATATCTGATTCTCTATCTGAGAATCGTGGGCGTGATCATCCATACGGCGCTTGGAATGGCGCTGTATGGACAGGTTAAAAAATCCTTTGACAAGACGACGGCCTTCTGTATCCTTGCCCTGCATCTGAATTTCCTGCCGAAATGGGTACAGATGCCGGAATTTGAACTGATGCATTACTGGAGCCTGCTGGGGACCGCTCTGCTGCTCTGGGCTTACTTCTCAGGAAAGGGGCGAAGATCTCTGCTCTTTTTCGGGGGGATAGTTTTGGCGGTCAGCGTCATGTGCTATCCTACCATGGTTTTGCTTTATCCGTTTTATGTTGTGGGAATCTGCGCGCTTGAGGGACGGTATTTCGGTCCAAAGGCCCGGACCGGGTGGCTTTTTTTCACGGCAGGTGCTTCTGCGGCTGGCGCAGCCCTGGCGGGCTGTCTGTTCAGTTATATGAGCCCGAAGGAACTGCGGCATTTTCTCTCCTATCTTTTTCTGGATACCTCACATGGCGTATATACCTTCGGGCAAAAGCAGCGGATGTATCTGGAGCAGCTTGGGGAACAGGGGCAGATGTATCTTGGCTGTGTGTTTCTGGCGGCGGGGATCTTTTTGTGCTTTCTGGCGGCGGGGATGCTTCGGCGCCGCTTGAAATCAGGTCAGGAGAAAGCGTCTCTTTGGAAAACGGCGCACCCGGTTACGATCATTGCGGCCATCCTGCTTCTGGCGGCGCTGTTTATGCAGATCAGAGCAATTTTCGGCAATGTGTTTGAGGACGAAAACCAGTTTTACTGTCAGGCGAGGTATCTGGCGGTGATCATCCCGGCGGCGGTCCTTGGATTCCGGTATTATGAACGGATGGGGATATGGCTGTGGTGCTTTGTGATCCCGGGAGTTGTTTCCGTCTGTTCCGTGCTTCTTGTGACGAACATGGGGACAAACGAGGCTTACTCCAAAGCTTTTCTGGGAGTGCTGGGCAGTTTCCTGATCCTGGCTGAATTTGGCAGGAGCGCGGAGGGAGAGAATTTTTGGGAAAGGAGGATCAGGGCGCTTCGATATGCTGTGCCGGGGGCGATGCTGGCGGGACTGTTTGTATGCCGGCTGCTGCTGATCCGGGTAACGGGCTGTCTGCCGGTGACGGTTCTTGCTCCCATGGAACGGATGGAGACGGGGCCGGAGAAGGGGATTTATGTTCTGGCGGACAGGGCTGAAATATGGAACGAGAATTACAGGGAGCTGGAGACCTATGTGGGGAAAGAGGACAGGCTTCTCTATATCGGCGCGGAAAATCTGGTCTATCCCGCGACCCAGGCAATTGCCGCGACTCCCTCAACACAGGGGACAACGGTGTTCGATGAAACTTTTTTGTATTACTACCGGGAACATCCGGATCGCATACCGGATGTTGTGGTGTACGACAAGACGTTTGGGGAGGATCCGGTCTATGCTCTTTCCTATGGGTTTTCCCTGCAAAACGGCGCATTGTTCGACTGGATCCGGGAGAATTACAGAGACTGTCAGGTGACGGAGACGGCCCATCTGGTTATTCTGAGGAACCAGGAGGGATAATACGGATAATAAAATATAAAATAAAGCAGGAGGCAACAGAAATGAAGGATGTATTGAAGGCAATGGAACAGAGATTTTCCACAAGAGGCTACACGAAAGAGGCGCTGACCAGGGACGAGCTGGACTGTCTGGTCCGGGCCGGTCTGCAGGCGCCCACCGCAGCCAACAGACAGGAGGTCCATATCACGGTGGTGAACGGCGGTGATCCCGTTCTGCGGGAGATCGAGGAAGAGAAGAACAAAAAGAGCGGGATTCAGGATCCGCCTCACAATTTCTATTACGAGGCGCCGACGGTGCTTTTCTTAAGCGCGGAGAAAAAGTTCTCCTGGGGCAGTCTGGACGCCGGGATCGCCGTGGAAAATATTTCTCTCGCCGCGGAGGGGCTGGGGCTTGGGAGCCTGATCATAGGATGTATCAAGGATGCCCTTTCCGGCGATAAGAAGGATTATTTTGCGGATGCCCTGAAGCTGCCGGAAGGGTATGCGTTTGAGATCGCCATAGCGGTGGGGCATAAGGCGGCGGAAAAAGAGCCTCATGAGTACAGCCTGGAGAAAAATGTGACTTATCTGTAGGAGCGGTGCGGCTGAACTGGTAAGGCGCCGCCGTTTCCTGGCGGCGTTTCCATTGCGGAATCTGACCGGCTGTGATAAGATAGGGAAAGAAAAACAGAACAGAAAGGTGCAAACAATGGACAAGACAGACAAGATCATACTGACGGGAGACCGACCCACCGGCCGGCTTCATGTGGGCCACTATGTGGGTTCGCTGCGCAGACGTGTGGAGCTGCAGAACTCCGGGGAGTATCAGAAAATATTCATCATGATCGCCGACGCGCAGGCGCTGACAGACAATATCGAAAATCCGGAAAAAGTGCGCCAGAACATTATTGAAGTGGCGCTGGATTATATGTCCTGCGGACTGGATCCCGCAAAATCCACGCTGCTGATCCAGTCCCAGATACCGGAGCTGTGCGAGCTGACCTTTTATTATATGGACCTGGTGACGGTGGCGAGGCTGCAGCGCAACCCCACAGTAAAAAACGAGATCCAGCTTCGCAATTTCGAGGCCAGCATCCCGGTGGGATTTTTCACGTATCCCATCAGCCAGGCGTCCGATATTACGGCCTTTAAGGCCACCACGGTTCCCGTGGGAGACGACCAGCTGCCTATGATCGAGCAGGCGAGGGAGATCGTGCATAAGTTTAATACCGTTTATGCGCCGGTGCTGGTAGAGCCCTCGGCGCTTCTGCCTGAGAACGAAGCCTGCAAGCGTCTTCCCGGCACGGACGGCATGGCGAAAATGAGCAAGTCTCTGGGAAACTGCATTTATCTTGCAGATACGGCCGACGAGGTGCGGACAAAGATCATGAGCATGTATACGGATCCTCTGCATCTTCAGGTCAGCGACCCCGGCCATCTGGAGGGCAACACGGTGTTTACCTATCTGGACGCATTCTGCCGTCAGGAGCATTTTGAAAGGTATCTGCCGGAATATGCAAACCTTGATGAATTGAAAGGCCACTATCAGAGAGGGGGCCTGGGAGACGTGAAGGTGAAAAAGTTCCTGAACAATGTGATGCAGGAGACGCTGGAACCCATCCGAAACCGGAGGAAGGAGCTGGAGAAGGATATTCCGGCGGTGTACGAGGTGCTGAAACGGGGAAGCGAGACGGCCAGGGAGACGGCGGCGCGGACCCTGTCCGAGGTAAAGAGCGCAATGAAGATCAACTACTTTGAAGACGCCGAGCTGATCCGGATGCAGAGTGAAAAGTATGATACGTCGGCGAAGTGATGGCAGGAGAATAGGATGAAGAAGAACGAGGGGCCGGAGGATAACGGCGGCGAGATAGAATTTGTGAATCTGGAAGAGGAGGAGAGGAAAGGATCCTGGGATTACGGTGGATCGCAGGATCACAGCGCTCTCCAGAGACGCAGCGGAACAAAATGGGAAGAAGAGCCGGAAGAGGCGCCGTGGTGGAAGAAAACGGCGGTTTTTGCCGTTCTGGTAATTCTTGCGGCTCTGATTGCGCTGGGGCTCTGGTTTTTTACCCACAGAGACCATGGGCCGGAACCGGAGGACCCGGTTACGGGCCCGTCCGCTGCCGTGACGGAAACTCCGGCCGGTCCTGGTGAATTTTCGGACGCGCAGACTATGCCTCCGGAAAGCGGCGGGGCTGAATCCGGGGCGGAAAGCAGCGAACCGGAGGCGCCTTCCCAGGAGCCGGCAGATTTCGGAGCAGGAACCGGGAACCCCGGAACGGAACCGGAAGATTCCGGAGCGGGAGCCGGAAACCCCGGAGCAGAACCGGAAGATTCCGGAGCAGGAACCGGGAACCCCGGAGCGGAACCGGAAGATTCCGGAGCGGGAGCCGGAAACCCCGGAACGGAACCGGGATCTTCCGCTGCAGGAACCGGGAGTGTTCCGGATGTGCCGGAACCTCAGGACGGGAATGGGACCATGTCATTTGAAGCCGTCTCGGAATCCGTTACGCCGAAGGATGTGGTAAATCTCCGCTCCGTGCCCAGCACAGCGGAGGAAAGCAGCATTGTCACGCAGGTAAAAAACGGGGAAGTGCTGTCCAGAGTCGGAATCAATCCCGACACAGGATGGTCGGCAATAGATTTTGACGGCAGGACACTGTATGCGGTGACACAGTATCTGACAACGGACCTGTCCTACAAGACCCCTGTGACGCCTACAGACCCCAACCGTATCAGCACCTTAAGCGGCAGGGTTATCATCTTCAGCGACTGTGACGATCAGGTGACGCCGAAGGAATATGTCAACCTGAGAACAGAACCCAGCACAACAGAAGGAGATGCAACTGTCAGCTGTCAGGTCAGCAAGGGGGAAAATCTGCACCGTACCGGGATCAGCCCGGATTCCGGATGGTCAAGGGTGGAGTATAACGGACAGATTCTCTATGTAGTCTCCAGCCTTCTGCAGGCTGCACAGTAAAAACGCATATTTTTCCCGCCCTCCGGCAATAATGAGTTTGTCTGATGACAAACACAGGGTTGCAGTCTTTATGGAGGGATTCATATGAGTCAGAGTCTGGGAAAAGCAAGTATTGTGCCGGAAAAACCGGTATATATTCTAAACAGCGCCAGCGTTGTGGGGACCAAGGAGGGCCAGGGTCCGCTGGGGCTTCTGTTCGACATGGTGGGAGAGGACGACATGTTTGGCTGCGCCACCTGGGAGGAAGCGGAGAGTACGCTCCAGAACAAGGCCGTGGGACTGGCGCTGGAAAAAGCCGGGGTCGAGAAGGAAGATGTTTCCTTTCTCTTTGCCGGTGATCTGCTGGGCCAATCAATAGCCACATCCTTTGGTATTTCAACCTATCAGATTCCATTGCTTGGAGTATACGGAGCCTGTTCTACCTGCGGAGAGTCTCTGCTTCTGGGGGCCATGTCTGTTGCGGGCGGCTTTGCCGACAGGGTGCTCTGCGTCACTTCAAGCCATTTTGCAAGTGCGGAAAAAGAATTCCGTTTTCCGCTGGAATACGGGAACCAGAGGCCGCTTTCCGCCACATGGACGGTGACAGGCAGCGCCGCTTTTGTCCTGGGCGGTGAGGAGGCGGTCCAAAAGACAAAAAAGAACGGCAGGGGCGGCCCAAGAGCCAGGATCACCGGAATGACTGCGGGGAAGATCGTGGACTACGGCCTGAAGGATTCCATGAACATGGGGGCTTGTATGGCGCCCGCGGCGGCTTCCACGCTGGAACAGCACTTTATCGATTTTGGCAGTCAGCCGGATTTTTATGATAAGATCATCACAGGCGATCTTGGGAAAGTAGGACAGAGGGTGCTGATCGACCTGATGAAGGAAAAAGGGTATGACATCTTGGGGCGTCATATGGACTGTGGTATAGAGATTTATGACGGGGAAAGTCAGGATACCCATGCCGGAGGAAGCGGCTGCGGCTGCAGTGCGGTGACGCTCTCGGCCTATATCCTGAGACAGCTGGAGGAGAGAAACTGGAAAAAGGTGCTCTTTCTGCCCACCGGCGCCCTGCTCAGCAAGACGAGTTTTAACGAGGGAAAGAGCGTGCCGGGGATCGCACACTGTATCGTGGCGGAGAGTCTGTAGGAGGAACCGCCGGCTGCGGCTTTATGGAAAGGGGCGCGGGAAGCGCCGAAACGGTTTTCCACCGACGTATAAGGAATTGAGAACAGCATTCAAATACAATCAAATCGGCGTCAGCAAAGGCAAACGGCAACACAGAGAGCAAAAATGCTTTCTGCGTTGCCGTTCTTTATGTCTAATTTCAAATCGCAATCTTAACACCCGCCTTGCCGATATCGATCGGCAGGCGAGGCGGGAACGATGAACAATATCCGCAACCGAGCCGCAGAGGCGGATTACAATGATTTGATTTACAACGGATGCCACTTAACGGGGAATTGCCGCTGTCAACCGATGGCAGTTTTTCCTTCTCTGCAGGTGTTCATAAAGTTGGCAGTTATAGTTGAAGAGGGTTGAACAATGAGTGATTTTTTAAATCCTCTTGACAAATATTACGGTTAGCGATATATTTATTACGGTAACCGTAGTAAGGGGGCGTAAAATTGCGTGACAATATTAAGGGCGGCGCACTGACTGAAGTAACATTTTTTGTTTTGCTTTCAGTTTATCAGCCGAGGCACGGATATGCAATCATGCAGTTTATTGAAGAAAAAACGAACGGTCGGTTGGTGCTTGGGGCAGGAACGCTGTATGGTGCACTCACATCTCTGGAAGAGAAAGGGTGGATTCTGCCGTGCGGCAACGCAGGTGGACGAAAAAAAGAATATCTCATCACAGATGCAGGAAAAGAAATCTGCAATAAAGAAATTCTTCGATTAAAAGAACTGGTCAAAATCGCTGAGGATATTATGGGAGAAAAAATATGAGTGAAAAATATTATCGTTTCTTTTGGGGCTTCCTGAAAAGGCAGGAAAACTGGCTGAATGAAATGGCGGATAAAGGCTATCGTCTGATTCGTACAGGCAGGGCATGGTATGAGTTTGAGGATTGTGAACCGGGGAAATATCGCTACGCAGTAGAATTTGTCGGAGAAAAATCGAAACAAAGCGCCAAAGAATATGCGTCTTTTTTGGAGGATTTCGGCTATCGTGTGTTATATAAGAATTTGAATCTTGATTATTCCGTGGGAAAAGCTGTTTTTCGCCCGTGGGCAAAAAAAGGCGGTAAAATCGCAACGACCGGAGGCTCTTACAACAAAGAACTTCTCCTTGTAGAAAAGGAAAACGACGGGAAACCGTTTGAATTGCACACTACCGACGATGACATCCGAGAATATAAAAAGACAATTCGTAAACCATGGATTTTTTCTATCGTTACCATCCTTGTTGTTATTTTAATATCTCTTGGAGGCATTTTCTTGACAAAAACTTTGGGCCTTGAAAGCAGCAGAAGTGCAACAAGAATTGGTTATGTTGGCAACGAAGGGTATAGCAGTTGGACAGGCAGATATAGTTCTCTTGACGGAACCATGAAGAAAAGCATTTACCCAAAGACTGATGTGCTTCATATTGATGTAACAACCGACGGTGGGACAATCTCCATTGAAATACAGGATGCGGATGGGAATGTCATTTTTGATGAGCACGATATCGGAACCGAATCTTTTGATGTAGCCGTGTCCGGAAAAGTTGTTGTTAGAATTATAGCCGACAGTCATAAAGGCAGTTTTTCCATAGAATAAGAACGCATACAGAGGATTAGATTTTGAGCAAAACATGACTTGCGACGATGCGTCTCCATGCGCAGCGAGCAACGGATCGCGCCCCACGCAACCCAAATTCACAATCTACCTCATGAATTCAAAATTGCTCCATAAAAAGCGGGAAGGTGTAGTCCTTAAAACTGCGCCTTCCCATTCCATTTGAAATTGATTCCTTATCAGTCCGCCCCTTTCTCTGCCGGGGACTGTTTTTTCCCGAATCGGTTGTGCAATGTTGGAAAATGATGTATACTGCAATCAGATTGTTTCCAAAATAATCAAGATTCGGGAGGAAAATATATGGGGGTTTATGACACAAAGGAGTATCGAAATCTGTTTCTGGAGAGCGGCAGGAGCGAAAAGGAGATTGAAGACAGGATACAGGAGATCTGGGACACATTTTTTTACGGCCCCGAGGACGAGCGGATCTTTCATCCCGTGGGGGAGGATATGGGATATCTGGAGGATACCGGAAACCATGACGCCCGCACGGAGGGAATGTCTTACGGTATGATGATCTGTGTCCAGCTGGACAAAAAGGAAGAGTTTGACCGGATCTGGAAATGGGCGTATACCTACATGTGGCAGAAATCCGGGGAAAACGAGGGATATTTTGCGTGGTCCTGCGCCCTGGACGGTACAAAGAACGCCGAAGGGGCCGCGCCTGACGGAGAAGAGTTCTTTGCCATGTCCCTTTTCTTTGCTTCTCACAGATGGGGAGACGGCGAGGGGATCTACTGTTACTCCGAACATGCGAGAGCTATTCTGCGCGCCTGTCTGCACAAGGGAGAGGCCGGCAGACCCGGACAGTCCATGTGGAACCGGGGAAACCGTCAGGTGCTGTTCGTGCCGGGGATAGATTTTACGGACCCTTCCTATCATCTGCCGCACTTTTATGAGCTTTTTGCGCTCTGGGCCGACGAGCAGGACAGGCCCTTCTGGAGGGAGGCGGCCGCCGCGAGCAGAAGATACTTAAAGAGCGCCTGCCATCCCATTACGGGCATGAGTGCGGAGTACGCGGAATTTGACGGATCGCCGATGAAAAGGAAGCTTCCCTGGACTGACGACCGGCATGACTGGTTTTACAGCGACGCCTACAGAACCGTCGCCAATATTGGTCTGGACTATTCCTGGTTCGGTGTGGATGAAGGTCAGGCGGACGCCGCTGTCCGGCTGCAGCATTTCCTGGGAAAGCAGGAAAACCCTTATCAGATTTATGAGCTGGACGGCACCTGTCTGGGGCAGGATGCGCTGCATCCCGTGGGGATGCTGGCGGCGACGGCACAGGGGGCTTTAGCTGTAATCGGACGGAGCCAGGACAGGCAGGCGCAGCAGACGGCCCGGCAGTGGGTGGAACGTCTCTGGCAGCAGCCTCTGCGCAGGGGAGAGCGGAGATATTACGACAACTGTCTGTATTTCTTTGCGTTTCTGGCGCTCAGCGGAAGATACCGGATCTGGGGCTGATTTAGGGCAGGCGCCTGGCGGGATGCCGGGACAGGTCCTTAGAAAAAAGCCTGCAGTCAGGCGGTGCGGTCCCGGAGGGGCCGCACCGCCTTCAAACGCTTGAGAGGTTTCTTATACAGTACCGGTTATGGTCAGAATGCTGACACCGGGATTTACGGTCCAAGCTCCCGTTGCGGGATCCTGGGTGAAGGTAGCCGCGGGTACGGTGATCTGTCCTTCCACGGTGGCGAAGGCACCGGTCAGGTTATTGTAGGTGTAGTTTGTTGTGGCAGTCCACTGGGCTCCGTCAAAGGTCACGTTCAGGGAGTTGAGCACCGGGTTGAAGGTGTCTGTCACAACGATCCTGTCGGCGGCCGATGCGGCTGTGTTGCCGAGGTTCTGGATAATAAAGGTATAGGTCAGCTGTCCGTTTTCCGTTACGGTGGTGGGAGACAGGGATTTGCTGATGGTCAGCATTGCCCTGTCGGCGGCCGTGATCGTATCGGAGACCTGGATATCGCTGGTAATGCCTGCTCCGGTGATGGTAGCGGTGTTGGTGATGGTGCCGCCGGTGCTGAGAGGCGCAAACTGATTGACCGATGCCTGATAGATCAGGGTCGCGTTCCCGCCTGCGGGCACGTTGATTCCGCTGATGGCAAGCGTTGATCCCGCGGAGACGGTGGGATCCGCCTGACGCACACCGTTTACATAATACTGAACGGAGCCGTCCACGTAGGTCAGGGGATACACGGTTGTGGGAACACCGCCGACCGTTGCGTCGGTTGCGCCCAGATTGTCCGTCACGGTCAGAGCCGTGAACGCCGTGGTGCCGGAATTGATGATGTTGATGATGTAGGTCACGTTATCATTGGAGGTGTAAGTGCCGATCAGGGCTGTCTTTGTGGCGGAAAGCACTTCCAGCAGTTCGCCGGTGGTGATGTTGGAGGTTGTGACGTTTCCGTTGTAGGACAGAGTGGCCTGGTTATAAAATGTTGCCATGGTAACTCCTTTTACAAAATTCTTTGTTTTTTTCCTATATGATATGTTATTTTGTAGAAATTTGTGAAAGGGCGGTTATGGCGCATACAGCGGGAACCCTGCAGCGGAGCCGTCCAGCCGCGTTTTCCCTGCTTGACGGGAAAAAGTTTTTATTGTATGCTGAGTTACGAAAATATTGTGGGACAGGTTTGGAGAATGCGGGAATGGGAAGGGAAAAAGGGCATAAAAAACCATATCTTGAACTATTGCGCGTCATTGCAATCTTTGGAGTGGTTTTCTGCCATACGGAATCTGCCGGGATACATCACTATGTGCTGACATCCAACGCGGTCAATTACTGGATGGGTTTATTTTTGGCATCGGTAAGCCAGTATTGCATTCCCCTGTTTTTTATGATAAGCGGCGCGGTGCTGCTTCAGCGTGAGGAATCCATTTCCTATGTGTATCGACACCGCATTGTAAGGATTGGGCTTATAACAGTCCTGATGGGGCTGCTGCAGTACCTGTGGATATACAGGGGGCATTGGGAGACGATGACCCTGAAAGGTGCTGTGAGGCTGTTATATGAAGGCGCGACCGTGACTCCGCTCTGGTTTTTGTTTGCCTATCTTTCCTTTTTGATGGTGCTTCCTTTTCTGCAAAGATTTGTCAGGGCGGTCACAGATGGCCGGTGGTTCTTATATCTTTTGGCAGGGTATGTATTTTTGAATGACATCCTGGCTATTCTGGAATATTATATGGGATGGAATCATACGATGCTGCGTCTGCCGATTGTGGAATATCCGGCCTTGATGACTGTATTGGGATATTTTGTGGAGCACCGCTCGGGGGATATGTTTTTGAAGCTTAAAAATATTATGGCAATGATCGGCATATCCGGCGTTCTGGCGGCGCTGAGCATGTTTGTGAATCAATCCACGCTGGAGGGATCAAATTACATAACGATGGGAAGTCTGTTCGCGCCGGTGTACGCATTGACGATATTTGTAACGGTGCGTTATATTGTTTATAAACGGCCTATGCCTGAAGCGCTGGAGAAGGCGGTCTGCTTTGCCGGAGCAGGGACCTTCGGCACCTATCTGATAGAGATACAGCTTCGGGAATTTCTTTTTCCGATCTATGAGTTCCTCGGCCCGAAGATACATGCGATTCCTGCGGCCTTTGTGTGGGTGGGAGCCTGCGTTTTGACGGGTATTCTGCTGACTAATTTATTGAGATGCGTACCGGTTATCAGAAAATTACTCTGATTGGGAGAGTGAAGCTTATGCGGAGAATGGAATTTAAGATGGAGCGTCCCGGCCTGCTGGAGCCGGGGCAGAAGATCACAGTGACGGAGGGGCTGCTGCCCAGCAATTATTATTACACCATCGACCCTTCTCTGGCTATGTCCGTGAACATTCCGTTTCGGGACAGGCTGAAGAGCAGAGAGGGAGTTGTCGTGGATATCGTGGAAAATGCCAGAGGCTTTTATGTGACGGCGGAGTTCGACGAATGACGAGAGCAGAGAGCCGAAGGGAGACATCAGGGAAAGGGCCGGCCGCAGAGCCGGAATAAATCCGGAACCGAGGGCCAGCCGCAGAGCCGGAATAAATCTGGAACCGAGAGCCGGAGCAAAGTCGGAACAAAAATCGGAACCGAGAGCCGGAGTAAGGCAGGAACAAAACAGAATCGAGAGCAGGAGCAAAGCAGGAACAAAACAGAATCAAGAGTCGGAGCAAGGCAGGAACAAAACAGAATCAAGAGCCGGAGCAAAGTCGGAACAAAAATCAGAATCAAGAGCAGGAGCAAAGCAGGAATAAACCAGGAACCAAGAGCCGGAACACAGAACAGGAACCAAGAATCAAAATATAAAAGAGCAAAAGGAAAGGAAAGAGGAAAAATTATGGCAAGAAAAATCTCAACAGACAAAGCGCCCGCAGCAATCGGGCCGTACTCACAGGGAATCGTCGCAGGAGGACTGCTCTTCGCTTCCGGCCAGATCGCAATTAACCCGGCCACCGGAGAGATTCAGGGGAATGACATTGTAACCCAGACGGAACAGGTCATGAAGAATATCGGCGCGCTGCTGGAGGCGGCGGGGACTGGGTATGAAAGGGTGGTCAAGACTACCTGTTTCCTGGCGGACATGGGGGATTTTGCTACCTTTAACGAAGTGTACGCCCGGTATTTTACGGAGAAACCGGCCAGAAGCTGCGTGGCGGTAAAAACGCTGCCGAAGAATGTACTTTGCGAAGTGGAAGTCATTGCGGAAGTCGGAACGGACAGATAAGAATTTTTATACATAATTTACAGATAACGGCAGAAACTAAAGAATAAAAGAACTGCGGATGGCCGGGACGGCGGCGCGGTTTCATGTTTGGAAGGAGTATGCCGTTATGGATTATTTCAACGCTTTTTGGGTGGGAGGGCTGATCTGCGCCCTGGTACAGATTCTGATGGAGAAGACGAAGCTGATGCCGGGCAGGATCATGGTCCTTTTGGTCGTGACGGGAGCGGTTATCAGCTTCTTTGGCTGGTACGAGCCGTTTCAGAAATTTGCCGGCGCGGGAGCAGGCGTACCGCTTCTGGGTTTCGGAAATATCCTGATGAAAGGGGTAAAGGAAGCGGTGGACGAGCAGGGATTTTTAGGGCTGTTCGCGGGCGGCTTGAAGGCGGGCGCCGTGGGTACGGCGTCGGCGCTGATCTTTGGCTACCTGGCCAGCCTGGTTTTTAAACCCAAGATGAAAAAATAGGACGCCGCCAAAAAGAAAACTCACAGAAACCGAAACGGAAGAAGGAACCAAAACGGAAGAAGGAACCGCCTGCGGGGTCAGAGGACCTCGAAGGCGATTCCTTCTTTTTCCAGAAACTGTTTCATGGCCCGGTCCCAGATGACATCAGGCTCCTTCGAGGGGACAAAGGTCAAAAAGGAGGTTGCTGTAGTCAGGAGAGCCTTTTCTCCGTCGTAGCGGATATTCAAAACCAGCGCTTTTACCTGTTCGGGAGAGACATCGCAGTTTTCCCGGGTCAGAAGCGCGGCCGCCCTTTCCGGCATCAGCTGCAGCGTGAACCGGAAGAACAGCGGCGGGCGTTTCCCCTTGATCAGGTCGAAGCATAAGCCCCGGAGCTCCTTCCATGGCCGGAACTCGAAGGCAGTTTCCTCCGCTTCTTCGGACTGTCTGAAAAAATCTTTGTTGATGCGGCCGTCCACGGTAAAGGTGTTGGCCGTTCCGATGACGGCTTCCTCCAAAAGGAAGATGTCAAAGCTTTCCGAGGCAAGGAGCCTGCTCATAAAATGTTTCATGGATGTGATCTGTAACGCCGTCATGGTCTTATTCTCCCGTCAGCTGTGGCGCCGGGCTTTCCCGGACTTTGAACAGTATATCACAAATTTCGATTCAGATAAAGGATTACCGCAAAAACCTATATACCGCAAAAACCTGCAGGAGAAACAGGGCGGGCATTCCGTATCTGAAATACCAGTGTCTGGTCTTATGATGAAACAGGTGCATTCCCAGAGTCGTTCCCAGCGCGCCCCCAAGAAAGGCAGCAAAGAACAAGGTGGCTTCCGAGATACGCCACGCGCCCCGGATGGCCCTTTTTTTGTCAATTCCCATCAGGGCGAAGCCGATGAGATTGACGACAGCTCCATAGATCAGAAAAAAATACACGCCTTATTCCTCCATAGATCCCGGCTTTCCGGGAATCCGAAAACCGCGGAAGGTCCGGATCCTGCCGGCATAAAAACGGCGGAGAGAGGACTCTCCGCCGCCTGGTTTTTTCGGGAAATTTCTTCCTCAGAACAGATCAATGCCCTGTTCCTGCATTTTCATGGCGCGGACCTTGCTGGAAAGTCCGAACAGGTTGATAAATCCTTCCGCGTCGTGATGGTCGTAAAGGCTGCCCGTGGTAAAGGAAGCGATGCTCTCATTGTACAGGCTGTAGGGGGAGGTGGTCCCGGCCTTGATGATATTGCCCTTGTAGAGCTTGAACTTTACTTCCCCGGTTACATATTTCTGGGTTTCTTCGATGAAAGCCTGCTCTGCCTGACGCAGGGGTGTAAACCATTTTCCTTCATAGACAAGGCTTGCGAAGCGGCTTCCCATCTCCTTCTTGAGCGCGTAGGTGTCGCGGTCAAGGATCAGCTCTTCCAGCTGCTGGTGGGCTTCCATCAGGATCGTGCCGCCGGGAGTTTCATATACGCCGCGGGACTTCATGCCTACCACCCGGTTTTCCACGATGTCGATGATGCCGATGCCGTGTTTGCCGCCCAGCTCATTTAAGACGGTGATGATCTCAGAGACCTTCATCTTCTTCCCGTTTACGGAAGTGGGCACGCCCTTCTCGAAGGTCATGGTCACATATTCGCCCTCGTCGGGAGCCTTCTCGGGGGTAACGCCCAGAACAAGAAGATGCTCAAAGTTAGGCTCATTTGCGGGATCCTCCAGTTCCAGACCTTCGTGGCTGATATGCCAGATATTCCGGTCACGGCTGTAGGAGGAATCCGCGGAGAAGGGAAGATCGATTCCGTGGGCCTTGCAGTAAGCGATCTCGGACTCCCGGGAGTCCATGGTCCACTTGTCGTTTCTCCATGCGGCGATGATCTTCAGATCAGGAGCAAGCGCCTTGATGCCAAGTTCAAAGCGGATCTGGTCGTTGCCCTTGCCGGTAGCGCCGTGGCAGATGGCGGCGGCGCCTTCCTTGCGGGCGATCTCCACCAGCTTCTTTGCGATCAGCGGACGCGCCATGGAGGTGCCCAGCAGATATTTGTTTTCGTAAATGGCGTTAGCCTGTACACAGGGAACAATGTACTCGTCGCAGAACTCGTCGATCACGTTCTCAATGTAGAGCTTGGAAGCGCCGCAGGATTTTGCGCGCTCTTCCAGTCCGTCCAGTTCTTCCGCCTGCCCGCAGTCCACGCAGACACAGATCACTTCATAGTCAAAATTTTCTTTCAGCCAGGGGATAATGGCGGTGGTGTCCAGACCGCCGGAATAGGCGAGAATCACTTTTTCTTTCATAACGATAAGCCTCCGTAACTATGTATTTTGGGTTTTTGTCTGAAAACACTATACAACAGAACATTTGGAAATGCAAGCGTAAGTCACGAATGAATTTATTTCGTTATGTTAAGAGAGTTATAAAATGTAAAAGACTTCTTAATCAAAATAAACAAAAAAACAGCCACAGAATTAACTTTTGCCGAGGTAATCTGTCATAACAAGAAAAAACTTGAGAGGGAGCTTTAGAACGAGAGCCGACAGCAGAATAGGCAACAGAGCAGAACGAAACGGAGGGAAAACGAAATTTAATGTGAATTTTATTGTAAAGATAAGCGTTTTTTTGTATAATTAAAGTGTAATAGGAACAGGATATATCATATCTTGTACCACAAATTTTTAGAAATCGAGGTGGTAAGGTGTCAGACGATACAACGCAGACACAGGAAGTTAAGGCAAAGCGTACCGCAAAAAACAGTGTGTTTTTAGACCTTTTCCAAGATAAAAAGAATTTGTTGAAACTGTATAAGACATTGCATCCAGAGGATACAGATGTAACAGAGGACGCGCTGGATATTGTAACGATAGACAATGTTTTGACAGATAATCTCTATAATGATTTGGGCATAATGGTAGGTAACAACAGATTGCTCTTGTTGTTGGAAGCGCAATCGAGTTGGACGGTAAATATTTTAATCAGAATACTACTGTATTTAGCACAGAGTTACCATGAATATTTTGAAAGGACATCACAAAGCCTGTATAAGAGTACAAAGGTCAAAATGCCCAAACCGGAATTATATATCATCTACACAGGCAATAGGGGCAGAAAACCTGATACAATATCGCTGTCCAAAGAATTTTTTGATGGCGCAGATATAGATGTTGAGGTAAAAGCAAAGGTCATCTATGAGAGCGAAACAGAGGATATTATCAATCAATATATTATTTTCTGTAAGGTTTTTGATGAACAGAGAAAGCTGTATGGAATGACAGAGCAGACAGTCAGAGAAACGATCCGTATTTGCAAGGACAGAAATATCCTGAAAGAATATCTGATGAACAGAGAAATGGAGGTTGTGACGATTATGATGAGTTTATTTGATGATGAGCAGATAATGAAAACATATTGGAAAGATATGGAAAATACTCTTACTGATAAGATTGCTCACGATAAAGACAGAGAAACAGCAGAAAGATTGATAAAAAAAGGGAAAATGTCTTTGGAGGATATTGCGGATTGTGTTCCGGCATTATCTTTTGATGAATTAAAAGAAATCGAAACTGAGGTTATGCAGTTAGCGTAATCGGCAAAACAATTTAATATCAAAATAACAGCCTAAAGGCGCATGGAACAGTAAAATTGTAAACCATGCGCTTTTTTGCGTTCAAGAAGACGGATTCCAAAGAAGCAACTCTGTACCGGTTTAACGGGAAAAATCAGCTCATCGCTGAAGAGAGCAGTAACGGAAAAAACAGTTTACATATGACAGGCAGGGAGGTATAGTAAAAGAAGAGAATTCCACAGGAATCCGGCAGTTTAACTACAACAGCCGCCACCAGCAGACAAAATAGAAACTGAAAAAGGTGACATTCAGGAAAAATGCTATGATGCAGAAAATCTGTGTTTTGAACTGCTGGAAAACGGCAGGAGAACCAGTTTTGTATACCATGATGGCGAACTTCTGCATGAGGAGGGAAGAGACGAGCAGCTCATTAAGGCATTTATTACCGGCGGGTAAGGTATAATAATCCTGTCTTTGGGCGGTTTATGCAGGAAGACACCTGTTGGGGTGATGGGTAATAGTTTGATATATATCGTCAATAAAAGGGTGGAAGCATATTATTTTCGCAGAAAGGTGGATAGAAATGAAGAAACTGTTTAATGCTGTCAGAAAAAACGATCTGGAAACCATTAAGAAGATTCTGGATGCAAATCCGGAGTTGATCAATTGTGTAGCGACACCGCCGCCCAAAAAAGATAACGAGCAATCGCTGCTGCAGGTGGCAAATAAAGTGGGTTCCTGGGAAATAGCTCATTACTTAATTGATAAGGGAATAGATGTCAACTACATGGAGCCGGATCATGGATTGCCAGAGTGGCAATGCTACACATGTCCGGTTTTGATGGATGTCATACAGTTTCTCTTTGCAGGAAGATGGAACTGGCAGGGAAGAAAGGCAGAAGAACGTATGAAATTACTACGGCATCTACTGGAAAAAGGCGCTGATCCCAATAAAACAAATAATAGGAATACTAATTCATGGGATATGGCAATCAATGCATATTGCGATACAATGTGTGATGTAGACGATCCGGAATTATATGCGGCATTATTCCAAGAAGTGCTTGAGGCCTTGTATCCATATGTTGATATATTGGATATAGACAGAGTGAACAATGATTTAAAAGAATATGAGAATTATTCCTTATTTTTAAAAAATCTCATTTTGAACCGGGATGATTTATATGGTGTCGCGCCAGATCTGTTAGGGAATTGGGATAGTCGGTGGCTTCCAGTCATTCCATTGGTAAAGCCTTTTTATATGAGAAATAATCCCAATTATGAGAATCATTTTGACGATGCAACGATAAAGTTTGATACAAAATTTACGAAGGAGCGAAATATTATGAGCAAACAGCCGAATTATCCTTTTGACTTGACGGGTTATACCTGTTTCTCCATCATCAACTGTCCTGTGGAGCAGGCAATTCAGCTTTTGAAGGAGTATCCTGACATATGTGCCGCAGAGGACAGAATCTCCTTTGCTTTTCAGATTGCTGCGTTGCCGGAGGAGACGAAGTGGACTCTTGTGCGTTGGCCCAGGCCAGGGAGGTTTTACGATCTGATGAATCTGACCATATGGCTGATGGGCTACCGTCCTGGCCTGGGTGGGGAGAACCCCATCTTTGCCGCTCTGCCGCCTGCAGAACGGGCTGCGGAGGGTCCGCTTCTGGCCCGACCTGACTACGACAACCAGTTCGGCGATTCCATGCTGGGCTTCTGGCAAAACTGGAGCTTTGATTACAGAATGCCAGGAGAAATACTGCACTGGATCGGTGAGGATGTGTTCCCACAGGAGTATTTCTTCAACGGCCGCGGCCATTCCTCTACCGGCTTCCAATTGGAATGGCTGAGAAATTTGGAACATATCTCAGATTGGATAGGGTGCTCGATCATGATGGAGAAATGACCTAAGAAGGAAAACATATGTCTATGTAATGAAGGAACCGGAGGATTTCTGCTGTAGAAGTAATTTATGTTGATGCCAACGGAAACATAACTTTTGAATAATTATGGAGTTGTATATGACAAGATTGAAAGAAAAATGGTAGAACTAGATGACTTGCTTGCAAAACCATTGAACGACTATGGTTTCAAAAGAAAGCGAAAATACAAATTTGTCTGAAAACATGGAGATTGTTTGCAACATATTATTATAACAGAAACAAAAGTAAGAGGTGTGTCCCAAGTTCATATTAAAGTTCACGTGGGGTTTAAATATGAAAAAGTTGACAAGGCGATTTGTTTTATGAAAAATATAGAATATGAAGCTAAATGGGCAACTGCAAGTATAAATGCAGATACCTTGATGGATTCAAAAGTTTCATTTGGAATTTATGTGAATGAAAGTACAGAACTAGAACCTATTGTGTTAGATATCTTTCATGTTGTTGAGAAATACGCCTTTAGTTTTTTGAACAGTTGTGATACTTTGCAAAGAAAGAATTAATCGACACGATGTGTGAAAGAAGGTCGGTGTATAGTGGCACGAGATCTGAACTTTTGGGGAAAAAGAGAGGTATACAAAGAAAAATATTGATATACTGCTAAAATATGGATGCCCTTTATATGATGTGGCAATTGATTTTCGGTTCGATGGACAGATTGACAATTGACATTGATAATATTGTTATGGCTCCAGTATCTTGATTTGCAAAAAATGGATTAGGTAAACTACAACTTATAAATGTTTATCAGAAATAATTTGGAGAAAGGAAGAATAATCAAATCACTTTTTGTTATGATTGGATTATGTAGTAGAAAATGGGGAGAAATGAGAAAAAACTAATTGAAAGATGGAGAGATGATCCTGTATGGAAGCTTAGATGGGAACGAATTGCTCTTTGGTTATTCAGTGAAAATGAAGAGATTGATGCGGTAGAAGATATGGAATATACTCCAGATGGATATTTGGATTTGAGAGGGTTTCCCATTAATTCATTTGTAGATATACAAGAGTATACAAATCTTCAAAGAGCAGATCTGATACAGGAATCAAGAGGGCTTATTTCCCAAAAAAGATTTGAAAAAATCGATTTTTCATATGCTGATTTTAGTGGTCGGTATATAGAAAAATGCAAATTTTATGATTGCATATTTGATAATGTAAAAATGCTTGATATTGGTGAGGAGCAGTGCTCGTTCAGAGATTGTATTTTTAGGAAAGGGATTTATAGTGGAGGTTTGGGCCTGGGAGAAAGTCACTATAAGAATGTACAATTTCAGTCCGTTAAAATGAACAGCGCTCGAATATGGTGGCCGGATTTTGAAGACTGTCTCTTTGAAAATTGTAATTTGAGAAGTACGGATTTTGGCGGCGCTCACTTCAGAAATGTGAAATTTGTAGGGAAGGTTGATAATGTATGGTTTCGAGGTAAGATGCCTGACCGCTACAAAGAAAACTGTAGGTGGAGACCGGAAATAGATGAGCGATGGGATCAGGTGCTTCCAATGGAAGTAGATTTTTCGGAAGCCACATTAAGCGACCTAACTATTAGCGATTGGTGTGATTTGTCAGAAGTGGTTTTGCCAAGTGATGGAAGTTGTTATCTCATTCCGAACCTTGATGCCATGAGAGCTGATATTAGTGAAAGGCTTAAAAAAGGGAAAAAAAGGCTGTTGGAAAGATTTCTAGATTACTATCTTATGGATGGGTATGATAATGTCATGGGGATATTGTGCTTAAATGATGTATATCGTGAAATTCAAAAAGATTTTGCACCGGAGGAACAACAGGAAAGTTATGATCTGTGCAAAGAGGTGTGTGATGACTTATTAGCCAGAGGGATTTTATCGCGTGGCAAACCGGGCAAAAATTAAAGATATTTAATAACGTAAATATGGCGAATGAAAAATATGGCATAGAAGGATTCAGTTTTGCGGTAAAATTAATGTGGGTTGAGATAGAAAATCATAGTTCTAAGGTTATCACAAATAAATGCAAGAATTATTGTGATAACTTACGAACTATGACAAATAACAAGGATGGTACATAGGTATGACAATGAAAAAAGCATTGAATAGAGAAGAACTAATAGAGTATGTGCTTGGACATCCAATTTGTAGGGAGAGAAGAGTGCCAGGTACATATTTTGTTGAAGGTCGGGAATATCGTTATGTTTCTAATAAAAGACAAGTAAAAATCGGTAAACTTTTTCACGAGTTATTTAATGTTCCACCAATAATTCCTCAAAACGGAGGAGCTATACTTGAGGGATGTAAGATTACTTTGCCAAATGGTGACATATTTGAGGCAGTTTCTTATAAGGGTGATATTAAAAAGTGGCGACAGCAACTTGAACAGGGAGCTAAGGCGTTAAATGAAGAACTGGCTAGAATTGATATTGATACTGATTCCATTGTATTGAATGATATGCGGTCGTTTCGTTTAACGGATTGTATTATTGATTTTTATTGATGGATTTGAAAATGCAGGGAACATTACCGGAACCACCGATGCAAACGGGGGGACGATCACCTGCTGCTACAACAGTATGGGACAGGTCTGCCAGATCACGGATCAGGAAGGAAATAACGAGTACTTCTATTATGATGTGGAGGGATGCCGGGAATCTGCTGGAGGTCCGAGTAGATGCAGGAAACTATGTTCAAACGGCAAATAAGAACCAACAGGCACTGATGAAGATAAAATTGGCGCCTATAGAGATCTGGATATGGACGAATTAAGAGAAATTCTTTCATATAAAGATAAAGAGGAATTATTTAATGAAGCTGATCCAGAGAAAATAATAGTATTATTTTTTGCTGATGTGGCGTTTATTGTTGATATGCCGTATGTTGGGAAGGGAAAGAGGAAAGCTAATTCTCAAGGCTGGAAGTGAGATTCAAAAATTATATTGGTCTCACAATACTGATAAACAAAGAGGTATCGGGGGGAGATAAGGTAGTATTTAAAAAGCGCTTCAACATGTTCAAATCTGCAATTATGCGAACAAAAAATTGGATGAAAGAGAGGTCAAAGTAATGTCTGTAAAAAAGGAATTGGATAGCTTTTTTGAAAGATTTTTAGGAGCATATCAAAAAACAGAGGATGGATTGCCTAAACGTCCTAGGAGGAAAGATGTGGATCAAGCAATCTATGTGGGCAATCCCGATGCTTCTGGATGGTGTAAGTGGAAACCGATACCTCATGGACAGGATGAAGTTTTTTTAGAGTTATTAAAGACATATGGCATTGAAAAAAATACAGATATAGTGGATTATTTCAGTTCCTATCATTTTCTGGGGCTTGACATTAGATATAATAAAAAGATAATTGCAGTATATGGCGTAGATCCCAGAGATGAATATCGGAGTCTGAAACAAGACATGGCCTCATTTACCTATCCGGATGGAAAGATACCATATCTTCCGCTTGGATTTGATCAAAGAACAGGTCTTGACATCGTGGTGGAAGTAAAAACAGGAATTGTTAAGATTGCAAATTATGAGAGTGGGAAAATGAGAAAAATTGCACCATCTTTGGAAGAATTTATAAGAGGGTGGGAGCCGTGTGTTTGATTAACGGCAAAACTCTGTTAGAATTTCAATGATAAAAAGCATAAAAAATTAGGGAAATACTGATCAAATCAGTATTTCAATTACCTTTCCGCCGCCATATATACCGCAGTATAGCCAAAAACATGAACCGTTTCCATATCCTGTTTGCCAGTGCGAATCTGGTCATGTGCGCCAGGGCGGGACGAAGCAGGGATTTAAGTATAATGTATTTCCAAAACATTTTTATATTTTTTATCAGGGATGCTTAAATTGAACACAATTTTGCTCATGTGGATTACTATGAAGAATGGGGAAGGAATTCTAATTAATTTTTGAAAGGAGAAAATGACTTTGATAAACGACATTATTGAACCATTTGAATGGATTGATATGAGGGACGGTAAGGGAACCGTTTCCTTAGATGCAGGTAGTTACAGAGAGATATTTTTTCAGAGACATTCGGAGCAATTCGAATGTGATAATGGAAATGGCTATGATTGGGAATATTTTGCAGAAATGTATTTGGAAAGTTGTTTTCCGGAAATGATAGGAAAGATTCAATTTGATTCAGAAGCAGATGAGTTCTGCATGTATTCAGATGAGAGAAGTGTATTGGAAGAGTTTTCAATAGAATTGAAAAAGGTAACGGATGATTTAGAAAATATGGAGGAAATTTGGAGTATAATCGGGGAAAGACATAAAGTTTATGTTGCGCTGGAACATACATCTTCTAAAGAGGTCGTGTTGTCCTATGTGGGAGTGACTAAATTGCCTTTAGAAGATCGTTTATCACAACACCAAATAGTGGGTAGAAATTTCATAAGTTTACTGTTAGTGGATTCATTTCCGGATTCCGATATGGCGAGAGGATACGAAGAGGTAATTGAAGAAATTATGACCAACCCAATGCTTAATAAAGGACATTTATTTATAAATCAGAATAATAGCATTCACCCCTACGCAGATAAGGATAGATACGAAAATGCTATTACAGTGGCAATAGGAGGAATGAGGCAAAGAGGGCATATGTCTCAGGAAGGGAGTTTAGTTGTACTGGATAATATATTGACCAATTTTGATGTAAGTACTATACATAACAATAGCAGGCATAAAGATCAATCCGAACATCAGGTAGCGCCATTTGGCATAATGAAGTTGGATAATGGCATGTTTTCTGCTTGTTTAGATACCATATCATACAAAAAGGAAATTTTTTCTCTCAGAAGTGAGGAGGGGATAATGGGAAGTGGCTATGATTGGAACAAGGTAGCAGGAATACTATTGCGGAAATATGACATTTGTAAATCGGATAGTATATATTTTTCGTCAGAGGCAGATTTGTTTTGCGCATATTCAAAGAACCTGGAAACATTACAGGAGCTGGTTATGAAGATGAAAGAATTGTGCGAGAACGATATAGAACTAAAGCGCATTGTTATGGATATGAAGTGATCTCTTATAGTCACGCGAAAGATACACAGGATTTATTATGAGATGCTTTACAAAAATGGGTAATATATAAAAAAGAGGGAGAGCTTTTTTTGCTAGCAATGTATTGGCTCATTATTAGCATCCTTTTCGAGGCTGTAAATTTTTCTGTGTCTATGGAAGAAAAATCCTTTCGGTAAGATTTGAGGGACTATCTCAAAGTTTGTGTAAACCTCCAAACTGATGTAAGATAAGATTATACAGTTTGGAAGTTTTATGTCATTGCCGTCTTTGATGGCAAGAAAAAACGAAAGTCTCTAATTCAGATCTGTATAAGCAGGTGCGCAGTTATGTCAGCTTTGAAAGGAAAAAATAATTCGCAATAATTCTGTTGAGAATAGGCTCTTTTGAGAAAAAATGGTAAAATAAAAGAAAAAGTTTTTCGCAAAGGAGTCTGTACGAGCAGGAAACAAGAGAGGATTCGGAGAAAACTGGAAAACAAGCCAATCGTGGAGTGTAATAAGATCAGGAGCAGGTATTGTCCTGACCTGTTCCGTGATTTTGCAGACACAAAAGATCC
>CANQWM010000015.1 GCA_947627535.1 uncultured Acetatifactor sp.
ATCTTGGCTCATTCGTCTGAGATATGAATTGAAAATTCCTTGAAAAATAAGGGAAAAACACTTGACTAAATAGGGAGGAACAGAACATGAGTAAAGTCTACACATCCGCAGACCAGCTGATCGGGAGAACGCCTCTCCTTGAGCTGGTGCACATTGAAAAGGAGGAAGGGCTGGAGGCCAGGATCGTGGCAAAGCTGGAATATTTTAATCCGGCGGGATCCGTAAAGGACAGGATCGCCCGGGCCATGATCGATGACGCGGAGGAAAAGGGGATTTTAAAGCCCGGCGCAGTCATTATAGAGCCCACATCTGGAAACACCGGGATCGGCCTTGCCTCTGTAGCGGCGGCAAGGGGCTACCGCCTTATCATTGTGATGCCGGAGACCATGAGCGTGGAACGCCGGCAGCTGATGAAAGCATACGGAGCGGAACTGGTGCTTACGGACGGCTCAAAGGGCATGAAAGGGGCCATCGAGAAGGCAGACGAACTGGCAGAAGAGATTCCGGGCAGCTTCATTCCCGGCCAGTTTGTAAATCCGGCAAACCCGGAAATTCACAGAAAGACCACCGGCCCGGAAATCTGGGAGGATCTTGACGGCGGGGTGGATATCTTTGTGGCGGGCGTCGGGACCGGCGGAACGGTTACGGGCGTGGGAGAATATTTAAAGAGCAGAAATCCCGATGTCAGGGTGGTTGCCGTTGAACCTGCGAGTTCGCCCGTTCTCAGCAAAGGGCTGCCGGGGCCGCATAAGATTCAGGGAATCGGCGCGGGATTTGTACCGAAGGTCTTAAACACAGCTGTCTATGACGAGGTGATCGCCGTGGAAAATGAGGATGCGTTTGCCGTGGGAAAGAGGATTGGAAGATCCGAGGGGATCCTTGTGGGAATTTCCTCCGGCGCAGCCGTCTGGGCGGCAATAGAACTGGCCAGGCGGCCGGAAAACAGGGGGAAGACAATTGTGGCGCTGCTCCCGGACACGGGAGACCGCTATCTCTCCACGCCGATGTTCGGCGACTGAAAAAACAGACGATCCGGATTTCAGATATCTCTGAGATCCGGATCGTCTGTTTTTTAGCGGAACCGTTTGCTTACGGATCGGAACATATTGACAAGATGTTCCGATCCGTGTACCATTTCTTATAGAGTCATTTTCTGACAGAAAATACAAAGGGGTGGTGCAATGGTATTTGACTTTTCAAAGGTCTCTCTGGAAAGTCTGTGGGATGTTATCACAGAGAATCAGGGCAGGAGCTTTCTGACAAAGAAAGGGCTTCCCTTTACCTACACTGTCAGGGGCGGAGAGCTCTTTACAGACAGGCGGGAGAGATCGATCACAAGGAGTACGTTCGAGAAGGCTTACGAGAAGCTTCGCCAGGACCGCACGGAAGGAGGACCCGGAAGGATCGCAGGGCCGAAAGCGCTGAATGTTTACGGCGCGCCTTATATCTGGGCAGTGTTTTCCGGGATTGGGCTGATCAAAGACGGGATACGATAGATACGAGAAAAAATACGCGAGAAAAAATACAAGAAAAGAAACCGCTTTTTTGGTTGAATTATGCGGCGGTTTCCTATATAATATCTGATATATGACCGTGACAGAGGAAAAATTCTGTCTTCTGGAAAAATCTTGGGGAAAAGGGGTTTAGAGATGGAAAAGAAAGCAAAAGGATTAAAACTTAAGCTGTATCTATTGACGGTTGGGCCGGTGATACTTCTGGGGGTATTGCTTTTTATCATCAGCGAGAAGGAGATGAGGGCAAGCCTGCAGTCCCTGACGCGCACCCGGCTGGAAAACGTATGCGAATCGCTGGCGAAGGCCTATGGCACTTTGTACGAGGGCGACTGGGCTTACGATGAGCAGGCGGACAGCTTTACAAAGGGCGGCCATAATCTGTATGATACATATGATATGATTGACTCCATCCATAAAGAGAGCGGTATTCATATTACTCTCTTTTTCGGCGATACCAGGAGGATGACGACTGTGCCCGCGGACGGCGGCGGAAGGTTTGTAGGGACCAAGGCGGGCGAGGAGCCGATCAGTGAGGTGCTCAACAAGGGCAACACCTATTTTGCTGACAATACTGTCATAAATGGCGAGCAGTATTTCAGCTACTATACGCCTCTGAAAAATTCGGACGGCGCTGTGGTGGGTATGTTCTTTGCAGGCGCGCCCAGGTCTGATGTGAAGGATATGGTGAACGGGGCGCTGCTTGTGGTATTCATCGGGACGCTTCTGCTGGTGATCCTCGATGTGGTTGGTGTGTCCCTGCTGACCCTGAACCTTGTTAAGACAATCAACAACTGTGTGGACGCGGTCGTGACTCTGGAATCCGGCAATCTGAGCGTCCATGCGGAGGTGGGATTCTTCAATAAAAATGACGAGCTGGGCCTTCTGGCCAGAAGTATCAACAGCATGGCGGAACGGTTTTTGAACGTGACAAAACAGATCCGCAGCAGCTCCGATGTAATGCTTGGCAATTCCGATACCCTTGCGGCCGTTGCGGACAGCACCAACAATTCCATCAACGAGGTATCGAGAGCCATTGAGGATGTGGCCAACGGCGCAACCTCTCAGGCGAATGACACTCAGGATGCGGCAACTAACATAGCGGAAATGGGCGCATCCATTGAAACGATCGTGAACGATATCAATGATCTGGCGTCAGCCGCTGAAAATTCCCAGAAGACTAGCAGACGTGCGGAATCGGCCATGGAAGAGCTGATTGGTATCAGCATGGAAACCAGAGGATCCGTGGAAAAGATCGTAAAGCAGTCTGAAATCAATGTGAACGCGGCATCCAGGATCCAGGAGGTTGTAAATGTGATCTCCGATATTGCCTCCCAGACGAACCTGCTGAGCCTGAATGCAAGCATCGAGGCGGCCAGAGCTGGAGAGCAGGGAAGAGGATTCGGCGTGGTGGCGCTGGAGGTTGGCAAGCTGGCGGACGACAGCTCCAGATCCGCGGCCGAGATCGAAGAGATCATAAAAGAGCTGGTTGAGAACATTTCCGAGACGTCGGATCTGACAACAATGCTGAGCGACAACGCGAAGAACCAGATCGATAAGCTGGAAGCAACTCGAAAAGATTTTAATACCATGCTGGACAATGTGAACAAGATGTTTGAGAATACGCTTGCGGTGCAGGATGAGATTAAAAAGATCAACGAGATCCGACGCAACATTGAGGGAATCGTGGAAAATCTTTCCGCCCTGTCCGAGGAGAATGCGGCGTCCAGCGAGCAGACCACCGCTTCCGCCAATATGGTGGTGGCTTCCATGGAGCAGCTTAGCGCTTCCACCCAGGAGATCAGTTCTCTGGCTACGGAGCTTGTGAACATTATTTCTTACTTTAAAGAATAATCTGAAAAATGTTTTTCCGGAAGGAAAGGGATTTACGTGCCTAAAATTGAAATTGACAGAGAGCTCTGGACGAGGGCAAGAGCATTCCGGGAGCAGAGATATCAGGAGCTGTTTCAGAAAAAGCCGGGCGCAAAAGGGTTTTATCACGCGCGCAGGGCGCTTCTCTGGTGTCTTGCGGGCCTGTGCCTGGCCAATCTGATCTGCTCTGCCGCCACGATGGGGACGATAAATGATTATTCGCAGCTTCCGTCCAGGATCATACTGTTTCTGGTGAGCCTGTTTTTCTTCTTTATTGCGGGCAGATCCTTTCAGGGATCGATGTGCCTCTGGCTTTTTGTGCTGGTAAAATTTGTGCAGGGGCAGCAGTATGCTGCTATGTTTAAACTTGTCACCGATCCCGTATACTGGACGGAGGCGCCTGCGGCCGTAGCCATGTGCTGTGTCCAGATGGTGTTTCTGCCGGTGCTGTTTTCGACGGCGGTTTATCTGTCTCTGCCGTCCAGCCGCCGCCATGCGCAGGAAGCCATGGAGGTGGAAAAGGCGTATGTAGAAATGATTGCCGGCGCGCAGCGATAGAAACGCTCCCGGCAGTGACGGCACAATTGTGCCCCAGCCGTCCGGGACGCGCCGGCCGGGAGGGGAGGCTGCCGATCGGTCTCAGCCTGTAAGAATCCCCTTTTCCCGGAGCTCGTCCCGGATCAGGTCAAGGGTTTTTTCAGAGGGCGCGGAAATCGTATGGTAGTGGCTTCCCTCGGTAAACTCCTTTAAAAGCTGTGCGCCGGACTGCGAGAGCTTATGGAAAAATTCCCTTGCGTCGTCGGCGTCGTTGATCATAAGACTGGAACGGATCTGACCGTAAAGTTCGTGGTCGATGAATACATCCAGTATGGAGCCGCCGTAATCCACGACGGAGAGCATTTCGTCCAGCGCCTGGTCCAGCGTATGGTTTACTGTGATGACAGCAGTGCACCCCTTTTGCTTTTCCTGGGGGTGAAAGAGCACGTATCCCTTGTTTGTGGACAGGATATTTCTGTTCTCCGCCCGAAGCAGGGCGATGTCCTGTACAATGAGCTGGCGGCTGACGCCAAACTGCCTTGCAAGCTCCGAACCGGTCACGGGACCGGATTGTCTTTCCAGATATACTAAAATTGCCGTTCTGCGGGCGGTTCCGTCTAAAGTCATGTCTCCTCTTTTCTGCTGTCCTTGTACAGCGTTCAGATAATATGCTTTCCAATCAGCGGGATTTTATGACTTTTTTTCATGATTCAGGGAGATTTTTTTAATGAAACTATTGTATGGAACAGGCAACCCCGCCAAGCTGGCGGATGCAAAAAGGTGGACGGAAGGTCTTGATTTTGAACTGTTGAGTCTGCGGGACATGGAGGGAGAGATTCCGGAGGTTTCCGAGGATGGCAGTACGATGCTTGAAAATGCCGCAAAGAAGGCCCATGCGTATTACAGGGCCTTCGGTATTCCGGTCTTTTCCTGCGACACCGGCCTTTATTTTGACAATGTCGCCGAGGAGGACCAGCCGGGCGTACATGTCCGCACGGTAAACGGAAAGTACCTGACGGACCAGGAGATGAGAGAGCATTATATCGGTCTGGTAAGAAAGTACGGCCGTCTTACGGCACAGTACCGCAGCGCTATCTGCCTTGTCCTGGATGAGAACCGAAGCTTTGAACTCATGGATGAAAGCCTGGAAAGCGAGCGGTTTTTTCTGACTGACAGGCCCCATCCTCATGCGATCAATGCGGGGTATCCCCTGGATGGGCTTTCCATTCACATTGGGACAGGCCGGTATTATTATGATCTGGGAGAAGACCAGGTCCGGCGGCTTGCGGTGGGAGACGGTTTCCGGCGGTTTTTTGAGGCAACAGTTCAGCCAGCTGCCGGATTCAGAGAAAAATCGTGCTTGCACGAATTTTTCTCTGGGTCTGGCAGCTGAGGGAGCGCCATTTCATGAGCAAAGACAGGCGTATAGCGCCGAACAGCGCGTCAGCGCGGCTTTGCTCATGAAGTGACGCGGGCTGAGCTGCCACTTTTTAAAAACTGGAAAACTTATATAATTGAAAAAAATTTCATACCATGCTATTATAGAGGTGTGAACGAGACGTTTGCGGCAGTTGTACATAATTTCAGGGACAACGTGCTGATTTTGATGCCGCTGTGGCCGGCGGATGGGAGCATGTATGAAAATAGAACGTGTGGATGACAAGACAGTGAAATGCTTTTTGTCCAATGAAGAGCTGGATGAATATGACATTGACTATAAGGATTTCATTCTGCGCAGCGACAAGGCGAGAGAAGTCGTGCAGGAGATCATCGTGCAGGCGGAGGAAGCCGTGGGCTATAAGCCGCCGAAATACTCTTTTGATCTGCAGATCATGATGCTGCCGGATCAGGGCCTGCTGCTGACCTTTTCCGAGCGGGAGCCGGAGAGCGAGCCGCTGATAGAATGTCTCAGGGAGATGAAGAGGGCGCTGCAGAAGGCGAAGGAAAAGGTGGAGCTTCAAAACGCCCAGGCCGGCGGACAAAACGGCGCCGTGCCGGAAGCCGCCTCACAGGCTCCCGCGCCGGATCAGCAGAGGGTCAGAAGGCCGGAATTTGGAATTTTTGCTTTTGATTCCCTGCGGGACGTGATGAACTTTGCGGCGGTTCTGCCCGCAAACCTGCGGGTGGACAGCGCGCTTTACGAGATGGAGAATCTCTATTATATGTGTCTTGGAAAGGGCCACGCCTCCTATGAGAGGTACAGCAGGGCCTGCATTCAGGCCATGGAGTTTGCAACCCTCTACGGAGCGGAAGAGAAGATGCTCCTGAGACTGGAAGAACACGGCAGATGCCTGATTCAGGCGAAAGCCGTAAGAAAATTAAGAGCATGAAAAGGAAAGAAAAATGAGCGAAGAAAAGAAGATCCCTTACAAGATTTATCTGGAAGAGAATGAGATGCCTGCCGCCTGGTATAATGTGCGGGCGGATATGAAGAACAAACCGGCGCCCATCTTAAACCCCGGCACATTAAAGCCCGTGACATTTGAAGAGCTGCGGGGAATTTTCTGCGACGAGCTTTGTAAGCAGGAGCTGGATGATACGACTCCTTATTTTGAGATTCCGGAGGAGATCAGAAATTTTTATAAAATGTACCGTCCTTCTCCCCTTGTAAGGGCGTACTGTCTCGAGAAAAAGCTGGGTACTCCGGCGAAGATCTATTATAAATTTGAAGGGAACAACACCAGCGGCAGCCATAAGCTGAACTCCGCCATCGCCCAGGCCTATTACGCAAAGAAGCAGGGCCTGAAGGGCGTTACAACGGAGACAGGGGCGGGCCAGTGGGGCACGGCGCTCTCCATGGCGTGCGCGTATCTCGGAATCGACTGTCAGGTTTACATGGTGAAATGCTCTTATGAGCAGAAGCCCTTCCGCCGTGAAGTGATGAGGACCTACGGGGCGAACGTGACCCCTTCTCCCTCCGACACCACGGAAGTGGGCCGCAAAATCCTGGCCGAGTTTCCCGGTACTACGGGAAGCCTTGGCTGTGCCATCTCGGAGGCGGTGGAAGCAGCCGTGACCCAGGAAGGTTACCGCTATGTGCTGGGTTCTGTTTTGTCTCAGGTATTGCTGCATCAGTCCGTGATCGGTCTGGAGACCAAGGCAGCCATGGATAAATACGGCATCAAACCGGATGTGATCATCGGCTGTGCCGGCGGCGGCTCCAATTTAGGCGGTCTGATCGCGCCCTTCATGGGAGAGAAGCTCAGAGGCGAGGCCGATTACCGCTTTATCGCTGTGGAGCCGGCTTCCTGCCCCAGCCTGACGAGGGGAAAATTTGTGTATGATTTCTGCGATACCGGAAAGGTCTGCCCGTTAGCAAAGATGTATACGCTGGGCAGCGGATTTATTCCGGCGCCGAACCATGCGGGCGGCCTGCGTTACCATGGCATGAGTTCCGTGCTCTCCCAGCTGTATCATGACGGTTATATGGAAGCGGTCAGCGTGGAACAGACGGCGGTATTTCAGGCTGCGGAAGAGTTCGCGAGGGTGGAGGGAATCCTGCCTGCGCCCGAAAGCGCTCATGCGATCAAAGCCGCTGTGGATGAGGCGGTTAAATGCAGGGAGACAGGCGAGGAGAAGACCATCCTCTTCGGTCTTACCGGAACAGGGTATTTTGACCTTGTGGCTTATGAGAAATACAACAATGGCGAAATGACAGATTATATTCCCAGCGATGAGGATCTTGCGAAGGGGTTTGCGGGAATCCCGAAGTTTTCCGGGAATGAAATCTGAGTTTTACGGATGGGGAAGGAAGAAAATACGCGGGACATCTTGACAAAATGTTCGCTGTTACATTAAAATTTCCTTATCCGGAATCTGCCCGGAGTTCTGCGTGAGTCGGACAGAGTGTGAAAGCGCAGCGCAGGCCGGCGTTATCGGCAAAAGAATCGGGCACAAAAGCGCCAAGCAGGGTGATATCGCCGGATTTCCGGTTCCTTTTGGGATCGGGCGTCCGGCTTTTTTCGCGGCGGGCCGCGTGTCGGCGCCTGGGTTTATGTCAAAGCGCTGTTTGGCATAAATCTGCAGCGGGCGGATCCTGCACCGCAGGACAGCGCAGAAATGAGGAAAAGATGGCTGAAAACAAAATGGCTGAAAAGAAAATGGTGGAAGAGATCACATCCATGGATGAGGATTTTGCTCAGTGGTATACGGATGTGGTGAAAAAGGCGGAGCTGATCGGCTACACCTCCGTCAAGGGATGCATGGTGATCAAGCCCGCGGGTTACGCGATCTGGGATCTGATCCGCAGGCAGCTGGATGAGCGATTCAAGGACGCAGGGGTGGAAAATGTCTATCTGCCCATGTTTATTCCGGAGTCCCTGCTTCAGAAGGAGAAGGACCATGTGGAAGGCTTTGCGCCGGAGGTGGCATGGGTGACCCACGGCGGCCTGCAGCCTTTGCAGGAGCGGCTTTGCGTCCGGCCCACCTCGGAGACATTGTTCTGTGATTTTTATAAAAACGACGTACATTCCTACCGGGATCTGCCGAAGGTTTACAATCAGTGGTGCTCCGTTGTGCGCTGGGAAAAAGAGACAAGGCCATTCCTTCGTTCCAGGGAGTTTCTGTGGCAGGAGGGACATACCGCGCATGCCACCGCAGAGGAGGCACAGGAGCGCACCATTCAGATGCTGAACGTGTATGCAAAATTCTGTGAGGAAGTGCTGGCGATCCCGATGATCAAAGGACAGAAGACAGAGAAGGAGAAGTTTGCAGGAGCAGTCGCAACCTACACCATCGAGGCGCTGATGCATGACGGCAAAGCGCTGCAGTCCGGCACCAGCCACAATTTCGGAGACGGATTTGCAAAGGCCTTCGGCATTCAGTTCGCGGATAAGGACAATACGTTAAAGTATGTGCATCAGACCTCCTGGGGCATGACTACCCGCCTGATCGGCGCTATTATCATGGTGCACGGCGACAACGAGGGGCTGGTGCTGCCGCCCAGGGTTGCACCCGTTCAGGTGTGTGTGATCCCGATCCAGCAGAAGAAGGAAGGCGTGCTGGATAAGGCCTATGAACTGAGAGACCGCCTGCAGAGCGTATGCAGGGTCAAAGTGGATGATACCGATAAGAGTCCCGGATATAAATTTGCGGAAGCGGAGATGCGCGGCTATCCCATCCGCGTGGAGATCGGCCCGAGAGATCTGGAAGCCGGAAAGTGCGTTCTCTGCCGCAGGGATACCAGAGAAAAGACGGAGGTTTGTCTGGACGATCTCGAGGGCGAGGTGACAAAACTGCTGGAGATAATCCAGAGGGAAATGCTGGAGCGCGCCAGGGCGCACAGGGACGCTCATACCTATACGGCGGTCAATATGGCCCAGTTCGAGAAGATCTTCGAGGAGAAGACAGGCTTTGTAAAAGCCATGTGGTGCGGAGAGCAGGCCTGCGAGGATCTGATCAAGGAACGTCTGAGCGTCACAAGCCGCTGTATGCCGTTTGAACAGGAGCACCTTGCGGATACCTGTGTCTGCTGCGGGAAACCGGCAAAGAAAATGGTATATTGGGGAAAAGCCTATTAAGAGCCAGTGAATGGAAAAAGAATGATGGATGATCGGAACGGAGCTGTATATCCCATGAATTATATCGTTTTGGATCTGGAATGGAATCAGAGCACCAACGGCCATGCGGAGGTTCCGGGCATTCCCTTTGAGATCATTGAGATTGGCGCCATCAAGCTGGACGGAGACGGCGAAATGCTCAGCGAGTTCAGCAGGCTGATCAGACCCGCCGTTTATCTGGAAATGCATCAAATCACAAGCAGACTGATCCACCTTCAGATGCAGGAGCTGGAGCGGGGCGAACCTTTTCCCAAGGTAATGGGGGATTTCCTGGAATGGTGCGGCAGGGAAGAATATCAATTTTGCACCTGGGGGAGTCTGGACTTGACGGAGCTCCAGCGGAATATACGCTATTATAATATGACACCGCTGTCAGATGGCCCTATCGCCTTTCTGGATGTACAGAAGCTCTTCAGCCTTGCCTATGAGGACGGGAAATCCAGACGGTCGCTGGAAAATGCAGTGGATTTGGCCGGGCTGGAAAAGGATATCCCTTTTCACAGGGCGTTCAGCGATGCCTATTATACGGCGAAGCTTTTAAATAAGATGATCCGGGAGCACAGGGAAATTCTCCAGAGAGTATCCTTTGACATGTTTCATCTTCCCGCCTGCCGGGAGGCGGAGATCAGAATACAGTTTGACAGCTATGCAAAGTATATCAGCAGGGAGTTTGCCGACAAGGCGGAAGCCTTTGGGGACAGGGAGGTCTTCTCCTGCAAATGCTATCTCTGCCACCGGAACCTGAAAAAGAAGCTGAAATGGTTTACCCTGAACGGAAAAAACTATTATTGCCTTGCGTCCTGCGAAAAGCATGGTTACATTAAAAGCAAGATCCGGCTCAAGAGGTCGGAGGACGATAAAATTTTTGTGGTAAAAACCACGCGCCGGATTACCGGTGAGGAGGCGGAAACCCTCAGAAAACAAAGCGAGAGGGCGAAGGAGCTCCACCACAAACGCAACAGAAGCCGCAAGGAAGCTCAAAAGTCGTAGTCACGGAACCGATTCGGACGCTTAGCCCTTTTTCGGCGGCGCCGGTTGTTCCTCTCCCATTTCAGCCGGCTTTTCCAGCCGGCAAACTGAAATTTTTTCAAAAAGAGTCTTAGGAGGATGGCGGCCAGGAGAACCGCGCCCAGGATCGCAATACCGATCAGAACCCGTATGACGTTTACGTAAATGACGGGTTTTTTCTTTTCTGCACCCTCTTTCTCGTTTTCCGTTCCGTCCTCGGGATTAAAGATCTGGGTCTGGGTCTGCTGTCCCGTAAAGTTGACCCGGACCCGTCCCACGTTAACGCCGTGGTACGTGTACGTGATCACGGCGGCAAGATTTTCTCCTGTTTCCGTATAAGATATAACAGACTGCGCTTCCTCGAAGGGAACGGTCCTGGGCAGGATGATAAAGTCGTCCCTGTTCAGGGCAAGAAGCGGCGCGGAGCTTCCGAAAATGTCACTGCCTCCATAGAACAGGCCCGTGCTGTCAATATCGTATTTCGTCTCCGTCTGGGCGACGTTTATCTTCTCAAAGTTGCCGAACCCGTATTCAAAGAGAGAGAGGGTATCCTCGTACTGACAGGGGGCCTCGTCGTGAAGCACCACGCAGATCAGCCGCATACCGTCCCGTTCCGCGCAGGAGACAAGGCAGCTTCTGGCGGCGTCTGTATATCCGGTTTTACAGCCGATTAGATAATCGTAAGCATATTTGCCTCCGGGAATGATCTGCATACTGTTGTTTTCCAGGATATGATCCGGCTGGTTTTCGGAAGGAGGAATATCGAGACGTTTCGTCAGGGTGATCTGGCAGAGCATCTCGTTGGCGAAAAAGGCTCTGCCGATCATGGCGAGATCATAAGCGCTGGTATAATGGTTCTCATCGGGCAGCCCGTTGGGATTGACAAAGTTGGAATCCACACAGCCAAGCTCTTTGGCCCGCTCATTCATGATGTCGGCGAAGTTGTGCCAGCTGTCACCAGCAATGTGTTCCGCCACCGCAAAAGCTACTTCATTGGCGGAGCGGATCAAAATAGCGTTCAGGCATTGCTCCATGGTCAGTATCTCGCCCTCGTCGATGGCGATATGGTTGCTGTCCCGGGGAGTGTCAAACACGGCCTCATGGGAGAAGGTGACAAGTTCGTCCATGGAACAACGCTCTGTGGCGATAAGTGTGGTCAGGATCTTTGTGGTGCTGGCGGGGTATTGATGCTGATGGATATTCTTCGCGTACAGTATAGTACCCGTCTCCGCCTCCATAAGGATGGCGGATTCCGCGGTTACCACGGGCCCGGACGGCCAGTTTTCTGTCAGATTCGACTGAATTTCCATAGCGCGCTGAGCCTCGATCCGCCGTTCGGTTTCGGAGGGCTCCGCAAAGGCGGTGAGACGGCCAAAGAACAGCAGGCAGAAAGCTGCGGCGACGGCAATGCCGCGCAAGCGCTTTCGAATGAACTTTTTTCCTGATCCAGCATAAGCGTAACGACGCATGACAAACCTCTCTTTTCTCTGTGCCTTACAGTATACACTATTTTTTGCCCCGTGAACAGAAGCATTTGCAAAATCCGTCCGCTGGGGTGTAAATTGCTGTCTTTGGCGGGTTGACAATTTCCGGCGGATAAAGTAAATTAAAGACAGACCATGAGCCGCCCAGGGCGGCGGGAAAGAGGGCTTATGAGACTGCGCAATGTCACGGGATGCCGTGAGGTTATCGCGGCCAGCCGTTATGTGATCCAGGAGGAACGGCAGCCGGACTGTCCCGGAAACTGGAAGGAAATTTTTGGAAATGACCGTCCTGTGCATATTGAAATCGGTATGGGAAAGGGCAGATTTATACATACTATGGCTAAGGAGCATCCCCGGATCAATTATGTGGGAATTGAAAAATATTCCGCTGTGCTCCTGCGCGCCGTTCAGAAGATGGAGCAGGAGGAGCTTCCAAACCTGAAATTTCTGCGCATGGACGCGGAGGAGATCACGAAGGTGTTCGGCCCCGGCGAGGTGGACAGGATTTATCTGAACTTTTCCGATCCCTGGCCCAAGGACAGACATGCGAAGCGCAGACTTCCTTCCAGAGAATTTCTGGCCCGTTACGCTGTGATCCTGAAAAAAGACGGCAGGCTGGAATTTAAGACGGACAACAGGGAACTGTTTGATTTTGCGGTGGGAGAGCTTGCGCCCGCGGGCTGGACGGCGGAAGTGATAACCTATGATCTGCATGGCGACGCGGAACTGATGAAGGAAAATGTCATGACGGAATACGAGGAAAAGTTTTCCGCCATGGGAAATCCGATCTGCAAGTATATCATCTTTCGCGGCGGTCCAAACCGGTGCACATCCACAGTGTGACCGGCAGATGAACCATAGCGGATCGGAAAATGCGCCTGGGTGGCGCGGAAAGGAAAAATATGGAACACAGATTTACAACCGAAAATTTTGAAGAGGAGGTTCTTAAGTCGGACATTCCTGTACTGGTGGACTTTTACGCTGACTGGTGCGGCCCCTGCAAGATGATGGCGCCCATCGTGGAGAAGCTGGCGGAGGAATTTGACGGCAGGGTAAAAGTAGGGAAATTGAATATTGACGAGAACATGCAGACCGCCCAGCAGTACAGGGTGGCGAGCATTCCCACCTTTATCGTTTTTAAGGAAGGAAAGCAGCAGGCAAACTATCTGGGCGCCATGTCGGCGTCCGAGCTGAAGGAAAAGCTGGAGCAGGCGTTATAAAATGAACAGACAAGTGGCGGAGTATGAGAGCAGGAGGGCGCTGGGAAGCGTTCTGGGAGCGGTTCTGTATGCGGCGGGCATCAATCTTTTTGTGGTGCCTGCCGGCTTGTACACGGGAGGCGTGATGGGATTCTGCCAGGTGATCCGTACTGTACTGGCGGATTATTTTGGCATAAGGTTCCAGGCCTTTGATATTGCCGGCGTGATCTATTATGCCATCAACATTCCAATCTTTATCGTGGCTTTCCGGCGCATGGGAAGAAAATTTTTCTATAAGACGCTGATCACGGTGACAGCCATGACGGTGTTTCTCTCCGTGCTCCCCGTCACGGTCATTGTGGAAGACAGAATGGCCGCCTGCGTGGTAGGCGGAATCATCGCCGGCGCGGGCACGGGGATCGCGCTGCGCATGGGGTCCTCCGGGGGCGGAATGGACGTGATCGGCGTTCTGCTGACGAAGTGGAAGCCGGATTTCAGTGTGGGAAAAGTAAATCTGCTGGTGAATCTGCTTTTGTATGTGATCTGCCTGTGGCTGTTCGACGTGGAGATCGCGGTGTTCTGTATCATTTACTCGGCGGTATATTCCGTGGCGATGGACAGGGTACATACCCAGAACATCAACGTGGAGGTGACTGTGATCACAAAAGCCGATACCGCCGGACTGGAAAAGGAAGTGTTTGAGGAGCTGGGCAGAGGGATCACGAAGTGGGACGCCATGGGGGCATACACCCACGAGCAGTCAAGCATTCTCTATATTATGCTGTCAAAATATGAGGTGCATCGGCTTCGGGCGCTGATCCATAAATATGACCCCAACGCATTCATTGTGCTGAATGAGGGGGTCAGCGTAGCGGGCCATTACCTGAAAAAGCTGTAAGCGTCCGGCTTTCACAGCCTAAGGAGCAGTGCTGCCGCGGCGGACAGGACGAGCAGAAAGACCAGACTGTAAAGCGTAAAGACCCGGATGTACTTTCCTCTGGAGGCTTCGGCGCTTCCTCCGTAAATTTTAAAGGAGATCACACTGGCAAGGGAGGCGATCAGCGTTCCCAAACCCCCGATATTCACGCCGTACATAAGCGCCTGGACCTCCTGCGTAAATCCGGACAGCAGGATGGCGGCGGGTACGTTGCTGATGACCTGACTGAGCAGAATGCCAAGAAGAAGCTCACGGCCGCGCAGCAGAGAGCTGATCAGGGAGGAAACGGCGGGAATACGCTCCATGTTTCCAATAAAAAGGAAAAAGCACACGAAGGTCAAAAGCAGACAGTAGTCTACCGACCGAAAGAGCTTCCTGTCCAGAATGAGTACAGCCAGGATCAGGATTGCCAGCATCGCGGGCCAGGGCAGCAGCCGGAGCACGCAGCAGAGAGCAACGAGAAACAGAAAGGTATAACAGGCCAGCTTCAGCCTGGGAGGGAAGGAAACCTGCCCCGGCCCGGCGGCCTGTATTTTTCTGCTTGGGAGAAGGGCGGCGCTCCCTGCGATCAGAAAAAGTGACAGCAGTGTCAGAGGAAGCATGGTCAGAAGAAACCGGCCCATTGGGACGTTAAAAGCCGAATACAGATAAAGGTTCTGAGGATTGCCAAGGGGTGTCAGCATGCTGCCGAGATTGGCTGCAATGGTCTGCAGTACGATCACGGGGATCATAAGCTTTTTTTCATCTGCCAGAGAGAGGACCATCACCGCAAAAGGGACAAAGGTGATCAGCGCCACATCGTTGGTGATCAGCATGGAAGAAAAGAAGCAAAGTCCTGTCAGCAGCAGACATAACTGTCTGGTAGTCCGAATCCGGGAGAGAAGCCCGGATGCCAGATACTGAAACAGGCCGATGCTCTGCAGCCCTTTTACCACCAGCATCAGTCCAAAGAGAAGCGCCAGCACCCTCCAGTCTATATAGTCCAGATATTCCGGGGAAGGCGGCACGAAAAAGGCCGACACCACGGACAGCAGCGCAGCAATGCAGAGAACAGTTTCTTTTTTCAGGAAGGTGACACATTTCTTCATGGGAATAAACCTGTATGTCCTGCAAAATTATGACGGAGACGTCATTTTCTTTTTGTGTTCCAGCGCCGCGGCGATAAAGCCGCGGAACAGGGGATGGGGTTTGTTGGGACGGGATTTCAGCTCCGGATGTCCCTGGGTGGCGACGAAGAAGGGATGCTCCGTGATCTCACACATTTCCACGATCCGGCCGTCCGGGGAAAGTCCAGACAGACGCAGCCCGTGTTCCGTCAGCACAAGCCGGTAGTCGTTGTTCACTTCATAGCGGTGGCGGTGTCTCTCATAGATGGTTTCCTCGCCGTAAAGCTGGTAGGCTCTCGAATTTTTGTCCAGAACACAGGGGTATGCCCCCAGCCGCAGCGTTCCGCCGATATCCTCCACTCCGTTCTGATCCGGCATCAGCGCGATCACAGGATGCGTGGTGGAGGGATCCAGTTCGATGCTGTGCGCGTCGTTGTAGCCGATCACGTTCCGGGCAAACTCCACGATTGCAAGCTGCATGCCGAGACACAGGCCCAGCATGGGGGTTTTCGTCCGGCGCGCATAGGAGATCGCCTCGATCTTCCCCTCGATGCCCCGGGAGCCGAAGCCGCCGGGGATCAGAACGCCGTTGCAGTCGCCGAGAAGCTCCGCCGCGTTTTCCTTTGTGACGGTTTCGGAGTCGATCCACTTGATGCGGACGGTGGTGTGGTTTGTAATGCCGCCGTGCTTTAGGGCCTCCACTACACTGATATAAGCGTCGTGAAGGGATACATACTTACCCACCAGGGCGATCTGTACTTCGTCGGTGGGATGCTTCAGATCGTCTACCATCTTTTCCCAGTCTGCCAGATCCGGTTCCGGACAGTCCAGATGGAGACATTCGCACGCCACCTGCGCCAGATGTTCCTTTTCCATGGCGAGAGGCGCCTCATAAAGGTATTCCACGTCCAGATTCTGCAGTACGTGACTGCTGGGTACATTACAGAACAGCGCGATCTTGTCTTTGATGGACTGCTCCAGGGGATGTTCGCTGCGGCAGACGATGATGTCCGGCTGGATCCCCATTCCCTGCAGATCCTTGACGCTGGCCTGGGTGGGCTTGGTCTTTAATTCCTGGGATGCGCTGATATAAGGGATCAGCGTCACGTGGATCAGGATCGCGTTTTCGTGTCCCACGTCGTGCTGGAACTGGCGGATGGACTCCAGAAACGGCTGGCTTTCGATGTCACCTACCGTGCCGCCCACCTCGATGATGGCGATCCGTGTGTCGGGGTCCGTGAAGTTCCGATAAAACCGGCTCTTGATCTCATTCGTAATGTGGGGGATGACCTGGACGGTGCCGCCGCCGTAATCGCCCCTGCGCTCTTTCTGGAGCACGCTCCAATAGACCTTTCCCGTGGTCACGTTGGAGTTCTTGTCAAGGCTTTCGTCGATAAAACGCTCGTAATGGCCAAGGTCCAGATCCGTTTCCGCACCGTCGTCAGTGACGAAAACCTCACCGTGCTGAATGGGATTCATGGTGCCGGGATCGATATTGATATAGGGGTCAAATTTCTGCATTGTGACCTTGTAGCCTCTGGCCTTCAGAAGCCTTCCCAGGGAAGCGGCCGTAATGCCCTTCCCCAGACCGGAGACGACACCGCCAGTGACAAACACGTATTTAACCGACATAATTTCCTCTTTTCTGCGCTGCGTGGTGATTGTATTTTTGTTGGGCAGCTCCGGCAGCGCGCGGGCAATCAGTATCTTTTTTTGGCGGACTGGACAGGTTCACTGGTGAGATCCATGCCCAGCTTTTTAAAGATCTTGCTGTCTACCTCCGAAAGCATCACGGAGGTATGAACCTGGCAACCGCGGAGCGAGGGCAGCTGTTCCAGCGCTCGCCTGGCATTTTCGTCCGTGCAGGCGGCCAGCGTGAGAGCGATTAGAACCTCGTCCGTGTGAAGCCTGGGGTTTTTCCCGCCGAGATAACGGACCTTCAGGTTCTGGATCGGCTCGATGGCCTCCGGCTTGATCAGCTTTGTGTCATGATCCACGCCCGCAAGGTATTTCAGGGCGTTCAGCAGAAGGGCGGCGGATGCTCCCAGAAAATCTGTGGTCTTTGAAGTAATGATATGGCCGTCCGCAAGCTCCACAGCCGCGGCGGGGACACCAAGCTCTTCGGCGCGCTTTCTGGCGGCTAAAGTGACACTTCTGTCATCTACAGAAATTCTGGCCTGCTTCATCAGAAGTTCGATCTTATAGACCTCATTTTCGTTACCCTCGTCCTTAACAACCTTATTCAGGGCCGCATAATAGCGGCGTATGATCTCCATCCGGGATGCCTGGCAGCAGGCTTCGTCGTCAATGATACAGCAGCCTGCCATATTGACACCCATGTCAGTCGGAGATTGATAGGGATTGCTTCCGTAGATGCCCTCGAAGATCGCGTTGAGTACGGGAAAGATTTCAATGTCCCGATTATAATTGACGGCGGTCTTGCCGTAGGCTTCCAGGTGGAACGGGTCGATCATGTTTACATCGTTCAAATCTGCCGTGGCGGCCTCATAGGCAAGGTTCACGGGATGCTTCAGGGGCAGATTCCATATGGGAAAGGTCTCAAATTTTGCGTAACCGGCCTTGATCCCTCTGAGGTTGTCATGGTAGAGCTGGGAAAGGCAGGTGGCCATTTTCCCGCTTCCCGGACCGGGGGCCGTGATGACCACAAGCGGCCGGGAGGTTTCTATGTAGTCGTTTTTTCCGTAACCTTCCGGGCTGACGATCAAAGGGACATTGGAAGGATAGCCTTCAATGGTGTAATGCAGATAGACCCGGATGTTTTTTCTCTCCAGCTTTGTTTTGAACTGATTGGCGCTGTTTTGGCCGGAATAGTGTGTGATGACCACGCTTCCCACGAACAGGCCCTTTTCCAGAAACGCATCCCGCAGTCTTAAGACATCCACATCGTATGTGATCCCGAGGTCGCTGCGGATCTTGTTCTTCTCAATATCGGCGGCGCTGATGACAATGACGATCTCAGCGTAATCGGAAAGCTGCATCAGCATCCTGAGCTTGGAATCAGGCGCAAAGCCGGGAAGGACCCTGGAGGCGTGGTAATCATCGAAGAGTTTTCCCCCAAACTCCAGATACAGCTTGTCCCCGAACTGGCCGATGCGCTCCTTGATGTGCTCGGACTGCATTTTTACATATTTTTCATTGTCAAATCCCTGTCTCATGTTTCCTGCCAGCCTTTCTGCGCCATATCAATCACTTTTGTATTTTAGCACAGTTTTTTCCATATTGGAATGGTTAAAATGGGCAAACTCCATTTTAATTTCCACAGTTCAAATTGTGACGTGACCCGGGAAAACTGTGACGCGATTCGGGGGAACTGACCGTTGACAGGTAAGCCGCCGTGTGTTAGAATCCCCTATGTGTAAAATGACAAGAACGCCGCCCGTCGGAGAAAACGTGGCGGAGAGGGAGGAAAAATGAAGTTTCTCAAGGTAAAAAGCGTAGTTCTGGCGCTGCTGCTGGTGCCCGCTCTTCTGGTCGGCTGCGGTGATGGGGACAAGGAAGAAAAGGATGACAGGACGTCCCGGTACGAACAGGACAAGGAAGATAAGGATAGCAAGACGTCCCAAAACGAGCAGGACGCTGAGGACGGCTCTGAAGCCGACGTAACGGATTCGTACCCTGTGATTGAAGCGGTTGACTACAGCGGCATGGATCTGGAAACGATATCCAACAGCGAGATGAGTTATTCTTATCCCGCAGGCGAATGGGAGAAGATATTTGACGACCCGCTTCAGATTGCGTGGAATGAAACCATGGGGACCAATCAGGCTGTCAACATTAACATGAACCTGGAGACCACGGGCATAAAAGGAGACGACTGGACGGACGATCTGATGGAGCAGCTGAGCAGCGAGAACTTTGAGTCCGCAGGCTATGGCATAAGCGTGGAAGCCAGTGAGGTCCGGTCCCTGAACGGGAATCCTGTCGTTTATATGGAGGTCGTGACACAGATCACGGATGAGATGATCGACCTTATGATCGATTCCGGAGTCTACACGGAGGAAATGATCGAGTCTGCCGGCGGACGTGAAACCCTGCTCGCAGCGCCGCCCACCACACAGATCGCGATCTACACCGTGAAGGACGGGACCTTATTCTCCTGCACCGGCACCTATTATGCCGGAGACCAGAAGCAGATGGTTCTGGACACGATGACGATCATGCTGGAAACGGCGGAAGAAAACTGAACGATGCGCTGACAGGCATAGAGGAAGGGGCAGTGTCGTGATTTTGGTCATGACGCTGCTTTTTTCATAAATCTTTTAGCGTTTGACACTCTTTTTTCACAATTCTTCTATTGATTTATCATTGGCTTCTTTCTATAATAAAATAGATTTAATTTTACCCGGAACGGGAATGCTAAAACCAATATGATTGAAATGGAGTTACTATGGACAACAATCAACTGAACCAATACGAGAATGGCGGCTATGGGAACGGCGGCAACGGCCCCGGCGGCAGCGGAGGAAACGGCAGACGGGGCGGAGAGCCTCCGAAGCGTCCTAACATGCTGCTTGTGTTTCTTGTCACGCTGGGAATGATTATCCTTGCGCTTTATGTGATGAGGATACTCACCGGAAGCGGCAGCAGCGAGCAGGTCTCCTACACAAAATTCCTTGAATATATCGAGGATGAAAAGGTGGAGGAGGTAAACCTGTTAAGCAACGACGAGATACAGTTTACGCTGAAGAAAGACGCCGGAGATCAGAATTCCGGAAGCGGGTATCCGGGATACGGTTATGGTTTTGGCTTTGGATTTTATCTTCAGAGCACGCCGGAGCAATATACAACCATCCTTATGGAAGATATGGACACGCTGATGGCGCGTCTGGAGGCGCACGGAATCGAGGGGCACAGAACGCTCAGCGACAGGTCGGACTGGATTCTGAGCATCCTTGTGGGTGTAGTTCTGCCGGTGGTGCTTATGTGGGTCCTGCTGAGTCTTCTGTTCCGCAAGATGGGCGGCAGCGGCGGCCCCATGGGCGTGGGAAAGAGCAACGCAAAGGTATATGTACAGAAAGAGACCGGCGTGACCTTTAAAGATGTGGCCGGAGAGGACGAAGCAAAGGAATCCCTGGTGGAAGTGGTGGATTTTCTCCACAACCCGGGAAAATATTCCAAGATCGGCGCGAGACTTCCCAAGGGCGCGCTGCTGGTAGGCCCGCCCGGAACCGGTAAAACGCTGTTGGCGAAGGCTGTAGCCGGAGAGGCCCATGTGCCCTTTTTCTCCCTGACGGGTTCGGATTTCATCGAGCTGTACGTCGGCGTGGGTGCATCCCGCGTCCGCGATCTGTTCCGGGAGGCGACGAAGAATGCGCCGTGTATCATTTTCATAGATGAGATTGACGCCATCGGGCGGAGCCGTGATTCCAAGTACGGCGGAGGAAACGAGGAACGGGAGCAGACGCTGAACCAGCTGCTGTCTGAGATGGACGGTTTTGACAGCTCCAAGGGTATTCTCATTCTGGGCGCCACCAACCGGCCGGAGATCTTGGATAAGGCGCTGCTGCGCCCCGGACGATTCGACAGGCGTATTATCGTGGATAAGCCGGATCTGAAGGGACGTGTGGAAATCCTGAAGGTCCATGCGAAGGATGTGAAGATGGACGAGAGCGTGGATCTGGACGCCATTGCGCTTGCTACCAGCGGCGCGGTGGGCTCCGATCTGGCAAATATGATCAACGAGGCCGCCATCAACGCGGTCAAGGAAAACAGGGAATTTGTGTGCCAGAAGGATCTGTTTGACGCTGTGGAAGTGGTGCTGGTAGGAAAAGAGAAAAAAGACCGTATCATGAGCAAAGAGGAGCGCAGGATCGTATCCTACCACGAAGTGGGACATGCGCTGATCAGCGCCCTTCAGAAAAACTCCGAGCCGGTTCAGAAGATCACGATTGTTCCCAGGACCATGGGCGCCCTTGGCTATGTAATGCAGGTGCCGGAGGAAGAAAAATATCTGAACACCGAAGCCGAACTGCGGGATATGCTGGTGGGACTTGTGGGCGGCCGTGCGGCAGAGGAGATCGTGTTTGATACTGTCACCACCGGCGCCGCAAACGATATTGAGAAAGCCACGAGTATCGCGCGCAACATGATAACGCGGTATGGAATGAGCCGGAAATTCGGTCTTGCAGCTCTTGCCACCGTTGAAAGCCAGTATCTGGAGGGAAGGACGGAGCTGATCTGCAGTGACGTTACCGCCGCTGAAGTTGACGCGGAGGTGGTTGAGCTCTTGAAGGAGAGCTATGAAAAGGCTCTGGGAATGCTTCGCGAGAACCGTGAGGTCATGGACAAATTGGCGGAGTATCTGATCGAAAAGGAGACGATTACAGGTAAGGAATTTATGGAAATCTTCCGCAGGGAGAAAGGACTTCCGGAGCCGGAGAATACCGCCAAAACGCCAGAAGGAGACGGAAACGGATCTGCTGTCCGGGAAACCGAACCGGAAATGCCTGGGAAGGAAGCTGCCGGGGAAACCGAACCGGAAACGCCCGGAAGGGAAGCTGCCGGGGAAACCAAACCGGAGACATCCGAAAGGGAAGCTGCCGGTACTGCCGAAGAGGAAACGCCCGGTGAGCCTGCGCGGAACACGGAAGGGCAGTCAGAAGAATCGGAACCGGATAACCGCCCTGTCGGTGTGTTTTCCAACGGAAAGATAGATTAGGAAACCCATGTTTAATTTTGAAGAAGAACTGAAAAAGCTCCCTAAGGAGCCCGGCGTCTACCTGATGAGAGATGACAAGGATGTCATTTTATATGTAGGAAAGGCCGTAAATCTGCACAACCGCGTCCGGTCTTATTTCAGAGATAATATCGGGCGCGGTCCCATGATCGACAAAATGGTCTCTCTGATCGCCCGCTTTGAGTACATTGTCACAGACTCGGAGCTGGAAGCGCTTGTGCTGGAAAATAATCTGATCAAGGAAAATTCCCCGAAATACAACACGCTTTTAAAAGACGACAAGACGTATCCCTATATCAAGGTCACCCTGGGGGAGGAATACCCCCGTATTCTGTTTTCCCGGACCATGAAAAAGGACAGATCGAAATATTACGGACCCTACACCAGCGCGGCGGCGGTGAAGGATACCATCGAGCTGCTGAACAAGCTGTATTCCCTGAGAACCTGCAGCAGGAATCTGCCCAGGGATATGGGATTGGAACGGCCCTGCCTGAACTATCACATCAGACAGTGCAAGGCTCCCTGTCAGGGATATGTCACAAAGGAGGCATACAGACAGCAGGTGGATCAGGCGCTGGAATTTCTGAATGGAAACTATCATACGATCCTGAAGGAGCTGGAGGGGAAGATGAAGGCCGCCGCGGAGCAGCTGGACTTTGAAGGCGCCGCCGGTTTCAGGGATCTGTATAACAGCGTAAAAAGCGTCGCCCAGAAGCAGAAGATTACGGACAGCGCAGGGGAGGATAAGGATGTGATCGCGCTGTATCAGGATGAGCGGGACGCCGTGGTCCAGGTTTTCTTTGTGCGGGACGGTAAGCTGATCGGCAGGGAGCATTATTACATGACGCATGTGTCAGAAAATGACGGAGCCGGGATTCTGGAAAATTTTGTGAAACAGTTTTATGCCGGAACGCCTTTTATCCCCCGGGAACTGATGCTGCAGTATGAGATTGGGGACATCGAACTCATCGAAGAATGGCTTTCGGAGCGAAAGGGCGCCAGAGTACATCTGAAGGTGCCGAAAATCGGCTCCAAGGAAAAGCTGGTGGAGCTTGCGGCCCAGAACGCCAGGCATATTCTGGAGCAGGACAGGGAACGCCTGAAGCGGGAGGAAGGCAGAACCATCGGCGCGGTAAAGGAGATCGCAGCCCTGCTGGGGCTTGATCATGTGGAGCGGATGGAAGCCTTTGATATTTCCAATATCAACGGATTTGAGAATGTAGGCTCTATGATCGTCTTCGAGAAGGGCAGGCCGAAGCCCAGCGACTACCGGAAATTCCGGATTAGAACCGTGTCCGGCCCTGACGATTACGCCTGTATGCGGGAGGTGCTTACCCGCCGTTTCCGCCACGGCCAGGAGGAAATGCGCCTGCTGGAAGAAAAAAATCTGGACCGGGATCTTGGGAGCTTTACCAAATTTCCGGATCTTTTGATGATGGACGGCGGACGCGGCCAGGTAAATATCGCGCTGTCCGTCCTGGAGGAGCTGAATCTCCATATTCCGGTGTGCGGAATGGTGAAGGACGACAATCACCGTACCAGGGGTCTGTATTTTCACAACGTGGAGCTTCCCATCGACACGCATTCAGAAGGATTTAAGCTGATCACCCGGATCCAGGACGAAGCCCACCGCTTTGCCATAGAATACCACCGCTCCCTGCGGGGAAAGGCACAGGTGAAGTCAGTGCTGGACGAGATCCCGGGGGTGGGACCCGCCCGCCGGAAGGCGCTGATGCGGCATTTTAAATCTATCGAGGAGATCAGGAACGCTTCTGTGGAGGAACTGGAAGCGCTGCCGGAATTAAACCGCCCCGCGGCCCAGGGAATTTACGCTTTTTTCCGTGAGAAGGAACGGGAAAAAGAAGAGCAGAAGAAATAAATCTGCTTCACATCCCAACTGCCGTGTGATATACTCAACAGTGACGGCGGGACCTGTACGCAGTGCGGCGCGGCGGGGATCCGCGTTTGGAACGGATCGGAAGAGGAAAGCATTCCGCCGCACAGAAATGAGGGAGACATGGCAAGTATTTCTTTGAATAAGCTGATCGACAAGATGAAGCTGGAAAATCTGACCCCGGAGATCGAGACAAAGGGGATCCGTATCACGCTGCCCGACCTGAACAGGCCGGCGCTTCAGCTGACGGGTTATTTTGAACATTTCGACGCCACCCGGCTTCAGGTGGTGGGATTTGTGGAATACACCTATGTGGAGAGTCTCAGCGAAGAGAGAAAAAGGGAGATCTGCAACGAGCTGCTCAGCTATGACATTCCCGCCATCGTATTCTGCCGCGAGCTGCAGCCGGACCCGATCTTTATGGAGGCTGCTATCGCCCACAGGATTCCGATTCTCTCCACGAAAAAAGCGACTTCCGCTTTCATGGCGGAGACGATCCGATGGCTGAATGTGGAGCTTGCCCCCTGCATTTCCGTCCACGGCGTCCTGGTAGATGTCTACGGCGAGGGCGTGCTGATCACGGGCGAGAGCGGGATCGGTAAATCGGAGGCCGCATTGGAGCTGGTAAAGAGGGGCCATCGTCTTGTGACGGACGACGTGGTAGAGTTAAGAAAGGTAAGCGACGAGACTCTGGTGGGAACGGCGCCGGATGTGACAAAGCACCTGATCGAACTGCGCGGTATTGGAATCGTGGATATCAAGGCGCTGTTCGGCGCGTCCTCCGTAAAGGATACACAGAGTGTGGATCTTGTGATCCGCCTGGAGGACTGGGACAAGGACAAAGAGTACGACAGACTGGGACTGGAAGAAAATTACACGGAATATCTGGGGAACAAGGTGGTATGCCACAACATTCCCATCCGGCCGGGGCGCAATCTGGCCATTATCTGTGAGTCGGCAGCGGTGAACCACCGCCAGAAGAAGATGGGGTATAATGCGGCTCAGGAGCTCTATACCCGCGTACAGAATTCGCTGGCGCGCAGAAGGGATGAGGAGGAAGAAGAATAGGCGTAAAACCCGTGGAAACAAAGGGGAGGCATTGAAATGGGAAAGTATGCGTTCGGAGTGGATGTAGGCGGCACAACGGTGAAGATGGGCCTTTTTGACGAGGCGGGCAGTGTGCTGGACAAATGGGAGATCCCTACGGTAAAGGACAACGGAGGCGAAAGGATTCTGCCGGATGTGGCAGAGAGCCTTCTGAAGAAAAAGGAAGAGAAGGGTATCTCCGAAGCGGAGCTGGCTGGAATCGGCATCGGAGTGCCGGGTGCGGTGGACAGCGAGGGAAACCTGGTGGGAGGCGCCGTCAATATCGGATGGAAGCCTTTTAACATACCGGATGCGCTCCGCGCATATATTAAGATACCAGTAAAGGCTGCAAATGACGCAAACGCGGCCGCGTTCGGCGAAATGTGGAAGGGCGGCGGCAGAGGCTGCGCCAATATGGTAGCGGTGACGCTGGGAACCGGTGTGGGCGGCGGAATCATCATAAACGGCAACATCATTACGGGAGCCACAGGAGCGGCAGGAGAGATCGGCCATATTCATATTGAGGACGACGAGACAGAGGAATGCGGCTGTAAAAACAGGGGCTGTCTTGAGCAGTATGCTTCCGCAACCGGCATTGTACGCCTTGCGGTAAGAAGGCTGGCGGAGGACGAAAAGCCCAGCTCGCTGCGCGGCATGACGCTTTCGGCAAAGGCTGTGTTCGACGCGGTGAAGGCGGGAGACGGTGTGGCTATTGAGATTGCCCAGCGGTTCGGCCGTTATTTGGGGAAAGGGCTCGCCATGGTTGCAAATGTGGTAAACCCGGAGGTTTTTGTGATCGGCGGCGGTGTCTCCAAGGCGGGGGAAATCCTGCTTGGATTCGTGGAGCCGCAGCTGCAGAAGTATGTCTTCCCGCCCTGCCGCGGCGTCAGGCTGGCGCTGGCTCAGCTGGGAAATGACGCCGGTATTTATGGTGCAGCGGGATTGATCCTTCGGGGCTAGAGCAGCATGTCAGAACAGGAATAGGAAAAATGGTCAGTGAAGCGGTAATTGAAGCAATAAAAAATTTTGTGCCGGAGAATAATATACATCTGCAGGAGCCGATGGCGGATCATACCACCTTTCGGATAGGAGGACCTGCCGACTGCCTGGTGGAGCTGGAGAACGAGGAGCAGTTAAAGAATATTCAGAAATATCTGACGCTGGTGGAAGAGCGGTTCTTTATTCTGGGAAACGGCAGTAATGTTCTGGTCAGTGATCACGGCTACCGCGGCGTCATCCTGCAGGTGGGACGGAAGATGAGCGGAATCCGGACGGAGGGTAACTGTATTGTGGCGCAGGCGGGCGCGACCCTGGCCCAGACCGCGAAGGCGGCTCTGGAATCCGGATTGTCTGGATTGGAGTTTGCATCCGGCATACCGGGAACGGTGGGCGGCGGCGTTGTGATGAACGCCGGAGCCTATGATGGAGAACTGAGTCAAGTCGTGAAGCAGGTAAAGGTGGTCAGCCCCGGAGGAGAAGTCCTGGAGTTCGACAACGGGACTATGGAATTTGGGTATCGGACCAGCGTCCTTCAAAAAAATTCCTTTACGGTCACGGAAGTGACCTTTGAACTGAAGGAGGGAGACCGGGACCAGATCCGGGCAAAAATGGAAGAGCTGGCTAAGAAGCGCCGGGAAAAGCAGCCTCTGGAATTTCCCAGCGCCGGAAGCACCTTTAAAAGGCCGGCGGGATATTTTGCGGGGAAGCTTATCATGGATGCCGGAATGCGCGGGTATCAGATCGGCGGCGCGAGAGTTTCCGACAAGCACTGCGGATTTATTGTCAATGTGGGCAAAGCGTCCGCCCAGGACGTGACGGATGTGATCTGTGAGGTGAAGGAGCGCGTCAAACTGCGGTTTGGCGTGGATCTGGAGACAGAGGTCATTTATTTGGAGTAGTGTGAGTGCATTATGAGATTTGTAGTGGTGACAGGCATGAGCGGAGGCGGAAAGAGCACCGTTCTGAAAATGCTGGAGGACGCGGGTTTTTACTGCGTGGACAATCTTCCCTTATCTCTGGTGGAAAAATTTGTGGAGCTGATCACAATGCCAAACAGCGAGGTCAGCAAGGTTGCGCTGGGACTGGATGTGCGCTCCGACCAGTCCTTTGAAGACGCCACCAGGATTCTGGAACAGCTGAAAAGCAGGGGATATGCCTTTGAGATCCTGTTTCTGGAGACGGATGAAAAAACGCTGATTAAGCGTTATAAAGAGACCAGACGTGTTCATCCGCTGGCCCCGGAGGGCAGAGTGGAGGACGGGGTTCAGAAGGAGCGCAAGGTTCTGGAGAATGTGCGCAGGAGCGCGGATTATGTTATCGACACTTCCCATCTTCTCACAAGAGAGCTGAAGGAAGAGCTTGACCGTATTTTTGTGGAAAATGAAGAATATAACAATCTTATGGTCACGGTGATGTCCTTCGGGTTCAAATACGGTATTCCGGCGGATGCGGATCTGGTATTTGATGTACGTTTTCTGCCAAATCCCTATTATATTGATCAGCTGAAGCACAAGACGGGGAACGACAGAGAGGTTCAGGACTATGTGATGAGTTTCCCGGAGGCGGGAAATTTTATGGAGAAGCTGGTGGACATGATCCGGTTTCTGATACCGAACTATGTGAAGGAAGGCAAGCACAGCCTGGTGGTGGCTGTGGGCTGTACCGGCGGCAGGCACAGGAGCGTTACGCTTGCAAACGAATTGTACAAGCGTATGAAGGATCAGGGAACCTACGGCATAAAGCTGTATCACAGAGACGTCGCGCTGTGACCGCCTGATGCCCCCGGTAAACCGGTTAGGGTCATGCGCAGCCAGGCAGCGCGGAAATGGAGAAAAGGATGTCTTTTTCCGGCGAGGTAAAGGAAGAACTTGCGAGGCACATTAGTCCGGCAAGACATTGTCAGATAGCGGAGCTTGCCGCGATTCTGCACTTTTGCGGACAGTACGGAAGAAGCGGGGACGGGCGTTATACCATCGGATTTCAGACAGAAAATAAGGCCGTTATCAGAAAAAGCTTTACATTATTGAAAAAAACATTTAATATTGAATCGGGCTTGGAGCTGAGCGGGCAGGAGATGAAAAAGATTCTGGAAAAGTTTGGAAATCCGGATGAGCCTGTCAGCAGACTGCTTTTGAAAAATTCCTGCTGTCAGAGAGCTTTTCTCAGAGGGGCTTTTCTGGCGGCAGGTTCCATGAGCGATCCCTCCAAGAGCTATCATCTGGAATTTGACTGTGCGGATGAAGCCAGGGCAAAACAGCTGAAGGAGATCATGGGAAACTTTGACATTGAGTCAAAGATCATTCTCCGAAAAAAATATTATGTGGTTTATCTGAAGGAAGGTTCCGGAATTGTGGATCTTCTGAATGTATGCGAAGCGCCAGTCTCTTTGATGAATCTGGAAAACCTCCGGATCCTGAAGGAGATGAGAAATTCCGTGAACCGGCGGGTAAACTGTGAGACCGCCAACATTGCGAAGACTGTAAGCGCTGCCGCAAGGCAGACGGAGGAAATCGAATATCTCAGAGATCATTATGGATTTGAGAATCTGCCGGAACCCTTAAGGGAAATGGCGCAGATCCGTCTGGAATATCCGCTTCTTCCGCTGAAAGAGCTGGGCGAATGCTTTTCTCCTCCCATTGGGAAATCGGGAGTTAACCATCGCCTGCGCAGGCTTGGCGAGCTGGCGGAAAGCTTAAGGTGCAGATCATAAATTCCTGACAATAGATTAAAACGCGATCAATGAGGAGGAAGCAACATGATAGTCAGAGACATCAAGATCAGGCTGGAGAGCGGCCTTGAGGCAAGGCCGATCGCTCTTCTGGTACAGGAAGCGAGCAAATACGAAAGCAGGATCTACATTGAATCCGGAGAAAAGAGAGTGAACGCAAAAAGCATTATGGGAATGATGAGTCTCGGCCTGGATAACGGCGAGGCGCTGAAGGTTTCCGTAGAGGGCGCCGACGAGCAGGAAGCACTGAAGGGGATCGAACAGTTCCTCAGCGGTAAGAACGAATAAAGGTTAAAGACAGGGCGGAGTCAATGGATTACTGTTGGTTTCGCCTTTTTTGGCACAAGACACATATGAGACGCCGGTTACGGCACCGGAGACGGCAGACGGGAGAAGACTATGAGCAAGAAACTGCTTTTTATTTATAATCCCAAGGCGGGCAAGGCGAAAATCAGGACCAAACTGGCGGATATCCTTGATATTTTTGCAAAGGCAGGATATGAAAGTACGGTATGCCCCACACAGTCCAGAGGAGATGCCAGGCACATTATGGAGACGCGTCCGGAGGAGTACGAACTGGTGGTGTGCAGCGGCGGGGACGGCACTCTGGACGAGACCGTGACCGGTATGATCGAGAGCGGTTTCCGCACTCCTATCGGTTATATTCCCGCGGGAAGCACAAACGATTTCGGGGGAAGCCTTTCTCTGCCGAAGAATATGCTCCGGGCGGCGCAGATCGTCGTGGAAGGGAAAAATTTCCCCTGTGATATCGGCGCGTTCAACGAAGATATCTTTGTTTATGTCGCCGCTTTCGGGCTTTTTACGGAAGTGTCCTATGAGACCGGACAGGACGCGAAAAATCTGCTGGGACATATGGCGTATCTGCTGGAGGGAATGAAACGGCTGCCGTCCATCAAATCCTTTCCCATGCAGGTGAGCTGGGAGGGCAGGACCGTGACGGAGGATTTTATCTTCGGCATGGTCACCAATTCCCTGTCTGTAGGCGGCTTTAAAAATATTACGGGAAAGAATGTAAAGCTTGACGACGGGCTTTTTGAAGTGACGCTGATCAAGCGGCCCAGAAATCCCATTGAACTGAATAATATTATCATTTCACTTTTAAACCGAGATATTGACACAAATGTCATGTACAGCTTCCGTACTGCCAGTCTGAACCTGGAGGCGGAGGAGCCTGTGGCGTGGACCCTTGACGGAGAGAACGGCGGAAGCCATAAGAGCGTTCGGATCCGGAATATCAACAAGGGTATGGAGATCAGGGTGAAGGAGTAATCGGGATACGGTGAAGGCGGAGGAGAACAGGGAAACGGAATACAGTCAGATCGGAACGGCTGACTTGACAGGCTGTCCCGGGGGGGTAAAATAGTATTATAACAAGACCGGATCAGTAAGACCGGACAGGAAACGGATAACGGGAAAGGGGGAAACACCATGGTAAACAATCACACAAAGAGAAAAAGACCGATGCGGGGGATGGCCCTTTTGGCTTCTGCTGCGCTGCTGCTTTTATCCGGCTGCGGCGCCGGGGAGACGGCGCAGGAATCTCAGGAGCCGGAGGACATCGAGATCTTATATCACGCCGACGACGGGGAATTTAACCGCAAATGGGGTGAAATGGAAAGTATTTCGCCGGAAGAGGACAGCTCTGCGGCGGAAAGCGAGACGGAGCCCGAAGAAAAGACCGTGATCACCCTTGCAACCGAGGTAATGCCCACCGGTGAAAATGCGACCAATATCATTGAAGATGTGGTGGCGGAGTTCAATAGGAGAAATACAAAATACAGTGTGGAACTGCGGACGTGTTATGCCGGAGATGAATTGGCGACCATGCGGGAGAGACTGTCGGTGGAAGTGGGAGCCGGGGGAGGACCGGATATTCTGACCGGTGAAGTATTTCCTATTACTCAGGAGATCATGGACAGCGGCGTGCTGGTGGACCTTTCCCCTTATCTGGAAAAGAGCGGCGTGACGCCGGAGACCTTCTTTCCCGAATACGCCTATGCGGTTTCCGGAGACCGGATTTATGCGATTGTCCCGGAGATGTCGGTTCGCGGCTACTGTGTGGATGCGGCAGTTCTGGGAGACAGTCAGCCGCCTCAGGATATAGAGTCTTTTGTGGATCTTCTGCTGGAATATCCGGGACACGGTTCGTTTATTGGCCCGATGATGGGAGGGAGATATATCCTTGCGTATTTTCTGGAGGGGTCGGAGGATCTCTGGGGGATGATCGACTGGGAAAAAAAGACCTGCGACTTTACGGGACCTCTGTTTTCCAAGTTTCTGGATGTGTCGAAGCGATACCGGGAGGACGGGAAAAAGGGGTATGATCCGGTGGTGAATGATTACTACGTGTCTACCCAGAGGCCGCCGTCCTATCAAATATCGTCGCAGTTTCCGGGAAACGTCATCGTGGGCTGTTTCTTTGACGACGGCCCTCATTACACTACTTCGGCTGGAGCTACAGACGTTATGATGATCAATGCGAACACGGAGCATCTGGAGGGAGCGTACGCCTTTCTGTCCTTTGTTCTGAGCCGGGACGGACAGAATTTTTATGGAGAGCCAATACAAAAGGCGCTCTGGGATACCTCGTGGGAGTATTCAGCGAAGCTGAGTGAAGTCGGAGCAATTGATGCGCCTTTAAACGAAGAGACGAAGCAGGAGATATTGGATGCCTACGAGGATGCGCGGTATCTGCCAAGGCGGACGGAGGCCATCTTGGACATTGTGTATGAGGAAGCGGAGGATTATCTGGAGGGAGACAGAAGTAAGGAGGATGTGATCGAAAAAATCCAGAACCGCGTGCAGCTGTATCTGGACGAACAGGGGTGATAAGGAACAGAAACCGGCCCGAAGAAACGGCTGACTTGACAGGCTGTTCCGGGGGGTAAAATAGGTATTATAACAAGACCGGATCAGTAAGACTGGACAGGAAACGGATAACGGGAAAGGGGGAAACGCCATGGCAAACAATCACACAAAGAGAAAAAGACCGATGGGGGGGATGGCCCTTTTGGTTTCCGCGGCACTGCTGCTTTTATCCGGCTGCGGCGCCGGGGAGACGGCGCAGGAATCTCAGGAGCCGGAGGATATCGAGATCTTTTATCACGCTGACGACGGGGAGTATAACCGCAAATGGGGTGAAATGGAAAGCATCTCGCCGGAAGAGAGCAGCTCTGCGGCGGAAAGCGAGACGGAGCCCGAAGAAAAGACCGTGATCACTCTTGCAACCGTGGTGGGGAACACCGGCAGTACCATTGAAAGAGTGGTGGAGGCGTTTAATAAGGCAAATACAAAATATAGTGTGGAACTGCGGACATGTCATACCGGAGAGGAACTGGGCACCATGCGGGATAGACTGTCGGTGGAAGTGGGAGCCGGGGGAGGACCGGATATTTTGACAGGAGATGTATTTCCCATCACTCAGGAGATCATGGACAGCGGCGTACTGGTGGACCTTTCCCCTTATCTGGAAAAGAGCGGCGTGACGACGGAGACCTTCTTTCCCGAATACGCCTATGCGGTTTCCGGAGACCGGATTTATGCGATTATCCCGGAGATGTCGGTTCGCGGCTACTGTGTGGATGCGGAAGTTCTGGGAGACAGTCAGCCGCCTCAGGATATAGAGTCTTTTGTGGATCTTTTGCTGGAGTATCCGGGACATGGTTCGTTTCTTGGTCCGATGACGGGAGGGAGATATATTCTTGCGTATTTTCTGGAAGGGTCGGAGGATCTCTGGGGGATGATTGACTGGGAAAAAAAGACCTGTGACTTTACGGGGCCGCTTTTTTCCAAGTTTCTGGACGTGTCGAAGCGATACCGGGAGGATGGGAAAAAGGGGTATGAGTCGGTGGTGAATGATTATGACTTGTATATCCAGAGACCGCCGTCCTATGAAATATCGTCGCAGTTTCCGGGAAACATCGTCGTGGGCTGTTTCTTTGACGACGGGCCTCATTACACCTGTTTGGCTCCATCTTCGGACGTTATGATGATCAATGCGAACACGGAGCATTTGGAGGGAGCGTACGCCTTTCTGTCCTTTGTTTTGAGCCGGGACGGACAGGACTTTTATGGACAGCCGGTACAAAAGGAGCTCTGGAATACCTCGTGGGAGTATTCAGCGAAGCTGAGTGAAGTCGGAGCAATCGATGCGCCTATAAACGAAGAGACAAAGCTGGAGATGCTGGACGCTTATGAGGATGCGCGGTTTCTGCCCAGACGGACGGAGGCCATCCTGGACATTGTGTATGAGGAATCGGAGGGATATCTGGAGGGAGACGTAAAGCTGGAGGATGTGATCGAAAAGATCCAGAACCGTGTGCAGCTGTATCTGGACGAACAGGGATAATAAGGAAAGGGGTTCAGTAAAAGTGCCGCAGCAGGCTTTTTGCGGCACTTTTGTTATGGAAGCCGGGCTGTTCCAGGGGGGGTAAAATAGGTATTATAACAAGATCAAACCGGTAAGACCGGACAGGAAACGGATAACGGGAAAGGGGGAAACGCCATGGCAAACAATCACACAAAGAGAAAAAGACCGATGGGGGGAATGGCCCTTTTCGTTTCTGCGGCGCTGTTTTTTTCATCCGGCTGCGGCGCCAAAGAGACGGCGCAGGAATCTCAGGAGTCGGAGGACATTGAGATCTTATATCACGCCGACGACGGGGAGTTTAGCCACACAACGGGGCTGGGCTGGGAAACGCCCCCGGTGGAAAACAGTTCCGATGAGGAAAGCGGACGACAGGATGGAGAAAAGGAAAAGATCGTGCTCACGTTCGCGCTTGTGTCCGAATCCGGCGGGGACAATTTCAGCGAGGTCGTGGCAAAGTTTAATCAGGAAAGCGACAGATATTTTGTGGAACTGCAGACATGCCGATACGGAGAGGAACTGGAAACCATGCGAAACCGGCTGTCCGTGGAGGTCGGAGCGGGAGACGGACCGGATCTTATGACAAATGACGTATTTCCCATCACACAGGAGATCATGGACAGCGGGGTGCTGGTGAATCTGACTCCTTATCTGAAACAGAGCGGCGTAACGCTGGAGTCATTTTTCCCGGCGTATGCCACCGCTGTCTCGGGGGATGGGATTTACGGAGTCAGCCCGTCAGCGCTGTATACAGGTTATAGTGTGGATGCGGAGGTTCTGGGGGACAGTCAGCCGCCTCAGGATATAGAGTCTTTTGCGGATCTTCTGCTGGAGTATCCGGGACACGGTTCGTTTCTTGGTCAGAGGATGGGAGGCAGATATATCCTTGCGTATTTTCTGGAGGGATCGGAGGATCTCTGGGGGATGATCGACTGGGAAGAAAAGACCTGTGACTTTACGGGGTCGCTTTTCTCCAAGCTTTTGGATGTGTCGAAGCGATACCGGGAGGACGGAAAAAAGGGGTATGAGCCGGTGGTGCATGATTATCCTGTCAGTATGCAGAATCCGCCGTCCTACAGTCTGTCTTTCTTCTGCCCGGGGAGCGTTCCGGTGGGGTATTACTTTGACGACGGTCCTCATTATAAGTGTGAGCGGACAGCGGGAGGTACGCTGATGATCAACGCGAATACGGAGCATCTGGAAGGCGCGTACGCTTTTCTCTCTTATGTTTTGAGCAAGGACGGGCAGGATTGTTATTCGGAGCCGGTACAAAAGGAGCTTTGGGATATCGCCTGGGAGTATTATTCGGACATGGGCGGGTACGGAGTGATTTCAGCGCCTTTAAACGAAGAGACGAAGCAGGAGACATTGGACGCCTACGAGGATGCGCGGTTTCTGCCAAGACGGACGGAGGCTATTCTGGACATTGTGTATGAGGAATCGGAGGGATATCTGGAGGGAAATCAAAAGCTGGAGGATGTGATCGAAAAGATCCAGAACCGGGCGCAGCTGTATCTGGATGAACAGGGATGACGAACTCTATCTGTTTGTTTTGATCCTGCCTCTGTTCCAGATGCTGGCTGGCTGGGCCTTGGGTGTGGGACTGCGCAGGAGCAGCCTCCCCAGGGCCTTTCTGTTGAAGGGAAAAAGCGGCCAGAAGTAGCTGAACCCTCCGAAAGTGGGCGTTGTGGCGACGGATAAAAGGACCAGCGCCAGAGCGGTGCAGAATCCGGCTAATCCCCAGAATCCTGTGGCGAGGATCAGAAGGATCCGATAGACCTTGAGGCCGTCAGCAAAATCGGTTCCGTTGATGGAAAGGGAGGCGAGGAGCGTCACCGCCGCATAGAACAGTACTTCCGCGGAAGCCCAGTGCAGGCTGACGGCGATATCTCCGATGATAAGGCCGCTGATCAGGGAGAGAGAGCTGGAAAATTTCCCGGAGCTCAGAGCGGAGGAGTATTTAAAAAGATCCAGCAGAAATTCTACTGCCAGAACATAGAAAAAAACCTGTCCGGCTGTTACCGGCTCCGACAGAAGACCGATGCGCAGGGAAAAATCCGTGTAGTATGCCGCGAAAAGCAGAAATAAGGGCATTAAAAGCAGGCTTACAGGGATACAGAGAAACCTGACCAGCCGAAAATAGGTTCCTACCGGGGGACTGTTATAATAATCCTCCGGACTCTGTGTAAACTGAAAAATAGTGCCTGGCAGAACAAGGACGAGAGGAGAGTTGTCAACCAGGATCAGGATATGTCCCTCCGACAGATAACTGCAGGCTACATCAGGCCGTTCTGTCATTTGGATAGAGGGAAGCGGATTCCACCAGCGTTTCGGCAGCAGCAGTTCTTCCAGACTTTTGGCGCCCATGGTCAGAGAAGTGACGTTCAGGCTGTCAAGAGTTTCATGGATCCGGTCTAAAAGCTCCCTGTTGACGGAATCCTCCAGGTAGGCAAGGGCTACATCTGTCTGGCTTTCCGTGCCTACGGAATGCAGGGAGAAGCAAAGCTTCGGAGAACGGATCCGCCTGCGGATCAGGTTTGCATTAAGCAGAAGGGTTTCCACAAAGCCGTCCCGGGCGCCCTTTGTAACTCTTTCAAGATCCGGCTCTGTCATGCTTCTTGCAGGATAAGTCCGCGCGTCGATCAGAATCGCCTGTGGGAAACCGTCTACAAAAAGGGCAGCCGGCCCGCTGAGCACGTTTCGCAGGACCGTATCCCAGGAGCCGGTAAGGCTTACCTGGACGTAACCGATCTTTGCACTGACATATTCGGCGATGTCTTCGATTTTATCATCTTTCATGTACAGAGGATTCTGGAGATCAGAGAAGATCTGCTGCAGGAGCTCGGCCTTGCAAAATCCGTTTACGCCAAGAAAGCAGGCGCTTGTCCTTCCCAGCTTTAGCGTTCTGTGTATCAGGTCGAAACTTTTTTCGAGGGGCAGCGTTTCCTTCAGATACTTTATATTTTCTTCCAGCTTTGCGGACAGATTCATAGGGGCACCTGCTTTCGTCGGTATTTGATCGAAATTATTTTTTCCAACTAAGACGGATTTTATGCGCGAAACGCGCTTGATGCCTATCAAAAGACTATGTAGCGCGAAACGGGCAGGAGTCCGTTCCGCGGTATTTCAGACAAGAAGCTGGACCAGGCCAAGGCTGATGAGCAGGATGCCCGACAGGGGATCCGAGAGGCTGCCGATCAGCCGCATCAGTCTGCTTCGGCCAAGGCGGTTCCCGAGGTACAAAAAGAGGACAGAACAGATAAAGGTCGCAATGACCGCGGGGACAAGAGTAAGGCCGGCAATGCTGGCGCTGAGGCCGATCCCAAGATTGTTGGCGGACAGTGTGAGACTAAGCAGAAGAATCTGCCCCGCGGCCAGACTTTCGGGCGGATGCTCCGCTGAGATCAGGGCGGCCGTCCCAGAATCCGCCCCGTCGGGGGATCGGCGGTCCCGCAGGGCCTTGGAAAACCATCCTGCGATATAACAGATACCCCAGAGAGTCAGGATCAGGCTGCCCGCAAAGTGGCTTATCGCAGGGGGAAACAGGGGGGTCAGGAGACCTCCGCAGCCCACGGACAGGCAGGTGCCAAGCAGGGCGACCAGACTGATAAAAAGATTTTGCGGCAATCGGACGTGTATTCCCCGGAGCCCGAAACTGACGCCTGCCAGCAGGGCATCCAGACTGGCTGAAATGCCGAACAGGAGTGAAGGAACCAGCTGCATAAAGTATCTCCGGTATTCTACTAAGATTCTATCTACTATATTCCGGTTTGGCTAAAAGGGTGTTGTATTTTTGAGTATTCCCACGAATATTGCGGAAGTGATGCCGTGAAAGTCAAAGAGAGGCCGCAAAAGTCAAATTTGCTCTTGCATTTTCGGACATACCATGTTACCATCTATTCAAAGCATATTTATTCTATTTTTATAAAACAAATTCTTTTGTCTTATGAGTCTGAGATCTATGCTTTTAAAACCACATGACAATTTAAAAGCAGGAGATTTCGATTTCAGGGACATTCCGTTGTTTCTCCTGCAAAAACAGGAGGAGAAGGAATGGGAGAGATCATTTCATTGAAGTACGACTTCAGCTTTAAGTATCTGTTCCGGAATGAGGAAGTGCGCCGGCATTTTATCAGCGATGTGCTGGAAATTCCGTTGGAGGAGATCCGCTCGGTCCGGCTGGCCGATACCTGGTTGTGGAAGCAGTATTGGAAACAGAAGCAGGGTATCCTGGATGTGGTCATGGAGCTGAATGACGACAGCAGAGTGAACATCGAGCTGCAGATCAGAATGATGTCTTACTGGGACAGACGAAGTCTGTTTTACTGGTCAAAAATGTTTACGGATGGGCTGCTGACAGGGCAGAAATACGATAAGCTGAAAAAATGCATCTGTATCAGTATTCTGGGCTTTCGTCTGGATGACCTTCCGGAGTATCATAAGGTATATCGTCTGCGGGACGGAGCCGGACATGAGTTTTCGGACAGGATGGAGATCCATGTAATTGAGCTGGACAAGACGCTGAACGGCGCGGGCGGTGTGGACGATTGGATCCGGCTGTTCAATGCGCGGACGGAGGAGGAACTGGATATGCTGGAAGCAGATGCGAAGAGTCGTGGAGTATTGGAGGCAATTAAAGAGGTCAGAGTCATGAGCCTGAAAAGGACATTGCGGATGATGCATGAGGCAAAGTTGAAGGAGATCCGTGACAGGAATGCCCGGGAAGATTATGTGCGGGCGGAGGGAAGAGCAGAAGGGAAAGCGGAGAGCATTCTGCGCCTGTTATCAGAGACAGGAACCGTGCCTGATTTCCTCCGGCAAAGGATCCTGCAGGAGCAGGATGCGGAGACGCTGGACCGTTGGCTCCTGATAGCGGCCAGGGCGGAAAATGTTGAAAACTTTAGGAAAAGATCCGGCGTTGAAGACGCTTCAGAGAAAGGTGAGAAAAGATGAGATTTGTGTATCCACAGGCAAAAAGAAAGGCGCTGACTTTCAGCTATGACGATGGCCAGGTTTACGACAGAAGGCTGGCCGAGCTGTTTCGCAGCGCGGGGATGAAAGCTACCTTTCATTTAAATTCCGGAAACCTTGGTCCGGAAAGAGACCGCGATACCTTCATCGGCGCGGAGGAGGTAAAGGAAGTTTATCGGGGACATGAGATCGCATGTCACGGTGTTTGGCACAGGAATCCCACTACGCTCACGAGGCAGCAGCTTGTTCTGGAGCTTCAGGAGGACAGAAAGGCGCTGGAAAAGCTGACCGGCGGGCTGGTTCAGGGGTTGTCTTATGCTTATGGGAGCTATGACGGGGATGTGATGGACATAGCGAAAAAGCTGGGCATAAAATACTCCCGCACGGTTCAGGGAACGGGAGGATTTTTCCCGCCTGCGGATTTTCTGGCGTGGCACCCCACCTGTCATCACGACAGCAGGCTGATGGAGCTGGGAGAACAGTTCCTGCATGTGGCGGATTTTTATGAGCTGCCTCTTATGTATGTCTGGGGGCACAGCTTTGAGTTCGGGCGTTCCGGTGACTGGAGCGTAATAGAGGCCTTTGTGGAAAAGATGAAGGATAGGGAAGACATCTGGTACGCGACAAATATGGAAATTGCAGACTATATCCTGGCGACGAGAGCACAGGAGTTTTCAGCGGACGGCCTCACCATGCACAACCCCACCGCGGTGGATGTATGGGTAAGCTCGAAAGAGGGTATTCTTGTAGTAAAGCCCGGCGAGGTAAAATATATCGGCGAGCAGTGAAGATTGTTCCGACAGGAGGAACCTGCGTATGACGGAAGAAATGACAATCATTGGTGAAGAAGCGTACAGAGCGGCCAGGGAACTGCTGGAAACAGCGGGGATGGAGGAAGGATGGCTGTTCGTGGTGGGCTGTTCCACCAGCGAGGTTGGCGGCGTTACGATCGGGACCTTTTCCAGCCCGGATGTAGCGGAGGCGGTGTTTGGCGGCGTGTATCAGGCGGCTCAGGAGGCGGGAGTCTTTCTGGTGGCTCAGTGCTGTGAGCACCTGAACAGGGCGCTGATTATGGAGAAGGAGGCTGCGCAGCGCTATGGTTATGAGATCGTGAATGTGGTTCCTCAGCCAAAGGCAGGCGGTTCCTTCGCCACGGCTGCCTATAAGGCGTTTGACTGTCCGGTTGCGGTAGAGCACGTGAAGGCCCATGCGGGAATGGATATCGGCGATACCCTGATCGGTATGCATCTGAAGGATGTGGCAGTTCCGGTGAGGATCCGCACGGACAGGATCGGAGACGCCCATGTTGTCTGCGCCCGGACGAGGCCGAAATACATCGGCGGCGAAAGAGCGCAGTATGACACAAATGTCAGATAATATATGGGATGGCAGGATGGTTACGGCTTTGACGCAGCGGCAGCTTCCTGGATCAGATTCATGATGGTGTGAATGGAATCCATCTGTCCGCTTTTGCTCATGGCGTCGTGATAAATCTGTCTTGTAAAATAGAGCTCATGAACCTTGTCTCCAAGCAGCTCCGGGGTCAGGTCCTCTTCATTCAGCACGATGGAAAATCCCTGCGCTTCAAAAGACCTGGCGTTTAAAATTTGGTCGCCCCGGCTGCTGGAGGCCGGGAGAGGAATAAGAATGTTGGGCTTTTTTAACGCCAGCAGTTCACAGATGGCGTTTGCGCCGGCCCGGGAGATCACGATGTCAGCCATGGCGAAAAGATCCTTAAGCTCGGTCTTCACATATTCGAACTGTTTGTAGCGGGGCGTGTTGAGCAACAGGTTATCGACTTTCCCCTTCCCGCAGAGATGGACCACCTGAAAATCGGTCAGAAGCTTCGGAAGGGCGTCGCGGACGGCCTTGTTTACATTGGCAGCCCCCAGACTTCCTCCAATCACCATGATGACGGGATCGTTTGCGCTGAACCCGCACATATTGAGCCCCGCAAGCCGGTTTCCCTGGGAGAGCTCGGCCCGGATCGGAGAGCCTGTGAGAACCGCCTTATCCGCGGGGAGAAGTTTCAGGGTTTCCGGAAAGTTGCAGCAGATCTTCTGCGCCGCCGAAAGACAGAGCTTGTTGGCAAGTCCCGGAGTCATGTCGGATTCGTGTATAATGCAGGGTATATCGAGGGAGGCGGCTGCCCGGACTACGGGGACGCTGACAAACCCGCCCTTGGAGAACACCACGTCAGGTTTGTTTGACTTTAAGTATTTCCGGGCCTCCGAAAAACCCTTGATGACCCGGAAAGGGTCGGTCAGGTTCTTGACATCCAGGTAGCGCCGGAATTTTCCGGTGGAAATACCTACATAGGGGATGTCAAAGTCGCCGATCAGTTTTTTCTCGATTCCGTCATAGGAACCCATATACGTGATTTCAAATCCGGCCTCTTTTAAGGCGGGGAGAAGCGCAATGTTGGGAGTGACATGTCCGGCGCTCCCGCCGCCGGTCAAGACGATTTTTTTCATATCGCAGCATCTCTTTTCTCAGCAATATTTCTCGGCAATATTCAAAAAGAAAAGCAGTTAAAGCATGCTTTCCAGCGCGTGGGCAAGCTGGTCGGGACAGGAGGTTGATTTCATCCCGCACCGGATTCCCTTCAGACGGTCGATGGCATCCTGGGGCTTCATGCCTTTGACAAGGGCGCTGATGCCCTGCAGATTGCCGTTACAGCCGCCGATAAACGAAACGGAATCGATGACGCCGTCCTTTAATTCAATGTCGATTTCCTGGGAACAAGTGCCCTGCGTTTTGTATTTCATGTTTTTTCCACCTTTCTGGTATGTTCTTTGTGTTCCTCTGATTATATATATCAGTTTTTATTATTCTACATTCATTGTTTTTTTTTGTCAATGAATTGCATGCACGGTATCGTTTTCCGTCTTGTTGTGGGCTGCTGTCGTCTGACAAAATACGGATCAAAATGACAGAATGCGGCGGAAAAGCTGCCGAGGCCCGTCAAAAGGACGCGGGGAAATGCCGCAATATGCGGAAACCTGACGATGAAAAAAACTGTAAAAACAGGCATATTTCAGGTAAAATACAGGGGAGAGTCAGGAGGTGGCGTATGTTTGATATTTTTTGGGAAGAAAAGGTCATGTCGGCGCTGATGCTGTCCTTTCTGGGACTGAGCCTTTTTCTCAGGATCTTTCTGGGGCTGCTTTATCACAGGCTGATCCGTGAAACGGACAATATGGCGACAACCAGAAACAAAATGCTGAAACAATGCAAGCTGAAATTTGCCAACTGCTACCAGCTCAGCAACGGCGTGGCGAACATTCCCGTTTTTGTGGACAAGTTCCTGAACAGACTGAGTTTCGGACATGTTTCCTATACGATGCTGTATCACCTGTCCGGTCAGACGATGCTGCTGTCCGTGGTGTTCTCCGGCGTGGGTATCTGTAAATGCATCGTTGGGGGAAAGACGCTGGGAGACATTCTTCCGTTTTATATTGTGAGTTTTCTGGGATTGTATCTGTATTTTTCGGTATCCGCCATTGCGGATATCAAGGGAAAGAAACGAGTGCTGAAGGTAAATCTTGTGGATTATCTGGAAAATCATCTCTCTCCCAGGATTGGTGTGACAAAGCAGGATATCGAGATGCTTTACGGGGAAGAAATCTTTGACAGCGCGCCCGGCGCCGTCAAAGCGTTTGGCAGCAGCAACGGCGGAAGAAGGGGAAAGAACCGTATTTCTGCCGGGGAAAAAAAGAAAAAAACAGTGGAGCTGATGCCCATATCGGGGAAGCTGACGCCGGAGGAAAAGAAAGATCTGCTGGCAGTTGCGGAGCGGTTCTCCGACCGGAACGGAGAAGACGGACTAAGTGGAAAGGAGCGGAGGCCGGCCGAAGAAGAAGCAGACCGCTCCCCTGCTTTTGCATCCGATGAAGAACTGGAAACGCTGCTGAGAGAATTTTTGGCGCTGTAAGCGGAAGAAACAGGCGGAATATTTATCTTTTTGCTTGAATTTGCCATACAACTTTGCTACACTTAGGGAAAGCGGACTGGCGCGCAAAAGTCGAAAAAGCGGCGATCCGGGAAAAGGAGCAGAGAGTATGAGCAAACAGGTTACATTTGATTATTCCAAAACCGATTCTTTTATCTCACAGGAAGAGATCGGCTATATGAAGAAGCTGACGCTGGATGCGAGGGAGGTGCTGGTGTCGAGAAGCGGCGCCGGAAATGATTTCCTTGGCTGGATCGACCTTCCCGTGGCGTACGACAGGGAGGAATTTGCAAGGATTAAAGAGGCTGCGAAGAAGATTCAGCGCGATTCCGAGGTCCTGCTTGTGATCGGCATCGGCGGATCCTATCTGGGCGCGAGGGCGGCAATTGAATTTCTAAGCCACAGCTTCTACAATGTGATCGGAAAGGATCAGAGAAAAACGCCGGAAATCTATTTCTGCGGCAACTCCATCAGCTCCACTTACCTGAAGCACCTGATGGATGTGATCGGGGACCGGGATTTTTCGATCAATATGATCTCAAAATCCGGCACCACCACGGAGCCTGCCATCGCATTCCGCGTGTTTAAGGAAAAGCTGGAAAAGAAGTACGGCAAAGAAGGCGCGGCGGGAAGGATCTATGCCACCACCGACAAGGCCAGAGGAAGCCTGAAGCATCTCGCCGACGAAGAGGGGTACGCGACCTTTGTGGTGCCTGACGATGTGGGAGGACGCTTTTCCGTACTTACCGCAGTGGGCCTGCTTCCCATCGCGGTCAGCGGCGCTGATATCGACCGGCTGATGGAAGGCGCGGCAAGCGGCAGAAAGCGCGCGCTGGAAAACGATTTCGAGAGCAACGACGCCTTGCAGTACGCGGCACTGCGTAATATTCTCCTGCGCAAGGGAAAGAGCGTGGAGGTTCTGGCAAATTATGAACCCGCTCTGCACTATGTGTCCGAATGGTGGAAGCAGCTTTACGGCGAGAGTGAGGGCAAGGACAAGAAGGGACTGTTCCCCGCAAGCGTGGACCTTACCACGGATCTGCACTCCATGGGACAGTTTATCCAGGACGGCGCGAGGATCCTGTTTGAAACCGTGCTGAATGTGGAGACCTCCAGAGAGGAGATCGTCATCGGCACGGAGCCCGTGGATCTGGACGGATTGAATTATCTTGCCGGGAAGACGGTGGATTTTGTAAACAAGAGCGCCATGAACGGAACTATCCTGGCCCATACAGACGGGCAGGTGCCGAATTTCGTGGTAAACATTCCCGAGGTGAACGAATTTTATCTCGGCGAGCTGTTCTACTTCTTTGAGTTTGCCTGCGGTGTCAGCGGTTATCTGCTGGGCGTGAATCCCTTTAACCAGCCCGGCGTGGAGAGCTATAAAAAGAACATGTTCGCTCTGCTTGGAAAACCCGGATACGAGGAACAGAGGGAAGCTCTGCTTGCAAGACTGAAATAAGACGGATCACGGAATGCACTCTGCTTTCGGCGGAGTGCATTTTCGCGCCGCTGCGCCGTTTTATAATATAAAATGATGCGCCGTGGAAACGGCGAGGTGGGAAACAGCATGAAGATAGTGATTCTGGAACGCAACAGCGTGGGACCGGATATTTCCGTGGACTGTATCGGCGACTTCGGAGAGGTAACGGCTTACCCGAACACAGTCACGGCGGACGAGGTGCGGGAACGGGTAAAGGACGCGGACATCATCATTGCCAACAAGTCCCCCCTGCGGGAAGAGACATTGAAGGACGCGCCGAGGGTAAAGCTGATCTGCGAGTTCGCAACGGGCTTTGACAACTGCGATCTTGAATATTTGAGCGCAAGGGGAATCAAAGTGGCGAACGTAAGGGATTATTGTACCGGAATGGTCGCCCAGCACACCTTTACGCTGGCGCTGGCCTTAAGCCAGAAGCTCATTCACTATGATCAATATGTGAAATCCGGACAGTACAGCGCCCAGGACAGATTTTCTAACTTTGACCTTCCCTTTGCGGAGCTGGAGGGAAAGACCTGGGGAATCGTGGGTATGGGAAACATTGGCAGGCGCGTGGCTTCTATCGCGGACGCCTTCGGATGCAGGGTGATGTTTTATTCTGTCACGGGGAAAAGCACCTGCAGGGAATACACAAGGGTGGATAAGGACACGCTTTTAAAGGAAAGCGATTTTCTCTCGCTGCACTGTCCCCTGAGCGATCTGACCCGGAATTTTATTGACGCCCAGGCACTGAAAAAAATGAAGCCTTCTGCCGTTCTGATCAATGTGGCGAGGGGGCCTGTGGTCAACAACAGCGATCTGTACGAGGCGCTGATGGCGGGAGAGATCGCGGCAGCAGGGCTTGATGTGGTGGAGAAGGAGCCTCTGGAGGAAAGCAATCCCCTGTACAGGCTGAAGGACAGCAGCCGGCTGATCATCACGCCCCATCTGGCCTGGGCCAGCGTGGAGGCCCGCACACGATGTGTGGAGGAAGCGTACCGGAATATCAAAGCCTTTCTGCAGGGAGAGAGCAGAAATATTGTGAATCCTTAAGAAGGTACGAAAAACAGAAAAGCAAAAAGACTTCGCAGGAACGGAGAAGACATATGATAGAAAAATGCAGGGCGCTATATGTAAAATATGAAGAGATCATTGTTTACCTGATTGTAGGAGTGCTGAACACCATTGTGTCGTGGGCGGCGTGGTTTCTGTGCGCATATACGATTCTGGATGCAGAGATCGTCTGGCAGAACGGGACGCTCAGTGTGATCCAGTGGGTGGTGGGTGTTGTGTTCGGGTACGTGATGAACCGGAAATATGTGTTCAAAAGCCATGAGCCCGGAATAGCAAAAGAGTTCCTCCAGTTTTCCGGCGGAAGACTGGCGACTCTCGCGCTGGACGCCGTCATGATGATCCTGCTGGTGAACTATCTTGGCGTGGATAAGAATATTTCCAGGATCCTTGTGGCGGTGCTGGTCATGATAGGAAACTACTTTATCAGTAAATTTCTGGTGTTTAAGAAAAAGTAAACGGATACTGGATAAAAAATCCGGAGCTTAAATGCTCCGGATCATTTCTTTTACCAGTGCGGCCGAATGCTTTGCCGCCGCGGCTTCAAACGTGGGATAGTCCATTTCCGAGCTGTCGTCCGCCTTGTCTGAGATCGCCCGGATGATGACAAAGGGGATCCCGTTCAGATATGCGCCGTGGGCGATGGCGGCGCCCTCCATCTCCGCACAGTCGCCTGCAAACTGCTGGATCAGACGTTGTTTTACCTCTTTGCTGGAGATAAACTGGTCGCCGCTGACCACTCTTCCCGGTATTACATGGATATCGGGGTTTACCTTTTCGCAGGCGGCCTTTGCAAGCTCTGCCATGCGCTCGTCCGCCTTAAATTCCCGGAAGCCCATCTGCGGAACCTCTCCCGGCTGATAGCCGAAGATGGTGACGTCCATGTCGTGCTGCAGGGCGTCCACAGAGATCAGAATATCTCCGATATCAAGCTTTGCGTTCAGGGAGCCTGCCACGCCGGTGTTGATAATGTGCGTTACCTGAAACAGGTCGGCCAGCAGCTGGACGCACAGGGCGGCGTTCACCTTGCCGATGCCGCATTGCACTACCACTACGGATGTGCCGTTTAAAGTACCCTCATAAAAATCCATGCCGGCTTTTTTTTCGATCCTTGAGACGGACATCTCTGATTTCAGGGATTCCACCTCAAGCTCCATAGCGCCGATGATTCCGATTTTACTCATTTTTCTTTTTCCTTTCCTGCTGTGGTTTCCGGTGCGGTTCTTTTTCATTCCGGCTGGTCATGCGCTGGGGCGGTCAGGCGGCCCCGGCGTATGCGCCTGCACGGGCCGAAACGGTCAAGCTGACTTTTGCGCCGCCTACTGAGGATAGTTCAGCCTGCTTTCGTCAATGACGTACAGAACCTCGTCAAGATATTTCCCGGCCAGATATTTTGCCATGCCAAGGTTCATATCCAGATAATTTCCACAGTCTTTGGGATCCGCGCCGGGGACCTGTCCCTCGAAGTCCCTGATAAATTCATACATTTCCTTCATCAGCGGGACGATGTCGGCAGAGCGGTAATCTCCGGCCAGCAGAAGATAAAATCCGGTCCGGCAGCCCATGGGACCGAAGTAAACGGTCTTGTCCTTATACTGCGGATGATTCCGAAGGAAGGTGGCTCCCAGATGTTCGATGGTATGTACCTCCGCCGTGTTCATCACGGGCTCATCGTTGGGGCTTGTCATGCGAAGATCGAAGGTGGTAATCACCTCCGCCCCTACATGATCCTTTCGGGAAACATATACCCCGGGCTTCAGTTTAATGTGGTCTATGGTAAAACTTGCAATTTTTTCCATACTGTCCCTGTTCCTTTCCTTTGATGATCCTGCATTTCCTGCGTTTCCGATACAATTTCAGTATACAGGAATCTTGGATGTTTGAAAATACCAAAAATAATGAGATACAAAATGCGGCACGGTATTTCTACCGTGCCGATACGACCGTGAAGCCGGATTTCCCACTCAGCCGAAATATCTCTTGAGAAGACCTTCAAACGCTTTTCCATGTCTCGCCTCGTCGCGGGCCATTTCATGTACCGTGTCGTGGATCGCATCCAGACCCAGCTCCTTTGCTCTCTTTGCCAGATCGGTCTTACCAGCGGTAGCGCCGTTTTCGGCGTCCACTCTCATTTCAAGATTTTTCTTGGTAGAGTCGGTAACGACCTCGCCAAGCAGCTCGGCGAACTTTGCAGCGTGTTCAGCCTCCTCATAAGCGGCTTTCTCCCAGTACATGCCGATCTCGGGATAGCCCTCTCTGAAGGCTACTCTGGACATTGCAAGATACATGCCGACCTCAGAGCACTCGCCGTCGAAGTTGGCGCGCAGATCCTTCAGAATATCTTCGGGAACGCCCTTTGCAACGCCTACAACATGCTCTGCCGCCCAGGTTTTCTCACCGGACTGCGCGGTGAATTTTTCAGCGGGCGCATGGCAGATAGGACATTCTGCCGGAGCCTCGTCTCCCTCATAAACATAACCGCATACCTGACACACAAATTTCATAGCAAATATCTCCTTTCCTGATTGTGTGGATTGATTAAATTATATGAATGAATGCCGGGGCATGTCAACAGTTTTTAAAAAAATTATCTTCTGTAAATTCATGCTGAAAGTTTATATTTTTTTAAGGATTATATCTTTCCCAGTTTACACTTTCAGACGGGAAATGTGGTATGATGATAGTGGTTTTATGGAGACGGGGCGTTATGAAGTTTAAGACCAGACTGAGAGTTACCTTTATTATCATCATAGTAGTGCCGTTGGCGCTGATTGCCTGCGCGTTCTGCATCATAGGGCTTTATCTGATGAATACGCAGAAGGGCCTGCCTATGGAGCGCATGGATTATGGCTATATGTCTGAGAACATGCGGGAGATCGTAAACTCCACGGAGGAGGTCTATCTTGTGCTGCAGAAGCAGGCGGAGGACGATCCTTCTCTTTTGGCGGACAAAGAATACCTCTCCCGGGTAAGCTCCGGAATTTCCCGGAAATCCACCTACATTATTGTGCGGAAGGACGCGGAGCTTTACTATACCGGAAATGAAGAGGCGGCAAAACTGATTTTTTCCAGGCTTCCCGACTATGGCGAGGGAGATACGTCGGAGGATTCCGGTTATTATTACGGAGAGTTTGACAAGTTTGTCAAGCAGCTTGACTTTACTTTTCCCGATGGCAGCCGGGGAAGCGTTTTTGTGATCTCCAGGGTAAATGCGCTGATCTCCAGGCATCTGCTTGTGGACATGATGATCGCAATCGTGCTGATCCTGATTTTTACAGGCGTGATGCTGACCCGCTGGATCCATAAGGGAGTTTTTGACCCGGTCAATGAGCTGAACGTGGCGATGCAGGAGATCAAGGAGGGAAACTTTGAATACGCGCTGCAGACGGATGCGAAGGGCGAGATCGGCGAGCTTTACCGAAATTATGAAGATATGAGACTGCGGCTGAAGGAATCCACGGAGGAAGGCAGGCAGAACGAAAAACAGAATAAGGAATTTATCAGCAATATTTCCCATGACCTGAAGACGCCGATAACCGCTATCAAGGGTTATGTGGAGGGAATCATGGACGGTGTCACCAACACGCCTGAAAAGATGGACAAATATATCAAGACCATCTATAACAAGGCCAATGACATGGAACGGCTGATTAATGAGCTGACGTTTTATTCAGGCATAGACAACAACCGAATCCCGTATAACTTTCACCGCATTAATGTGGCAGATTATTTTGGAGACTGTGTGGAGGAAGTGGGACTGGATCTGGAGTCCAAGAACATCCGGCTGAATTACTCTAATCTGACCTCACCTGACACTCGTGTCATTGCCGACCCGGAGCAGATGAAGAAGGTCATCAACAACATTATCAGCAACAGTGTAAAGTATATGGATAAGCCCCAAGGCACCATTGATATCCGAATTTTGGATGATGGGGATTCCGTCCGGATCGAGATCGAGGACAACGGCAAGGGCATTGCGCAGAAGGACCTCCCCAGAATCTTTGAGCGGTTTTACCGCACGGACGCCTCGCGCAATTCGGCCCAGGGCGGCAGCGGGATAGGGCTTTCCATTGTAAAGAAGATCGTGGAAGATCATGGAGGGTACATATGGGCTACCAGCAGAGAGGGCGAGGGGACCTGTATGCATTTTGTCCTGAGAAAGTATGTTGAATTACAGGGCGGAAAGTAAAAACAACCGAGACGTAAAACAGAGGGGAAAGCGCCGGATTCGGCAGAACGGAGGAAGCTATGAGCAAAATTCTGATCATTGAGGATGAAGTGGCAATTGCGGATCTGGAAAAGGACTATCTGGAGCTCAGCGATTTCCAGGCAGACATCTGTAATACGGGAGACGAGGGCCTTGAAACCGCGCTGGCCGGGAATTACGATCTTGTGATCCTGGATCTGATGCTGCCGGGCGTGGACGGCTTTGAAGTATGCCGCAGGATCCGGGAGGAGAAGAACATTCCCATATTGATGGTATCCGCCAAGAAGGATGACATCGACAAGATCCGGGGGCTTGGCCTGGGGGCTGATGATTATATGACAAAGCCCTTCAGCCCCAGCGAACTGGTCGCAAGGGTAAAAGCGCATCTTGCCCGTTACGAGCGGCTGGTGGGAACGAATCAGAAGCCTCAGAACGATATTGTGGAGATCAGGGGGATCCGTATTGATAAAACCGCCCGCAGGGTATATGTGGATGGGGAGGAGAAGGTATTTACCACCAAGGAATTTGATCTGCTCACGTTTCTGGCGGAAAACCCCAACCACGTTTTTACGAAGGAAGAGCTGTTCCGAGAGATCTGGGACATGGATTCCATTGGCGATATCGCGACCGTCACCGTACACATCAAAAAGATACGGGAAAAGATCGAGAAGGATACCGCAAAGCCTCAGTATATTGAGACGATCTGGGGCGTAGGGTATCGTTTTAAGGTATAGGGACAAAAAGAGCAGGAATACAAAACAGAAACAGGCAAAAAGGACAGAGACGGTGACCGTCTCTGTTTTTTTGTCTGTCTGTCGACAATTATAGAAAAGAATTTTACATTTTATAAATTATTTTTGGAAAATTGTAGAATATTTAAATGTTATGTGATATGATGGTAACCAAGGGAGGTAACATTGGATGAATAAAGAATTTTTACAAAAGACAAAGAAAATTTTAATGAAGATAGTGGGTCTTGAGGAGTATGAAATAGACACCAGGGATCCCAGTGAGCTCACAGAAGCCGAGCTGTGGGTCAGGGATGAGATTGAATATGACCGGCTGGTAAGAAGTACCATGTCGTACAAATGCTTTGGTCTTCATTATTCGGAAAGCTATCTGCGCAGCAAACCGGCGGAGGAAATATACGCACAGTGGAAAGAAGAAGTTGCCAGACTCGAAGAATTTGTTGAGGAATGCATACAGGAAAGACAGAAACGGTTACAGCAGCAGGCCAGCCTGGAGCAGGAGAAGGCGGAAAAAAGGCAGAAAAGAACAAACAGACTGCAGAAAATAAAGAACTGGCTGCATTTATAGGCGCGTTGGCGGCCTAATGGGGCGCTGTTTGAAAGGGCGGCTGCTCTTGGTTCTGCGTGCGCAGGAAAGCGCTTCCAATCCCAAGAATTGCAAAAATCGTGGCGGTGTTCATGGCCTGCTGAAAACTGAAGATGTTATTGACGGTATAGGCGAACACACACATGCCGCAGGCGCATACGACAGGGTTTCTGCCGGCCTTGCTGATGAACCGGAAAATGGCGGTGGAAATCATCCCTGCAAAAGCTGCAAGGCCCAGCACCCCGACATTTACCAGTATGGTAAGCCATTCGTTGTGCGCGTTTGTGAGGGTTGCGCTGCCGAAGGATGTTTGTACGAATTCCAGAAGTTTTGTGCTGCCGTCCTGATAGAGATAAAAGGACATGGCATCCGGCCCGATTCCCACGAGCTTTTTCAGGATATTCTGTTCTCTGAAGCAGTTCCATCCTGCGGTCCAGGTGGCGCCGCGGCTGCTTCCCCAGCTGGGATTAAAGTGAAAGACAGCGTATTGAGAAAGCGGGCCGATGCTTCCCGGAGAGCGTGTTTCCATTACTGTCAGGATGAGAAACGCAGCCGCAAAAACTGACAGTATTATCATAATTATTCTGGCCAGGACCCGAAACGTTTTAGCGGGATACCGGTCTCTTTTTATACACGCGGAGAGAAGAACCAAAACAAGAAATGACGCAAATGTCATGATAAAGGGCGTTTTCCCTTCGGTGAGCAGATTTCCCAACCCGTTTAAATAAACGCCGCCTTTGGCGGATACAGCCCAGCGCGCATAGTATGTGACCGTGCAGGCGCATCCCAGGAGCGTCATCTCCAGCCAGAACATTTTCATCCTGCCCTGGTCCGGTGCGGAAAGCCAGAACATGATTACGATCACGGCGCCAAGCGTCAGAACGCCGCTGTCGCTTCCCTGGCTGACAAGAGTTGCAAAACCCGTCATCACATAGAGCGAAAGCAGGAGGATTTTCCACGGATGGCGGGAACCCTGCTGCCAGAGAAGAGCCATGCCCGCAAAGAAAACAGATACCAGGTATCCGCAGTACCAGTTAATGTTTCCGATGGTAGAAATGAATCCGGAAACCCCGATATCCATGTGCAGCGGATCAACGCCGAACCGGTTCAGATATCCCAGAACGAACACGACAAAGGATGCGGATAGGCCGAGACAGAGAATCCATTTTCTCGGTTTCCAGAGTTTTGAGATAAAGAAGTAACTAAGAACCAGAAACAGCTGAGGCCATAAGCCCATATACCATCCATCTGCACCCCAGAAGCAGTCCTGCCTGTAGCGGGAACAGAGACAGGAGATCACAAGGGCAATACAATAGCCTGCGGCAAACAGATCCGTCACGGAAAAGGTTTCCTTAAGCGCTTTCCATGCCCCCTTTTTCAGATGCAGCAGAAGCGCCCCCAGGTAAAGGACGGTTATGGGGATCAGGATCCTTCCCATGTATACGCATACTGAATCAAAGAAATAGGATTTATCCGTGCCGATATAATGATAGCCATTCCGGTTAAAAAACGGCATAAGTGTCAGAATCAGGATGAGATATACACAGACCATGTAATCCAGCACGGTCTCCAGAAATCTGCGGAACATATTTGTACCGGCCTCCGTTCTTTTGTTTTATGTGTCTATCATAGAACACGGGGGATTTTTCGTCAATTTATATTTGGCGGTTTTTCCCTGTAGAAACGTCGTTCCAGGCTCTGATAGGTCTGATAGACGATTACAAAGCCCAGAGGGCCGGCCACAATGCCCCAGATGCCGAACAGCCTGATTCCGGCGTAGAGGGAGATTAGAATCGCGATGGGGGGAACGCCTACCCGTTGGCCGATCAGCTTCGGCTCCAGAGCTTCCCGGATGACGATGCAGGCTACATACAGAAGGAAGCATGCGGCGGCACGGCCGTAATTTTCGTAAAAAAGCTGCTGGATACCGAGAGGCACCAGAATGATTCCGGTTCCGATAAAGGGCAGGGAGTCGAGAATACCTGCCAGAAGTCCCCACAGGATCCCGTTATGAATGCCGCACAGACCCAATACGACTGCGGCCAGGATGCTGATGATATTTATGATGATAAGCTGGGCTTTCACATAGGTCGCAATGTAACGGATAATGCCGCAGATGATTTCAAGCAGGAGATGGTATTCCTCCCGGTCCAGAAGCCGGTTCATAAAATTATCATAGTCCTTGGCCAGCAGGATGGTGGCGATGATAAAGATCAAAAGAAACCCGCCGAAAGCGGCAAGAGATCGCGCAAGCTCAAGGGATTGGGAAAGCATACCCGGCAGAACCTTCTGCTGAAAATAGTCAAATCCCTCCTGAATCCGGGAAAAGATCGTCCGCTCCAGATAAGCGCTGTCAATGCCGATTGCCTTTCCCACGGCGCCGCAGGTGTTATGCACGATGACGGCAAGTGTTTTTTCCAGGGAGTCCAGACCGCCGGTCCAGTCCGGAAGGCTTCCCACGATCCAGGAAAACAGCACCCAGACAAGCAGGCCGAGGATCAGGCAGGCCGCAAGAAGGAGAAGCATCGCCCCCACCTGACGGTGGATATGGAGACGGCTCTGCATTTTCTGCAGGAGCGGCCCGAATATGGTCACAAAGAGCATTGCAATCAGCACCGGCGCCGTCAGCGGCGCAATCACCTTTAGAAAAAAATAGACTGCTCCCGTCAAAAGAACCAGTATGACCAACCGATTGTGTCCAAGTTTTTCCACCATACGCACCTTCCCGTTTCCCAAAAGAATGTTTCTGCTGTCTTCCGAAGATAGTATGGTTGTTTTTGGCCGGAACTATGACGCAAAATTTTTCATTGCAGAATTTTGCCTGTGCGCGGCAGGTCAACGGGGGAATGAAGTAAAAAATGAAAACCCTGGTCCCTCCGGACGCACCTGGAAACACAGGGGCTTTCGGGAGATCGGATGGATAAAGTCCACACGGTAGGCGCAAAGTGCGGCCCCATGGATTCCTAAAAGCTGCGAGATCCTGCGGCTGCGGCTGTCGCCATATCTGCCGTCGCCGAGCAGGCTCATCCCATGGGCTGCGAACTGAGCCCGTATCTGGTGGAAACGTCCGGTCTGAATCGTAACATCCGCCAGGGAAAGAACGATGGGAAGAGAAAGACCGGATTCCTGTAAAACCGTATCGTCTGGCAGAGAAAGCTCTGCCGTGTCAATGACCTGGTATTTCAGTGAGGCATATTTTGCCCCGGAATCCGGCCGGGCGCCGTCCGTACCGGTTACAACGGCATTTCCGGCGCTGTCCCGATAAAGATGATCCGTCAGAACGGCGCTGCTTTCGGGGGCCTTCCCGCAAAAAACGCAATAATAGCGCTTGTTCAGTTCCCTGCTTTCTCCCTTTCCCCTCAGCTGCGCGGCCAGGGCTGCGGTCGCCGCCTTGTTTTTTCCGAAGACCAGCAGCCCCTCCACAGGCTGGTCAAGCCGATGGACGATTCCAAGATAGGAAGAGCCAAGGTACTTTTTCAGCTCGCTGGTTACATCCGGCTGCTCTACCCGGGCTGTCTGCGTAGCCAGTCCCGGGGGCTTCTGTATGACCAGAATATCTTTGTCCTCGTAAAGGATCCGTGTTCTCATCTGCCTTCTGCTCTGCCTTTCTGCGGCTTGCTGCCGTGTCTTCTGCGGTTTGCCGGTGCAGGGAATCTGGCCGTCTTAAAGGAGACCGTAAAATCTGACTATCCCGGGAGAAGCCGCAGTCCCTTGGGATAATGATTTTTCATGACTCCGCCGGCCAGCTTTCCCCAGCCCAGGCTGAACCCCCGCAGGCAGATCAGATACCAGCCTTTTTCCCCTTCTGCGGCAAAGGTCTGGCCGTTCAGGTAGGAGAGGGCCTTTGGAGTGTCTGTGCCAAAATCCCACATATGGGCGGCGTACTGTGGTTGAAGGGCAAGCGCAAACGAGTGGGAAGGTTCAAAGCGGTCCTTTTTCAGCGAGCCGATATGGAGACCGGGCCGAAGCACCTTCAGTCCTTTCAGATCCGGCATCTGTGCCGGAACCAGATAAAGATTGTCCCCGAATCGGATGAAAACGGTTTCTTCCTTCAGCCCCACGGCCTTTGCAAGCTGTTCCGCGGGACTGCCCTGAAACGGTGTCAGGTTTTCCCGGCAGAAGGAAAAAAGCGCTTCCGCTTCCTTCTCCGGAAGTTGCTTTACGGGGCCGTCCGCGGGACAGGAACGGATGGCGGCTTCCCGGGCGCCCTGTTTTTCCAGCAGGGCCGCAAAATGGCCTTCCCCCTTTATCCGGTGGGGCCACAGCCGCAAGGTACTTACCAGGCGTCCGTCCGTTTCGTCTCCCCATTCCGGGACGCCGTCGCAGGGGGCGTCTCCAAAGGCGGATTTATCGATGGGAAGAAGGGAAAAGTCTGGGTGTCCGGCCAGAAACCGGCTGACGCTCCCCTCGTTTTCCGCCGGCGCAAAGGTACAGGTGGAATAGACCAGTCTTCCGCCGGGCCGGAGCATTTCCGCGGCCCGGTTCAGAATGTCGTCCTGCCGCCGGGCGCAGAGCGCTACGTTTTCGGGGCTCCATTCCTCACAGGCGGCCGGGTTTTTCCGGAACATGCCTTCTCCGGAACAGGGGGCGTCCACCAGGATCCGGTCAAAATAACCCGGAAAAAACTGCGCAAGCCGTTCCGGCGTCTCGTTTGTCACAAGGGCGTTGCAGACGCCCATCCGTTCCAGATTTCCGGAGAGGATCCTGGCCCGGGCAGGGTGGATCTCATTGCAGACGAGCAGGCCCGTTCCGGCAAGAGCCGCGGCGAGCTGGGCGCTCTTTCCCCCGGGGGCGGCGCACAGATCCAGAACCCGTTCTCCCGGCTTGGGCGCAAGGATCTCCGCGGGGGCCATGGCGCTGGGCTCCTGAATATAGTAAAGTCCGGCTTCGTGAAAGGGATGCTTCCCGGGCTGTTCCCCGGAAGAATAGTAATAGGCGTCCCTTGCCCAGGGCACTTGCGAGCGTGTTTTGTCCTGGGGCGCAAAAACTTCCGCGGCGCTTTTTCCCTCCGCGTCCTTTTTCAGCCGGTTGAGACGCAGTGCCTGATGCTGCTTCTGCTCCAGCGCGTCCAGAAACGCTCCGTATTCCGTTTTGAGCAGCCCCTCCATTCTCTCCGCGAACTCATCCGGCAGCATAGAAATACCATACCTTTCCGTAAAACTTTCCGTGAAAGAAACAGGACCCTGAAAAGGGTCCTGCTTTTGCGATCGGCGCGACGTGATTCGAACACGCGACCTCTGCGTCCCGAACGCAGCGCTCTACCAAGCTGAGCCACGCGCCGTCTGGTAACAGTAAAATAATATATAAAAAGCCATTGATTGTCAAGAGAAAATCCAATATTATAATAATACTTGGGGTGAAAAATCCGGTGAGGGACGCTCCCGGATTCCTCTTTGGAGGGAGGAAAAGAGGGATGGCGCTTGGAACCTGTATGGATACGGAGATCGGACGGCTGTATCTGGCGGAAGAAGACGGCTGCATCGTGCGGCTTACATTGGGACCGGCTCCGGCGGGGGACTGCATGGGCGGAAGTCCGCTGCTTACCCGCGCCGCGGCACAGGTGAGAGAGTATCTGGCGGGAGAGCGGAAAACATTTACCGTTCCCCTGAAAGCGGAGGGAACGCCCTTCCAGAAAACCGTCTGGGAAGCGCTGCGCAGGATTCCCTATGGCAGGACGAGAAGCTATGGCGAGATTGCGGAGGAGATCGGGAACCCGAAAGGCGCAAGGGCGGTGGGAATGGCGTGCAACCGCAATCCCATTCTGCTTCTGATCCCCTGCCACAGGGTGATCGGCAGCACGGGAAAGCTGGTAGGGTTTGGCTGCGGGCTACCCGTGAAGGAGAAACTTCTCTCTCTGGAAAAGCGCGTTGAAGGGGAAGCGTGCCTGGGGCAGGAAACGCCGGAGCATTGAAGTCAGGAGAGACGGCTATGGCAGAATCGTCTTATTTTCAGAATGCACTGCATAATTTTGTGTATGAAGCCGCAAGCGGCGGTGCTGTCCGCCATCTGACCGATCTTGGCTGCACGGTGAAACAGGTGGCGGAAAAACTGGACTTCCCAACGCCTTATGAGCAGGTGAGACAGAAAGTCTGGGAACGCCTGCTGGATACGGGCGTTATCCTGACAAAGGAGCCCGGATGCGTCGTCGAAAAGAAGGCCAGCTATGTCAGGGAATACGATTCATACGGAAGGGCGAGCTTCCGCAGGGTAGAGCAGCCTTGCCGGGAAACGCCGGCGCCCCAATGGCACGACCTTGCGGCGGGGCAGAGGGGACCGGAAGGGATCGTAGCCCTCCTGCAGGAAAAGACCGCGGAAAACGGAGTGGAAAACGCATATATATCCTGCGATTTCGGGCTGATCTTAAAGCGTGATCCCGGGAAATATCAGGAGATTCTATCGGCGCTGAAAGAGCGGGACAGGGAATATGTGGAGGGACTTCCCTGGAAGGCAGAGAGAGTTTATCACAGGCTGGATCCCAGAATGCAGGACATCATATCCCGGCTTCTTGAGAGAGGGCTGTGGCAGGGAACGTGCTTTTTCCTGAAAACAGGCGAGAGAATACGGATTTGAAAGAACGGCGGGAAGGAGAACGAAAATGTATCAGACCATTGTAACGCTGAAAAAAGGCGAGGGACGCACCCTGAAAGCGGGCGGCGCATGGATATATGACAACGAGATCGCATCCGTCATGGGAAGCTTTGAAAATGGAGATGTGGTGGAGGTCAGGGACTTTGACGGTTACCGTATGGGCTGCGGCTATCTCAATACCCGGTCAAAGATCACGGTGCGGATGCTTTCCCGAAAGGCGGATACGCTGATCGACGCCGCCTTCTTTGAGGGAAGGGTGCGCGACGCATGGGAGTACAGAAAACAGACCATCGACACCTCCAGCTGCCGCCTGATTTTCGGGGAGGCGGATTTTCTGCCGGGAATCGTGGTGGATAAGTTTTCTGATGTGCTCGTGGTGGAGTCTCTGGCGCTTGGGATCGACAGATGGAAGCCTGTGATCGTGGATGCGCTGAAAAAGGTGCTGGCCGAGGACGGAATCCGGATCCGCGGCGTCTACGAGCGCAGCGACGCCAGAGTGCGCCTGCAGGAAGGAATGGAGCGGAGCAAGGGGTTTATCGGGGAGCCCTTTGACACGAAGGTGGAAATCGTGGAAAACGGCGTAAAATATCTGGTGGATGTGGAAGACGGCCAGAAGACGGGATTCTTTTTGGACCAGAAAAACAACCGGGCCGCCATCCATCGCTTCTGTAAGGATAAAAGAGTGCTGGACTGCTTTACCCATACGGGGTCTTTTGCGCTGAACGCGGGAATTGCGGGAGCAAGAGAAGTTTTGGGGGTGGACGCTTCCCGGCTGGCTGTGGATCAGGCGGAAGAGAATGCAAGATTGAACGGGTTGGAGGAGAGAGTCAGGTTTGTCTGTGCGGATGTGTTTGAATTGCTGCCCCGGCTGGAAGAAAAGGGGGAAAAGTTCGATGTGGTGATCCTGGATCCTCCTGCTTTTACAAAGTCCAGAAATTCCGTAAAGAATGCGGTAAAAGGCTACCGGGAAATCAATCTGCGGGGGTTGAGACTGGTGAAGGACGGCGGATTCCTGGCCACCTGCTCCTGCTCTCATTTCATGGAGCCGGAATTGTTTGCAAAGACCATCCGGGAGGCGGCCGTGGGGGCGCATAAGCGTCTGCGGCAGGTGGAATTCCGCACCCAGGCCTGCGACCATCCCATCCTTTGGGCGGCGGACCAGTCTTATTATTTGAAGTTCTACATCTTTCAGGTTTGTGAAGAGCGTTAAGGGCGGGAGGTATCAGAGGTTATATGAAACAAAAAGGGCAAAAGCGGGTTTTCAAAAGAGAGTGGAAAGAATTGAGATGGAGAAACTTTCTCTTTTTGACGGCGGCGGGAATGATAAACGCATTTGGGGTTTCTCTGTTTCTGTTTCCGGTAAAGCTGTACGACAGCGGTATATCAGGACTGTCCATGCTGCTCGATCAGCTTACGCCGTCAGCGTTTACGCTTTCCATGTTCCTTATTGTCCTGAATTTTCCAATTTTTATATTTGGCCTGAAGAAACAGGGGCTGGCCTTTACCGTGTCTTCCCTGTACGCTATTGTCGTCTATTCGCTGGCTTCTTTTCTGATCCTGCATATCCTGCCTATCGACGTGAACTTCGTCTCTCCCCTGGCAGGAACCGACCTGCTTCTGTGCGCGGTGTTCGGCGGGGTCATCTCGGGCATCGGAAGCGGTCTGACGATCCGATTCGGCGGGGCGATCGACGGCCTTGATGTATTGTCGGTAGTCTTTGCAAAAAGGATCGGTATCTCGATTGGCACTTTTGTAATGATCTTCAACACGCTTCTCTACATTGTCTGCGGCATCGTTATCAGAAGCTGGATCCTGCCCCTTTATTCCATTGTGACGTACTATGTGGGATCAAAAACGATAGATTTCATTGTAGAAGGCTTCGACAGATCCGTATGCGCAATGATCGTGACGAATAAGGCGCAGGAGCTTTCCGCGGCGCTTTCGGAAAACTTCCGGGCGGGCGGTACGATTGTCAGCGCCACGGGCGGCTATTCCAAAGATGAAAAGCAGATCATTTATTTTATCGTCAACCACTTTCAGATCAACAAATTAAAGAAGGTCGTCATGGATATAGATGACAACGCCTTCATTTCCTTACAAAATGTTTCCGAGATCGTAAGAAGATTGGCACAATGACGGCGCGGCCCGAAGTTCTTGACATTTTGACAAAATATGGTATAGTTGAGTTCCAGATGCAATTCGTTTGCATCTGGAATTTTTGACCGTCTGGAACGGCGGATAAATAAAATTTTCTGGAAGGGCTGCTCTATGCTGGAAGTGATTCGGGATACGGTAACAGATACTTTGAAACTGATTCCCTTTTTGTTCCTTGCCTATCTGGCGATGGAATATCTGGAACACAGAACGGGGGAAAAAACACAGAGGCTGATCGGGAAGGCCGGACGTCTGGGTCCCGTCCTGGGAGGGATTCTTGGAATGGCGCCTCAATGCGGCTTTTCCGCCGCGGCGTCCAACTTGTATGCGGGGCGCGTGATCTCGCTGGGAACGTTGATCGCGGTCTATCTTTCCACGTCGGATGAGATGCTGCCGATCCTGATCTCCGAGCAGGCGCCTGTGGGACTGATGGTTCGCTTTCTGCTGACGAAGGCGGCCATCGGTCTTGCGGCGGGAATGGTCGTCGATCTTCTGTTCCGGAAAAAGGATCTTGCGAAACAGGGGCACATTCACGAAATCTGCGAGCAGGAGCATTGTCATTGCGAAAAGGGAATTGTGCGTTCCGCGCTGCGGCACACGGCGCAGATTGCCTTTTTTATTCTGCTGGTCACGTTTGCGCTGAATCTGGCGCTGCATTTTGTAGGGGAAAGGGCGCTGGCGGGGCTGGTCCTGAACAGACCGGTTCTGGGACCGGCACTGGCGGGGCTGGTCGGCCTGATCCCAAACTGTGCCGGTTCCGTGGTGATCACGCAGCTGTACCTGGAGGGTGCGATGGGCCCCGGGGCCGCCATGGCCGGACTTCTGACCGGTTCCGGCGTGGGGCTTCTGGTATTGTTTCGGGTTAATCACGACAGAAAGGAAAATCTGAAGGTGCTGGGCCTGCTGTACGGAATCGGCGTGACGGCAGGGATGGCAGCAGGGTTTGTCTGGTAATATCGCGGTATGGGAAGAAAGCAGGAAAAGAGCATGGAGAGACGACAGCCGGGGACGGAGAAGGACGGTCTGCGGTATTCTTCCGAAGAGACAAAGGAACACAGTCTGCGGTATCCGTCCGAAGGAACGAAGGGGGACGGTCTGCGGTATCCCCCGGGACTGAGATGGACAAGACAGAGAAAAAGCGTATACAAAGCGCTTTGGGAGGCAGAGGAACCCTTAAGCGCCGTACAGATCCTCCGCCTGACGGCCCGGGACGGCGGGGAAGGGTATGCGCTTTCCACCGTCTATCGGATATTGGCGGCGTTTGAAGAAAACGGCATGGCGGAAAAGACGGCCTGGATGGAGGACGGGACGGCGGCCTATTCCCTGAACCGCGGAGAGCACACACATTACGCCGTCTGTCTGGAGTGCCGCAGGCGTATACCGCTGCGAAACTGCCCGATTTCCGGCATCCATCTGGAGCAGGAGACGGAGGATTTCGTCATCACAGGTCATAAATTGGAGCTGTACGGCTATTGCAGTATGTGTAAAAAGAAAGAAAAACAGGAAAAAATTACAAAAAGAATAGAAAAGTAAGCGAAACATTATAGAAATAGAAATGGTTTTATGGTATGATTAACATACAGTCCCGTCTTCGACACTTAAGCAGTCAGTAAGAGCCGGATTTTCCCATAAAATAAGGGAAAACCGGCTTTTATTAATT